>NZ_BNBT01000053.1:0-25441 GCF_014656095.1 Streptomyces longispororuber
GCCGTGCGCACCCCCATGCAGTGGACCCCCGACCGCAACGCCGGCTTCTCCTCCTGCGACCCCGGCCGCCTCTACCTTCCCACGATCATGGACCCGGTCTACGGCTACCAGGTCACCAACGTCGAAGCCGCCATGAGCAGCCCCTCCAGCCTGCTCCACTGGACCCGGCGCATGATCGAGATTCGCAAGCAGAACCCCGCCTTCGGCCTCGGCTCCTACACCGAACTGCCCTCGTCGAATCCGGCCGTTCTCGCCTTCCTGCGGGAGGCCCCCTCCACCGGCACGGACGGCGAGGGCGACGACCTGGTGCTGTGCGTGCACAACTTCTCCCGGTTCGCCCAGCCCACCGAGCTGGATCTGCGCGTCTTCGCGGGACGCCATCCGGTGGAGCTGATCGGCGGGGTGCGCTTTCCGGCCATCGGTGAACTGCCGTACCTCCTGACGCTCGCGGGCCACGGCTTCTACTGGTTCCGGCTGCGCGAGGACCCGGCGTAAGGTCGCCGTGACGGTGGTGTGAACGCGCCCGCGCGAGGGGCGTAAGGCGCACCGCACTGGGCACTCGCACACGGCACGCCCCTTGCCCGGCACCTTCGGCACCTCCCTGTCCGCGGCGCGGAAAGGACGCGACCATGTCGGAAGCCGCCACCCGCCCCAGTGCCCACACCGGCGCGCTCCTCGCGTCGCTGGACCCGCTGCTGCGCGGGTGGCTGCCGCGGCAGCGGTGGTTCGCGGGCAAGGGCCGTCCCGTCACGGACTTCCAGCTCGTGTCGGCGACGGAGCTGCTGCCGACGCGGGCGGAGCCGGGGCTGCTGCACCTGCTCGTGCGGGTGCGCCAGCCCCTGCTCGCCGGCCCGGACACCACCCTGGATCACGAGCTGCCCGCCGACTGCTACCAGCTCCTCGTCGGCGTCCGCGCCGAGCTGCCGCCCCGGCTCGCGCCCGCGCTCATCGGGCACGTCGCCGACGGGCCCCTCGCCGGGCGGACCGTCTACGAGGCGCTGGGGGACCCGCGCCTGGCCGCGCTGCTCCTGGAGCGGCTGCGGATACCCGGGCGGCTCGGCGCGCTGCGGTTCGCCCGCGCCGAGCACGCGGAGATACCCCCGGGCCTCGCGCCCCGGACGCTCGGCGCCGAGCAGTCCAACTCCTCGCTGGTGTACGGCGACACGTACATCCTCAAGCTGTTCCGCCGGGTCGTGCCCGGCGTCAACCCCGACCTGGAGCTGCCGCTCGCCCTCGCCCGGCAGGGCTGCGCCCGCGTACCGGCGCCCGCCGCCTGGCTGACCGCCGAGGGCGCCGACGAGCCGCTCGTCCTCGGTGTCCTCCAGCCGTACGTGCGCGGCGCCACCGACGGCTGGGAGCTCGCCCTGCGGGCGCTCGCCAAGGGCGAGGACTTCGCCGCCGAGGCCCGCGCGCTCGGCCGCGCCACCGCCGAGGTGCACGCCGCCCTCGCCGCGGCGCTGCCCACGGTCTCGCTCGGCCGCGCCCAGGTCGAGCTGCTCGCGCAGGGCATGACCGACCGCCTGGAGGCCGCCGCGCGGGCGGTCCCCGCGCTGCGCCCGTACGAGCCCGCGCTGCGCACCGCGTACCAGGCGCTCGCGGACCTCGGCACCGGCGGCGCCACCGCGTGGACGGCCCAGCGCGTCCACGGCGACCTGCACCTCGGGCAGTGCCTGCGGGCCCCGTCCGGCGACTGGCAGCTCATCGACTTCGAGGGCGAGCCCGCGCGGCCGCTCGGCGAGCGCCGCCTGCCGCAGCCTGCCGCCCGTGACGTCGCGGGCATGCTGCGGTCCTTCGACTACGCCGCCCGCTCCTGCCGCCCCTGGGCCCCGGACTGGGCCGAGGCCTGCCGGGCCGCGTACTGCACCGGCTACGCCGAGGTCAGCGGCCGCGACCCGCGCACCGAGCCGGTCCTGCTGCGGGCCCACGAGACCGACAAGGCGGTCTACGAGGCCGTGTACGAGGCCCGGCACCGGCCCGACTGGCTGCCGGTGCCGCTCGCCGCCCTCGACCAGCTCGCGGCGGACGCCGCCGCGCCGTCCCGCGACCCCGACACGGCCTGCCGCCCCGACGACTTCCGCTGACCCCGCCGAGCCGCCCCTCTGGACCGTCCCGACAGGAGGCCGCACCCGTGACCCGCCGCCCCTCGCCCCCGCCGCCGCCCGAGCCCGACCCCCGCCCCGAGGCCACACCCCCGCCCACGACCCCGGCGCAGCGGCCCGGAACCGCGAATCCGTCCCGTACGGCCACACCGGGCAAGCCCGGGACGAGCGGCCGGAAGGCGAAACCGGCGCAGTCCTCGAAGGCGGGGAAGACCGCGAAGGCATCTTCAGGAAAGGACGGGAAGGGCGGGAAGGACGGGAAGGGCGTGCGGGCGGGGAAGACCGCACCCAAGATCCCGGCTCCGCGGAGGGAACCGACGAGGGGGCACACGCACCGGGCGGCACCCGACGAGAAGGCACCCAACGGGGCACCCGACGGGAAGGCACCCGACGGGAAGGCACCCGCGTCACTCCAGCCCCTCCCGGTCCCGGTCTCGCCCGTGCCGGAGGCGGACCGCGCGCGGCTGCTCTCCGGCACGCACCACGACCCGCACACGGTGCTCGGGGCCCACCCCGTGACCCACGGGGTGGCCTTCCGCGTGCTGCGACCGTACGCGCGCGCCGTCTCCGTCCTCGCCGACGACGTCCGGGCCGACCTGCTCGACGACGGCGACGGCTTCTTCTCGGTGGTGCTGCCGCTGCGCGAGGTCCCGGCCGAGTACCGCCTCCGCGTCACCTACGCCGACACGGAGCTGGACACGCACGACCCGTACCGGTTCCTGCCGACGCTCGGCGAGTTCGACCTGCACCTGATCGGCGAGGGGCGGCACGAGCAGCTCTGGGAGGCGCTCGGGGCGCACCCGATGACGCACCAGGGCGCCACCGGCACCCGCTTCGCGGTGTGGGCGCCGAACGCGCTGGGCGTCCGCGTGGTCGGGGACTTCAACTACTGGGACGGTACGGGCTTCGCCATGCGGTCGCTGGGTGGCAGCGGGGTGTGGGAGCTGTTCGTGCCGTCGGTGGGCGAGGGGGAGCTGTACAAGTTCCAGATCACCCGGCCCGACGGCAGTACGACGTACCGGGCGGACCCGCTGGCCCGCCGCACGGAGGTGCCGCCCGCGAACTCCTCGGTCGTGCACGCTTCGCACCACGTGTGGCGCGACGAGGAGTGGATGCGGCGCAGGGCCGACGTGCCGGTGCACGAGGCGCCGTTCTCGGTGTACGAGGTGCACCTGCCGTCGTGGCGGCCGGGTCTCACGTACCGCCAACTGGCCGACCAGCTCCCCGCGTACGTGTCGGACCTGGGGTTCACGCACGTGGAGCTGCTGCCGGTGGCCGAGCACCCCTTCGGCGGCTCCTGGGGCTACCAGGTCACGGGCTTCTACGCGCCGACGGCCCGGCTCGGCACCCCCGACGACTTCAAGTACCTGGTGGACGCGCTGCACCGGGCCGGGATCGGCGTGCTCATGGACTGGGTGCCGGCGCACTTCCCGCGCGACGACTGGGCGCTGGCGGAGTTCGACGGGCGTCCGCTGTACGAGCACGAGGACCCGCTGCGGGCGGCGCACCCGGACTGGGGCACGCTGGAGTTCGACTACGGCCGGGCGGAGGTGCGCAACTTCCTGGTGGCGAACGCCTGTTACTGGTGCGAGGAGTACCACATCGACGGGCTGCGCGTGGACGCCGTCGCGTCCATGCTCTACCTCGACTACTCGCGCGAGGACGGGCAGTGGACGCCGAACGTCCACGGCGGCCGGGAGAACCTGGACGCGGTCTCCTTCCTCCAGGAGATGAACGCGACGGTGTACCGGCGCTGCCCGGGCGTGGTCACCGTCGCCGAGGAGTCCACGGCGTGGGACGGCGTGACCCGCGCGACGCACCACGTCGGTCCGGGCGGCTTCGGCGGCCTGGGGTTCGGCCTGAAGTGGAACATGGGCTGGATGCACGACTCGCTCACGTACATGAGCAAGGAGCCCGTGCACCGCAAGTACCACCACCACGAGATGACGTTCTCGATGGTGTACGCGTACAGCGAGAACTACGTACTGCCGATCTCGCACGACGAGGTCGTGCACGGCAAGCGGTCGCTGGTGTCGAAGATGCCCGGCGACTGGTGGCAGCAGCGGGCCGGCCACCGGGCGTACCTCGGCTTCATGTGGGCCCACCCCGGCAAGCAACTCCTCTTCATGGGCCAGGAGTTCGCCCAGGGCGCGGAGTGGTCGGAGACCCACGGGCCCGACTGGTGGCTCCTCGACCCGGCGTACGGCGCGGAGCCGGACCACCGGGGCGTACGGGACCTGGTGCGCGACCTCAACGCGCGCTACCTCGCGGAGCAGGCGCTCTGGCAGCGGGACACCGATCCCGGCGGCTTCGCGTGGGTGGAGGGGGACGCGGCGGAGGACAACGTCTTCGCGTTCCTGCGCCACGGGCCGCAGGGCACGGCGCCCGTCCTCTGCGTCTCGCACTTCTCCCCCGTGGTGCGGTACGAGTACCGGATCGGGGTGCCGGACGAGTACGCGGCGTGGCAGGAGATCCTCAACACGGACGCCGCCCCCTACGGCGGCAGCGACATCACCAACCCCCACCCCCTGAAACCCGACCCCACCCCCACCCACGGCCACCCGACTTCACTCCGCCTCACACTGCCTCCATTGGCGACGGTGTGGCTGCGGCCGGTGTGACGCCCCCTTCCACCGGGGCCGCGGCTCCGGCGGACAGCCGGCATCCGGGGTGACCACGTGCGTCCGCGTGCGTCCACGTACGTCCACGTACGTCCACACGCGTCCACGTGCGCTCACGCGCCAGGGGCGGCATGTTCCCGGAACCTGAATTCCAAGAGCCGCTCGAGTCGAGTCAGTAACGCGGCATCCGGCCGGGCACTCGGCATCTCCCCGCACGCCTTACGGACCCGACTCGGCAACGGCTCCAGGCCTGCCACCTGCGACGGTTGCGGTGTCAGCTCGGCTTGTGTCTTCGCGGCCGTTCCCGGCATCGGGGCGAGGGGCAGTACCGCGTACACGACCTTGCCCGCCCGATGGGTTTCGATACGCCCGCCACCGCACGCTCAATCGCTCCACCAGGGGCAGGCCTCGCCCGCCCTCGGCATCGGGTGCGGCTGTTCCCACCCGAGGAAGTGCGCGACTGTCGTCGTAGACCTCGACCACCAGCACCACATCGGAGACGCGCAACCGCACAGCGACGAACGGCAGCGCCTCGCGCTCCTGGTAGCTCAGTTCGAGCTTCGTGGTCCCCGTTGCCCGCACCGCGTTGGTCATCAACTCGGAGGCGATCAGTCCCACGACCTAGGTCAGGTGCTCAAGCCCCCAATCCACCAGCACCTGCTTGACGAACCGACGCCCCAACGGGACGGCCTTCGGTTCCGCGGCGTGCCGAAACCAGTACGTCATACCGTCCATGGCGCGCCCACCTTCCGGCATCGCGGACGGGCGGGCAGTCTGCGGCTACCGGTGCCGGGCAGCGGTCGGTCAAGGACATATTTCACGAGGGTCAAGGGTCGGTCCTCTTATTCGACCGGGTTCCATGCCCCACAGGCGCACGATCCGCCGTGTTGCACGCGATGTAAGCGCGGAAGCCCCACGGCGCCGACCTGAAAGTCCCCGCCCCATCAGGACGCAAGTCACTCATTGTCGCTACGCGATCACCCTGGGCTGCCGTCCCGCCCTAGCCCGGCCTGACAGGCAGTCGCCTGCAACACATTCAAATGAAGTCCCTTCATTTGCGTACGGCTTGGCGGCCGGACCTCCCATGGGCGAGACTCGCCGCGACCGCTTATGCAGGGACGAAGGGATGCGAGCGTGACCGCAAGGCCACCCACGGTGCGCCTCCGCCGCCTGGCGTCGGAACTCAAACGGGCCAGGAAGGCTACCGGGCTCAGTCAGGACGACGTGACCGCACGGACGCGCGTCAGCCCTGCCACGCTGTATCGCATCGAAAAGCCGGAAGGCCGACCGCAGATGCGCACTTTGCTGACGCTGCTCGACGTCTACGAAGTCAGCGACAACCAGCGCACGCGCATCATCGCCCTGCACGAGGGCGCCGACACCCAGGGCTGGCTGCGGCCCTGCCATGATGCCTTGCGCGATGAGTACAACGCCTACATCCAGTTCGAAGCGGAGGCGAAGACCATCCGCAACTGGGAGGCGCTGTACGTCCCCGGCCTACTTCAGACCGAGCCCTACGCCCATGCCGTCATCAGAGGGCATCTGCCCCACGCCGAACCGGAAGACGTCGCACAGCGGGTCAGGACCCGTATGGACCGCCAAGCGGTGCTGGCTGCAGAGCACCCGCTGGAACTGACGGCGATCATGGATGAGGCCGCCCTGCACCGGCAGGTGGGCGGCCCGCGAGTCATGGTGGAGCAGTTGCAACGGCTCGAAGCAACGGCCGACTTGTCGCACGTCAGCCTGCAGTTGATCCCTTGGGAGGCCGGGGCTCATCCGGGAATGCCCGGCTCCTTCGTGGTGCTGTCCTTCGCCGACCCCGAGGACGGCCAGATCGTGTACATCGACTCGATGGCCAACGACAGTTTCCTGGAAACGCCCGCGGACATTGACCGCTACACAGGCATCTTCGACCACCTACGGACGCTCGCCCTTAATCCTGACGACTCACTCGCCCTGATCGCCAGGACCAGACACGAGCGAACCCGAGAACTGGAGAAGGCATGAACACCCGCGTCAACCTCGCCGACGCCCACTGGATCACGAGCAGCCACAGCAGCGGCGAAGGTCAATGCGTCGAGGTCGCAGCCGTACCCGGCGCAGTCGCCACCCGAGACAGCAAGGACCGCACCGGCCCTGTTCTGGTTTTCACTGGGGAAGGTTGGGACAGCTTCATACGAGGCTTGACGGCAGACGAGTTCCGCTGCTGACCGACACCGCCGAAACGCCCCCGCCCTGGGTCCCGGGAGCGAAGGCGCTCAGCATGCGACTGCGGCGGCGGCGCAGCGGGGCCTCCACGAAGCGCCGCTCGCGTCCCGGACCCGAACGTGCCCAACCCGCGACGAGCCCTTCATGCCAACGGGCACCACGACCCAGCCGAACAATCCCACCCGGCCGTCGCCAATTATCCGCCACCGCTCCGCAGTCCGGCAGACATAGAGTGGCGCTGCCCACCGAGGCCGTTGCATCCGGAGAGGATGTTGTGACACATGGCGGCGGTTTGCATCCATCGCGCGGGAATGCCGCTATCTGAAGAAGTAAGCAAAAACGCACGACCGCTCACCTAAAACACCAGGTGGCGGCCTGTGGTCCCCGCGCGTGCGGGGGTGGTCCCGGTCGGTCATGGTGCTCCTTCGTGGTGTCGGGGTGGTCCCCGCGCGCGCGGGGCTTCGGGGCGCTGACGGAACCCTGCGCCGAGTGCACCTTGCGGACCTTGGACTCCATCGCCCTTCCGAACTGGGGTTTGCAACAGTCACTAGAACCCAAGGCCATGGGCGGACCTCTGTGCTCAAGAGCGGCAGCGGGTGCTTGACAGGGCGCCACTACCGCCCTCAGATAGGTTCCTTGAAGCGGGCACGGCCGCCAGCAGGATCACGTCGAGGCGTTGCGGCACGGCAGGCAGAGGTGGAGCACGCGCCCGCCACTGTTCGCCACGTGCTCCAGGGCGACGGGGACGGGCTCGCAGGTCTCCTGGTCGCACTCGCGGCATATCTGGATCACGACCGCCCGCTGAGCGCACGCCGCAGCCCCCGGGCACAGCCGTGCGTGCAGTTGTAGTCGCAGCGAATGACGAAGACCGGCCGCTCCCCCGGCGGGCGCAGGCCCGGGGCGTAGACCGGGACGTCGTCGCCGGGGCACAGGCCGCACGCGCCCAGGCGGCACTCTGGCGAGAGCGGGGCCGGCGATTTCTTCATGCTGACCGCCTCCCCGACGCACGGCGCAAGCGCCGCTCCGCGATACCCGCGCGCAGCCTCTCGTCCTCATCGGCGGGACGGACATGAGCAGGGTCAGCATCCCACTCACGTCCCCCGCCGGGAGGCCGTAGCTGGAGGCACCCGCCGACGCGCCCCATCACACGGCCCACCTTGTCGCGCTCAGTGTCGACCACCAGGTCACGCAACTCGGGCTCTCTCATGATTCACCAGCCCCTCGCCGCAGTTGGGCCGCCAGGCGTACAGCCACGTCTGGGCGGATGCGCTCGAGGTTGACGAGGCGTAACTCGACTGACCCGATGTCCACCCCCAGCGAGGGCAGAACAATGTCGACGTCCGTCAGGGCGTCCCTCAGATCCTCGGTCGCCACGTACGGGCCGACCTCGTGCTCATGCTGCGCTTCCGTGGCCATGACCAGGACGGTAGAGATGCCGACCGCACGACGACCACGCACTATTCCCGTTTATTCGCAGACGATGACCAACTATGACGCTTTATTCCCATTCAGTCCGGGTGCATCCTGGTCCCGGGCCGCCGGCTGTCGAGATGCTGGGTGGATCATCCGCTCAACTGGAAGGACAATCCATGGCGCGGCGACTGCGGTTCATCGGCACGGGCAGCGGAGACACTGGCTGCCCGTCGGTGCACGAAGACCTCGACACAGGGGAGGTCATCGTGCACGGGCCGCCTCTCGACGACCCTGAGGACATTGCCCAGCTCCGACGCCTCGGCCCAGGAGAAGTGCCGATCGTCGTGCCGCGCAACCTGCTCGTGGACTGGGGGCCCAAAGACATGACACGCGACGCGAAGGCCATTGGTCCGGAGGCGTTCAACAAGCTGTTCGAGACCTTCGAGCACTCGGCCTGGCGGCTGGAAACGCGGCGTCGGTACGCGAGCGACGAGGGCACGCGGACATATGCCCAGTTCAAGGCCACCGGTGACGTCACGTGGAACATGGATTCGTGGTACTGCACGACGATCCGGTCTCAGACCGCGGCGGGGAAGAAGGTCGGGCGGGTGCGCGTCGTCGACCACCCACCGACTGAGGGGCAGCGGTACCTCATGATCAACGCCCGGCGCAATGCCAGCCTCGGTGAGGACATGCGGAACCTGTGGCGCGCGGACGCCGACCGGCTGCGACTCGGCACCGAGGACTTCTGGATCTTCGACTCGCGCCTGGTCGCCCTGCTGTGCTTCGACGACGCCGACAACCTGATGGACGTGGAGCTGATCACGGAGCCCGCCGAAGTGGTGCGGTACTCCATGCTGCGTGATGCCGCCATGCACCACGCGATCCCGCATGACGCCTTCGCGGCGCTGGTGGCCGCGGCCGAGTAAAAGCAGGTGCACCGGTGAGTACGGACTACCAGCAAGCACGGGCGGCGCTTGGCGTACGCCTGAGGGAGCTGCGACTCACAGCCCCCGGCGGCCGTCTCACCGGTACACAACTGGCGCAGAGACTGGGCTGGTCACAAGCCAAGGTCAGCAAGCTCGAGAACGGCAGGAACACTGCCACCCCGCAGGACTTGCGCTCGTGGGCCGAAGCCACCGGCCACCCCGACGTCTACGGCGAGTTGCGTCAGCGCCTCGCCGGGTTCGAGAGCCATATCCGCTCCTGGCGACGCCAGCTTGCTGAAGGGCACACACCCGTCCAACGGATGCAGGCAGCAGAGTACGGCCGGTCGGCAGTCGTCCACGGCTTCGAAAGCGTCACCGTGCCGGGCATCCTCCAGACCCCCGACTACGCGCGGTCGGTCTTCACTCGGTACGCGGAGTTGCAGCGCTCCCCGCGCGACACAGATGCGGCGGTGCTCGCGAGGGTGCAACGGCAGGCTCTGCTGTATGAGCCGGGCAGGCGCTTCGAGATCCTGATGGGCGAAACTGCGCTCCGCACCCTGATTTGCTCGCCGTCGGCACTCGCCGCGCAGCTCACGAAGCTGAGCGGCTTCATCGGCCTGGACACCGTGCAGCTCGGAGTCATCCCCTTCGCTGCGCCCCTCAAGCTGCCACCTATGGGGGGCTTTTGGATCCACGACGACCGACTCGTCATCGTCGAAGAATGGCATGCGGAGTTGTGGATCGACGACGCCGACAGCATCGCCACGTATCAGCGCGTCTGGAAGACGCTGCGCGAATCCGCCGTGTACGGCGCCGACGCGCACAACGTCATCAACACGGCGCGGCGCGCGCTCGGATCGCGGTGAGTGCGGCGGCCCGGCGGACTGGCGACCACTTTGAAAGGCAACCTCACGCCGGAGTGTGCGGTGCGGTACTGCACATGGGTCGCGACCTCGTTCCGCCCGGACACACCCCAGCCGTGCCCCCTCCGGAACGTGGTCACCATGGAGCACGGCCGTACGATCCGTCGCCCGCGGCGGCACCCTGAAGTAGGCACGGACGCACAGGCCCCCCCTCCACCCGCAGCCCCCGGACCAGGCGCGTTCGGCACAGGAAGGCGGTGGCGCAGTGGGGCCTCCGCGAAGCGCGGCTCACGTCCCGAACACGAACACGCCCAGCTCACGACGAGCCCTTCACGCCAACCGACACCACGACCCAGCCGAACAATCCCACCCGATCTTCGCCGAGTAGCCGCCACTGCTCCGCAGTCCGGCAGACATAGAGTGGCGCTGCCCACCGAAGGCCGTTGCATCCGGAGAGGATGTTGTGACACATGGTGGCGGTTTGCACACATCGCGCAGGAATGTCGCTATCTGAAGAAGTAAGCAAAAACGCACGCCCGCTCATCTAAAACGCCAGGTGACGCCCTGTGGTCCCCGCGCGTGCGGGGGTGGCCCCTGACCCTCACCCGCTCAAGGTGTGGGCCGAGTGTGGTCCCCGCACGTGCGGGGGTGACGAAAACCGGCCGCTCCCCGGCGGGCGCGGGCCCATGGCGTAGACCGGGACGCTGTCGCCGGGGCACAGGCCGCACTCACCCAGGCGGCACTCGGCAGACAGCGGAGCCGGCGATGTCTTCATGCTGACCGCCTCCCCGGCGCACGGCGCAGGCTCCGCTCCGCGATACCCGCGCGCAGCCTCTCGTCCTCATCGGCGGGACGGACACGAGCAGGGTCGGCGTCCCACTCGCGTCCGCCCCCGGGAGGCCGTAGCTGGAGACATCCGCCGACGCGCCCCATCACACGGCCCACCTTGACGCGCTCGGTGTCGACCACCAGATCACGCAGCTCGGGATCTCTCATGATTCACCGATCCGTCGCCGATCAAGCTCCCGCTTCAGGGCCGCCACCTCGTCGGCCAGCCGCCTGCCCTTGGCCAGCTCCTCGGCGATCTTTGCTACGACGTCCGCGCGGGCGCTGCCGAGGACGACCAGCCCCAGGTGCGGGGACGCGTAGTCCATGGACAGGGACGGCAGGACGATCCGGTTCGCTGCCCAGAGCGCCTCCCGCAGGGCTTCCATCGCCGCGTGCGGATCGACAGTCGGCGGCTTCGCGAGCTTCTTGCGTGTGACCATGACCAGGACGCTAGAGATTGGTACTCGCCTGACGCGAGGCCGGTTACATGAAGTTTCTTGACGCGGCGAGGAAGTTACGGGAAGTTTCTCACGCGGGGCAACTTGACCCCTCGTACCGGCACTTGCTCCCCGGAATGCTGATCGCATTGCTTCCCCGACGAGAGGACGAAGTCATGCGACTGCGCTTCAACGGCACCGGCAGCGGCGGCGGTCCTGCCCCGCCGTGCACGAGATCGTGGGCACGAACGACGTCGTGGTGCACGGCCCGCGGCTCACCGATCCCACTGCGCTGGCCCAGCTCCAGCACATCGACGACGACGAGATCCCGGTCGTCGTCCCGCGCAACACCTTGATCGACTTCGGCCCGAAGGAGCGCGACGAGTCGCCGCGCGTCCTGCCGCCGGAGGAGTTCTCCCGCATGTTCGAGAACTTCCGGCACAGCGCGTGGCACCTGGAGATGAGGACCCGCTACGCGGTCGACGAAGCCACCGACACCTACGCCCAGTTCGTCCGCGGCGAGACGCCGACGTGGGACATGGATTCGCCGTGGGCCCGGACCATCAGCGCCAAGACCCGCGACGGCGCGGCCGTCGGCCGCGTACGCATCGTCGACGACCCGCCGACCGAGGGGCAGCGGTACCTTCTCGTGCATGCCGAGCACAACGACGCCCTGGGTGAGGACGTCAGGAACATGTGGCGCGCGGACGCACAGCGCGTCAACCTGCCGGACGAAGATTTCTGGATCTTCGATTCGCACATCGTGGCACTGTGTCTTTGGGGCGGCGACGACGACCTGGTCGGCGCCGAGCTGATCTCGGAGCCCGCGCGCGTCAACCAGTACAACCGGCTGCGCGACATCGCGCTGCACTACGCCACGCCCTACCGGGAGTTCGTGGCACAGATGAGCGCCAAGGAGTAGAGGGTGGGCACCGGTGAGTACGGACTATCAGCAGGCACGCAGGGCGCTCGGGGCGCGGCTGCGTGAGCTGCGCTACTCGTCCCCCGACGGCCGGCTCACCGGTACCCAGCTCGCGGAACGGCTCGGCCCCGGATGGACCAAGGTAAAGATCAGCAAGTTGGAGAACGGCAGGCAGACGCCGACCAGCGACGACCTCCAGGCATGGGCGCAGGGCACCGGCCAGCCGGAGACGTACGACGAACTCCTCAGGCAGCTCCGGGGCTTCGAGTGCCGTATCCGGTCCTGGCCGCGCCAGCTCTCCTCCGGCCACAGGCCCGTACAGGACGCGGCCACTCTCGAAGAGGAGCGGTCACGCGTGCTCACCATCTGGGAGAGCTGCTTGATCCCGGGACTGCTGCAGATTCCTGATTACGCCCGGCACGTCTTCGTACGGCACGCGGAGCTGATGCGGTCGCCCCGGGACACGGAAGAGGCTGTGCGCGCACGTGTCGAGCGTCAGGCGGGGCTGTATCGGCCGGGACGGAAGTACCGGATCATGATGTGGGAAGGCGCGCTGCGCTCGCTGGTCTGTCCGCCGTCCGTCCTTGCCGCGCAGCTCGACAGACTGGTGGGCGCCATCGGCCTGGACACCGTGGAGCTGGGGATCGTTCCCTTCACGGTCTCGCTGAAGGTCTGGCCGGGCAACGGCTTCTGGATCTACGACGAACGTCTCGTGATCGTCGAAGACTGGCACGCGGAGCTGTGGATCGACGACGCCGACAGCATCGCCACGTATCAGCGCGTCTGGAAGACGCTGCGCGAATCCGCCGTGTACGGCACCGACGCGCACAACGTCATCGACGCGGCCCGGCGGGCGCTCGGTTCGCGGTGAATGCGGCTCGGCGGACTGGTGACCACGTATGAGAGGCAGCCGCCCACCGGAGTGTGCGGTGCGGTACTGGGCTCGGGTCGCGATCCCGTTCCGCCGGGCGCCTTCCGGCCGTGCCCCCTCCGGGACGTGGTCACCATGGAGCACGGCCGTACGATTCGTGTCGCCCACGGGAAGGACGGCACCCTGAAGTAGGCACGGACACGCCGAATCCCCCTCCGCCCGAAGCCCCCGGAACGGGCGCGTTCGGCATAGGAAATCGGAGACGCAGGGGCCTTCGCGAAGCGCGGCTCGCCTCCCGAACACGAACACGCCCAGCCCACGACGAGCCCTTCACGCCAACCAGCACCACGACCCAGCCGAACAATCCCACCCGACCGTCGTCAAGTAGCCGCCACCGCTCCGCAGTCCGACAGACATAGAGTGGCGCTGGCCGCCGAAGGCCGTTGCAACCGGAGAGGATGTCCGCGGCGCATAGTGCTGTTTTGCACGCATCGACCGGGGATGTCGTTATCTGAAGAAGTAAGCAAAAACGCACGACCGCTCGCGTAAAACGCCAGGTGGCGGCCTGTGGTCCCCGCGCGTGCGGGGGTGGTCCCGGCACAGGGAGGCCGGAGCCCGTCTTCACCGGGTGGTCCCCGCGCGTGCGGGGGTCCCCACGACGGCTACATCGACGGCACCCGGGCTAAGTGGTCACCGCCACGTGCGGGGGCGGCAAGTAGCTGCTGAGCCCCTGTGGCGGTCTCCGTGGGCGGATGCTGGTTCGGTTGCGGCGGAGGGGTGGTCTTGTCGCCGGGGGCACAGCCCCTGTGTGCCCCCGGCGAGCAGGAGTGCGGCCCCGCGCAGGGCCAATGTGTTCGGCCGGCGGCAGGCGTCAGTTGCGGATGCAGCGGCCCGTGAAGCGGCCGTTGTCGTAGTACTCCGGCCAGCGCAGCGTGTAGCTCGTTGTCGGGCCGAAGATGCCGTCGGCTGTGATGCCTGACCTGCGTTGGGCCGCCTTCAGGGCCTTCTTGGTGGCGGGGCCGAAGCTCATGTCGACGGCGATCCTCGCTCCGTAGCAGCGGACCAGGCCCGCCTGGAGGGCTTTGACGCCCAGCATGCGGTGGCCTTGTTTGAGGAGGCAGGTGTAGTTGCCGGGGCGGATGCCCGGCCTGATCATGTGGCCCTCGCCCGTGGGCTGGTTGATGGCGTATTCGCAGAGGGGCAGGGGTGCCGCTGTCGGGGTGTCGGCGGCCGTTGCCGTCGACGCGGTGAGGAGTCCTGCGCCGAGAGCGGCTGCGGCGGCGAGAATGGTGCCGTTCCTTGTACGCATGCGTAGGGCGTCCTTTCGGTGTGCTGGTGGCAGAAGCAGTAGGCGTGCGACCAGCAGTGCACCGTCCAGCGCGTTGTCCCGCAGCTCCCTTGCGTCGTACGGGACAAGCGCCGCGGGCCGGTGGGATCCCACCGGCCCGCGGCCTCGCCTCAGCGAGGGGTCAGCCTCCGCGCCAGGGGCTCCGGCAAGGGCTCCGTGTGCAGGACCCCGAGGCGTTGCGTGGGGCGGGTCAGAGCCACGTACAGGTCGCTGGTCTCGTAGTGCGTCGGCTCGATCACCAGGACCGTGTCGAACTCCAGGCCCTTTGCCTGGCGCGGGTCGAGGAGGACCACGGGGCGGGTGAGGTCCGGCTCCTCGCCCGCCGTGACGCCGTCGAGGGCGGGGGCCAGGGTCGCGTGCAGCGTGCGCGGTGCGATGACCGCGAGGCGCCCCTCCCCGGCGGGGGAGTCGGCTACGGCCTTGGCGACCTCGGCCGCGAGGTCGCCAAAGTCGGGCACGCGCCGCGCCCACGGCTCCACCCCGGTGGCCCGTACCGAGCGCGGCGGCTCGAAGGCGGGCCGCCCCGCCGCGCGGGGCACCTCCGCCGCCACGGCCATGATCTCCGCGGGCGTACGGTAGTTGACCCCGAGCCGGGTGAACTCCCAGCGGTCCTCGACGTACGGCGCGAGGATGTCGGCCCAGGAGCCCACTCCCCCGGCCTCCGCCGTCTGCGCGGGGTCGCCGACGAGCGTCATGGAGCGGGTCGGGCAGCGCCGCATGAGCAGGCGCCAGGCCATCGCGGACAGCTCCTGCGCCTCGTCGACGACGATGTGCCCGAACGCCCAGGTCCGGTCCGCGGCCGCCCGCTCGGCGGCGCTGCGGTGGTCGGCCTCCTCGTGCCGCTCCGCCATCCGCTCGGCGTCGATGATGTCGTGCGCGAGCAGCACCTCGGAGCCGTCCGGGTCGCTCTCCTCCTTGTCCTCGAACTCGTACGTCCGCGAGGCGTACGACACGTCGAGCACGCCCTGCGCGTACGCGACCTGCCGCTGGCGCTCGGCCTCCGCGCGGGCGAGGGCCGCGCTGTCGTCCTTGCCGAGCAGTTCGGCGGACTCGTCGAGGAGCGGTACGTCGGCGGGCGTCCAGGCCGCGCCGGGCGCTCGGCGCACGGCGGCGGCGTCCGCGTCCGGGAGGTGGACGGGCTCCTCCAGGTAGTCCGTGACGAACTGCTCGGGCGTGAGCGTCGGCCACAGCTCCTCGATCGCCGCGTGCACCTCGGCGCTGGTCGCGATGCCCTTGCCGAGCTGGGCGATGTCGTCGGGGCCGAGGAAGTTGGGCCCGCCGTACGGGTCGTGCCCGATGCGCTCGGCGAGCTGCTGGGTGAGCGCGTCGATGACGTGGAAGGCGAACGTGGGCCGTGCCAGGTTGTGCGGGAGGCGGGTCTCGCGGGCGGCGGCCCGCGCCTCGTAGGCGATCTCCCAGTCGAGGATCAGGTCGCCGTCGTCGTGCGCGATGACGACCGGGGCCCCGGGCTCCGGCAGCCGCTGCCGGTCCTCCAGGGCTCGTTCCAGTACGTCGGCCATCTCCGCGCGGCCCTTCACCTCCGCGGCGGCGGGCGTGTCCGTGCCGGTCGCCGTGATGCCGGGGAACAGCTCGCCGAGGGAGGCGAGCAGCACGCCGGTCTCGCCGAGGGCGGGCAGCACGTCGCTGATGTAGCCGAGGAACGCCGGGTTCGGCCCGACGATCAGCACGGCCCGCTTGGCGAGGTGCTCGCGGTGCGCGTACAGCAGGTAGGCGGCGCGGTGCAGCGCGACCACGGTCTTGCCCGTGCCGGGGCCGCCCTCGACGACGAGGACGCCCTGGTGCGGGGCGCGGATGATGCGGTCCTGCTCGGCCTGGATGGTCTGCACGATGTCCTGCATCCGGCCGGTGCGCGCGGAGTTGAGCGCGGCGAGCAGGACCTCGTCGGCGTCGGCGCCCTCGTGCCCGGTGCGGGTGGTGTCGGACAGGTCGAGAATCTCGTCGTGCAGGCCGGTGACCTCGCGGCCCTCGGTGCTGATGTGCCGCCGTCTGCGCAGGCCCATGGGGGTGTGCCCGGTGGCGAGGTAGAAGGGCCGGGCGACCTCCGCGCGCCAGTCGAGGACCAGCGGGGTGCGCTCGGCGTCGGACGCGCGGATGCCGATCCGCCCGATGTGGTGGTCACGGCCGTCGCGGAACACGAGCCGGCCGAAGCACAGCCCGTTCTCGCCCGCGTCGAGGGCGGCGAGCAGCCCGGACCGCTCCGCCACCAGTACGTCACGCTC
The DNA here is from genome assembly GCF_014656095.1 of Streptomyces longispororuber. Lineage (GTDB taxonomy): Bacteria > Actinomycetota > Actinomycetes > Streptomycetales > Streptomycetaceae > Streptomyces > Streptomyces longispororuber. The sequence goes on from NZ_BNBT01000053.1 coordinate 16,780, forward strand.
GAGGCGCGCCTGGAGGCCGTTGCCGACCTGCTCCAGCGACGCGCGCACGGCGGACTCGGCCTCCTCGCGCAGCGCGTCGAGGCGCGCGTACAGCCCGGAGACGAATTGCTGCTCTTCCCGCAATTCCTCGGTTGACAATTCAGCCCCTCGCCAGTTACAGTGCTCGTATAAAGATTCCCGCATTACCCGTGCGCCCAATTGCGCAGGGCTTTGCGAAAGAATCCACTATACGCAGAGAAAAGCCCCGGACGTCAACGCGCCCGGGGCTTTTCCCTTGCCCTGCTCTTCCGTCGGCTCAGAGCACCCCCGCCCCCGCCAGGTCCGCCACCAGCTTCCGCTTCGGGCGCGCGCCGACGCTCTGCCACACCGGCTCACCCTCGCGGAACACCATCAGCGTCGGCGTGGAAAGCACCCCGTACGCCACCGTGGTCTCCGGATTCCGGTCGACGTCGAGCCGCACCACTTTCAGCCGCTCGGCCTCCTCGGCGGCCAGATCGGCAAGCACCGGGCCGAGCTGTCGGCACGGCCCGCACCACTCCGCCGTGAACTGCACGAGCACCGGCCGTTCCACGCCCAGCACCTCGAAACCGAAATCCGCGTCCGTGACCTCGGCGACCTCGGCGACCTCGGCCGCACCCTCGCCACGTACCGCGCTCGTCCGGCCCTCGGCCCGTATCGCGCTCATCCGCTCCACCCCTTCAGTTCGCACACCGGCTCCGGACCGCCCGGAGCCCCGGCATCGGCGGCCAGCTCGGCCATCGCCCGCTCGGCGCGCACGAGCTGCGCGCCGACCTGGTCCCGTACCGCGCTCAACTCGCCGATCAGCGCGTCGAGTTCGGCCAGCTTGCGACGGTAGACGGCGACCGACGCCGGACAGGAGTCGCCCGCCGGGTGCCCGGAGCGCAGGCACTCCACGAACGGGCGGGTCTCCTCCAGCTCGAAGCCGAAGTCCTGGAGCGTCCTGATCTGCTCCAGGAGCCGGACGTCACCCTCGTCGTAGGTGCGGTGGCCGTTGCCGTCGCGCCGCGCGGGCAGCAGCCCGCGCGACTCGTAGTACCGCAGGGTCCGCGTGGTCGTCCCCACGCGGGCCGCGAGTTCGCCGATGCGCATACCGCGACCGTAGACGTTGACGTCGGGGTCAAGGCCAGCGGCGGCCGGACGGGGCCTCAGGGCTTGCGGACCGCCTCCACCGTCGAGGTCCAACTGTCGCCGCCGTGGCCGAGCGCGACGCCGCGCCGGGCGACCGCGCGGGCGGCGCGCAGCACCGAGGTGTCGAGGCCGCGGTGTTCCGAGGCGTGCACGATGTGGTCGATGCCGGCCACCTCCATGGCGAGGTTGCCCTGCTCGCCCGGGTACCGGCCGGCGTCGATCTCACCGGCCGTCTGGTCCACGAACGACTGGACGAGACCGGCGTTGGCCTTGAGGTACGGGGCGACGGCCGCGGCCGGGACGCCGTCCGCCGCGGCCAGGGCGAAGGCGTGCACCAGGCCCGACATCGAGGTCCAGAAGTAGTCGAGCAGCGACAGGTCGTAGAGGGCGGCGAGGCCGTGGTCCTCACCGACGTACGTGGTGTGGCCGCCGAGCGCCTTCAGGGCTTCCTCGTGCCGGTCGTACGCGTCCCGCGGGCCCGAGTGGAACAGCAGGGCGTCGGGCGTGCCGACGACGGTCGTCGGGACCATGACCGCGCCGTCCAGGTAGGCGATGCCCTCCTTCGCCGCCCACGCGGCCGCCTCGCGGGCGCGCTCGGGGGTGTCGGAGGTGAGGTTCACCAGGGTGCGCCCGGCGAGGTCGGCGGCGAGCGGTTCGAGGATCACCCCCGAGGCGTCGTAGTCGACGACGCAGACGACGACCAGGTCGCTCGCGCGCACGGCCTCGGCGGCGCTCGCCGCCCGGGTGGCCCCCCGGGCGACCAGCTCCTCGCCCTTGCCCGCCGAGCGGTTCCAGACGGTGGTGGGGTGGCCGGCGGCGAGGAAGGCTCCGGCGAGGGCCTGGCCCATCGCGCCGAGGCCGAGGACGGTGACGGAACTCTTCTGCGCCGAGGGCGTGTTGGTTTCGTTGGGCATGCCTCCATGCTTGATCAGCACGCGCACGGCCACAAGTACCGACTATTTGGTCAGGTACTCACCAAAGAGTAAGCATGGGCGGTGGGCTCGTACTCCTGGGTGCCCGCCGACTCCAGCGCGAGCGCGGCCAGGGCGCAGCCGAGCCGGGCCGAGCGGTCGTCGGGCCAGCCCCAGGCGTGGCCCGCGAGGAAGCCCGCGCGGAAGGCGTCGCCCGCCCCGGTCGGGTCGGCGACCTCGGCCACGGGCACGGCGGGCACGTGCGTCGGCGGGCGGCCCGCGCGGGCGAGGGTCACGCCGTCCGCGCCGCGCGTGGTGATCCACGTGCCGACCTGGCGCAGCACCTCCTCCTCGGTCCAGCCGGTGCGCTCGCGCAGCAGGGCGGCCTCGTACGCGTTGGAGAACAGCAGGGCGGCGCCCGCCACAAGGCGCCGGGTCTGCTCGGTGTCGAGCCGGGCGAGCTGCTGGGAGGGGTCGGCGGCGAACGGGACGCCCAGGGTGCGGCAGGCCTCGGTGTGCCGGACCATGGCCTCGGGGTCGTCGGCGCCGATGTGGACGAGGCGGAACCGTCCGGCGCGCGGGAGCAGCGCGGCCAGGTCGATGGTGCGGGCCTCGGCCATGGCTCCGGCGTAGAAGGTGGCGATCTGGTTCTGGTCGCGGTCGGTGGTGCAGACGAACCGGGCGGTGTGGCGGGTGGGGCTGATGTGCACGCCCGAGGTGTCCACGCCGAGCGCGCGCAGCCGCGCCGCCTGCTCGGCGTAGTCCTGCCCGGCCGCCCCCACGAGCAGCGGGTTGAGCCCCACCTTGCCGAGCCCGAAGGCGATGTTGGCGCCGACCCCGCCCTGCCGCACCCGGAGGTCGTCGGCGAGGAAGGACAGCGAGACCCGGTCGAGCTGGTCGGGGAGCAACTGCTCGGCGAACCGGCCCGGGTAGGTCAGCAGGTGGTCGGTGGCGAGGGAGCCGGTGACGGCGATCCGGACGCCGATGTCCCAGGCGGCGGTCATCTCACACCCCCGCGGAGGAGCGCAGCGCGGGCACGCGGTCGGTGCGCTCCCAGGTGAAGTCCGGCAGCTCGCGGCCGAAGTGGCCGTACGCGGAGGTCTGCGCGTAGACGGGGCGCAGCAGGTCCAGGTCGCGGATGAGGGCGGCCGGGCGCAGGTCGAACACCTCCGTGACGGCCCGTTCGATGCGGGCCTGGGAGACCGTGGCGGTGCCGAAGGTCTCCACGAACAGGCCGACCGGGTCGGCCTTGCCGATGGCGTAGGCGACCTGCACCTCGCAGCGCCGGGCGAGGCCCGCGGCGACCACGTTCTTGGCCACCCAGCGCATCGCGTAGGCCGCGGAGCGGTCCACCTTGGAGGGGTCCTTGCCGGAGAAGGCGCCGCCGCCGTGGCGGGCCATGCCGCCGTAGGTGTCGATGATGATCTTCCGGCCGGTGAGGCCCGCGTCGCCCATCGGCCCGCCGATCTCGAACCGGCCGGTGGGGTTGACGAGCAGGCGGTACCCCTCGACCTCCAACTCCAGGCCCTGGGCGCCGAGTTCCTCCAGGACGTGGTCGACGACGAACTTGCGGATGTCCGGGACGAGCAGCCCCTGCAGGTCGACGTCGCCCGCGTGCTGGGAGGAGACCACGACGGTGTCCAGGCGCACCGGGCGGCTGCCCTCGTACTCGATGGTGACCTGCGTCTTGCCGTCGGGGCGCAGGTACGGCACGACGCCGTCCTTGCGGACCTCGGTGAGCCGGCGCGCGAGGCGGTGCGCGAGCTGGATGGGCAGCGGCATCAGCGCGGGCGTCTCGTCGGTGGCGTAGCCGAACATCAGGCCCTGGTCGCCGGCGCCGCCGGTGTCCACGCCCTGGGCGATGTCGGGCGACTGGGCGCCGAGCGACACCGTCACGCCGCAGGAGGCGCCGTCGAAGCCCTTCGCCGAGGCGTCGTAGCCGATGTCCACGACGGCGTCGCGGACGAGCTGGGCGACGGGGACGTACGCGGTGGTGGTCACTTCCCCGGCGACGTGCACCAGGCCGGTGGTGACGAGGGTCTCCACCGCGACCCGGGAGGCGGGGTCCTGGGCGAGCAGCGCGTCGAGGACGGTGTCGCTGATCCGGTCGGCGATCTTGTCGGGGTGGCCCTCGGTGACGGACTCCGAGGTGAACAGGCGTCGGGGCATGGGCTCGGCCCTTTCTGGGATGGCGGAAGGGTGGGGCGGTGAGGTGGTGCGGACGGGCGGCGACGTGGTGCGGAGGGCGGCGTGGTCACAGCCACGCGGTGGCGGCGCCGAGCAGCAGCAGGTTGCAGGCGCCCTGGGCGAGTGCGCAGGCGAGGGCAGAGCCGGTGGCGGCGCGGACCAGGCCGAGGGCCAGGCCCATGAGGAAGACGGACGGGAGGAGGCCGCAGACGACCTTCCAGTTGAGCGGGTTGAGGCCGTAGTCCCCGAGGTGGACGGCGGCCCACCCGGCGGCCGTGGTGACGACGGCGGTGTAGGTGCCCCGGCGCACCTCGACGGCCCGGTAGAGGACGCCGCGGTAGCAGACCTCCTCGACGAGCGGTACGAGGACGCCGAGCGCGAGGACCATGGCGGCCACGTCGGCCCAGGGCGCGCCGGGCACCATGCCCTCGAAGAGCTTGGGCATCCAGGTGGTCCAGTTGTCGTCGCCGTGCCCGAAGGCGTCGCGGGTGGCGAGGAACGTCTGCCCGTACACCACCGCGACCAGCGCGGTGCCGAGGACGGCGGGCAGCATCGGGAAGCCGCGCACCCCGGCGTCGGCCCACCGCTCGCGCGGCAGGACGAGGAGCACGGCGGCGCTCAGGGCGACGGAGAGCACCATCACCGGGAAGGTGAAGGCGCCGGCGACGCGCACCGCCGCGAGGACCGCGAACAGCGCGGCGGCGGAGGCGACGGGGCTGGCCGCGTGGTGCAGGCGCAGCCGGTCCAGGCGGCCCGGGCGGGCCGTCGTCGGGGCGGTGGCGGGCGGCATGCGCGTCACCCCGCCGCTGCCTTGCGCGGGCGGTGGCGCGCGCGGCCGAGGCTCGGCAGCCACCAGTTGTACTTGTGCAGCAGGAGCAGCGTGGCCGGGACGAACAGCATGCGGATGACGGTGGCGTCGAGCAGCACGGCGAGGCCGAGCCCGGCGCCGTACTCCTGGAGCATCAGCGTCGAGGACAGCGCCATGGTGCCGAGGCTGCCGGCCATGACGAGCCCGGCGGCGTTGATGACGCGGCCGGTGTCGACGACGGCCCGCATGGTCGCCTCCTCCTGGCTCAGCCCACCGCGCAGCAGGTCGCGGACGCGCGTGACGAGGAAGATCTCGTAGTCCATGCCGAGCCCCATCATCAGGACGGTGAGGAAGATCGGCAGGTCGTCGATGACGGCCTCGCCGCGCCAGTGGTGGAAGATCAGCACGGTGAGCCCGACGGCCCAGACGTTGCTCAGCATGATGGTGGCGATCAGCCGCAGCGGTACGAGCAGCGACCGCAGCGTGACCATCAGCATCACGAAGACGCCGACGCTGACCAGGACGACCATCTGCCAGAAGCTGGCGCGCAGGGCGGCGCTGTACTGCCGGTCGACCTGGGTGGTGCCGCCGATCTCCAGCGCGGCGACCTCGCGCCCCGCGTCGTCGGCGACGCGCTCCACGCGGCGTACGGTGTCGGCCGCCTCCTCGGAGTACGGGTCGTCGTCGAGGGCGACGACGAAGCGCAGCGTGCCGTCGCGGGCGACGTAGTCCTCGCCGATGGCGGGGCCCGCCGCGGCGAGCTGTGCCGGAGACCACTCCTCGCCGTACGGGTGGGTCGCGGAGTCGACGGAGGCGACGCCGGGCACGTCGGCGAGGCGTTCGGTGAGGCGGTCGACCGCGGCCCGGCCCCGGTCGGTGAGGCGCCCGTCCTCGACGACGCCGGGCGCGGCGCGGCCGAGGGCGACCGTCGGCATGACGGCGGCGTCGCCCCACCGGTCCGCGACCGTGGCGAAGCCCTCGCGGGAGTCGGTGGCGGGGCTGAGCGCGACCGGGTCGGACGTGGACCGGTGGGAGGCCACGAGCAGCGCGAACGGGACGGTCGCGGCGAGGAACACCAGGACGATCGCCACCTTGCGGCGCTTGGCGAACTCGGCGGTGCGGCGCAGGTGTCCGCCCATGGCGCCGGTGTGCTCCATGTCGGCCAGCGGGTCGCGGCCGAGGGCGAAGAACCGGTCGCCGAGCAGTACCAGCAGGCAGGGCGTGAGGGTGAGCGCGGCGGCGAGCACGATGGGGATGCCGATGAGCCCGCCGTAGCCGAGCGGCGGGATCCAGTCCACCGGGGAGAGCAGGGTCGCGCCGAAGGCGAGGGCCACGGCGACGGCGGCGAGCAGCATGCTCTCGCCCGCGTGCACGGTGGCGTGCACGACCGCGTCCCGGGGGTCCCGGCCCGCGAGGCGTTCCTGCCGGTAGCGGGAGGACAGCAGCATGCTGTAGTCGACGCCCGCGCCGAGCATCACGAACGTCATGATGGTGACGGTGAACTGCGTGAGCGTCACCTGTTCGCCCAGCAGGTGCAGCGCGGCCTGGCTGACGTTCATCGACAGGCCGATGACGGCGAGCGTGAGGACGGCGGGCACCACGGCGCGGAAGAACACCAGCAGGACCACGAGGATGATGCCGTAGGCCACCGTCTCCATCAGGGAGTTGTCGGCCTCCGACTTCTCGTACGTGTCGTGGATGAGCGCCAGCTCCCCGGTGACGTGCACCTCGGTGCCGCCGCCCGGGGCGTGTGCGGCGAGCGCCTTCCCGGCGAGCTCCCGCAGCCCCTCGACGTCCGGGTCGGCCCCGGCGGCCTCGGTGTAGCTGACGGACGCGACGGTCGCCCTGCCGTCGTCGGCGACGAGCCGGGCCACGGCGTCCTCGGGCACCGGCAGCGGGAAGCGCGTCCAGTCGCTACGGGTGGCGACGTCCCCGGCGATGCGCCGTACGGCCCCGTCGTCGGGGGCGGTCGCCGCCTCGCGCGCGGCCCCGGCGAGGGCGGCGGGGACCCGGCCCGCGCGCACCTCCCGGTCCACGAAGGCGCGGGCGTCGCCCGCCTCGCGCGCCTGCTTCCGTACGCCTGTCAGGAACGCGGCGGCCGTGTCCCGGTACAGCGTGTACGCGGACGACGTGCGCTCCACGTCGCCGTCCGCGCGCAGCCGGGCGAGCCGGGCGTCCAGGTCGGCGAGCAGGGCCCGGACGTCGGCGGCGCGCACGTCGGGGGCCTCGACGACGACGGTCACCTCGCGCTCGGAGCGGTGCGGGAACGCCTTCTTCGTCAGCTCGTCGGCGCGGGCGCTGCTGGTGCCGGGCACGACCTTCGAGGCGCCCTGGTCGGTGAGCGCGTCGTCGAGCCCCAGGCCGTAGGGGGTGCACAGCGCGATGAGCACGGCCCACACCGCGAGCACGGTCTTCGGCCGCGCGGCGAGCCGCTCGGCGAAGCGGTGCAGGGCCCGCTGGACGGCTCCCTGGGCCGCGGCGGCGGGCGCGGCGGTGGCCCGGCCCGGTGGCGGGGTCGGCGTGGGCGGGTCGGCCGCCCGGGTCGGGTTCGTCATGCGGCGCCGGCCTTCTCGCCGGTCCGGGCGCCGTGCCGGGCCGCGGCGGGCTTGGCCCCGGTGACGACCACGAAGGTGTGCTGGATCTCCAGGGTGCCGGTACGGGCGAGGAGGTCGGCGAGGGCCGCCTCGACGCGGTCCAGGACGAGCTGCTCGCGGCCGTTGTCCACGGCGGTCTTGAAGCCCGCCGCGGCGCCGGAGCGCTGCACCCACTCCAGGACGGCGGCCGGGGTGTGGGCGGGGATGACCTGCGCGCCGTCGCGCTGCCCGGTGACGGTGAGCCCGGCCTTGGTGAACCAGCGCGCCACCGTCGCCGCGTTCTTCGGCAGCGCGACCCGGATGAGGCTGGTGAGCAGCGAGGGGTCGTCGGCGAAGACGCGCTCCAGGCCCTGGGTGAGGGCCTGGTGAGCGTCCGCGCGGGTCTCGATCACCAGGACGCGGCCGCCGGGGCGCAGCACCCGCTCGATCTCGGCGAGCAGCCGGGCGGGCTTGGTGTAGCAGATGGCCCAGCCGACGACGACCAGGTCGGCGCTTGCCGCGGGCTGCCGCCGGATGAAGGCGTCCATGTCGTCCACGGTCAGGCTCACGTCCAGCTCCGGCGCCAGCTCGACGAGCGGCCCCACCTTGTCCTTGGCGACCTGGAGCATCCCGGGCGACTTGTCGATGGCCCGCACGGAGCCGCGCCCGTCCAGCCGCCGCACGATCTCGGCGGTCAGGTGCCCGGTCCCGCAGGCGAGTTCCACGACCCGGTCGCCGGGCCGGACGGGCACCTCGTCGAGCGCGGCGGTGGAGTGCTTGCCCATGACGGGGCTGAAGAAGGTGTCGTAGTCGGAGCTGGCGGCGTCGTAGTCGGCCGTGGGATCGGCGTGCGCGCGGTTCAGCGCGAGACGCAGGGCACGGGCGGCGAGACCGAGACGGGACATGAGGACCCCCAAGGAAAAGGAAGAAGACGATGAACCGGAACACGAGGACGACGACCGGACGGGAGACACCACCCCACCCGGCACACGAGCACGACGACCGGAAGGGGATGGCACCCACCCGGCACACGA
>NZ_BNBT01000053.1:25538-51646 GCF_014656095.1 Streptomyces longispororuber
CGAGGACGACGACCGGAAGGGGATGCCACCCACCCGGCACACGAGGACGACGACCGGAAGGGGATGCCACCCACCCGGCACACGAGGACGACGACCGGAAGGGGATGCCACCCACCCGGCACACGAGGACGACGACCGGAACGGGGACTTACAGCCCGTCCGGCGTTTGAGGACGGGGCGCGGAGCGCCGACAAAGGGGGGAGAGGGGCGCAGCCCCCTGTGGAGGACCGCTCACCCCGCCCGGTACGGGCGCACTTCGCGGGCGAGCCACAGCAGCCCCACCGCGCAGGCCACCACCCCCACGGCTCCCCGGGCCTGCGGCAGCCAGCACACCCCGGCGAACACCCCGGCCGCGGAGGCCGCCGCGCACAGACAGACCCGGCGGCCCACCGGCCATCCCCCTGGAACGAACGCTCTACCCACCGGCAACAGCAACGACACGGCGTACGCCGCCGCCCCGGCGCACAGGCACAGCGCCACGACCGCCGCCACGGCGACCGTGCCCGCGCACAGCAGCCCCGTACCGAGGACGAGCAGCGCGGCGGTGACCCCCGGGCGAGGGTCACCGCCCCGGGCACCCGTGCCGTACAGCGCGAGCCCCGCCCCCGCGGCCAGCGCGAGCCCCCAGCCGAGCAGGGTGAGGCGGGGCACGCCGGGCCCGCCCGCCGGGTCGCGGCAGGCCGCGGCGGACACCCCGGCCGCACCCGCGGCGGCCACGAGCGCGAGCCCCGCCCCGGCGGCGGCGTTCACGCCACGCTCGCCGACGAGGGCACCCGGTCCCCCGCCCGGCGCAGCTCGGGCTGGGCGGCGAGGGCGTCGACGACCCGGTCGAGCTGCGCGACGGTGTGCGTGGCCATGTAGCTGGTCCGCAGCCGGGGCGAGGCGGCGGGCGGCAGCACGGGGTTGACGTACACGCCGGCGCGGATGAGGCGCTCCCAGACGGCGAGGGTGCTGACGGCGTCGGGCACCGGGACGGGGACGATCGGCGTGGTGCTGTCGCCGGTGCCGATCCCGGCCTCGGTGAGCCCGCGCCGCACGTAGTCGGCCTTGGCCCGCACGTCGGCCGCGAGGTGCGGCTCGGCGCGCAGGATGCGCAGCGCGGTGAGCGCGGCGGCGGTGCTCGACGGGGTCATGGAGGCGCTGAACATCAGGCTGCGCGCCTTGTGCTTGAGGTAGTGGATGGCCTCCTCGCTGCCCGCGACGGCGCCGCCGAGGGACGCGAGGGACTTGCTGAACGTGACGGTGATCAGGTCCACCTGGTCGGTGAGGCCGAAGTGTGCGGCGGTGCCCCGGCCCTGGGCGAGGACGCCGAGGCCGTGGGCGTCGTCGACGAGCAGCCGGGCGCCGTACGCGGCGCAGACGGCGGCGACGGCGGGCAGGTCGCAGATGTCCCCCTCCATCGAGTAGACGCCGTCGACGACGACGAGCCGGGCGGCGTCGTCCGGGAGGTGCTCCAGGGCCCGGCGCAGCCCCTCGGCGTCGTTGTGCGGGAAGCGGCGCACCTTCGCGCCGCTGAGCCGGCAGCCGTCGACGAGCGAGGCGTGGGCGTCGCGGTCGACGAGTACGTAGTCGCGGGGCGTGAGCAGGCCGGCGAGGGCGCCGAGGTTGGCCTGGTAGCCGGTGGAGAGCACGAGGGCGGCGGGCTTGCCGAGGAAGGCGGCGAGCTCCGCCTCCAGCTCCTCGTGCAGATCGGTGTTGCCGTTGAGGAACCGGGACCCGGTGCTCGAGCTGCCGTAGCGGTCGAGCGCGGCGCGGGCGGCGGCGTGCACACGGGGGTCGTTCGTGAGGCCCAGGTAGTTGTTCGAGCCGCACATGATCAGTTCGCGTCCGCTACGGCGGACGGTGGCGCCCTCCTGTCCGGCGAGGGGCAGGAAGTACGGGTAGAGACCGGCCTTCATCAGGTCGTTCGCCTCGGTATAACCCGCGAATCGGGAAAAGAGATCGGGCGGTTGCGATGCATTGAGCATTTATTTTCCTCTGTGAGTTCAGGCGCGCACCGAGAGAAAAATGAACAGATCATTCCGAGCACTGTCCGGAAGTGCGCAGGGCTTCTCGCGCACCGGGGCCGACGGGACACGGGCAGGCGACAAGCACAGCCCGGAGAAGTGGCCGGTGCACTGGAAAGGCGGCCTCGACCTGGGCGGACGACCCGGTCGGCAGGCAGTGAGGAGTCCCCGGGCGCGGGCACGCAGAGCCCGCCGACCGGTGAACACACAGAGCTAATACGCAGACATGTTGAACATTAAGCCCCCGATTGATGATCACCCTTGGCCAGGATTCGTCGAACCGAATCAGCCAGCAACGGACTTTAGACAAGCCGCGACGAACGCGTCAACAGATGACTGTAACGGGCGCGTCCCGGAAATGCAGAGTTAACGCTTCCGCTTCCCCGGTGGCCCCTCAGGAAAGGCCCGCCCCACGCTTCCGGCACATGCTAGCCTGCATTCGACCGTCCGGACGGTCGGAAACTCCGGACTATAAAGATCGTCAATTCGAGGACGTATAAAGATCGTCAGGAAAGAATGCGGACCGGAAAACGGGGTGACGTGTGCGCAACCGGCTCCTGAACGCGGCCGAGAGGCTCCTGGTCAAGCAGGGGGTCGACGCCATCCGCCTGGACGCGGTCGCGGCCGAGGCGAAGGTCAGCAAGGGCGGCCTGCTCTACCACTTCCCGAGCAGACAGGCCCTCGTCCAGGGCGTCGTCGAACGCCTGGTGGACCGCTTCGAGGCGGCCCTGCCGGGCCCGGACGCGCCGCCGGGGGCGTACACCCGTGCCTGGCTCGACGCGTCGATCCCCGCCGAGGCCCCCGAGGGCGAGGCCACGCCCGCCGACTCGGTCCCGGTCGCGCTGCTCGCGGCGGCCAACGGCCCCGCGGTGCTCGACATCCTCCAGTCCCGCTACCGCGCCTGGCAGCGGCGGCTCGACGACGACGGCCTGCCGCCCGGCGTGGCCACGCTCGTCCGCATGGCCGTCGACGGCTGGTGGACCGCCCGGCTGCTCGGCCTCGCCGACCCCAAGGGCGAGGACCACCGCGCCCTGCGGCGGCTGGTCACCGGCCTGATCGACGCCGGGGTCCCGCAGGAGCACGGCGCACACCCCACCGCCCCCGCCCCGGGCGTCAGGCCCCGGGCCGCCCGAGAGACGGAGTCACGCTGATGGGATTCGCCCTGGTCGCCGGAGCCATCGTCTCCGAGATCGCCGCCACCCTCTCCCTGCGTGCCTCGCACGGCCTCACCCGGCTCGGCCCGAGCATCCTGGTCGTCGTCGGGTACGCCGCCGCGTTCGTCCTGCTCGCGCAGGCCCTGAAGACCCTGGACGTCGGCCCGGTGTACGCCGTCTGGTCCGGCCTCGGCACGGTGGGCGCGCTCGCGGGGGGCGTGCTCCTCTTCGACGAGAACGTCCGCGTCGCCACGGTCGCCGGCGCCCTGCTCATCGTCGTCGGGGTGGCCGTGATGTACCTCGGCGGGGGCCTGGAGCACTGATGACCCAGGCACCGGCACGCCCGCGCACCGCACCGCCGCACGACCAGGGCCTGAGGTCCGTCAAGGCCGCGATGCTGGTGACCGACCTCGCCTTCCTCCTGTACTGGAGCGTGGCACTGCTCGGCCTCATCCCGGCGGAGTACGCGTACAAGGACTACGACGACCCGGTGATGAGCGACTGGAACTACTCGTTCCTGCCGCTGGACGTCGCGGCGAGCGCGACGGGGCTCGCGTCCCTGTACCTGTGCCGCCGCGAACGCCGCACCGGGTACCCGTGCCGCCGCGAACACCGCACCGACAGCCCGGACCGCACCGCCTGGCGCCCGCTCATGCTGGTCTCCCTCACCCTCACCAGCACGGCGGGCCTCCAGGCCGTCGTCTTCTGGGCGCTGCGCGGCGACTGGTCCCCGACGTGGTGGATCCCCAACCTGGCGCTGCTCCTCTTCCCCGTCCCCGCGATCGTCCGGCTGACGCGCCGCGCGGCCGCCGGTGCGCCGCCCGGCCCGCGGGGCGAGGAGTCCGTCACCTCTGCGGGCGGTACGAGGCCCTGAAGAAGGTGCCGCCGCCGTTCTCACCGAGGCGCCCGGTGGGCCCGCCCGGCTCCCCCGGGTCCTCGAAGTCCGCGTCCGGGCCGAGCTCGACGTCCGCGTCCAGGCCCTCCAGGCCCTCGGCCGCGTCCAGGCCGTCGTCCAGGTCGTCGTCCAGGTCGTCGTCCAGGTCCTCGTCGTCCGGTACGCCGAGCAGCCGCCGGGTCAACCGGTCGCGGTCGGCGAGGAGTTCGTCCAGGGCGGCCCGTACGTCCTCGGCCTCCGTGCGGTCCGCGTCGCGTTCGGCGGCGATGAGGACCGCGCGGCGTACCAGCTCCTTGGTGAAGGACGCCGTCGTGCCCTCCGTGCGCTCGACGACCTCCTCCGTGACGGCGGCGTCGAGGCCGAGCCCGCCGCCGTACAGGTCGAGCAGCCTGCGGCGGCCCGCCGCGTCCGGCAGCGGGATCTCCACGGCGAGGTCCACGCGCCCGGGGCGCTGGACGAGGGCGGGCTCCAGGAGGTCGGCGCGGTTGGTGGTGAGCAGGAAGGCCACGTCGGCGTCGTCGCCGAGGCCGTCCATCTCGTTCAGGACCTGGAAGAGCAGGGGCTGTTCGCCGTCGCCGAGGTCGCGGGACTCGGCGACGAGGTCGCAGTCCTCCAGGACGACGAGGGCGGGCTGGAGCATCCGGGCGAGCGCGCAGGCAGGGCCGATGGCCTCGATCGTGACGCCGGACAGCAGCACGACGGTGAAGTCGGGCAGGCCGGAGAGCAGATAGCGGACCGTGTGGGTCTTGCCGGTGCCGGGCGGCCCGTACAGGAGCAGCCCGCGGCGCAGGTGCTGGCCCGCCGCGCGCAGCCGCTCGCGCTGCCGGGCCACGCCCACGACGTGCCGCTCCACCCGGTCCAGGAGCCCGTCCGGCAGGACGATGTCCTCGCGGGTCAGCGCCGGGCGGCGGTGGAAGCGGAACGGGCCGATGCCGTCGTGGAAGTCGCCGCCCTCGAAGGACAGGATGCGGCCGCGGAAGACGTTGTGCGCGCGGATCAGCGCGTCGACCCCCGACAGCAGCCGCTTGGCGGTGTCCCGGCTCCGGGCCAGGACTTCGAGCTGGACCTTGTCGTGGCCGTACTCGTCGCCCGGGCCGCGCAGCAGCACCACGTAGCGCTCCGTGCCGCCGTCCTCGGTGTGCTCCGTGCCGAGGTAGAACCCGAAGGAGACGCAGGCCAGCTCCGCGTCGGGCGAGACCTGGAGGTGCTGGTAGTCGACGGCGCCGATGACGAACCGGTCGTACCGGTCGGCCGTCTCCAGGATCTCGGAGAGCGTGTAGTGGCCGCGGTGCTCCGACCCGGTCATGCCGATCAGCTCGTACGCGCGGCCGTCGGCGGCGAACCAGCGCTCCAGGGCCAGGTGCACGTTCGGGTGGTCGTAGGGCGCGTACGCGGCCTTGACCACCGGGGCGTCGCCCGGCTCGAAGCCGAGGTGGCGGCGGAGCCGGGCGGTGAGGTCCCGCTCGCCCGCCCGGCCGTCGGGCTCCGGGCGGCGCGCCACGGCGTCGATGAACCGCGTGAACAGCTCCCCGACCCGCTCCAGCTCGGCCTGCTCGGCCCCGCCCGTGCCGTCGTCGCCGCGTCCGTACGACGTGATCCGTGTGGTCATCGTGCCGCTCCCCGTGTGCCGCCGCCTGGTGGCGCTGACTGGTGCCGCTGCTCGTGGCGCTGCTTCGTACCGCCGCCGCGCCACCGCACCTCAGATCAAGGTTTTCAGCGTGAACGGGGACCAAGCGGGCGTCAACGCGTTTTTCGCCGGGCCGGGTTCGAGAGATTGACGATGTACAGCCATTGACGGCCCTCCCGTACACAACTAAACAACTCTGAGAGCGCTCTCAGTCCCCACCCCGGCCCCGCACGGAGGTGCCCGATGAGCACGACGCCCCACCACCCGCCCCAGGGTCCGCCCCACCGGCCGTCCGGCCGGGCCGCGCCCCGACCCCGGCACCGGCCCCGCCGCCGCGCCCTGCTCCCCCGGCCCGCCGGCCGCCCCGGCCCCCTCCACGCCCTGCTCGCCGCCGTCGGGCTCCTGGCCGCGCTGCTCGCGCCCGGTGTGGCGCGGGCCGACGTGCCGCCGGCGCCCGGCTGGACGCTCCAGTGGAGCGACGACTTCACCGGCCCCGCCCGCGCGCTGCCCTCGGCCGCGAACTGGCAGGTCGACACCGGCCACAACTACCCCGGCGGGCCCGCGAACTGGGGCACCGGCGAGGTCCAGAACTACACCTCCTCCCCCGACAACCTGAGCCTGGACGGCACCGGCAACCTGCGCATCACACCCCTGCGCGACGGCGCCGGGAACTGGACCTCCGGCCGCATCGAGTCCCGCCGCGCGGACTTCAAGGCCCCGGAGGGCGGCACCCTCGCCATCGAGGGCCGCATCCGGATGCCCGACGTCACCGGCGAGCAGGCGCTCGGCTACTGGCCCGCCTTCTGGGCGCTGGGCTCCCCCTACCGGGGCAACTACTGGAACTGGCCCGCCATCGGCGAGTTCGACGTGATGGAGAACGTCAACGGGATCAACTCCGTCTGGGGCGTGCTGCACTGCGGCGTGAACCCGGGCGGTCCCTGCAACGAGACGAACGGCATCGGCGCCAGCCGGGCCTGCCCGGGCGCCTCCTGCCAGTCCGCGTTCCACACGTACCGCTTCGAGTGGGACCGGAGCGCGAGCCCGAACGTGCTGCGCTGGTACGTGGACGGGCAGCTCTTCCACAGCGTCGACGAGAACCGCGTCGGCGCCGCGGCGTGGCGGGACATGACCTCCCACGCCGGGTACTTCATCCTGCTCAACGTCGCGATGGGCGGCGGCTTCCCGGACGGCGTCGCGGGCCGCGCCACGCCGGTCGCGGCGACCGTGCCCGGGCGGCCCATGCTCGTGGACTACGTGGCGGTGTGGACGCGCGGCGGAGGCGGCGGCCCCGGCACGCCCTCCACGCTGCACCTGCGCCCGGGCGGGTCGCTCGGCCCGGCGACGGCCGGGGCCTCGGCCGCCACGCTGGCCCCGGCGGGAGGCGCCACCCACGACGGGACGCCGCACGCCCCGCAGACGTACACGGCGACCGGCGTCAACGGCGCGTACAACGGCGGTACGACGGCGTTCGACCTGTTCGTCGACGCCGGCACGGCGGTGGCCAACGGGCAACAGGTCAGGGTGAGTTACGACCGCACGGGCGACGGGTCCTGGGACCGCGTGGAGACGTACGCCTACTTCGCCACCGACCCGCTACCGGGATATGAGCACTACACCCAGGCGCGGGGCCTGAAATCGGCCACCGGCGCCCACGGAACGCTCAGCGGCGGCACCGTCCGCGTGGAGGTCTGGAACGCCATCGGCACCGCCCCCAGCACCGTGGGCACGGGCAACCAGTCACTGGTCAGGATCCCGTACGGGCCGTAGGCGCCGGCCGGACGGCGGGACGCTTCCCCGGCCGGGCAGCCGGTGGCCACCTTGGCCCGGCAGCCGAAGGCCGCCACGCCCCGGCAGCCGAAGGCCCCCGGCCCAGCCGGTGCCGTACCGGTGGACCGGGGTCCTGGGAGCCCGGGGTGTGAGCCCCGGGCAACCGGTCAGCGGCGGTCCGCCGCCTCCAGTTCGCGGTCCTCCTCCGGCGCGGCCCCGCCCGCGGCGGTGCCGGTCGTCGTGCCCCGGCCCTTGCGGGGCAGCAGCAGCGCGACCACGACCGTCCCGATGCCGAGGACCACCGCGCCGACCAGGCTGGCGTGGGCCACCGCGTCCGAGAAGGAGACGCTCACCGCGTGCCGCATCTGCTCGGCGCCCTGGGCGAGTTCGGAGGCCTGCGCCTTCAGCTCGGCCGCCTTGCGCGGGGAGTCGCTGCCCGCGGCCTGCTCGGCGAGGCGGCGGGCCTGCTGGGCGATGCCCTGGGCGACGCCGCCGCCCGCGCCCACCGAGTCCTGGGCCTTCTCCAGGGCCGACGCCGGGAGCTTGCTGCCCGCCGTCTCGTCGGCGAGGCCGTCGGAGTACGAGGTGGCGAGGACCGAGCCGAGGACGGCGATGCCGAGGGAGCCGCCGAGTTCGAGCGAGGTGTCGTTGACGGCGCCGCCGACGCCCAGCTCCGACTCGGGGAAGGCGCCCATGATCGCGTCCGTGCAGGGCGAGACGGCGAAGCCCAGCGAGAGGCCGAGGAGGACGAGGGGCAGCACGAAGTCGCCGTACGAGGTCGCGGCGTCCGTCGCCGTCAGCAGGGCGAGCGCCGTGGTGCCGCCGACCATGCCCGCGGTCACCATGACCTTCGGGCCGAGCCGCGGCGTGAGGAAGCCGGTCAGCGCCGAGCCCACGAAGACGGCTCCGGCCAGCGGCAGCATCCGTACGCCCGTCTCCAGCGGGTCGTAGTCGAGGACGAACTGGAGGTGCTGCGTCAGGTAGTAGAAGGCCCCGAACACCGCGACGAAGAAGAGCGCGACGGCGAGGTTGGAGCCGGAGAAGCCGCGCTCGGCGAACTTGCGGACGTCCAGGACGGGGCGCGGGTGGCGCAGCTCCCACAGGACGAAGAGGACGAGCCCGACGGCCGCGACCACGGCCGCGGTGACCGCGGCGGTGCCCCAGCCGAAGTTCGGCCCCTCGATGATCATGTAGATGAGCGCGCCGATCCAGATGACGGACAGCAGCCCGCCCACGTAGTCGATCCGCCCGACCGCCGTCGCCTTGGACGGCGGTACGAGGACGAACGCGCCGACGACCGCGACGGCCGCGACGGGTATGTCGATGAGGAACGTCGACGCCCACCCGTAGTCCTCCAGGAGCACGCCCGCGATCAGCGGGCCCGCGGCGATGGCGATGCCGGACGTGGCCGCCCACAGCGTGATGGCCTTGGCGCGCTCCTCGCGCGGGAACGTCGCCGCGAGCAGCGACAGCGTCGCGGGCATGATCATCGCCGCGCCCACGCCCATCGCGGCGCGCGAGGCGATGACGGCCGTGGAGCTGTCGGACAGCGCCCCCGCCCCGGCACCGGCGCTCAGCACGACGAGCCCGAGGACCAGGGCTCCGCGGCGGCTGTACTTGTCGCCGATCGCGCCGAACAGCAGCATCAGGGCGGCGTACGGAACGGTGTACGCGTCGATGACCCACTGCAGGTCGGAACTGCTCAGCCCCAGGTCGCGGGTCATGTCGGGGGCCGCGACCGTGAGCGCGGTGTTCGCCATGACGGCGATGAGCAGGCTCAGGCACAGCACGAGCAGCGCCCACCAGCGGCGGGCGTAGGGCCGGTCCATCCGCTCGACCGGCTCGTTCATCAACAAGGGCATCGGCTCCACCCCTCGGTAGGTCTCCGGGACGCCGGCGGGCGCCTGATCTCCCGCATAGCCGCGCTGCCGCCGACCATGCGTGTTCTTGCACATCTCTGTGTAATTGCACAGTCCTGTGTAATTGCACAGCTCTGTGCAATGTACTGCATGACGGAGGTTGTTGCACAGTGATGTGCAATCACGCGTCCGCACGGCACAATGACCCCATGACCCCCCGTACGCAGCCGCCGCAGCCGCCCCAGCCGCGCCCGACACCTGGGCCCGCCGAGGCCGGGGCCGGAGCCGGGACCGGGATCGCCGAGGCCGGAGCCGGGACCGGGACGGCGTCCGGAGCCGGGACCGAGGCGGGCCGGAGCGCCGCGTCGGCCCGCGCCGACGCCAACCGGCGCCGCATCCTCGACGTCGCCTTCACGGAGCTGTCCCGCGACCCGGACGCGTCGATGGACCAGATCGCCCGCGCCGCCGGGGTGGTGCGCCGGACCGTCTACGGCCACTTCCCGAGCCGGGACGCGCTGGTCACGGCGCTGCTCGACGAGGCCGTCGAGGCGGTCATGGCCGCGCACGCCGCCGCGTACGAGGGCGTCGACGACCCGCTGCGCGCCATCGCGGGCGCGATGCTCGGCGTCTGGCGCGTCACCGCCCCCTACCGCCTGCTGCTCTCCCTCGCGCAGCGCGCGGTCACGATGGAGGGCATCCGCGAACGCCTGGCCCCCATGCACGCGGCGGGCGCGGCGATGATCGGACGCGCCCAGGAGGAGGGCAGCTTCACCACGACGCTGCCGCCGCGGGCGCTGGTGTACGTCCTGGAGAGCATCGTGTTCGGCTTGATGGAGGCAGTGAACGACGACGTCCTCGGGCCGGAGGAGGCGGGCCGCGCGGCGGCGACGACGTTCCTCACGGCAGCGGGCCTGCCGCCCGCCGAGGCCACCGCCCTGGTGGCCGACCTGGCAGCAACGTCGGCTCCCTGACCGGGACTTCCCTCCCACTTCCCGTGCGTCCACGCATGAGTACCCGTACTCAGACCCCGTGGTGACCGAAACGGATCGGGTGCGCCCGCCGGGCCGCGTACCGTACACGTCGATCAAGGTGACGTTTTGCGGTGGCACACATGGATCACGGCCGGGGAGCGCCCGGCGGGGGAAAGGACACGCATGGCGTGGGAGGAGTGGGAGCAGCTCAAGTCCGACGTGGCCGCGCGGCACACCACGCGGATGCAACTGAACCAGGTGGAGCCCGCGCCCGGGGGCGACTCCGGCACCCTGGTGTCGGACCGGCCGACGTGGGCACGGGCGGGGCACGACGTCGGTTCGCTCCGGGAGGGCATCGGCAAGGCGCTCACCGCCCTCTCCGAGGGTCAGGACGGCATCGGGACCGAGGGCGGATGCCGAACGGCCGCCGCGCAGAAGGAAGTTCACGACTCCTGGCAGCGCTACATCAAGAGCGTGAACCGGCGGTGCGGGCGGATCGCGGGCCTGCTGGAGAAGGTCGGTAACGACCAGGTGCGGACCGATGAGGCCGTCATGGCCCGGATCAGCAGCATGCGGGTGGCGTACGAGGACACGCCCGCGGTCGGCGGCGGCACCGGCGCGGGGCGGTAGCGGCCACCATGGACCTCGCGACACTCAAGGCCTTGAAGCCGCGTGCGTACGCGGAGGCGGCCGACGGATACCGCCGGGCATCGGAGATGGCGAACGCGGCACGCGACCGCGTCGCGAGCCGGACGGTCGTCGCCATGCAGAACGCGCTGGAGGGCAAGGCCGCGACGGCGGCCATCGGCCAGCTCACGGAGCTGGCGCAGAACTTCCACTACATCCAGACGGAATGCGGCCTCGCCGGCTCGGCCCTGGACGCGTTCGCGTACGAGATGGAGGCGGCGAAGAGGACGCTGGACGCGGCCCGGGCGGACGCCAGGGCCGCGGGCCTCACCGTGCACGCCGACGGTTCGGTCGGCTACCCGCCGGGCGGGGAGAAGGGCAAGGACGGCAAGGTCCCGGAGGGCGGCACGGCCACCGGCCTCACGGACGAGACCGCCTCGGCCGTCGGCCGCCAGGCGGCGAACCTCGACCCGAACCCGAAGGCCCGCATCGCCCAGGACTGCGCGGACCGCATCGCCACGGCCCTGCGCCAGGCCACCGAGGCGGACACGAAGTGGGCCCCGAAGCTCCGCGCCCTGAAGGCCGACGACGACCTGACGGTCAGCGACCGCGACTGGGCCGACACGGCGTCGGACACCCGGGGCGTCAAGGCGGCGGGCCAGGAGTACCTCGACTCCCTCCCGCAGCCCCCGGACAAGGGCGGCCCCCGGGCCAACGCGGAGTGGTGGAAGGGCCTCACCCCCGACGAGCAGGCCGCCTGGACCGCCATGCGCCCCAACACCGTCGGCAACCTCGACGGCCTCCCCGCCACGGTCCGCGACGAGGCCAACCGCATGGTGCTCGCGGGGGCACGGGGCAGCGCGCAACTCGAGTACGACACCTGGCTGCGACAGCATCCGGAGCCGCCCCGCCAGACCGACAAGATCAATCCCAGGACCGGCGTGCCCATGCGGGGCGTCAAGGTCAGCAATCCGGCGTGGGAGACGTGGGAGAGGAACCGCAAGGAGGCTCGCGCGTCCCTCGACGGCATGGAGGCGATCCAGCGCCGCTTCGACGCCTCCGGCAGGGACATCCCCGGCGCGGACGCCTCCGGCACGGGTGCCTCCCGCACGGAGAAGATGCCGGAGGCATACCTGCTGGGGTTCAGCACCAAGGGCGACGGCCGCGCGATCATCGCCAACGGCAACCCGGACACGGCGGACCACCAGGCTGTGTACGTGCCGGGGACGACAGCCGAACTGGCAAAGATCGAGGGGGACATCAACCGCGCTGTCAGCGTCTGGAACACGGCTGATTCCATAGCCGACGGGTCCGTTTCCACCATCACCTGGTTGGGGTACGACGCGCCCGACGCCGTCGACACGGATGCCCCTTTCGAGCACTACGCGTACGACGGCGCGCCCGCGCTCAACCGCTTCCTGGACGGTCTGGACGCGTCACACGCCGGCGATTCCGAGCCACACCGCACCGTGATCGGCCATTCGTACGGCACGACCCTTGTCGGCGCGGCGGCCCAGACAGGTGACCTCAGCACCGATGACGTCGTCTTCGCGGGAAGCCCGGGCGTCAAGGTCTCGCACGCAGACGAGATGGACGTACCCAAGGGGCACGTGTGGAACGAGGAAGCCGAGGGGGACGTGGTCCCGGACATCGGCCGCTACGGGCACGGCGGGGACGGTTTCATCATCCCCAGCGACCCCGCGTTCGGCGCCCAGCAGATGGATACGGACACCGAAGGCCACAGCGGCTACTGGGACGACGGTTCCACGAGCCTGCTCAATCAGGCACGGGTGGTGGCAGGGAGAAGTGACGAGGTGGAACTGGTGCCGGAGCAGCTACCCGAGGAACTGACGCGTGCGAAATAGGAGTGCCCCCTGACATGAAGACCAGAATCGCCGCTTGCGCGCTGACCGTGCCTCTTGCCCTTGGCATGCTGACTGGATGTGACATGGCCGACGACGACAAATCCGATGGTGTCCCCTTCGCGGGGACGAGCACCACGAGCGACGCCTCCCACGCGATGAAGAAGGTGTCCAGCGGCTTGCACGACCTGATCACCATCAAGGGGAAGGCGTCCGACAACTTCCCCACCGTGGTCGAGTGTTCCGGGAAGGACGCGAAGACGTACTTCCGCATCCACCACCCGTGGAGCTTCGCCCCTGCCTCGGCGAGCGACCTGGACGAAGTGATGGAGCACCTCAAGAGAGAGCTCCCGAAGCATGGATGGAAGGTCGTCGGATACGGGCCGAACACCAGCAAGAACAGAAGTCTCACGCTGACCGCTGACAACGACGGGGAGAAGGTGAGCGTGAAAATCGTCAGCATGACGAAGAGCCACCCTCCACTCCTGAGCCTGAACCTCGTCTCAGGGTGCTACAAGGTTCCCGATGGGCAGAAGGTCGACCTGTATCCCTCCTGAGGTGCGGGCCGTGATGGGCCGCAACCAGAACAGCGACATGACCGCTGACGGCCTTGGCGGCGAAAAGGCGGCGCCCCGCAGGAAGGGGGAGGCGTGAGTCTGCGAGTGGCGGCCTACGCGGTGTGTGTCGAGGGTGGGCGCGTGTTGCTCGCTCGGCATGTGTCGGCGGCGACGGGGCGGAGCACGTGGACCCTGCCGGGGGGGGGCGGGGTCGAGCACGGGGAGGACCCGTTTGACGCGGTGGTGCGGGAGGCCGCCGAGGAGGCCGGCTGCGACGCGGTGGTCGAGCGTCTGCTGGGCGTGGGCTCACGGGTGATCCCCGCGGCCGAACGTACCGCC
The DNA here is from genome assembly GCF_014656095.1 of Streptomyces longispororuber. GTDB lineage: Bacteria > Actinomycetota > Actinomycetes > Streptomycetales > Streptomycetaceae > Streptomyces > Streptomyces longispororuber. Next base: position 39,203 of record NZ_BNBT01000053.1, read on the forward strand.
CCGGCGGGCCGGGCCACCAGGACGTCGGCATCTTCTACCGGGTCCGCGTCACCGGCGGCCCGCTCCGCCCGGAGCCGGACGGCGCCGTCGCCGAGTCGGACTGGACCCCCGTCCCTGATGTCACCGCCCCGCGCCACTCCTCGCTGGTCGACATCGGCCTCGCCCTGATGCGGACGCGGACGCGACCGCCGACCAGCCACGCGGCTCCCGTCCCGGTCGGCGGCCTGATCCAGCACTGAGCCACTGCCCTATTCACCTCAAAAGAGCAGCGACGGCCAGAAGGGCGGTCCAGGTGCCCCCGGCTCGCTTCACCGGGGGCAGGCCCCGTGCGTCGCCGACGGAAATGCCGGTGCGGAAACGTGTCGACATGGAGTTCCTCGGACACGTTCGTCACCCGTAACTCGTTGTCGACAAATCCTCATATGCCTTCCCGGAGGGAAGACACATGATTTTCGGGTTCCTTTGCGGGGCGGTTCGGTACGCCATCGGGGCCCTCCACGGAACAGCCCGACGCGTAAGACGTGCAGGGCATCGGATCGGAGCGACGTGCAGTCGCCCCGCGCCCCCCCTGATGACCGTCACCGCAGGTGACAGCAGCACGACGAGCGTGTGAACCAGCCGGCGCGCCCACCGGTGGCGAGTCGCGCCGAAACGCCGGGGCGAGGAAGGGGAGGACAAGAGCCATTCGGCACGGGAGTGACGGAAAACGCAATGTCGACTTGTAGTCGCCGCACCTTCGGTTCAGCCGGCCGGCCTTCCTGCCTCAACCCCGGCACATAAACGAATTGCGCCGCCCGGGAATAATGCGGCAGGTATGCGTAATGGTCGACTTGGCCCAGGTCAGGCCACGGAAAAGAACGACTTCTCTCTGTGGCCGCGCGGAATGCGACGGCCGGGCGTCTAAACCGCACATGTACGCCCAGACCTCCTGCGCTACAGCCCCAAAGGTTGATACATGCTTCGCCTTCTCGTACTCGGCCGCCCACCCGGTGGCCCCCGGCCCGCTCCCCTCGGCGTCCGCAGCCGCGCCCGTCCCCACCTCCGCTCCCGCCCCGGTACCGGCGGCCCCCGTCCCCGCCGCTCCTCCCTCCTCGGCCGCTTCCGCCTCCGGCTGGCTCTCGGCTCCGCCCTCGCGGTCATGGCCTGCACCTCGGCAGCGGCCTCCCCCGGGCCGCCCCCGCCCCCGTCGCCGCTCCCCGCGCCCGCACCCGCACCCGCGTCCGCGCTGCGGGGCGCCTCCGCCGCCGCGGACTTCCCGATGCGCATCGTCGCGTACGTGGCGAACAGCGGTTCCGGCAGCGTCTCCGCCTTCGACGTACGGCTGGACAAGCCCGTCGGTACCGTCAAGGTGGGGACGGGGCCGACCGGCGTGGGCGTGGCTCCCGACGGCTCCCACGTGTACGTGGCCAACGGCGTGTCCGACACCGTCTCCTTCATCCAGACGCCCGGCCGCAAGGTGGTGGCGACCGTCCCGGTCGGCTCGTACCCCTTCTCGGCCACCGCGAGCCGGGACGGGCGTCGCGTGTACGCGGCCAACTGGGGCAGCGACAACGTGACGATCATCGACACCAAAAGCCGCAAGGTCACCGCCACGGTCCCGGTCGGCGAACTCCCGCACAGCGTCGCCACCCTCCCCCAGGGCACGGCCTACGTCACCAACAGCGGCACCAACGACGTCACCGTGCTGTCCAAGAACAACCGCCCCGGGCCCCGCATCCCCGTCGGCGACTTCCCCAGCGGAATCGCCGCCTCCCCCAAGGGGGACCGGGTCTACGTCGCCGACACGGGCTCCGGCGGCATCTCCGTCATCACCCCCGCCACCAACAAGGTGACCGCCACCTGGGCCGTCGGCACCGCGCCGCTGGGCGTGGGCGTGAGCCCGGACGGGCGGTGGCTCTACGCCACCGACACCGGCGCCAACGCGCTCCTCATCATCGACACCTCCACCGGCCGCGTCACCGCCCGCGTACCCGTGGGCAAGACGCCCCAGGGCCTGGCGGTCAGCCCGGGCGGCAGCCGCGTCTGGGTCACCAACGAGGAGTCCGACACCGTGTCCGTGATCGACCCGTCCCTGCCGAAGGTACGGGCCACGCTGCGCACCGGCCACCACCCCGAGGGCATCGCCATCACCCCCAGGTGAGCACCCTCCCGACGGCGCAGAGGGCGGCCCGGCCGACCGCCCTCCGGTGCCGCCTCACCCCCGCCAGGGCCCGGGCCCCCCGCGCAGCCGCGCGCGGACCGTCTTGCCCTGCGCCTCCCGCGGGAACCAGGCCAGCTCGTACGTGAGTTGCCGTACGACGAGGAGCCCCCGGCCGCCCTCCCCCGGCGGGACCCCGCCGCCCACCGCGAACCCCGGGAACCCCCGCACCGGGTCCGACACGTCGACGACGAGCCCACCGTCCCCGGCGAGCGCGAGCCGCAGCCACAGGTGGTGCCCCGCCACCCTGCCGTGGCGCGCGGCGTTCGCGACCAGCTCGGACACGACCAGCACGGCGTCGTCGACGTCACCACCCCACTGCCAGCCGTCCAACCGCCGCCGCGTCTGCGTACGCGCGAGCCGCGCGGCGCGTGGGGTCATGGGGTAGCTGGTGGACCAGTCATGAATGACCAGGGCCCGGCGCGTGGGCCGAGGTGAGCTTGGGTTTGTCATGCGTTTACGGTCGCGGCCACGTCCATTCGACTGCAATCGAAAGTCCGCTGAATATCCAGCGGGTCAACATTGGACTATGCCGGAATCAGCACAAGCGGCTGCGCCAGGCCAGCACGAAGTGCCACACTCGACGCACAGCGACCGCTGTCACACACAGCGCAACGAGAGTGGGCGGCATGGCGGCAAAACGGGGACGCACCAGTCAGCGCTTGGAACTGGGGCTGCAACTTCGGCAGTTACGCGAGAGCTGTGGCCAGAGTGAGAGCGGAGGCGGACTGACACGGAGGCAAGCAGTCCAGGGGCTGAAGATCTCCGAGACATCGCTGCAACGGATCGAGACGGGCGCCCTCAACTTTCGGAACGTGAGCGACCTGCGCAAGTTGCTGAGCAAGTACGGCGTCACCGATGAGGAGGTCGTCTCCTCCTTCATCAACCTTAATCGGGAGTCGTCAACGCAGGATTGGCTTACCCAGTACCGAGGCCCTCTGCCGCCCGAGTTGCCGAGCTTCGTCGGGCTGGAACCCGAGGCGCGGAGCATGATGGCGTACCACCCCACACTGGTGTACGGATTGCTTCAGACTGAGCGCTATGCGACGGCACTGCACGAGGTCCAGAAACCAGTCGAGGAGACGACATCGGAAGGCATCAGCAGTAGCGTGAAGCTGCGCATGACACGTCAAGAAGTGCTCACTCGCGAGGACCCGGTCAAGTTGCACGTCGTCCTTGGTGAGGCAGCATTGCGCTACCCGGTCGGCGGCGCTGATGTGATGCGCGAGCAGTACGCGAGACTGCTGGAGCGCTCGGAGCTGGAGCACGTAACACTCCAGGTATTGCCGTTCCGGTGGGGATACCGTGCCACCAACGACTTCGCCATCCTGGACCTGGGAGACCGGTTTCCACCACGCGTGCAGATCGACAGTGCCTGGAATGCTGTCTCCACCTCGGACAGGCCCCGCGAAGTCGCACGTTTCACACGGCGGTTCAACGCCTTGGTGGCCTCGGCCCTGCCACCCGAGGACACCCCCAGTTTTCTGCATCAACTCGAGAGAGAGCTGTAAGCCGATGAATTCTCGCTGCACCCCCGAAGAGGCATGGCGCAAGTCGTCCTACAGCGACGGCGTCCCCAGCAACTGTGTCGAGGTCGCCGACCTCACTCCTCATCCCGCCGGAGGCGTCGGCATCCGCGACTCCAAGGACCTCCAGGGCCCCGCCCTCCGCGTCGGCCACCGCGCCTGGCAGGCCTTCGTCGCCGGGCTCTGATGGCACACGCGCTCGCCCCCTGGTACCAGGAGGAAGAGGGCGAGCCCGGAGCGCCCGCGAGGGCGGCCGGTTCGCGCGGCGGTCGCTTGGCCGTGGCGCCGAGGGGCGCAGCCCTGCGTCCCTCATCATCCGGAACGGGAGCTGCATGCCATGACCCCGCATCCACACCGCTCGGCTCCGCAACGACGCGCCGCGGCGCCCTGGTTCACGTCGTCGTACAGCGGCGGCACCGGCAACAACTGCCTGGAGGTCGCCGACCTCGCCCCCCACCCCGCCGGCGGCGTCGGCATACGTGACTCCAAGGACCCCGAGGGCCCCGCCCTCCGCGTCGGCCACCCCGCCTGGAAGGCCTTCGTCGCCGGGCTCTGAGGGCAGTGGAGGAGGGCGCGGGGCGCGGGACCGGGTGGGGTGTCGCGCCGCCGCGCCGGGTGGGGCCGGCGCTACTTGAGCATGCGGCTCGCCTCCACCTGGTGGAGGTGAATCACGACGTCGTGCGTCTTCGAGAGCCGGACCTTCGGGTTGTCCCCGCTCCAGGGGTACGTGGCGCCGACGTTCTTGACGACGCGCGGCGCGGCGAGCCAGGCGCGGGCCGGGTCCGGGGCCTTGCGCAGGTCCGCCACGAAGTCGCGGTACCGCACCCGGTCGAGGGTGTGCTCGGTGGTGCCGGGCGCGGACGAGCCGACGGCGAAGCGGTGGACGCCGCCGTCCTGGCCGAAGGCGTTGAACGAGCCCCGGTCGAAGGTGAGGCCGACACTCAGGTAGGCGCGGCCCAGCTTCTCGCGGAGGAAGTCGCCCTGGACCTTCGGATGGGTCTGGGGGACGTAGGTCTTGAGGGCGACGTGGCTGTTGTGGGCGGCGAGCACGATCTTGTCGCCGGTCCGCTGCTGCCACCAGACGACGTTCTCCGCCATGACCTTGTCGCGGTAGCGCATCATGTCCGGGATCTTCTTCGGGTCGTCGAAGTCGAAGGCGAACATCGTGGTCATCTGGTGGATCGCGGTGGCGTGCTGGACGGCCCAGGCGTGCGCGTCGGCGTCGGCGCCCCTGCCGGGCCGCTGCTTGAGCAGGTCCACCGCCCGGCCGGTCCGCTCGGCCAGCTCCTTGCGCTCGGCCAGTGGCTTGGCCTCGTACTGCTTGACGTACGTCGCGGCGTCGGTGGTGGGCCGCAGGCCCCGGTACAACTCGGCCAGCTTCTTGGACAGTTCGGGGCGGGCCTTGGCCGCGTAGGCGCTCACCTTGTCGTACAGCTCGGCACCGGCGAACCCGCTGTCGTCACCGACGAAGCGGACCGGGTCCTTGGAGTGCTTGACGTTGTACGCGCGCATCCACTGGAGCAGGTCGCGGTACTCGGCGTTGTTCCAGAACCGGTAGGTGCCCTGGAACTCCTCGTCCATGATCTGTTTCAGGTCGCCCTTGCCGCTCGTGAGGTACTCGTTGAGCCGCACCCCGGTGCTCCACGGGGCTTCCAGGGCGAAGGCCCGGAAACCCTTCTCCTCGACCAGGTACCGCAGGACCCGGTGCTTGACGGTGAAGAACTCGTGCGAGCTGTGGGTGGCCTCGCCCACGCCCACCACCCGGGCGTCGCCGACCATCCGGCCGAACGGGCGGAGGTCGGCGAGGTCGCCGCGGGGCTCGGCGGTGCGCAGCGGATGGGCCATCCGGTCGAGGGCCGCCAAGGGGGAGCGGAACGCGGTGGCCGCGGCCTCCTTCGGACCGGTGGGCGCGGCGGCGTCGGCGGAGGCCGATGCGGCGCCCGGGGCGGCCGGGGTGGGCGAGGTGGCGGCGGACGCGGCCGGGGTGAGGGCCAGGGTGGCACCGAGCGGGACGAGCAGGGCGGCGAGCAGGGCCTTGTGCGTTTTCATGGCCCCCACTCTCGCCGCGCGGGGGCGCCCCGGACCATGCGGTGCGCCCCCTGATCGGCCAGGGGGTTGGCTACACCGCCGATCGGCGGAGAACCGGGACCCTCGTCCCGGTCGTGGCTGGGACCCTGATCCCGGTCCTGACCGGACCGACGTGCGTGACGTCCACCGCTGCCGACGCCGGGGCGCCGCACCCCTCGATCCCGGTGTGGGCCCGGACGTCACGGCAGGGGCGCCGGTGGCGGGAGGGGGCGGGCGCGGTCGGCCCTGAAGGACTGGAGGAGGTACGCCAACAGGCGCCGGGACGCCGCCGGTTCGCCGCCCGGCGCCGCCCCGGCCACGACCGCGCTGTTCGCCTGGAGGATCAGCCGCACGTCGGTGAGGTCGAAGTCCGGGCGCAGCGCCCCGGCGTCCTGGGCGCGCCGGATCAGCCGGGCGAGGCCCCGCTCCACCCGGGCGCGCTCGCGGTCGTGGTCGACGGCGTCGGGGAACCGGTCGAGGAACGCCTCCGTGAAGCCCCGGCCCGCGACCTGCAGGGTGCACACGTTGTCGATGACCGAGCAGAAGCCGCGCCAGGGGTCGGGGTCCGCGAGCGCCTCGTCCAGCACCCGGGCACAGTGGGCGAGCTGCTCGGCGAACGCCTCGGTGACCAGCTCGGCACGGGACGGGAAGTGCCGGTAGAGGGTGGCCGCGCCGACGCCGGCACGGCGGGCGATCGCGCTGACGGGTACGTCGACGCCGTGGGCGGCGAACGCCGCGCGGGCGGCGTCCAGGATGCGGTCCCGGTTGCGCCGGGCGTCGGCGCGCAGGGCGGAGGGCGGCCGGGCGGGCGCCGACCTGGCAGGGGCCGACCGGGCAGAGGCCGACCGGGCAGGGGCGGCGGAAGCGGCCGCAGGGGGCTCGGGCGTCGGGGGCACGGGCGTCGGGGGCGCGGTGGCCGGGGAAGCGGTCGGCGGGCCCGGCTTCCGAGAGGGCTGAGCAGGCATGTCTCTCACTTCGCCGTAACCGGAAAGGGGTGTCCGTTTACGACGTTAGCGTGAGGGAGCGCGCGCCACCGAGCTTGTCCACACTTACGGAAGGCACAGCCATGTCCCCCACCCCACACAGGACAGCCGTCGTCCTCGGAGCAGGCCCCGGACTGGGTATGTCCGTCGCGCACCGCTTCGGCCGCGAGGGCTACGCCGTGGCGCTGGTGTCGCGCACCGACACCCGGCACGCCGGGTACCTCGCCTCCCTTGCGGCGGCGGGTGTCGACGCCACGGCCCACGTGGCCGACGTACGCGACCACGCGAGCCTCATGTCCGCCCTGGACACCATCGCCGAGCACCACGGGAGCATCGACTTCGTCCACTACGGGCCGAGCGCGGTCGGGCCCGACGCCCTGCCCACCGCGATCACCGAGGCCGACGCCGCGAGCGTGCGGACGGCCATGAGCTGGGTCTACCCGGCCGTCGACGTGGTCGCCAAGGTGCTGCCGGGGATGAGGGAACGCGGCTCCGGCGGGTTCCTGTTCGCGAGCGGTATCAGTGCCGTCCGGCCGATGCCCGTCCTGGGCAGCCTGGCCGTGTCGGCGGCGGCGCTGCGCCACTACGCCCTGACGCTCAACGCCGGTCTGGAAGGGAGCGGCGTCTACGCCGGGGCCCTGATCATCGGCGGTGTCGTCGAGCGCGGTGACATCCACCGCATGGTCACGGCGCGCCCGGAGGAGTTCGGTGAGGTGGGCGCCGGGACGCTCGACTCGGACGACCTCGCCGACACCGCGTGGGGACTCCACGCCGAGCGGGACCGCCCCGAAGCGGTCGTCCCGGCCTTCGGCTGACTCTGCGGCGGCGCCCTTTCCGCCGCGTCGGCACGCCCTCCGTCGCGCCCTTTCCGCCGCGTCCGTCCCTTCCGTCGGCGCCCTTTCCGCCACGTCCGCCCCTTCGGCGCGCCCTCCCCGCCCCCTCTCCGGGGGAGCCGCCGCAGGCGGGAAGGGGGCGCAGCCCCCCGTACGGCGGAGGGGGTGAGGGCTGCGCCCCCGGTCCGGGGGCGGGGTGCCCGCGCGCGGAGCGCGGGGCGCCCCACGGCCGGGGCACGGCGGCCGCGCCGCGGGGCCAGTGGTGGGGCTGCGCCGCCGGGGCGGCGGCCCGGTCGCACCGGGCGGACGGCCACGTCTTGCCGTCAGGCCGGCGGCCAGGTCATACGCCGCGCCGGCGGTCAGGTCACGCCTTCACCGAGGCCTTGTCCATCGACACCTGCCCCGGCACCGCGTCCGCCTCCGCGGCGGCGGGGGCGGGAGCGGACGCCCCGTGCGCGGCCCCGTGGCCGTCGTCCACCAAGGTCCGCTCGTCGAAGGGGAGTTCACCGGCGAGCACCCGGGTGACGCGGTCGCGGTCGACCTCCTTCGTCCACGTACCGATGAGCAGCGTCGCCACCGCGTTCCCGGCGAAGTTCGTCAGGGCGCGCGCCTCGCTCATGAAGCGGTCGACGCCGATGATGAGGCCGACGCCGTCCACCAGGGCGGGCTTGTGCGACTGGAGGCCGCTCGCGAGGACCGCGATGCCGGAACCGGAGACGCCCGCCGCGCCCTTGGAGGCGATCATCATGAACAGGAGCAGCGAGATCTGCTCCCCGACGCCCAGCGGCTGGTCCATCGCGTCGGCGATGAACAGCGACGCCATGGTCAGGTAGATCATCGTGCCGTCGAGGTTGAAGGAGTACCCCGTCGGTACGGTGATGCCGACCACCGGGCGGCTGACGCCCAGGTGCTCCATCTTCGCGATGAGGCGCGGCAGCGCGGACTCCGACGACGACGTGGAGAGGATGAGCAGGAACTCGCGGCCCAGGTACGCGAGCAGCTTGAAGAGGTTGACCCCGGTGGCCAGGCGCAGCAGCGTGCCGAGCACCACCAGGATGAACAGCGCGCAGGTCACGTAGAAGCCGATCATGATGGTGGCCAGCGCCTTCAGGGCGTCCGTGCCGGTCTCGCCGACGACGGCCGCCATCGCGCCGAACGCGCCCACCGGCGCGGCCCACATGATCATGGCGAGGATGCGGAAGACCAGCTTCTGGACGTGCTGCACCCCGCGCAGGATCGGCTCGCCCGCCGCGCCCATGCCCTGCAGGGCGAAGCCCGCGAGGAGGGCGACGAGCAGGGTCTGGAGGACCTTCTCCACGGTGAAGGCGGAGACCATCGTGGTCGGGATGATGCCGAGCGCGAAGTCGACGAGGCCCTCGTCGGCCTTGTCGGCGGCGGTGTGGCCCGCGTCCTTCACGGAATCGGTCAGGTCCATGCCGGAGCCGGGGTGCAGGATGTTGCCGACGACCAGGCCGATCGCGAGCGCGACCACCGACATCGCGAGGAAGTAGGCGAGCGCGAGCCCGCCGACCTTGCCGACCTTCGCGGCCTGCCGTACGGAGCCGACGCCGAGCACGATCGTGCAGAAGATGATCGGCGAGATCATCATCTTGATCAGGTTCACGAAGCCGGTGCCGAGCGGCTTGAGCTCCTTGGCGAAGTCCGGCGCGGCGAAGCCGACGGCGATGCCGAGGAAGACGGCCGCGATGACGGCGATGTAGAGGTAGTGGGTACGGTCCCGCCGCTTGGCGGAGGGGGCGCCGCCGTTCCCCGTGGGCGGGGCGCCGCCGTCCCCGGTGGGCGGGGCGCCGCCGGGCCCGGTGGGCGGGGTGCCGCCGTCCCCGGTGGGCGGGGTGCCGCCGTCCCCGGTGGGCGGGGTGCCGCCGTCCCTGGCGGACGAGCCACCGCTGTTCCCGGCGAACGAGCCACCGCTGTTCCCCGTGGGTGGGGCGCCGCCGTCCCCCTCAGACGAGCCACCGCCGTCCCCGGTGGGCGAGGTACCGACCGATCCGCCGGACGCCGGGGCGTCGCCGAGGGTCGGGGACGGGGCCTGGGGCCGGGCCGGGGTGTCGCCCGGCCCGGCGTCGACCCTCGCGCCCTCCCCCGCAGGGGGCTTCGCGGCTCCCGCCGCCCTCTTCTCATCTGCCACGGCTGCCTCCTTGGGCGACTACGACCACTGCGTCCTCGCGAGTCGTGCGGCTCACGTCCTGGCGATTCCGGGTGACTATCTCCCGGGGTGTGAGGACGGTCACCCTTGCGTTCATTGAGTTCGCGCGGACCTATCCGTAGGCCGGAGACCTGCGGCGATGCAGACTGGCACCATGCCCCAGGCCCCCCGTCCACCCCGCAGGCCGCGCGCCCCGCGCAGCCTCGCCGGTCAGCTCTTCGCCATGCAGGTGGTCCTGGTGGCGGTCGTGGTGGCCGGGTGCGCCCTGTTCACGTACCTCAGCGACCGGCACCAGGCGGAGGAGTCGGCGCGCCGCCAGGCCACGGCGGCGGCGCGCGCGGTCGCGGCGGCGCCCTCCGTGCGCGAGGCCATCCGCGGCGCGGACCCCAGCCGGCGCCTCCAGCCGTACGCCTCGCGGGTGCAGCGGCACACCGGTGTCGCCTTCGTGACGATCATGGACAGGCGCGGCATCCGCTGGACCCACCCCGACCCGGACCGGATCGGCGAGCGCTTCCTCGGCCACACCGCGGAGGCGCTGCGCGGCCGGACCTTCACGGAGACGTACACCGGCACGCTCGGCCCGTCGGTGCGCGTGGTCACGCCGGTCCACGACGGGGGCCGGATCGTGGGCCTGGTCAGCGCGGGCATCACCATCGAGGAGATCAGCGCGAAGGCCCGCGGCCAGCTCGTGGCGCTGCTCGGCGTCGCGGCGGCGGCGCTCGCCCTCGGCGCCGTCGGCACGTACGTCATCAACGCGCGGCTGCGCCGCAGCACGCACGGCATGAACGCGGCCGAGCTGAGCCGCATGCACGACTACCACGAGGCGGCGCTGCACGCCGTGCGCGAGGGCCTGCTCATGCTCGACGGGCGGCGGCGCGTGGCGCTGATCAACGACGCGGCGCGCGAGCTGCTCGGCGCGGACGAGGCCGTCGTCGGCCGCTACGTCACCGACCTCGGCCTGCCCGCGCCGCTGACCGGCGCGCTGCTCGACCCGGAGCCCCGCGTGGACGAGGTGCACCTGACGGCGGACCGGGTGCTCGTCGTCAACACCTCGCCCGTCTCGGGCGGCGACCGCAAGGGCACCGTCGTCACCCTGCGCGACCACACCGAACTCCAGGCCCTGGCCGGGGAGCTGAACTCCGAGCGCGGCTTCACCCGCGCGCTGCGCTCCCAGGCCCACGAGGCGGCGAACCGGCTGCACACCGTCGTGTCCCTCATCGAACTGGGGCGCGCGGACGAGGCGGTGGAGTTCGCCACGGCGGAGCTGGAACTCGCCCAGGCGCTCACCGACCAGGTGGTGGGGGCCGTCAGCGAGCCGGTCCTCGCCGCGCTGCTCCTCGGCAAGGCCGCACAGGCCAACGAGCGGGGCGTCGAGCTGGTCATCTCCGACGACACCAGCGTCGACGACGGCAAGCTGCCCGCCGCGCTCCGCCCCCGCGACCTGGTCACCGTTCTCGGCAACCTCATCGACAACGCCGTGGACGCGGCCCAGGGCTCCCCGTCCGCCCGCGTCACGGTGACGGTCCGGGTGCGGCCAGGGACGCTGCTGCTGCGCGTCGCGGACACCGGTCCTGGCGTGCCCGCCGCCCACCGCGAGGCGGTCTTCACCCGGGGCTGGTCCACCAAGTCCCCCGACGGCCGGGGGCTCGGCCTCTCCCTGGCCCACCAGGCGGTCACGCGGAACGGCGGGACGCTGACGGTGGCGGACGCGCCGGGCGGCGGCGCGGTGTTCACGGCCTCCGTGCCGCTCACCGGCGAGGGCCTCCGCGCGCCGGGCCCGGGCGCCCCCGGGCCGGGCTCGACCACCGCCCCCGCCACCGAGGTGCGCGTTCCCGGACCGGGCGCGGCAGATCTGGCGGTCCCGAGGGGGGACGCGTGACCGAGCCCCTGCGCGTCCTCGTCGTCGAGGACGACCCCGTCGCGGCGGACGCCCACGTCCTGTACGTCAACCGCGTCCCCGGCTTCCGGGCGACCGCGACGGCCCACACCGCCGCCGAGGCCCGGCGCGTCCTGGACCGCGTACCGGTGGACCTGATCCTCCTGGACCTGAACCTGCCCGACGGCCACGGCCTGGCCCTGGCCCGCTCGCTGCGCGCCGCGGGGCACAAGGCCGACGTCATCGCGGTGACGTCCGCCCGCGACCTGGCCGTGGTCCGCGAGGGCGTGTCCCTCGGCTTCATCCAGTACGTCCTCAAGCCCTTCACGTTCGCCACGCTCCGGGACCGGCTCGTCCGCTACGCGGAGTTCCGCGCCGCGGCGGGGGAGGCCACCGGCCAGGACGAGGTGGACCGCGCCCTGGCGACGCTGCGGGCACCGGCGCCGGCGACGCTGCCCAAGGGGCTGAGCGGGCCCACCCTGGAGCGGGTCGCGCGGACCCTGCGCGACGCGGGGCCCGAGGGGCTCACCGCGGCGGCCACCGCGGACGCCACCGGGCTGTCGCGCATCACGGCCCGGCGCTACCTGGAGCACCTGGTCGCCGCCGGCCGGGCGGGCCGCACCCCCCGCTACGGGCAGGTGGGCCGCCCCGAGCTCACCTACCGCTGGCTGCCTCCGCCCTGACCTACGCGGCGCGCCCCAGCCCCACCCCTTCCCGTAACCAGGGGGCTCCGCCCCCTGGACCCCCGAAAATCGCGCTGACGCGCTCGTCCTCAAACGCCGGACGGGCTGAAGA
>NZ_BNBT01000054.1 GCF_014656095.1 Streptomyces longispororuber
GCCGGACGGCCGCCGCCCCGGCGGGCGAGGGCGCCCCGGACTCCGCGTGGGCCGCCCGCCTCGCCGGGCACCCGGAGCCCGAACGGCAGCGCCTGGTCCTCGACCTCGTCCGCACCGAGGCGGCCGCCGCGCTCGGCTACGCGGGCGCCGAGGCCGTCGAACCCGCCCGCGCCTTCCGCGAGCTGGGCTTCGACTCGCTCACCGCGGTCGAGCTGCGCAACCGGCTCACCGCCGCCACCGACGTCCCGCTGCCCGCGACGGCCGTCTTCGACCACCCCTCGCCCGAGGCCCTCGCCCGCCACCTGCTGGCGGAGGCCACCGGCGCCCCGGCCGCGACGGCCGCCCCGGCCCCGGCGGCGGCCCCCGCCGACGTCGCCGACGACCCCGTCGCCATCGTCTCCATGAGCTGCCGCTTCCCCGGCGGCGCCGCCACCCCCGAAGCACTGTGGCAGCTCCTGGCCGACGGCACCGACGCCGTGTCCGTCTTCCCCACCGACCGCGGCTGGGACCTCGACGGCGCCGCCCGCTACCAGCCCGAGGGCGGCTTCGTCCACGACGCCACCCGCTTCGACGCCGGCCTCTTCGGCATCTCCCCGCGCGAGGCCCTCGCCATGGACCCGCAGCAGCGGCTCCTCCTGGAGACCTCCTGGGAGCTGTTCGAACGCATCGGCATCGCCCCCAAGTCCCTGCGGTCCACGTCGACCGGCGTGTTCATCGGCTCCGGCTACCAGGGGTACGCCTCCGGGCTCGACAGCGTGCCCGACGGCGTCGAGGGACACCTGATGACCGGCACGTCCGGCAGCGTCATCTCCGGCCGCCTCGCCTACTCCTTCGGCCTGGAGGGCCCGGCGGTCACCGTCGACACGGCCTGCTCGTCGTCCCTGGTGGCCCTGCACCTGGCCGCGCAGGCGCTGCGCCAGGGCGAGTGCGACCTGGCCCTCGCGGGCGGTGTCACCGTGATGGCGACCGCGGGCGCCTTCGACGAGTTCAGCCGCCAGGGCGGCCTCGCGGGCGACGGCCGCTGCAAGCCGTACGCGGACGCCGCCGACGGCACCGGCTGGGGCGAGGGCGCGGGGCTGCTGCTCCTTGAGCGCCTGTCGGACGCCCGCCGCAACGGCCACGAAGTCCTGGCCGTGATCCGAGGCTCCGCCGTCAACCAGGACGGCGCCAGCAACGGCCTGACCGCCCCCAACGGGCCTTCCCAGCAGCGCGTGATCACCCAGGCCCTCGCCAACGCGCGCCTCGCCCCCGAGCAGATCGACGCCGTCGAGGGCCACGGCACCGGGACCGCGCTCGGCGACCCCATCGAGGCCCAGGCCCTCCTCGCCACCTACGGCCAGGACCGGCCCGCCGACCGGCCGCTGCTGCTCGGCTCGGTCAAGTCCAACATCGGCCACACCCAGGCCGCCGCCGGTGTCGCCGGGGTCATCAAGATGGTCCTCGCCATGCGCCACGGCGTCCTGCCCAAGACCCTGCACATCGACCGGCCCAGCACCCACGTGGACTGGTCCGCCGGGGCCGTCGAACTGCTCACCGAGACCCGCGCGTGGCCCGACCGGGACGGCGCGCCGCGCCGCGCCGGCGTCTCCTCCTTCGGCGTCAGCGGCACCAACGCGCACGTCGTCGTGGAACAGGCCCCGCGCCGCACCAAGGCCACCGCCCCCGCCGAGGAGGCGGCCGGCCCCGGGGCCGCCCCGGCGGCCGCCGTGGCGTGGCAGGTGTGCGCCCGCGGCGCCGACGCCCTGCACGCCCAGGCCGCCCGGCTGCGCGAGCGGCTGCTCGCCGACCCCGCCCTGGCCGCCGACGCCGCCGGTCTCGCCGACGTGGGCTGGTCCCTGGCCACCGGCCGCTCGCTCCTGGAACACCGGGCCGTCGTCCTCGGCCGCGACCGCGAGGCCTTCCTCGCCGGGCTCGACGCGGTCGCGTCCGGCGGCCCGGGCGCGGTGACCGGCACGGTCGTCGAGGGCCGCCTCGCCGCCGTGTTCACCGGCCAGGGCAGCCAGCGCCCCGGCATGGGCCGCGAACTGTACGAGGCGTTCCCCGTGTTCGCGGACGCGCTGGACGAGGTCTGCGCCCATGTCGACGGGTGGATGGAACGTTCGCTCCAGAGCGTGATGTTCGGTACGGACGCCGAGCTGCTCGCCCAGACCTCGTACGCGCAGCCTGCCCTGTTCGCCATGGAAGTCGCGCTGTTCCGCCTCGCGGAGTCCTTCGGCGTCCGGCCCGAGATCGTCGGCGGGCACTCCGTCGGTGAGCTGACCGCCGCGTACGTGGCCGGGCTGTGGTCCCTGGAGGACGCGGTCCGACTCGTCGTGGCGCGCGGCCGGCTGATGCAGGCCCTGCCCGAGGGCGGCGCCATGCTCGCCGTGCGGGCCACGGAGGCCGACGTCCTGCCGCTGCTCACCGACCTCGCGGACCGGGTGGACGTCGCCGCCGTCAACGGCCCCGCGCAGGTCGTGCTGTCCGGCGACCGCGCCGCCCTCGAAGGCCTGGAAGCGACGCTGCGCGGCCAGGAGCGCAAGACGCGCCGGCTGAAGGTGTCGCACGCCTTCCACTCGCCGCTCATGGACCCGGTCCTGGACGAGTTCCGCGCGGTCGCGGAGAGCCTGACGTACCAGGAGCCGCTGCTGCCCGTCGTGTCGAACCTGACCGGAGGGCTCGCGGCCCCGGGCGACCTCACCGACCCCGGCTACTGGGTGCGGCACGTCCGTGCGGCCGTCCGCTTCCACGACGGCCTGCGCACCCTCGCCGACCAGGGCGCGTCGACCGTCCTCGAACTGGGCCCCGACGCGGTCCTGACCGCGATGGCACACGACACCCTCACCGACCCCGCAGCGCAGGCCGGGCTGATCGCCGCCGTCCGCAAGGGCCGCCCCGAGCCCGACGCCTTCCTCACCGCCCTCGCCGCGGCCCAGGTGCGGGGCGCCGACGTCGACTGGACGCCGCTGTACGCGCCCGTCGCCGCCCGGCGCCGCGTCGACCTGCCGACGTACGCCTTCCAGCACGAGCACTACTGGCTGGAGGCCGCCGCGGACCAGGCGGGGACGGGCCCCGGCACGGCCGACGAGGTGGAGTCGCGGTTCTGGGAGACCGTGGAGAGCGAGGACCTGGCCGAACTCGCCAAGACCCTGTCCGTGCCCGACGACGCGCCGCTCACCGAGGTGCTGCCCGCGCTCTCGGCCTGGCACAGGCAGCGGCGCGAGAGCTCCGCGCTCGACCGGTGGCTCTACCGCGAGTCGTGGACGCCCCTCGCCGAGACGGACACCGGGGAGCCGTCGGGCACCTGGCTCGTCCTCGTCCCCGAAGGCGAGGACACCCCGTGGAGCACGGCCGTCGCCACGCTCCTCGCCGAGCGCGGCGCGGGCCACGTCACCGTACGGGTACCCGCGCACACCACCGGCCGGGACGCCTTCGCCGACGTGCTGCGCGCGGCGGTGGCCGACACGGCGAACGACATCACCGGAGTCCTCTCCCTGCTCGCCGCCGACGCCCCGGCCCGGACCGGGGACGACGGCACCGCCCCGGTGGACGCCGTCCCGGAGGAGGTCACTCTCACCCTGGCGCTGATCCAGGCCCTGGGCGACACCGGCGTCGACGCGCCCCTGTGGTGCGCCACCCGCGACGCCGTCACCGTCGGCCACGAGGGGCCGGCCGCCCCCGGCCGGACGGCCCTGTGGGGCCTCGGCCGCGTCGCCGCCCTGGAGCACCCCGAGCGCTGGGGCGGCCTCGTCGACCTGCCCGCCGCCGCGGACACGGCGGCCGTCACCCGCCTCGCCCGCCTCCTCGGCGGCGCCTGGACCGGCGAGGACCAGGTCGCCGTCCGCGGCTCCGGCGCCTTCGGACGCCGTGTCGTACGGGCCCCCCTCAACCACGGCGACGACGGCGGCGGCGCCAACGGCGGCGGCGACGGCGCCCTGGCGTGGACGCCGCGCGGCACCGTCCTGGTCACCGGCGGCACCGGCGCCCTCGGCACCCACCTGGCGCGCTGGCTGGCCCGCGAGGGCGCCGAGCACCTGGTGCTCACCAGCCGCCGCGGCCCCGACGCCCCCGGCGCGGCGGAGCTGCGCACCGAACTGGAGGAGTACGGCGTCCGCGTCACCGTGGCGGCCTGCGACGCGGCCGACCGCGACGCCCTGGCGCGCGTCCTCGGCGCGGTCCCCGACGACGCGCCGCTGACCGCGGTGTTCCACGCCGCGGGCGTCCTCGACGACGGCGTCCTCGACGCGCTGACGGCCGACCGGCTCGCCACCGTCTTCCGCGCGAAGGCCCTCGCGGCCCGCAACCTCGACGAGCTGACGGCCGGGCACGAGCTGTCGGCGTTCGTGCTCTTCTCGTCCTTCGCGGGCGTCGCGGGCGGCGCCGGACAGGGCAGCTACGCCGCCGCCAACGCCTACCTCGACGGCCTCGCGCACGCCCGCAGGGCCCGGGGCCTGACCGCCACCTCCGTGGCCTGGGGCCCCTGGGCGGGCAGCGGCATGGCCGCCGAGGGGGCCGCCGCCGAGCGACTGCGCGGCGGCATGCTCCCGCCGCTCGCGCCGGACCAGGCGATCGCCGCCCTCCAGCGGCTCCTCGCCCACGACCGCACCGCCGCCCTCGTCGCCGACATCGACTGGCCGCAGTACGCGCCCGCGTTCACCACGGTCCGCCCGAGCCGCCTGTACGCCGAACTGCCGGAGGTACGGGCCCTGGCCGCCCCCGACGGCGGCCCCGCCGGGGGGCCCGGCACCGGGCAGGGCCCCGCCCTGACCGAGCGGCTCGCGTCCCTGGCGCGGCCCGAGCAGGAGCGGCTGCTGCTCGACCTCGTCCGCGAACAGGTCGCCGCCGTCCTCGGCTACAGCGGCGCGGCGGCCGTCGAACCCGCCCGCGCCTTCCGCGAGCTGGGCTTCGACTCCCTCACCGCGGTCGAACTGCGCAACCGCGTCAATTCCCTCACCGGCCTGGTCCTGCCCGCCACCGTGGTCTTCGACCACCCGACGCCCACGGCCCTCGCCGACTGCCTGCGCACCGAACTCGCCCCCGACGCCGCCGACCCGGCCACGCTGCTGCTCGGCGACCTGGACCGGCTCGAAGGCAGCCTCGCCGCCGCCGGCACGGCCGACGAGATCACCCGTACGAAGGTGGCGGTACGGCTCCAGGCCGCGCTCGACCGCTGGAAGAACGGCGACTCCCGACAGCCCGGAGGCGCCGCACCGGACGGCGACGGCGACACCGGCGACGTCCGCGACCGGCTCGCCGCCGCGGACGACGACGAGATGCTCGCCTTCATCAAGAAGCAGCTCGGCCGGGAGTGAGGGAACAAGAAGTGAGGGAACAAGAAGTGAGGGAACAAGAAATGGACAACTGACATACGTCAGCGGTAATTAATTGACCCGGCAGCCCCTGTCCACCCCTTTTCACACGCACCCGCCCCGGCCGTATTCCACGGAAATCCGGTAGGGGCGGGTAGGGGGAGGGTAGGGGTTGTTGGTCTTATAGCGCCCTCATAGCGTCATCGAGAAAACGGCTGCGGACAGGCCCGTTGTATGCCAGCAGGTGCGGCACACGTCCTGAACAGGTGACATTTGATGGCGAATGAAGAGACGCTGCGCGACTATCTCAAGTGGGTTTCGGCGGACCTGCATCAGACGCAGCAACGTCTGAAGGACGTCGAGGCCGCCGCGCAGGAGCCCATCGCGATCACGGCGATGAGCTGCCGCTTCCCCGGCGGCGTGAGCGGCCCCGAAGACCTGTGGCGGCTGCTCGCGGAGGGCCGCGACGCCATGACGGGGCTCCCCACCGACCGCAACTGGGACCTGGAGTCGCTCTACGACCCCGACGCCGCCGGAAAGCAGGGCACCAGCTCCACGGCCCACGGCGGATTCCTCGACGAGGTCGCCGAATTCGACGCGGCTTTCTTCGGTATCTCCCCCCGTGAGGCCCTGGCGATGGACCCGCAGCAGCGGCTCCTCCTGGAGACCGCCTGGGAGGCCTTCGAACGCGCGGGCATCGACCCCGCGACGGTACGCGGCAGCCGCACCGGCGTGTTCGTCGGCACCAACGGCCAGGACTACGCCCCGCTCCTCTTCGAGGCCGAGGAGGACGTCGAGGGCTACGTCAGCACGGGCAACGCGGCCGCGGTCGAGTCCGGCCGCATCGCCTACACCCTCGGCCTCGAAGGCCCCGCCCTCACCGTCGACACGGCCTGCTCCTCGTCCCTGGTCGCCCTGCACCTCGCCGTGCAGGCGCTGCGCCAGGGCGAGTGCGGCATGGCTCTCGTCGCGGGCGTCACCGTCATCTCCACGCCCGGCGTCTTCACCGAGTTCAGCCGCCAGCAGGGCCTCGCCGCCGACGGCCGCTGCAAGGCCTTCGCCGCCGCCGCGGACGGCACCGGCTGGGGCGAGGGCGTCGGCATGCTCCTCGTGGAGCGCCTGTCCGACGCGCGCCGCAACGGCCACCCGGTCCTCGCGGTGGTCCGCGGCTCGGCCGTCAACCAGGACGGCGCCAGCAACGGCCTGACCGCCCCCAACGGCCCCTCCCAGCAGCGCGTCATCATGCAGGCCCTCGCCAACGCCCGCCTGACCGCCGCCGACGTCGACGCCGTCGAGGCCCACGGCACCGGCACGACCCTCGGCGACCCCATCGAGGCGCAGGCGCTCATCGCCACGTACGGCCAGGAGCGCCCCGAGTCCGGCGAGCCCCTGTGGCTGGGCTCCATCAAGTCCAACATCGGCCACACCCAGGCGGCGGCGGGCGTCGCGGGCCTCATGAAGATGGTCCTCGCGATGCGCCACGGGCTGCTGCCCCGCACGCTGCACGTGGACGAGCCGACGCCCGAGGTCAACTGGTCGGCCGGCGCCGTCGAGCTGCTCACCGAGGCCCGGGAGTGGGCCGAGCGGGACGGCGGCGTGCCGCGCCGCGCGGGCATCTCCTCCTTCGGCGTGAGCGGCACCAACGCCCACGTCATCGTGGAAGAGGCCCCGGCGCCCGAGGAGGCCACCGCCCCCGAGGCCGGCACGGAAGGCCCCGACCGCGTCGTGACGGGCGCGGTCCCGCTGGCCCTCTCGGCCAGGACCCCCGAGGCCCTGCGCGACCAGGCGGACCGCCTCCGGACCCACCTGCTGACCCGCCCCGAGCTGGGCGTCGGCGACGTGGCCTGGTCGCTGGCGGTGGCGCGGTCGCGGTTCGAGCACCGGGGTGTCGTCCTCGGCCGCGACCGGGAGGAGCTTCTCGCGGGTCTTGAGCGGCTGGCCGAGGGCGACGGCGCGGCGGCGGCCGGTGGCGTGGTCACCGGGCGTGCGGTGGGTGGTGCCGGTCGCGCGGTGTTCGTGTTCCCGGGGCAGGGGTCGCAGTGGGCCGGAATGGCGGTTCAACTGCTGGATGCGTCACCGGTGTTCGCGGCTCGTATGCGGGAGTGCGCGGATGCGTTGAGTGCGTTCGTGGACTGGGATCTGTTCGAGGAGTTGAGCGGGGAGCGGTTCGACCGGGTGGATGTGGTCCAGCCGGTGTTGTTCGCGGTGATGGTGTCGTTGGCTGCGGTGTGGCAGGCGGCGGGGGTGAAGCCTGCGGCTGTGGTGGGTCACAGCCAGGGGGAGATCGCTGCCGCATGCGTGGCAGGCGCGCTGTCGCTGGAGGACGCGGCCCGGGTCGTGGCCCTGCGCAGCCTGGCCATCCGGGAGCTGTCGGGTAAGGGCGGCATGGTGTCGGTGCCGCTGCCTGAGGGCGAGGTCCGTGAGCTGGTCTCCGGCTGGGAGGGCCGGATCGAGGTCGCGGCCGTCAACGGCCCGGCCCAGGTGGTCGTGTCCGGTGAGCCGGAGGCGCTGGAGGAGCTGGTGGCGCAGTGCTCCGCCGAGGACATCCGTGCCCGCACGATCCCGGTGGACTACGCCTCGCACTCCTCGTACGTCGAGCAGATCGAGGCGCGGATTCTCGACGCGCTGGCGGAGGTGCGGCCGGGGCAGGCCGAGGTGCCGCTGTACTCGACGCTGACCGGGGCCTGGCTGGACGTGCCGATGGACGCCGGGTACTGGTACCGCAACCTGCGCCGGACGGTGCTGTTCGAGCACGCCACGCGCGGGCTTCTGGCCGAGGGCCACGGGCTTTTCGTGGAGATGAGCCCGCACCCGGTGCTCACCGTCCCGGTGCAGGCCACCATCGACGCCACCGACAGCCCCGCTGCCACCCTGGGCTCGCTGCGGCGCGACGAGGGCGGCGCCGACCGGCTGCTCGCCTCGCTCGCGGAAGCCCACGCCCACGGCGCCGAGCTGGACTGGAAGGCCCTCTTCCCCGGCGCCCGTACCACCGTCGACCTGCCCACCTACCCCTTCCAGCGCGAGCGCTACTGGCCGAAGGCCGTGCCCGCGGGCGCCGGGGACGTGGTGTTCGCGGGGCTTCGTGCCGCCGGGCACCCGCTGCTCGGGGCCGCCGTGGCCCTCGCGGACGCGGACGGCTACCTCTTCACCGGGCGGCTCGCGACCCAGACCCACCCCTGGCTCGCCGACCACGCCGTGGACGGCGCGATCCTGCTGCCCGGCACGGCGTACGTCGAACTCGCCCTGCGCGCGGGCGACGAGGTCGGCTGCGGCTTCCTCGAAGAGCTGACCCTGGAGGCCCCGCTCGTCGTCCCCGAGCAGGGCGCCGTCCAGCTCCAGATCTCCGTGAGCGGGCCCGACGGCTCCGGGCGGCGCGAGCTGAGCCTCTTCGCGCGCCCGCAGGACGACACCGACGACACCCCCTGGACGCGGCACTTCACCGGCAGCCTGCTGCCCGCGGACCCGGCCGGGCGGCAGGCAGACACCGGCGCCCTGGCCGCGTGGCCGCCCGCGCGCGCCGAGCGGATCGACGTGTCCGACCTGTACGAGCGCCTCACCGCCAACGGCCACGGCTACGGCCCGCTCTTCCAGGGCCTGCGCGCCGCCTGGCGGCAGGGCGACGACGTCTACGCGGAGATCGAACTCCCGCAGGAGGCGCACGCCGACACGGACGCCTTCGGCCTGCACCCGGCGCTCTTCGACGCCGCGCTCCACGCCATCGGCCTCGGCGGCTTCATCGCCCGCACGGACCGCGCGCACCTGCCGTTCGCCTGGTCCGACGTCACCCTGCACGCCACCGGGGCCACCACGCTCCGGGTCCGTGTCACCGCCGCGGGCCCGGACACCGTCTCGGTGCTGGCCGCCGACGCCGACGGGCAGCCCGTCGTCTCCGTCGGCTCCCTCGCGCTGCGCCCCCTGGCCGAGGAGCACCTGACCGGGGCACCGCGGCTCGACGCGCTGTTCCAGGTGGAGTGGACACCGGTCGACGCCCCGGCGACGACGGACGCGGGCCTCGCCTCCGCGGCGCTCCTCGATGCCGACGCACCCGGCACCCTGGCCCCCGTCCTCGCCTCCGTCCGGCGGACGTACGCGGACCTGGAGGCCCTCACCACCGCGCTGGACGCGGGCGCCGACCTGCCCGCGACCGTGCTCCTGCCGCTCGTGACGCCCGAACCCTCCTCCCCAAGCGCGGCATCGCCCCGGCCGGTCGACCTCGACGCCGTACGGCCGCTGCTGGAGCGGGCCCTGGACGCGGTGCAGGGCTGGCTCGGCGACGAGCGGTTCGAGGCGTCCCGCCTCGCCGTGGTGACGCGCGGCGCGGTCGCGGCAGGCGGCACCACCGCCCCCGACCCGGTGGCCGCCGCTGTCCGTGGCCTGCTGCGCTCGGCGCAGTCCGAGCACCCGGACCGCTTCGTCCTCCTGGACCTGGACCCGGCCGACGCCGACGCCGATGCTGATGCCGAGGTCGCCTCCGCCTCCGGCGAAGCCACCGCCTCCCTGGTCGCCGCCGCCCTCGCCACCGACGAGCCTGAACTCGCCCTCTGCGACGGCGGACTGCGGGCCCCGCGCCTGACCCGCGTACCGCACCCGGCGCCAAACGCCGACGGGACGCCGGACGTCGACGGCACGCCGGACGCCGACGGGACGCCGCACGCTGGAGAGGTGCCCGGCTCCTGGGGTGACGGCACCGTCCTCATCACCGGCGGTACCGGCACCCTCGGCGGCCTGGTGGCCCGCCACCTGGTGGACCGGCACGGCGTCCGGGACCTGCTCCTCGTGTCGCGCCGCGGCGACGCCGCCGCCGGGGCCGCCGGCCTCCGCGCGGACCTGGAGGAGGCGGGTGCCCGCGTACGGCTCGCCGCCTGCGACACCGCCGACCGCACCGCGCTCGCCGCCCTCCTGGACGGCGTCCGCGCCGAACTGTCCGCGGTCGTGCACGTGGCCGGGGCCCTCGACGACGGCGTGGTCACCGCGCTGACCCCCGAGCGCCTGGACACGGTGCTGCGCCCCAAGGCGGACGCCGCGCTCCACCTGCACGAGCTGACGGCGGACCTGGACCTCTCCGCGTTCGTGCTGTTCTCCTCGGCCGCCGGTGTGTTCGGCACCCCCGGCCAGGCCAACTACGCGGCCGCCAACGCCTTCCTCGACGCCCTCGCCGAGCACCGCCGCGCCCAGGGTCTCCCGGCGGCCTCCCTCGCGTGGGGCCTGTGGGCCCAGGCCAGCGAGATGACCGCCCACCTCGGCGCCGGTGACCTCGACCGCCGCGCCCGCGCCGGCGCCGCCCCGCTCACCAGCGACGAGGGCCTGGCCCTCTTCGACGCCGCCCACGCCGCGGGCCGGGCCGTGACCGTGCCGGTCCGCCTCGACCTCGGCGGCCTGCGCGCCCGGGCCGCCACCGACGGCGTCCCGCCGCTGCTGCGCACCCTGGTCCGCGTACCGCAGCGGCGCACCGCTGCCACCGGGGACCGGCAGGAGGGCTCCGCCCTCGCCCGGCGTGTCGCCGCGCTGCCCGAGGAGGACCGCGAGCAGGAGGTCCTCACGCTGGTACGGGGCCACGCCGCCGCCGTCCTCGGCTACCCGTCGGCCGACGCCGTCGCGCCCGACCGGGCCTTCCGCGAGATCGGCTTCGACTCGCTCACCGCCGTCGAACTGCGCAACCGGCTCACCGCCGCGACCGGCCTGCGGCTGCCCGCGACGCTCGCCTTCGACTACCCGGCCGCCACCGTCCTCGCCCGGCACCTCCTCGACGAGCTCCTCGGCACCGACGCGGCCGCCTCGCCGGCGCCCCGGACGACGGCGGGCCCCGGCCCCGAGGACGACGACCCCGTCGTCATCGTGTCGATGAGCTGCCGCTACCCCGGCGGCGTCACCACCCCCGAGGACCTGTGGCGCCTCACCGCCGACGGCGTCGACGCCATCGGCGACCTGCCCGGCGACCGCGGCTGGGACGTCGACGCCCTGTACGACCCCGACCCGGACAGCCCCGGCTCGTTCTACACGCGCGAGGGCGGCTTCCTCTACGACGCCGCCGAGTTCGACCCGGCGTTCTTCGGCATCTCCCCGCGCGAGGGCCTGTCCATCGACCCCCAGCAGCGGCTCCTCCTGGAGACCACCTGGGAGGCGTTCGAGCGGGCGGGCATCGATCCGGCGACCGCGCGTTCCAGCTCCACCGGCGTGTTCGTCGGCATCATGTACAACGACTACGCGACCCACCTCCTGAGCGCCCCCGGCGGCCTCGACGACCTGGAGGGCTACGTCGGCAACGGCAGCGCGGCGAGCGTCGCCTCCGGCCGCATCTCCTACACCTTCGGCCTCGAAGGCCCCGCCGTCACCGTCGACACGGCCTGCTCGTCGTCGCTGGTGGCCCTGCACCTGGCCGCGCAGGCGCTGCGCCAGGGCGAGTGCGACATGGCTCTCGCGGGCGGCGTCGCCGTCATGTCGACCCCTGGTACGTTCATCGAGTTCAGCCGCCAGCGCGGTCTGGCCGCCGACGGCCGCTGCAAGTCCTTCGCGGCCGCCGCGGACGGCACCGGCTGGGGCGAGGGCGTCGGCCTGCTCCTCCTCGAGCGCCTGTCGGACGCCCGTCGCAAGGGCCACCGCGTCCTCGCGGTCCTCCGTGGCTCGGCCGTCAACCAGGACGGCGCCAGCAACGGCCTGACCGCCCCGAACGGCCCCTCCCAGCAGCGCGTCATCCGCGCCGCCCTCGCCAACGCCGGGCTGTCCGCCGCCGAGGTGGACGCCGTCGAGGCCCACGGCACGGGTACGACCTTGGGTGACCCCATCGAGGCGCAGGCGCTCATCGCCACGTACGGCAAGGAGCGCCCGGCCGAGCGACCCCTGTGGCTGGGCTCCCTGAAGTCGAACATCGGCCACACGCAGGCCGCCGCCGGTGTCGCGGGCGTCATCAAGATGGTCATGGCCATGCGCGCGGGTGTCCTGCCGCCGACCCTGCACGTGGACGAGCCGACGCCGCAGGTGGACTGGACCGCGGGCGCGGTCGAACTCCTCACCCAGGCCCGGGAGTGGGCCGAGCGGGAGGACGGCGGGCCGCGCCGCGCGGGCGTCTCGTCCTTCGGTGTCAGCGGCACCAACGCCCACGTCATCGTGGAACAGGCCCCGGCCGACGAGCCCGCGCGCACGGACCGTGCCGCCGACAGCGCCGCGCCGCTCATGCCCGTCGTGCCTTTGGCGCTCTCGGCGAAGACACCCGAGGCCCTGCGCGGCCAGGCGGCCCGGCTCCGCGACGCACTGCGCGCGGACACGGACCTCGGCCTGCGCGACGTGGCCTGGACGCTGGCCGTCGCGCGGTCGCGGTTCGAGCACCGGGGCGTCGCCCTCGGCCGGGACCGGGACGAGCTGGTCGCCGCCCTCGGCCGCCTGGCGGAAGGGGACACGACCGCCACCACCGCGGTCACCGGGCGTGCGGTGAGCGGCGCCGGTCGCGCGGTGTTCGTGTTCCCGGGGCAGGGGTCGCAGTGGGCCGGGATGGCGGTCCGACTGCTGGACGAGTCGCCGGTGTTCGCGGGCCGTATGCGGGAGTGTGCGGATGCGTTGAGTGCGTTCGTGGACTGGGATCTGTTCGAGGAGTTGACCGGGGAGCGGTTCGACCGGGTGGATGTGGTCCAGCCGGTGCTCTTCGCGGTGATGGTGTCCCTTGCCGCTGTGTGGCAGGCGGCGGGTGTGCGGCCTGCAGCGGTCGTCGGTCACAGCCAGGGGGAGATCGCTGCCGCGTGCGTGGCGGGTGTGCTGTCGCTGGAGGACGCGGCCCGGGTCGTGGCCTTGCGCAGCCTCGCGATCCGCGAACTGTCCGGTGAGGGCGGCATGGTCTCCGTGCCGCTGCCCGAGGCGGAGGTCCGTGAGCTGGTCGCCGCTTGGGAGGGCCGGATCGAGGTCGCGGCCGTCAACGGCCCGGCCCAGTTGGTGGTCTCCGGCGAGCCGGAGGCCCTGCAAGAGCTGGTCGCCCAGTGTGTGGCGCAGGACATCCGTGCCCGTACGATCCCCGTCGACTACGCCTCGCACTCGTCGTACGTCGAGCAGATCGAGGCGCGGATCCTGGACGCCCTGGCGGACGTGTCGCCGCAGCAGGCCGAGGTACCGCTGTACTCGACCCTCACGGGCACCTGGCTGGACGTTCCGATGGACGCCCGGTACTGGTACCGCAACCTCCGCCGGACCGTCCTGTTCGAGCACGCCACGCGCGGGCTTCTGGCCGAGAGCCACGGCCTGTTCGTGGAGATGAGCCCGCACCCGGTGCTCACCGTCCCGGTGCAGGCCACCATCGACGCCACCGACAGCCCCGCCGCCGCCCTGGGCTCCCTGCGCCGCGACGAGGGCGGCGCCGACCGGCTCGCGGCGTCGCTCGCCGAGGCCCACGCCCACGGGGTCGAACTGGACTGGAAGGCGTTGTTCCCCGGCGCCCGTGTGGTCGCTGACCTGCCCACGTACGCCTTCCAGCGTCAGCACTACTGGCCCGACTTCGCGGCCCCGGAAGACGCGGCGCCGCTCGGCGCGGACGAGGTGGAGTCGCGGTTCTGGGAGGCCGTGGAGCGCGAGGACCTGGAGCAGTTGTCCGCCACGCTCGTGGACGTCGACGAGAGCACGCTGGAAGCGGTCCTGCCGGGTCTCGCGTCCTGGAGGCGACAGCGGCGCGAGCAGTCGGCCCTCGACGGCTGGCGCTACCAGGTGTCCTGGAAGCCGCTGCCGACCAACGCCCTTCCGACGACCGGCCTCACCGGCCGGTGGCTGGTGGTGGTGCCGGAGGGCGCGGGGGAGCACCCGTGGGCTTCCGGTGTCGTGGAGTCCTTGGCCCGTGCGGGCGCTGAGGGCGTTGAACTCGCCGTAGCAACGGCCGACTTGACGCGGGAGGCGTTGGCGGTCCGGCTGCGGGAGGCGCTCGGCGGTGCGGGTGCGGTCTCCGGTGTGGTGTCGCTGCTCGGGTTCGAGGAGTCGGCGCACGCGGAGTTCGCGGGTGTGCCCGTGGCCGTCGCGGGGACCGTGGCGCTGGTGCAGGCCCTGGGTGACACGGGGATCGGCGCGCGGCTGTGGGTGGTGACGCGGGGCGCTGTCTCGACGGGGCGCAGCGACCGGGTGGAGAGCCCGGTGCAGGCGCAGCTCTGGGGCCTGGGGCGCGTCGCCGCGCTGGAGTTCCCCGACCGGTGGGGCGGCCTCATCGACCTCCCGTCGTCGTACGACACCCGTACGGGCGCGCGCTTCACGGCCGCCCTCGCGGGCGTCGCGGACGAGGACCAGCTCGCCGTGCGCGGCTCCGGTGTCGTCGTGCGCCGCCTCGTACGATCCGCGGTGCCCGGCCGGGCCGCACGGTGGACGCCGCGGGGTACGGCGCTGGTCACCGGTGGTACGGGTGCCATCGGCGGGCACGTGGCGCGCTGGCTGGCGCGGGAAGGTGCCGAGCACCTGGTGCTGACCAGCCGGCGTGGCCTGGACGCGCCGGGCGCCGTGGAGCTCACGGCCGAGCTGGAGGAGTTGGGCGCCGAGGTCACCGTGGCCGCCTGTGACGTGGCCGACCGGGACGCGGTCGTCCGCCTTCTCGACGGGCTGCGGGCGGACGGGCACACCCTGCGAGCCGTCTTCCACGCGGCGGGCGTCGGACAGACGCAGCCGCTGGATGGGATGTCCGTGGCCGACATCGCCCAGGTGTACGGCGCCAAGACGGCCGGTGCCGCGCATCTCGACGCGCTCCTCGACAGCGAGGAGCTGGACGCCTTCGTGCTCTTCTCGTCGAACTCCGGTGTGTGGGGCGGCGGTGGTCAAGGCGCCTACGCGGCCGCCAACGCCTATCTCGACGCGCTCGCCGAGCACCGCCGCGCCCGCGGCCTCACGGCGACCTCCGTCGCCTGGGGCCTGTGGGACGGCGGCGGCATGGCCGGGGACGAGGGCACGGAACACCTGCGGCGCCGCGGTCTCGCGGCGATGGCCCCGGAGCGCGCGGTCGCCGCCCTGGCCCAGGCGGTGGCGCACGACGAGACGTTCGTGGCCGTCGCCGACGTGGACTGGGAGCGGTTCGCACCCGCCTTCACGTCGGTGCGGCCCAGCGCTCTCCTCGGGGACCTGCCCGAGGTGCGGCGCGCCCTCGCGGACGGCGAAGAGACCGGCACCGGGAAGCAGACTGCCCCTGGCTCCGCGTGGGCCGAGCGGCTCGCGGGCCTCCCGGCGGCCGAGCAGGAGCGGCAGTTCCTGGAGCTGGTGCGCGGGCAGGCCGCAGCGGTCCTCGGCTACGCGGGCGCGGAGGCCGTGGAGCCGACGCGCGCCTTCCGCGAGCTGGGCTTCGACTCGCTGACCGCCGTCGAGGTCCGCAACCGCCTGGCCACCGCCACCGGCCTGAAGCTGCCCACCACCCTCGTCTTCGACTACCCCACCTCCGCCGTGCTCGCGGGTCACCTGCGGGCGCAGTTGGTGGGCGACGGCGGGCACGCGACGGCGGCGGGCGAGGCGGCGGCTCCGGTCCGCGCCACGGGCCGGGCCGACGACGACCCCATCGCCATCGTGTCGATGAGCTGCCGCTACCCCGGCGGCGCCACCAGCCCCGAAGCCCTGTGGCGGCTCCTCGCCGAGGGCGCGGACGCCATGTCCGCGTTCCCGGGCGGCCGCGGCTGGGACCTCGACGCCCTCTACGACGCGGACCCCGAACAGCGCGGCACCAGCTACGCCCGCCAGGGCGGCTTCCTCTACGACGCCGACCAGTTCGACCCCGTCTTCTTCGGCATCTCGCCGCGCGAGGCCCTGGCCATGGACCCGCAGCAGCGGCTGCTCCTGGAGACCTCCTGGGAGCTGTTCGAGCGCGCGGGCATCGACCCGGCGACCCTGCACGGCAGCCAGGCCGGCGTGTTCGTGGGCGCGTCGTCGCAGGGCTACGGCTCCGGCCTGCGGGAGACCCCCGAGGGCGTCGAGGGCTATCTGCTGGCGGGCGGCGCGACCAGCGTCATCTCCGGTCGCCTCGCCTACTCCTTCGGCCTCGAAGGCCCGGCGGTGACGGTGGACACGGCCTGCTCGTCGTCCCTGGTCGCCCTGCACCTGGCGGCGCAGGCGCTGCGCCAGGGCGAGTGCGACCTGGCCCTCGCGGGCGGCGTCACCGTCATGTCCAACCCCGGCGCCTTCATCGAGTTCAGCCGCCAGCGCGGGCTGGCCGCCGACGGCCGCTGCAAGGCGTTCGCCGAGGCGGCGGACGGCACGGGCTGGGGCGAGGGCGTCGGTCTGCTGCTCCTTGAGCGCCTGTCGGACGCGCGCCGCAACGGGCACGAAGTCCTCGCGGTCGTCCGGGGCTCGGCCGTCAACCAGGACGGTGCCAGCAACGGTCTCACCGCCCCCAACGGCCCCTCCCAGCAGCGCGTCATCCGCGCCGCCCTCGCCGGCGCGCGCCTGACGGCCGCCGAGGTGGACGCGGTGGAGGCCCACGGCACGGGCACCACGCTCGGCGACCCCATCGAGGCCCAGGCGCTGCTCGCCACGTACGGCCAGGAACGCCCGGCCGACCAGCCGCTGTGGCTCGGCTCCGTCAAGTCCAACATCGGCCACACCCAGTCCGCCGCCGGCGTCGCCGGAGTCATCAAGATGGTCATGGCCATGCGTGCGGGCATGCTGCCGCGGACGCTGCACGTGGACCGGCCCAGCACGCACGTGGACTGGTCCGCCGGGGCCGTCGAGCTGCTGACCGAGGCCAGGCAGTGGCCGCAGCGGCAGGACGGCGCACCGCGCCGCGCGGGTGTCTCCTCCTTCGGCGTGAGCGGCACCAACGCCCACGTCATCGTGGAGCAGGCCCCGGCGGCCGACCCCTCGGACGCGGTCACCCCCGTCACTCCGGCGACGGCGGTGCCGTGGCTGGTGTCGGCCCGCAGCGCCGACGCCCTGCAGGACCAGATCGACCGCCTGCGCGAGCACGTGACGGGCGCCGAGCACCTGGACGCCGTCGACGTGGGCTGGTCCCTGCTGACCGGCCGGGCGCGCCACGAGCACCGGGCCGTGGTACTCGGCCGGGACCGGGAGGAGTTCCTGGCGGGGCTCGCGACTCCGTTGAGCGGTTCGGTGGTCGAGGGCCGTCTGGGGGTGGTCTTCACCGGGCAGGGCAGCCAGCGGCTGGGGATGGGCCGGGAGTTGTACGAGGCCTTCCCGGTGTTCGCGGATGCGCTGGACGAGGTGTGTGTCCACTTCGACGGGTGGATAGAACGTTCGCTCCAGAGCGTGATGTTCGGTACGGATGCGGACCTCCTTGAGCAGACCGCCTACGCTCAGCCCGCGTTGTTCGCCTTCGAGGTGGCCCTGTTCCGGCTGGCGGAGTCGTTCGGCGTATGCCCGGAGGTTGTCGGCGGGCACTCGATTGGTGAGCTGGCCGCCGCGTACGTGGCTGGGCTTTGGTCGCTGGAGGATGCGACGCGGCTGGTGGCCGCGCGGGGACGGTTGATGCAGGCGTTGCCCGAGGGTGGCGCGATGCTCGCGGTCCAGGCGGCGGAGGACGAGGTGCTGCCGCTGCTCAGCGACCTGGCCGACCGGGTGGGAGTCGCAGCGGTCAACGGGCCCTCGCAGGTGGTCCTTTCCGGCGAGCGTGCCGCTCTCGAAGGCCTGGAGCAGGTGCTGCGCGAGCAGGGCCGCAAGGTGCGCTGGCTGAAGGTGTCGCACGCCTTCCACTCGCCGCTGATGGAGCCCGCGCTGGAGGAGTTCCGGCGCGTGGCACGGCAGTTGACGTACCAGGAGCCGACACTTCCGGTCGTCTCCAACGTCACGGGCGCCCTGGCCCAGCCCGGCGAGCTGATGGACCCCGAGTACTGGGTGCGCCACATCCGCGAGGCCGTGCGCTTCCACGAGGGCCTGGGCGCGCTGGCCGGCTTCGGTGTCACGACGCTGCTGGAGCTGGGCCCGGACGCGGTCCTGACGGCCATGGCCCACGAGGCGCTCACCGAGCCTTCGGCGCAGGCCGGGCTGGTGGCCGCCGTACGCAAGGACCGTCCCGAGACGGACGCCTTCCTCGCCGCCCTCGGACTCCTGCACGTACGCGGCATCGACGTCGACTGGGCGCCGCTGTACGCGCCCGTCGAGACCCGGCGCCGCGTGGACCTGCCCACGTACGCCTTCCAGCACCAGAGCTACTGGCTCAAGCAGACCGGCGGTGCCGCCGACGTCGAGTCGGCCGGGCTCGTCCCGGCGGGGCATCCGCTGCTCGGCGCGGGGACGCCGCTTGCGGACGCGGACGGCTACCTGTTCACGGGGCGGCTGTCCCTGGCCACGCACCCGTGGCTCGCCGACCACGCCGTGGCCGGGCGGGTGCTGCTGCCGGGTACGGCCTTCGTGGAGCTTGCGGTCCACGCGGGCGGGCAGATCGGGTACGGCGTCCTGGACGAGCTGACCCTGGGCGCGCCGCTCGTGCTGCCCGAACGCGGCAGCATCCAGGTGCAGTTGCGCGTCGAGGCCCCGGACGCCTCGGGGCGCCGCCCCCTCAGCCTGCACTCGCGCCCCGAACCGGGCGACGGTGCCGAGGGCCTGTCGGCCGACGCCTGGACCAGGAACGCCACCGGCACCCTGACCGAGTCCCCGGTGGAGGCGCCCGCCGCCTCCGCCGACCTCACCGCCTGGCCGCCGCGCGACGCGGAGCCGCTCGCGGTCGACGGACTCTACGACGAGCTGTCCGCGGCGGGCTTCGACTACGGCCCCGTGTTCCAGGGGCTGCGGGCCGCCTGGCGGCGCGGCGACGAGGTGTTCGCCGAGGTCGCCCTGGACCAGGACGAGCACACGGACGCCGGTGCCTTCGGCCTGCACCCGGCGCTCCTCGACGCCGCCCTGCACGCCCGTGCCCTCGCCTCCGCCACGCAGGCGGCAACGAGCGCCGAACCCGCGTCCGGAGGACTGCCCTTCGCCTGGACCGGCGTCACGCTGCACGCCGAGGGCGCCGCGGCGGTCCGCGTCCGGCTGGTGCCGCACGGCACCGACGGCGTCACCCTGGAGGTCGCCGACACCACCGGAGCGCCGGTGGCCTCGGTGGACGCGCTCGTCTTCCGGCCCATGTCCAAGGACCTCATCGAGCAGGCGAGCGGTGCGCACCCGCACGCCGACTCCCTCTTCCACGTCGAGTGGCGGGAGCAGTCGGGGGTGTTGGGAGATCCGGTGCCGTGGGTGTCGTTCGAGGAGCGGGGCGCTGGGGATGGGTCTCCGGCGGTTGTGGTGTGGCAGGCGGCTGGTGGTGTCGATGGTGTGGTCGGTCCGGAGGTGGTTGCGGAGCGGGTGGCTCAGGCGCTGGGTGTGGTGCAGGAGTGGCTGGCCGATGAGCGCTTTGCGGACTCTCGTCTGGTGGTGGTGACGCGGGGTGCGGTGGCGGCTGGTGGGGTGGTGCCGGATCCGGTGGGGGCTGCGGTGTGGGGTCTGGTGCGTTCGGCGCGCTCGGAGCACCCGGGCCGTTTCGTCCTCGTCGACGCCGACGCCGACGCTGACACGGCTCTTGATGGTGGGGTGCTGGGTGTTGTGGTCGGCTCGGGTGAGCCGGAGGTGGCACTGCGGGGTGGTGCGGTGTGGGTGCCGCGTCTGGCACGTGTGACTGCTGAGGCCGCTCCGGACACTGCTGCCCCCTGGGGTGAGGGTTCCGTACTGGTGACGGGTGCCTTCGGCGGTCTGGGCCGGGTGGTCGTACGGCATCTGGTCGAGCGGCACGGCGTACGGGATCTGCTGCTGGTCTCCCGGCGTGGCCTGGAGGCTGAGGGTGCGGCCGAACTCCGAACACAGCTCGCGGCTGTGGGTGCCCAGGTGTCGGTGGCCGCGTGTGACGTGGCCGACCGCGAGGCGGTGGCCGCGCTCCTGGACGAGCACGGCGCAGGCCTGTCGGCGGTGGTGCACGTGGCGGGCGTACTGGATGACGGCGTGGTGACTTCGCTGACGCCGGAGCGGCTTGCGACGGTGTTGCGGCCGAAGGTGGATGCGGCGTGGCATCTGCATGAGCTGACGGCGGGTCTGGGTCTGTCGGCGTTCGTGTTGTTCTCCTCGGCGTCGGGTGTCTTCGGTGGTCCGGGTCAGGCGAACTACGCGGCGGCCAACGGCTTCCTGGATGCGTTGGCGCTGGCTCGTCGGGCGCAGGGTCTGTCGGCGACCTCGCTGGCGTGGGGTCTGTGGGCCCAGGCCAGCGACATGACCGGGGACCTCGCCGAGGCCGACCTTCAGCGCATGGCTCGCGGTGGCGTCCTCGCGCTCGACACCGAAGAGGCACTGGCCCTGTTCGACCTCGCCCCGGCGAGCGCGCATCCGGCCCTCGTGCCCCTGCGCATCGACACCGCCGCGCTGCGCACCCAGCAGCCGGAGGCCGTGCCCGCGCTGCTCCGCGGCCTGGTCAGGCCGACCGTCCGGCGGGCGCGGAGCGGCGGCGCGGACACCGCTGCCGCACCCGCCGAGACGCCGGCGGAGCGCCTGGCGGGACTCCGCGGTGCCGACCGCGACCGGGCCCTGCTCGACCTCGTCCGTACGCACGTCGCGGGCGTGCTCGGCTACACGTCGCCGAACGCCGTCGAGCTGGGCCGCGGCTTCCTGGAGCTCGGCTTCGACTCCCTGACGGCCGTCGAACTCCGCAACCGCCTCACCGCGGAGACCGGGCTGCGGCTGCCCAGCACGCTGATCTTCGACTACCCGAACCCGGCGGCGCTGGCCGAGTACCTCTCCGAGGAACTGCCCACCCCGGCCGCCGTACCACTCGGCGGACCGGTCGACCCAGGTGACGTGGACGCCGAGCTCGACCGCCTGGAGAGCGTCCTCAAGGCCGTGGGCGACGACGCCGACGGCACCGAGCGGGACCGCGTCGCGGACAGGCTGCGCTCCCTGCTCACCGCCTGGGACACCCCGCGCGGCACCGCGACGGACACCGCCGCGGACCGGCACACGGAGCTGGAAGACCTCGAGGATGCCACCGCCGACGAACTCTTCGACCTGCTCGACAGCGAGCTCCGCACACCGTCGGACCCCCACATGAACACCCGCTCGGACACCGGTACGCACACCGGCACAGGCAACGGCACACACACCCGCACAGACCCGGGCTCGGACACGGACCGGCCCGACCGCTTCGAGGAGGCGCTGTAAATGGCGGACGAGGGGAAGTACCTCGATTACCTGAAGCGGGCGACGGCTGATCTGCGCGACGCCCGCCGCCGGGTGCGCGAACTGGAGGAGAACCGGCAGGAGCCCGTCGCGATCGTCGGCATGAGCTGCCGCTACCCGGGCGGCGTCAGCACGCCCGAGGACCTGTGGCGGCTCGTGGCCGACGGCACGGACGCCATCTCCGCGTTCCCCACCGACCGCGGCTGGGACACGGACGAGCTGTTCGACCCGGACCCGGACAAGCAGGGCACCAGCTACACCGCCGAGGGCGGCTTCCTCTACGACGCTCCCCAGTTCGACGCCTCCTTCTTCGGCGTCTCGCCGCGCGAGGCCCTGGCGATGGACCCGCAGCAGCGGCTCCTCCTGGAGACCGCCTGGGAGGCGATCGAACGGGCGGGCATCGACCCCGTCTCCCTGCGCCGCAGCCGCACCGGTGTCTTCGCGGGCGTCATGTACTACGACTACGCGACCCGGCTGCGCGCCCTGCCGGAGGGCGTCGAGGGCTACATCGGCACCGGCAACGCGGGCTCGGTCGTCTCCGGCCGCGTCGCCTACACGCTCGGCCTCGAAGGCCCCGCCGTCACCGTCGACACGGCCTGCTCCTCGTCCCTGGTCGCGCTGCACCTGGCGGCGCAGGCCCTGCGTCAGGGCGAGTGCACCCTCGCCCTCGCGGGCGGCGTGACCGTCATGCCCACGGCGGGCACTTTCATCGACTTCAGCCGCCAGCGCGGCCTGTCGACCGACGGCCGCTGCAAGTCCTTCGCGGCGTCGGCGGACGGCACCGGCTGGGGCGAGGGCGCGGGCCTGCTGCTCCTGGAGCGGCTGTCCGACGCCCGCCGCAACGGCCACAAGGTCCTCGCCGTGGTCCGGGGCTCGGCCGTCAACCAGGACGGCGCCAGCAGCGGCCTGACCGCCCCCAACGGCCCGTCCCAGCAGCGCGTCATCCGCGACGCGCTGGCCGGGGCCGGCCTCAAGCCGGGCGACGTCGACGCCGTGGAGGCCCACGGCACGGGTACGACCCTGGGCGACCCCATCGAGGCGCAGGCGCTCATCGCCACGTACGGCAAGGAGCACTCCGGCGACCGCCCGCTGTGGCTGGGCTCCCTGAAGTCGAACATCGGCCACACCCAGGCCGCTGCCGGTGTCGCGGGCGTCATCAAGATGGTCATGGCGATGTGCGCGGGCGTCCTGCCCCGCACGCTGCACGTGGACGAGCCGACGCCCCAGGTGGACTGGTCGGCCGGAACCGTCGAACTCCTCACCGAGGCCCGGGAGTGGGCCGAGCGGGAGGACGGCGGGCCGCGCCGCGCGGGCGTCTCGTCCTTCGGCGTCAGCGGTACCAACGCCCACGTCATCGTGGAGCAGGCCCCGGCGGCCGACGAGTCCGCCCACGGGGACGACGGCGACGGCGCTCAGGAGCCCGAGTCGTCGGTGCTCGCGGGGGTGACCCCGTTCATCCTCTCGGGGCGGACCCCCGAGGCTCTGCGGGCCCAGGCGGACCGGCTGCGCGAACACCTCGCCGCACGCGCCGAGTTGAGCGTCGGTGATGTGGCCTGGTCGCTGGCGGTGGCGAGGTCGCGGTTCGAGCACCGGGGCGTCGCCCTCGGGCGGAACCGGGAGGAGCTTCTCGCCGCCCTGGGCCGCCTGGCCGAAGGAGACACGGCAGCCGGTGGTGTGGTCGTCGGCCGCGCGGTGAGTGGTGCCGGGCGTCCGGTGTTCGTGTTCCCGGGGCAGGGGTCGCAGTGGGCCGGGATGGCACGCGAACTCATTGACGCCTCGCCGGTGTTCGCGGCTCGTATGCGGGAGTGCGCGGATGCGTTGAGTGCGTTCGTGGACTGGGACCTGTTCGAGGAGCTGGGCGGGGAGCGGTTCGACCGGGTGGACGTGGTCCAGCCGGCGCTGTTCGCGGTGATGGTGTCGTTGGCTGCGGTGTGGCAGGCGGCGGGAGTGAAGCCTGCGGCTGTGGTGGGTCACAGCCAGGGGGAGATCGCTGCCGCGTGCGTGGCCGGTGTCCTGTCGCTGGAGGACGCGGCCCGGGTCGTGGCCTTGCGCAGCCTCGCGATCCGCGAACTGTCTGGTAAGGGCGGCATGGTGTCCGTGCCGCTGCCGGAAAGCGGCGTACGTGAGCTGATCACTGGTTGGGAGGGCCGGATCGAGGTCGCGGCCGTCAACGGCCCGGCTCAAGTGGTGGTCTCCGGTGAGCCGGAGGCCCTGGAGGAACTGGTCGCGCAGTGTGTGGCGCAGGACGTCCGTGCCCGCACGATTCCGGTGGACTATGCCTCGCACTCCTCGTACGTCGAGCAGATCGAGGCACAGATTCTCGATGCCCTGGCGGACGTGTCGCCGCAGCAGCCCGAGGTGCCGCTGTACTCGACCCTCACGGGCACCTGGCTGGACATCCCGATGGACGCCGGGTACTGGTACCGCAACCTCCGCCAGACGGTGTTGTTCGAGCACGCCACCCGCGGCCTGCTCGCCGAAGGCCACGGCCTGTTCCTGGAGATGAGCCCGCACCCCGTCCTCACGGTCCCGGTCCAGGCCACCATCGACGCCACCGACAGCCCCGCCGCCACCCTCGGGTCCCTGCGGCGCGACGAAGGCGGCGCCGACCGGCTGCTCGCCTCGCTCGCCGAGGCCTACGCCCACGGTGCCGAGCTGGACTGGAAGGCGTTGTTCCCTGGCGCCCGTACCACCGTCGACCTGCCCACGTACGCCTTCCAGCGCGACCACTACTGGATGCTCGCCCCGGACCAGGACGCGGACGGCGGTGCCGCGCCGACCGGGGACGAGGTGGAGTCGCGGTTCTGGGAGGCCGTGGAGCGCGAGGACCTGGAGCAGTTGTCCGCCACGCTCGTGGACGTCGACGAGAGCACGCTGGGAGCGGTCCTGCCGGGTCTCGCGTCCTGGCGGCGGCAGCGGCGTGAGCGGTCCACCATCGACGGCTGGCGCTACCGCGTGGCGTGGAAGCCGCTGGCGGGCGGTCTGCCCGTACCGGCTCTGTCGGGCCGGTGGCTGGTGGTGGTGCCGGAGGGCGCGGGGGAGCACCCGTGGGCCGCCGGTGTGGTGGAGTCCTTGACCCGTGCGGGTGCTGAGGGCGTTGAAGTTCGGGTGACGGCGGACGAGTTGACGCGGGAGGCGTTGGCCGTTCGGTTGCGGGAGGCGGTCGGCGGTGCGGGTGTGGTCTCCGGTGTGGTGTCGCTGCTCGGGTTCGAGGAGTCGGCGCACGCGGAGTTCGCGGGTGTGCCCGTGGCCGTCGCGGGGACCGTGGCGCTGGTGCAGGCCCTGGGTGACGCCGGGCTCGGCGCGCGGCTGTGGGCGCTGAGCCGGGGCGCTGTCTCGACGGGGCGCAGCGACCGGGTGGAGAGCCCGGTGCAGGCGCAGCTCTGGGGCCTGGGGCGCGTGGCCGCGCTGGAGCACCCGGACCGGTGGGGCGGCCTCATCGACCTGCCGGCCACGTACGACTCCCGGGCCGCGTCCCGGTTCACCGCGATCCTGACCGGCCTCGGCGACGAGGACCAGCTCGCGGTGCGGGACACCGGCGTCTTCGTCCGCCGCTTCGCGCACGCCCCGCTGGAGTCGGCGGGCCAGGGGCCCGCCAGGCAGTGGACGCCGCGCGGTACGGCGCTGGTCACCGGGGGTACGGGTGCCATCGGCGGGCACGTGGCACGCTGGCTGGCGCGGGAAGGTGCCGAGCACCTGGTGCTGACCAGCCGGCGCGGTCTGGACGCGCCGGGCGCCGCGGAGCTCAAGGCCGAGCTGGAGGAGTTGGGCGCCGAGGTCACCGTGGCCGCCTGCGACGTGGCCGACCGGGACGCGGTCGTACGCCTCCTCGACGGGCTGCGGACGGACGGGCACACCGTCCGGTCCGTGTTCCACGCCGCCGGAGTCAGCCCCTCGTACCCGATCGCCGACCTGTCCGTGGCCGCGATCGCCGAGGTGTACGGGGCCAAGACGGCCGGTGCCGCGCATCTCGACGCGCTCCTCGACAGTGAGGACGTGGACGCCTTCGTCCTCTTCTCGTCGAACTCCGGTGTGTGGGGCGGTGGCGGCCAGGGCGCCTACGCGGCCGCCAACGCCTACCTCGACGCGCTCGCCGAGCAGCGCCGCGCCCGCGGCCTGCCCGCGACCTCCGTCGCCTGGGGGGCCTGGGGCGGCAGCGGTATGGCGGCGGCCGAGGAGGCCGAGAGGCACCTGCGGCGCCGTGGTGTGACGGCGATGGCGCCGGAGCGCGCGGTCGCCGCGCTGGCTCAGGCGGTGGCGTACGACGAGACGTTCGTGGCCGTGGCGGACGTGGACTGGGAGCGGTTCGCGCCCGCGTTCACGTCGGTGCGGCCGAGCCCGTTCCTCGGGGACCTGCCCGAGGTGCGGCGTGCGCTCGCCGAGCCCGAGGCCGCCCCGGGCGGCGCCGGGGCCCGGAGCTCCGGTTCCGGTTCCGGCTCCGCGTGGGCCGAGCGGCTGGCGGGGCTCGCCGAGCGCGAGCAGGAGCGGCAGCTTCTGGAGCTGGTGCGCGGGCAGGCCGCAGCGGTCCTCGGCTACGCGGGCGCGGAGGCCGTGGAGCCGACGCGCGCCTTCCGCGAGCTGGGCTTCGACTCGCTGACGGCCGTCGAGGTCCGCAACCGCCTGGCCACCGCCACCGGCCTGAAGCTGCCCACCACCCTCGTCTTCGACTACCCGACCTCGGCGGCCCTCGCGGCCCACCTGCGGACGCGGCTGCTGGGCGACACCGAGCCCGCCACGGCCCCCGCCGGGGCCACCACCCCGGCCCGGCGGGCGGCGGACGTCGAGGACGACCCGATCGCGATCGTGTCCATGAGCTGCCGCTACCCCGGCGGCGCCACCAGCCCCGAAGCCCTGTGGCGGCTGGTCGCCGACGGCACCGACGCCATCTCGGTCTTCCCCACCGACCGCGGCTGGGGCCCCGACGGGCTGTTCCAGCCGGAGCGCACCGGCTCCGCCGACGCGAGCTTCGCCGCGCAGGGCGGATTCCTGTACGACGTGTCCGAGTTCGACGCCGGGCTCTTCGGCATCTCGCCGCGCGAGGCCCTGGCCATGGACCCGCAGCAGCGGCTGCTCCTGGAGACCTCCTGGGAGCTGTTCGAGCGCGCGGGCATCGCACCCTCGGCCCTGCACGGCAGCAGCACCGGCGTGTTCGTCGGCGCCTGCTCGCAAGGGTGGTCGGCGGGGTTGGCCCACGCCCCGGAGGGCGTCGAGGGCTACCTCATGACCGGTGACGCGACGAGCGTGATCTCCGGCCGCCTCTCGTACAGCTTCGGCCTGGAGGGCCCGGCGGTCACCGTCGACACCGCCTGCTCGTCGTCCCTCGTAGCCCTGCACCTGGCCGCGCAGGCGCTGCGCCAGGGCGAGTGCGACCTGGCCCTCGCGGGCGGCGTGACCGTCATGGTCAGCCCCGCCGCCTTCCTGGAGTTCAGCCGCCAGCGCGGTCTGGCCGCCGACGGCCGCTGCAAGCCCTTCGCGGAGGCCGCCGACGGCACGGGCTGGGGCGAGGGCGTCGGCCTGCTCCTCCTGGAGCGCCTGTCGGACGCCCGCCGCAACGGCCACGAAGTCCTCGCGGTCGTACGGGGCTCCGCCGTCAACCAGGACGGCGCC
The DNA here is from genome assembly GCF_014656095.1 of Streptomyces longispororuber. Classification (GTDB taxonomy): domain Bacteria; phylum Actinomycetota; class Actinomycetes; order Streptomycetales; family Streptomycetaceae; genus Streptomyces; species Streptomyces longispororuber. The sequence continues at coordinate 26,976 of NZ_BNBT01000054.1, forward strand.
AGCAACGGCCTCACCGCCCCCAACGGCCCCTCCCAGCAGCGCGTCATCCGCGCCGCCCTGGCGAACGCCGGGCTGTCGGCGGCCGAGGTGGACGCGGTGGAGGCCCACGGCACGGGCACCACGCTCGGCGACCCCATCGAGGCCCAGGCGCTGCTCGCCACGTACGGCCAGGAGCGTCCCGAGGACCGGCCGCTCTGGCTCGGCTCCGTCAAGTCCAACATCGGCCACACCCAGTCCGCCGCCGGCGTCGCCGGAGTCATCAAGATGGTCATGGCCATGCGTGAGGGTGTCCTTCCGCAGTCCCTGCACGTGGACCGGCCCAGCACGCACGTGGACTGGTCCGCCGGGGCCGTCGAACTCCTCGCGGAGTCCCAGGAGTGGACCGAGCGCGAGCCCGGCGCACCGCGCCGCGCGGGGGTCTCCTCCTTCGGCGTGAGCGGCACCAACGCCCACGTCATCGTGGAGCAGGCCCCGCTCCCCGAGCCGACGGCCGCCGTCGAGCCCGTCGCCCCCGTTACGGCGGTGCCATGGCTCCTCTCGGGCCGGAGCGCCGACGCGCTGCGCGCCCAGGCGGACCGACTGCGTGAACACGTCCTCACGCACACCTCCCTGGACCCCGTGGACGCTGGCTGGTCCCTCCTGACGGGCCGCTCCCCGCTCGACCACCGGGCCGTCGTGGTCGGCCGCACCCGGGATCAGTTCCTGTCCGGGCTGGAAGCCCTGGCGTCCGGTGGTCCGGGTGTGGTGTCCGGATCGGTGGCCGAGGGCCGTCTGGGTGTGCTGTTCACCGGCCAGGGCAGTCAGCGGCTGGGGATGGGCCGGGAGTTGTACGAAACCTTCCCGGTGTTCGCGGATGCGCTGGACGAGGTGTGTGCGTACTTCGATGGGTGGATAGAACGTTCGCTCCAGAGCGTGATGTTCGGTGCGGATGCCGACCTGTTGGAGCAGACCGGTTACGCGCAGCCTGCGCTGTTCGCCTTTGAGGTGGCGCTGTTCCGCTTGGCCGAGTCCTTGGGCGTGCGCCCGGAGGTTGTCGGCGGGCATTCGATCGGTGAGCTGGCCGCCGCGTACGTGGCTGGGCTTTGGTCGCTGGAGGATGCGACGCGACTGGTGGCCGCGCGGGGCCGGTTGATGCAGGCGCTCCCCGAGGGTGGCGCGATGCTGGCCGTCCAGGCGGCGGAGGACGAGGTGCTGCCGCTGCTGGACAACCTGGCGGACCGGGTGGGAGTCGCAGCGGTCAACGGGCCCTCGCAGGTGGTCCTTTCCGGTGAGCGCGCCGCTCTCGAAGGCCTGGAGCAGACGCTGCGGGGCCAGGGGCGCAAGGTGCGGTGGCTGAAGGTGTCGCACGCCTTCCACTCGCCGTTGATGGAGCCCGCCCTGGACGAGTTCCGGCGCGTGGCACGGCAGTTGACGTACCAGGAGCCGACACTTCCGGTCGTCTCCAATCTGACGGGACAGGTGGCGGATGCCGCCGAATTGATGGACCCCGAGTACTGGGTGCGCCACATCCGTGAAGCGGTCCGTTTCCACGACGGTTTGGGTGCGCTGACCGGCTTCGGTGTCTCCACGCTGCTGGAGCTGGGCCCGGACGCGGTCCTGACGGCCATGGCCCACGACACCCTCACCGAGCCCGCCGCGCAGGCCGGGTTGGTAGCAGCCCTCCGTAAGGACCGTTCCGAGGCGGACACGTTCCTGGCGGCGCTCGCGCAGTTGCACGTACGCGGCATCGACGTCGACTGGGCGCCGCTGTACGCGCCCGTCGAGGCGCGGCGGCGTGTGGATCTGCCGACGTACGCGTTCCAGCGGCGGCGGTACTGGCCGAGCGCGCCTGCCGGTGCTGTCGGTGATGTGTCGGCGACCGGCTTGGTGTCGGCCGGGCATCCGCTGTTGGGGGCCGCCGTGCCGTTGGCGGGTGGGGACGGGTGCGTGTTCACGGGCCGGTTGTCGCTGGCCACGCATCCGTGGCTGGCGGATCACGCGGTGGCGGGTCGGGTGCTGCTGCCGGGTACGGCGTTCGTGGAGCTGGCGGTGCGGGCCGGTGACGAGGTGGGCTGCGGGGTGTTGGAGGAGTTGACGCTCGCGGCGCCGTTGGTGCTGCCCGAGCGTGGCGCCGTACAGCTCCAGGTCGGCATCGGCGCCGAAGGCGACGACGGGCGGCGCGAGGTCGTCCTGCACTCCCGCGAGGAGCGCGACGAGTACGTGGGCGACGGCGGGTGGACCACGCACGCCAGCGGTGTGCTCGCCCAGGGCGGGCAGCGGCAGCCGGAGTTCCGGCTCGCCGAGTGGCCGCCGCGTGACGCCGCCGAGGTCGACGTCGAGGGCCTGTACCGGCACCTGACCGAGCTGGGCTTCTCGTACGGAGAGGCGTTCCAGGGGCTGCGGGCCGCCTGGCGGCGCGGCGACGAGGTGTTCGCCGAGGTCGCCCTGGGGCCGGAACAGGCCGACAGCGCGGAGGCCTTCCGACTGCACCCGGCCCTGCTGGACGCGGCCCTGCACGTCCTCGGCCTCGGCGTGCTCCGCGGCGAGGCCGGGGCGGAGGAGGACGGCGGCGCACGGCTGCCGTTCGCCTGGAGCGGTGTCTCGCTGTACGCGACCGGCGCCTCCGCGCTGCGCGTCAAGCTGGCCCCGGCGGGCGACGACGGCGTGTCGCTCACCGTCGCGGACGGCCTCGGCGACCCGGTGGCCACCGTCGACTCACTGGTCTTCCGGCCGGTGGCGGTGGACCAGCTCGGCGACACGACGGTGGGCGACTCCCTCTTCCATGTCGAGTGGCGGGAGCAGTCGGGGGTGTCGGGTGATCCGGTGTCGTGGGTGTCGTTCGAGGAGCGGGGCGCTGGGGATGGGTCTCCGGCGGTTGTGGTGTGGCGGGCGGCTGGTGGTGTCGATGGTGTGGTCGGTCCGGAGGTGGTCGCGGAGCGGGTGGCTCAGGCGCTGGGTGTGGTGCAGGAGTGGCTGGCCGATGAGCGCTTTGCGGACGCGCGGCTTGCTGTGGTGACGCGGGGTGCGGTGGCGGCTGGTGGGGTGGTGTCGGATCCGGTGGGTGCTGCGGTGTGGGGTCTGGTGCGTTCGGCGCGCTCGGAGCACCCGGGCCGTTTCGTCCTGGTCGACGCCGACGCCGACGCTGACACGGCTCTTGATGGTGGGCTGCTGGGTGCTGTGGTCGGCTCGGGTGAGCCGGAGGTGGCGCTGCGGTCTGGTGCGGTGTGGGTGCCGCGTCTGGTTCGTGTGACTGCTGAGGGCGGTGTGACCACCTCGCCGTGGGGTGAGGGTTCCGTACTGGTGACGGGTGCTTTCGGTGGCCTGGGCCGGGTGGTCGTACGGCATCTGGTCGAGCGGCACGGTGTACGGGATCTGCTGCTGGTCTCCCGGCGTGGCCTGGAGGCTGAGGGTGCCGCCGAACTCCGAACACAGCTCGCGGCTGTGGGTGCCCAGGTGTCGGTGGCCGCGTGTGACGTGGCCGACCGCGAGGCGGTGGCCGCGCTCCTGGACGAGCACGGCGCAGGCCTGTCGGCGGTGGTGCACGTGGCGGGCGTACTGGATGACGGCGTGGTCACCTCACTGACGCCCCAGCGGCTTGCAACGGTGTTGCGGCCGAAGGTGGATGCGGCGTGGCATCTGCATGAGCTGACGGCGGGTCTGGGTCTGTCGGCGTTCGTGTTGTTCTCCTCGGCCTCGGGTGTCTTCGGTGGTCCGGGCCAGGCGAACTACGCGGCGGCCAACAGCTTCCTGGACGCGTTGGCGCTGGCTCGTCGGGCGCAGGGCCTGCCGGCGACCTCGCTGGCGTGGGGCCTGTGGGCCCAGGCCAGCGACATGACCGGGGACCTCGCCGAGGCCGACCTCCAACGCATGACACGCGGCGGTGTGGCCCCGCTGTCCACGGAGGAGGGCTTGGCCCTGCTGGACACCGCCGTCGCCCTGTCCGCCCCGGAGGCCCCCGCGGCCGTCGTCCCCCTCCGCCTGGACACCGCGTCGCTGCGAGCGACCGCGCAGGCGGACGCCGACGCCGTACCGGCGCTGCTGCGCGGCCTGGTCCGCACCCCGGCACGCCGCACCGCGGCAGCGGGCGGGACGGCGTCCGGAGCGAGCGGCGACACCCCTCTGCTCGCCCAACTGGCCGGGCTCGACGCCGCCGAACGCGACAAGGTGCTCACGGAGCTGGTCTGCACGCACGTCGCGGCCGTCCTGGGCTACGAGTCGGCGGCGGCCGTGGAGGCCCACCGGGCCTTCCGCGAACTGGGCTTCGACTCGCTGACCGCCGTCGAACTGCGCAACGCCGTCAACGGCGCGACCGGCCTGCGGCTGCCCGCCACGCTGATCTTCGACTACCCGAACCCGGCCGCCCTGGCGGCCCACCTCGCCACCGCACTGCCGCTGGGCGGCGCCGGTGACGGCGGCCTCTCGGTGCTCGACGAGCTGGACCGGCTGGAGTCGGCCCTGCTGGCCATGGAAGCCGACAGCATCGCCCAGTCGAAGATCACCATCCGGCTCCAGACGCTGCTGTCGCGGTGGAGCGCCCCGCAGGGGCAGACGGCCACGGCCGCCGGCCCGGCGGACGACGACGAGCTGGACCTGGACGCGGTCTCGGACGAGGAACTCTTCCACGCGCTCGACGACGAACTCGGCCTGAGCTGACGGAACCGACGTGAGCGCACGACACCCGAGCCGCCCGGACCACCCGAGCCACCCGGAACACAGAGAACCCCTGGAACGCGCAGTGCCCGACGCAGCACCGACAGGACCCGCAGCACCCGCAGGACCCGACGTACCCGAAGTGAACCGCACGACCACCGCGACCAGCGCGGCCTTCACCAACACCACGAGGAGCGGACGAAAGATGTCGAACGAGGAGAAGCTTCGGGACTACCTCAAGCGGACGACATCCGACTTGCGCCAGGCCCGCCGCCGTCTGCGCGAGGTGGAGGAGCGGGACCAGGAGCCCATCGCGATCGTGTCGATGAGCTGCCGCTACCCCGGCGGCGTCCGCACCCCGGAGGAGCTGTGGCAGCTCGTCGCCCAGGGCACCGACGCCCTGACGCCGTTCCCCGCCAACCGCGGCTGGGACGCCGACGCGCTCTACGACCCGGACCCCGACAGCTCCGGCACCAGCTACGCCCGTGAGGGCGGCTTCCTGCACGACGCCGACCAGTTCGACGCCGCGTTCTTCGGGATCTCCCCGCGCGAGGCGCTGGCCACCGACCCGCAGCAGCGGCTGCTCCTGGAGACGTCCTGGGAGGTGTTCGAGCGCGCGGGCATCGACCCGGCGTCGCTGCGCGGCAGCCGCACCGGCGTCTTCGCGGGCGTCATGTACCACGACTACGCCTCCCGCCTGCACTCGGTGCCCGAGGACGTCGAGGGGTACCTCGGCACCGGGGCGTCCAGCAGCATCGTCTCCGGCCGCGTCGCCTACACCTTCGGCCTGGAGGGGCCCGCCGTCACCATCGACACGGCGTGCTCCTCGTCGCTGGTCGCCCTGCACCTCGCCGTGCAGGCGCTGCGCCAGGGCGAGTGCAGCCTGGCGCTCGCGGGCGGTGTGACGGTGATGTTCACGCCGGGCACCTTCGTCGACTTCAGCAAGCAGCGCGGCCTCGCCCTCGACGGCCGCTGCAAGCCGTACGCGGACGCCGCCGACGGCACCGGCTGGGGCGAGGGCGTCGGCCTGCTGCTCCTGGAGCGCCTGTCGGACGCCCGCCGCAACGGGCACGAAGTCCTCGCGGTCGTACGCGGCTCCGCCGTCAACCAGGACGGCGCCAGCAATGGCCTCACCGCCCCCAACGGGCCCTCACAGCAGCGCGTCATCCTCCAGGCCCTCGCCAACGCCCGCCTCGCCCCCGAGCAGATCGACGCCGTCGAGGGCCACGGCACCGGCACCACCCTGGGCGACCCGATCGAGGCCCAGGCCCTCCTCGCCACGTACGGGCAGGAACGCCCCGAGGACCGGCCCCTGTGGCTGGGCTCCATCAAGTCCAACATCGGCCACACCCAGGCCGCCGCCGGTGTCGCGGGCGTCATGAAGATGGTCATGGCCATGCGCGAGGGCGTCCTGCCGCGGACACTGCACGTGGACCGGCCGAGCACGCACGTGGACTGGTCCGCCGGGGCGGTCGAGCTGCTCACCGACGCGCGTCCGTGGGACGAGCGCGAGGACGGCGTGCCGCGCCGTGCGGGTGTGTCGTCGTTCGGGGTGAGCGGCACCAACGCGCATGTGATCGTGGAGCAGGCGCCGGTCGAGGAGCCCGCCGAGGCGGCCGAGGTGGTGGAGCCGGTCGCTCCGGTGACGGCGGTGCCGTGGCTGGTGTCGGCGCGCAGCCCGGAGGCGCTGCGGGCGCAGGCCGAGCGGTTGCGTGAGCACGTCGCGGGCGACGAGGGCCTGGACGCCGTGGACGTCGGCTGGTCGCTCCTTTCGAGCCGCGCCGTGCACGAGCACCGGGCCGTCGTCCTCGGCCGCCACCGCGAGGACTTCCTCACCGGCCTGCGGGCGCTCGCCGAGGACGGACCGGGCCCCGTCTCCGGCGCCGTCGCCGAGGGCCGCCTGGGTGTCGTCTTCACCGGCCAGGGCAGCCAGCGTCCGGGGATGGGGCGCGAGCTGTACGAGGCGTTCCCCGTGTTCGCCGAGGCGCTGGACGAGGTGTGTGACCACTTCGACGGCTTGATAGAACGTTCGCTCCAGAGCGTGATGTTCGGTACGGACGCCGAGCTGCTCGCCCAGACCTCGTACGCGCAGCCCGCGCTGTTCGCGATGGAGGTGGCGCTGTTCCGGCTTGCGGAGTCCTTCGGCGTCCGGCCCGAGATCGTCGGCGGGCACTCGATCGGCGAGTTGGCCGCCGCGTACGTGGCCGGGTTGTGGTCCCTGGAGGACGCCGTCCAACTGGTGGCCGCACGGGGGCGGTTGATGCAGGCGCTGCCCGAAGGGGGCGGCATGCTCGCGGTCCAGGCGACGGAGGCCGAGGTGCTGCCGCTGCTGGACGGGCTGGCGGACCGCGTCGGCGTGGCCGCGGTCAACGGCCCGGAGCAGATCGTCCTCTCCGGTGACGCAGCAGCTCTCGAAACCATCGAGGCCACTCTGCGCGGCCAGGGGCGCAAGGTGCGGCGTCTGAAGGTGTCGCACGCCTTCCACTCGCCGCTCATGGATCCGATGCTCGACGACTTCCGCCAGGTCGCGCGGGGTCTGACGTACCAGGACCCGAAGCTGCCGGTCGTCTCCCACCTCACGGGCGCCCTCGCCCCCGCGGACGAGCTGAAGGACCCCGAGTACTGGGTCCGCCACATCCGTGAGGCGGTGCGCTTCCACGACGGCCTCGGCGCCCTCACCGGCTTCGGCGTCTCCACGCTCCTCGAACTCGGCCCCGACTCCGTGCTGACCGCCATGGCGCACGAGGCGCTCACCGAGCCCGAGAGTCAGGCCGGGCTCGTCGCGGCCGTCCGCAAGGACCGGCCCGAGCCCGACACGTTCCTGACCGCCCTCGCGCACCTCCACGTGCGCGGCGTGACCGTCGACTGGGCGCCGCTGTACGCGCCTGTCGCGTCCCGCCGCCGCGTGGGGCTGCCGACGTACGCCTTCCAGCGGCAGAGCTACTGGCTGCACGCCCCGGCCCTCACCGGCGACGTGACCTCCGCCGGGCTCGCCGCCGCCGACCACCCGCTGCTCGGCGCGGCCGTGCAGGTCGCCGGGGGCGAGGCACGCCTGTTCACGGGGCTGCTGTCGCTCGACGCGCAGCCCTGGCTGGCCGACCACGTGGTCGCGGGCCGGGCGCTGCTGCCCGGCACGGCCTTCGTCGAGCTGGCCGTGCGGGCCGGTGACGAGGTCGGCTGCGACCTGCTCGACGAACTCGTCCTGGAGGCGCCGCTGGTGCTGCCCGACGACGGCGCCGTCCAGCTCCAGCTCTGGGTGGAGGAGCCCGACGAGTCCGGGCGCCGCACCTTCACGCTGCACTCGCGGCGCCACAACGACCTGCCCGACGAGCCGTGGACCCGGCACGCGGCGGGCGTCCTCGCCGTCGCCGACCCGGCCGCCGCCGCGCGCCCCGCCGACACCGGCCTGGCCCAGTGGCCCCCGGCCGGCGCCACCGCCGTGGACACGGCCGGGCTGTACGCGGGCTTCGCCGCCGCGGGCCTCGGCTACGGCCCGGCCTTCCAGGGCGTACGAGCGGCCTGGCGGCGCGGCGACGAGGTCTTCGCCGAGGTCGCGCTGGCGGCGGGCGAACGCGACGAGGCCGGTGCCTACGGCCTGCACCCGGCGCTCCTCGACGCGAGCCTCCACGGCATCGCCCTGACCACGCTGGGAACCGACAGCGCCGAAGGCACCGGGGCCCGGCTGCCGTTCTCCTGGACCGGGGTGACGCTGTACGCGACCGGTGCCGCCGCCCTGCGCGTCCGCATCGCGCCGACCGCGTCCGGAGCCGTGACGCTGACCGCCGCGGACGAGACGGGCCGGCCCGTCGCCGCCGTGGACGAGCTGTTGCTGCGTGCCCTCGCCACCGACGAGCTGGTGGCCGCGTCCGACGCTCACGACGACGCGCTGTTCCGCGTGGACTGGACCGTGGTGCCCGCCCCTGCCCCGGCGACCGGTGGCGTCCACGCCGTCCTGGGCGCGGACGCGCTCGGGGTGGGGGCCGCGCTGGAGGGTGCCGGTGCGGAGGTGGCGGCGTACGCGGACGTGGCGGCGCTCGCCGCAGCGGTCGGCGACGGCGCTCCCGCCCCCGAAGCCGTGTTCGTCACCGGAACCGGTGGTGAGGGTGACGACACCGCCGCGGCCGTGCGTGCCTCGCTGCACCACGCCCTCGCGACGGTGGGGGAGTGGCTGTCGTACGAGGGCGGCGAGGACGCCCGGCTGGTGGTGGTGACGCGGGGTGCCGTGGGCGTGGGCTCTGGTGACGTGGTCTCGGCCTCCGGTCTGGTCGACGCCCCGGTGTGGGGCCTGATCCGCTCGGCGCAGTCCGAGAACCCGGGGCGCATCGTCCTCGCCGACGTCGACGGCACGGACGCCGCGCTCGCGCTGCTGCCGGGCGTACTGGGCCTCGACGAGCCGCAGGTGGCCGTGCGCGGCGACGTGGTGTGGGTGCCGCGCCTGGCCCGGGCCGGCGGCGGCGCCCTCGACGTCCCGGCCGACGACGTCTGGCAGCTCGGCGTCACCGACCGCGGCACGCTGGAGAACCTGGCCCTGCTGCCGGTCGCCGAGGACGCCCCGGAGTGGGCGGGCAGGCCGCTCGGCGCGGGCGAGGTCCGCGTCGAGATCCGGGCCGCGGGCGTCAACTTCCGCGACGCGCTCATCGCCCTGGGCATGTACCCGGGGGACGCGGTCATGGGCACCGAGGGCGCCGGTGTCGTCGTCGAGATCGGCGCCGACGTGACGGACCTGGCCGTCGGCGACCGCGTCCTCGGCCTCGTCGACGGCGGCTTCGGCCCGCTGGCGGTCGCCGACGCCCGCATGGTCGCGCGCATCCCGGAGGGGTGGTCGTTCGCGCAAGCGGCGTCGGTGCCGACGGTGTTCCTGACGGCGTACTACGCGCTGCGGGACCTGGCGGACCTCCAGGCGGGCGAGTCGGTGCTGGTGCACGCGGCCGCCGGTGGTGTGGGCATGGCCGCGGTGCAGCTCGCCCGGCACTTCGGAGCCGAGGTGTACGGCACCGCCAGCGCCGGGAAGTGGGACGTGCTCCGCGACCTCGGCCTCGACGACACCCGCATCGCCTCCTCGCGCACCCTCGACTTCGAAGCGTCCGTGCTCGCGGCCAGCGACGGCCGGGGCGTGGACGTGGTCCTGAACAGCCTGGCGCGGGAGTTCGTGGACGCGTCGCTGCGGCTGCTGCCGCGCGGCGGACGCTTCGTGGAGATGGGCAAGACCGACCTCCGCGACCCCGCGACCGTGGCCGACGCCCACCCCGGCGTGGCCTACCAAAGCTTCGACCTCGCCGAGATGTCACCCGACCGGATCAAGGACATGCTGGCGGAGGTGCTCTCGCTGTTCGAGCGGGGGGTGCTTGAGCCGCTGCCGGTCAAGGCCTGGGACGTGCGCCGGGCCCCGGAGGCGTTCCGCTACCTGAGCCAGGCCCGGCACGTGGGCAAGGTGGTGCTGACGCTGCCGCCGCGCTTCGACGGCCAGGGCACGGTTCTGGTCACGGGTGCCCTGGGCGGCCTGGGGCGGGTGGTGGCCCGGCACCTGGCCGGTGAGCACGGCGTACGGGACCTGCTGCTGGTCTCGCGCCGGGGCGAGCGGACACCGGGCGCGGAGCAGGTGCGCGCCGAACTGGAGGAGCTGGGCGCCCGGGTGACGATCGCCGCGTGCGACGTCTCCGACCGTGAAGCCGTGGCCGCGCTGATCGACGGCGTACGGACCGACCTGCGTGCCGTGGTGCATGTCGCGGGTGTCGTCGATGACGGCGTCATCACCTCCCTCACCCCCGAACGGCTGGACACGGTGCTGCGGCCGAAGGTCGACGCGGCGGTCCATCTGCACGAGCTGACCGCGGACCTGGACCTGTCGGCGTTCGTGCTGTTCTCCTCGGCCGCCGGTGTGCTGGGCAGCGCGGGGCAGGCCAATTACGCGGCGGCGAATGCCTTCTTGGACGCCCTGGCCCAGCACCGGCGCGCCCAGGGCCTGGCCGCGACCTCGCTGGCGTGGGGGCTGTGGGCCGACCAGGGCGGCATGGCCGGCGCCCTCGCCGACGACGACCTGGAGCGGATGGCCCGCGCCGGTGTCGCCGCGCTCACCGCCGAGGAAGGCCTCGCCCTCCTCGACGCCTCCCTCGCCCGGCCCGACGCGGCCCTGGTGCCGGTGAAGCTCGACACCGACGCCCTGCGCCGGCGGTTCGGCGCCGAGGTGCCGCCGCTGTTCCGCGGCCTCGTCCGCGGCGGGACCCGTACCCGGCGCGTCGTCGAGTCCGGGCCCGCGGCGGCCGGGACCACGCTCGCCGACCAGCTCGCGGCGCTGCCGCCGGAGAACCGCGAACGCGCCCTGGTCGACCTCGTCCGCGCCCAGGTGGCCGCCGTCCTCGGCTACGCCTCGGGGGAGGACGTCACGCCCACCAAGGCGTTCAAGGAGCTGGGCTTCGACTCGCTCACCTCCGTCGAACTGCGCAACCGCCTCAACGCCGCCACCGCCCTGCGGCTGCCCGCGGGCCTCGTCTTCGACTACCCCACGCCCAAGGCCCTCGCCCGGTACCTGGGCGGCGAACTCCTCGGCGACGCGCCGGAGGCCACGGCGCCCGGGACGGCGGCCGCCGTCGCCACCCAGGACGAGCCCATCGCCATCGTCTCGATGAGCTGCCGCTTCCCCGGCGGCGTCGCCGGCCCCGAGGACCTGTGGCGCCTCCTCACCGACGGCGAGGAGGCCATCACCGAGTTCCCGGAGGGCCGCGGCTGGGACACCGCGTCCCTCTACGACCCCGACCCCGACCGCGTCGGCACCAGCTACGCCCGCGAGGGCGGCTTCCTGCACGACGCGGGCGACTTCGACGCGGCGTTCTTCGGCATCTCGCCGCGCGAGGCCCTCGCCATGGACCCGCAGCAGCGGCTCCTCCTCGAAACCTCCTGGGAGGCGTTCGAGCGCGCCGGGATCGACCCGGCCACGCTGCACGGCAGCGCCACGGGCGTCTTCGCCGGCCTCATCTACCACGAGTACGGCTCCCAGCTCGGCAGCGTCCCCGAGGACCTCGGCGGCTACCTCGGCACCGGCAGCTCGGGCGCCATCGCCTCCGGCCGCATCTCGTACTCCTTCGGCCTCGAAGGCCCGGCCGTCACCGTCGACACGGCCTGCTCGTCGTCGCTGGTCGCGCTGCACCTGGCCGCGCAGGCGCTGCGACAGGGCGAGTGCACCATGGCCCTCGCGGGCGGCGTGACGGTCATGCCCACCGCGGGGACGTTCCTGGAGTTCAGCCGCCAGCGCGGCCTGGCCCCCGACGGCCGCTGCAAGCCGTTCGCGGCCGCCGCCGACGGCACGAGCTGGGGCGAGGGCGTCGGCATGCTCGTCCTGGAGCGCCTGTCCGACGCCCGCCGCAACGGCCACCCCGTCCTCGCCGTCGTGCGCGGCTCGGCCGTCAACCAGGACGGTGCCAGCAACGGCCTCACCGCCCCCAACGGCCCCTCCCAGCAGCGCGTCATCACCCAGGCCCTCGCCAACGCCCGCCTGACGCCCGCCGACGTCGACGCGGTCGAGGCCCACGGCACCGGCACGCCGCTCGGCGACCCCATCGAGGCACAGGCCCTCATCGCCACGTACGGCAAGCAGCGCCCGGCCGACCGGCCACTGCTGCTCGGCTCGGTGAAGTCCAACATCGGGCACACCCAGGCCGCCGCCGGTGTCGCCGGAGTCATCAAGATGGTCATGGCCATGCGCCACGGCCTGCTGCCGCAGACCCTGAACCTGGACGCGCCCACCCCCGAGGTGGACTGGTCGGCCGGGACCGTCGAGCTCCTCGCCGAGGCCCGTACGTGGCCCGAGCGGGACGGGGCGACGCCGCGCCGCGCCGGTGTGTCGTCGTTCGGCGTCAGCGGCACCAACGCCCACGTGATCATCGAGGAGGCGCGGGAGGCCGAGCGGCCCGCCCCCGCCGCGGCCCCCGAGCCGCCGGTGGTCTCCGGCGTGGTCCCGCTCGCCCTGTCGGCGAAGACGCCCGAGGCGCTGCGGGCCCAGGCGGGCCGCCTGCGGGAGCACCTGCTGGCGCACACCGGGCTCGGGCTCGGCGACGTCGGCTGGTCCCTCGCGGTGGCGCGGTCGCGGTTCGAGCACCGGGGTGTCGTCCTCGGCCGGGACCGCGACGAACTCCTCGCCGGACTCCAGCGGCTCGTGCAGGACGACGCGACCACCCAGGGCGTGGTCGTGGGCCGCGCCCAGGGGGACCCGGCGCGCCCGGTGTTCGTGTTCCCGGGGCAGGGGTCGCAGTGGGCCGGGATGGCGGTCGATCTGCTCGACGCCTCGCCGGTGTTCGCCGCCCGGATGCGGGACTGCGCGGACGCGCTGTCGGAGTTCGTCGACTGGGACCTGTTCGAGGAGCTGCACGGGGCCCACTTCGACCGGGTCGACGTGGTGCAGCCGGTGCTGTTCGCGGTGATGGTGTCGCTGGCCGCCGTGTGGCAGGCGGCGGGTGTGCAGCCCGCGGCCGTCGTCGGGCACAGCCAGGGGGAGATCGCCGCCGCGTGCGTGGCCGGTGCCCTGTCGTTGCGGGACGCGGCCCGGGTCGTGGCCCTGCGCAGCCTGGCCATCCGGGAACTGTCCGGCAAGGGCGGCATGGTGTCGGTGCCGCTGCCCGAGGCCGAGGTGCGCGAGCTGATCACCGCGTGGGGCGAGCGGGTCTCGGTCGCGGCCGTCAACGGCCCCGCCCAGGTGGTCGTCTCCGGCGAGCCGGGCGCGCTGGAGGAGCTGGTGGCCCGGTGCGTCGCCCGTGACGTCCGCGCCCGCACCGTCCCCGTCGACTACGCCTCGCACTCCGCCCAGGTGGAGGCGATCGAGTCCCACCTCGCGGAGGCCCTGGCCCCCGTGACCCCGCGCGCCGCCGACGTACCGCTGTACTCGACCCTCACGGGCACCTGGCTGGACGCTCCGATGGACGCCGGATACTGGTACCGCAACCTGCGCCGGACGGTGCTGTTCGAGCACGCGACCCGAGGGCTCCTCGCCGAGGGGCACGACCTGTTCCTGGAGATGAGCCCGCACCCGGTGCTCACCGTCCCCGTCCAGGCCACCATCGAGGCCGCCGGGCGCGAGGGGGCGACGACCGCCCTCGGGTCGCTGCGGCGGGACGAGGGCGGCGCCGAGCGGCTGCTCGCCTCGCTCGCCGAGGCCCACGTCCACGGCGCCGAGCCGGACTGGACGGCCCTGTTCCCCGGTGCCACCACCGTCGACCTGCCCACGTACGCCTTCCAGCACCAGCACTACTGGCTGCTCCCGCCGGAGGACGAGCCCGGCGCCGAGCCCGCCGCCGTGGACGAGGTCGAGGCCCGCTTCTGGGAGGCCGTGGAGCGCGAGGACCTGGAGCAGCTCGCCGCCGAACTCGACGTGGCCGAAGGACCCGCCGCCGAGCTGGGGGCCGTCCTGCCCGTCCTGTCGTCCTGGCGGCGGCAGCGGCGCGAGCGGTCCACCGTCGACGGCTGGCGCTACCGCGTCACCTGGAAGCCCCTCAAGGGCGGCCTGCCCGGGCCGGTCCTCACCGGCCGGTGGCTGGTCGTCGTCCCCGAGGAGGCCGCGGAGCACCCGTGGACGTCCGGCCTCACGCGGGCGCTGACGTCCGCCGGGGCGGAAGCCGTCGAACTGCGCGTCGACGAGGCCGAGTTGAGCCGGGAGGGGCTGGCCGGGCGGCTGCGCGCGCACGGGCCGGGCGACCTCGCCGGTGTCGTCTCCCTGCTCGCCCTCGCCGAACGGCCCCACCCGGAGCACCCCGTCCTGCCCGCCGGGCTCGCCGGCACCGTCGCGCTGGTGCAGGCCCTCGGCGACACCGGCGTCGACGCGCGCCTGTGGGCGCTCTCCAGCGGAGCCGTCTCCACCGGGCGCGACGACCGCGTCACCAGCCCCGCCCAGGCACAGACCTGGGGCCTCGGCCGTGTCGTGGCCCTGGAGCACCCCGACCGCTGGGGCGGCCTGATCGACCTGCCCGCGACCGCCGACAGCCGTACGGGCGCCCGCCTCGCGGGCATCCTCGCGGGCGCCGGCGACGAGGACCAGCTCGCCGTGCGCGGCTCCGCGGTCCTCGTACGCCGCCTCGTCCGGGCCGAGCCCGCCTCCGCGAAGGACACCGGGGGAGCCGGGGGCGCGTGGACGCCGCGCGGCACCGTCCTGGTGACCGGCGGCACCGGAGCCCTCGGCCCGCACATCGCCCGCCGCCTGGCGAGCGAGGGCGCCGAGCACCTGGTGCTCACCAGCCGCCGCGGCCCCGCCGCGCCCGGAGCCGACGAGCTGCGCGCCGAACTGGAGGGCATGGGCGTCCAGGTGACGATCGCCGCCTGCGACGTCGCCGACCGCGACGCCGTCGCCGCGCTCCTCGACCGGCTCGCCGCCGACGGGCACACCCTGCGCGCCGTCGTCCACGCCGCCGCGCTCATCGAGCTGGCGCCCATCGCCACCACCACGCTCGGCGCGTTCGCCGACATCGTCGCGGCCAAGGTCGCGGGCGCGGCCGTCCTGGACCAGCTCCTGGACGGCGAACGGGCCGAACAGCTCGACGCGTTCGTCCTCTTCTCCTCCATCGCGGGCGTCTGGGGCAGCGGTGACCACGCCGCGTACGCCGCTGCCAACGCCTACCTCGACGCCCTCGCCGAACACCGCCGCGCCCGCGGCCTGACCGCCACCTCCCTCGCCTGGGGCGTGTGGAACGTCGTCAACCCCCACGAGAGCGGCAGCGCGCCCGTCGACGTCGACCCCGAGCAACTGCGCCGCCAGGGCCTGCCGTTCCTCGACCCGGGCCTCGCCTTCACGGGCATGCGCCAGGCCCTCGACGCCGACGAGACGTTCCTGGCGCTCGCCGACGTGGACTGGGACCAGTTCGTGCCCGTGTTCACCTCCCGGCGCGCCCGCCCGCTCCTCGCGGACCTGCCCGACGCCCAGCGCGTCCTCGCCGCCCAGGAAGGCACGGACGGCGACGCGGCCGCCGGGGAGACCGCCACCAAGGCGTCGGCGCTGCGCGAGCGCCTGACCGGCCTCACCGCGCCCGAACAGGACCGCGCCCTGGTCGACCTCGTGCTCACCCACGCCGCCGCCGTCCTCGGCTACGAGTCCGCGGCGGCCCTCGACCCCGAGCGCGCCTTCCGCGAGTTCGGCTTCGACTCGCTCACCGCCGTCGACCTGCGCAACCGCCTCGGCGCCGCCACCGGTCTGAAGCTGCCCACCACGGTCGTCTTCGACCACCCCAACGGCACCGCCCTGGCCGCCTACCTGCGCGCCCAGGTCCTCGGCGCCGGCACGGCGGCGGCGCCCGCCCCGGCCGCGCCGGTCGCGGCCGCCACCGACGAGCCCATCGCGATCGTCGCCATGAGCTGCCGCTACCCGGGCGGCATCAGCAGCCCCGAGCAGATGTGGCAGGTCCTCCAGGACCGCGCCGACGTCGTCGGCGGCTACCCGGCCGGCCGCGGCTGGGACACCGCCCACCTGTACGACCCGGACCCGGAGACCCCCGGCACCACCACGACCCGCGGCGGCGGCTTCCTGCACGACGCGGGCGCCTTCGACCCGGCCTTCTTCGGCATCTCGCCGCGCGAGGCCGTGGCCATGGACCCGCAGCAGCGGCTCCTGCTCGAAACCTCCTGGGAGGCCTTCGAACGCGCCGGGATCGACCCCAAGGCCGTCCGCGGCGAGGCCGCCGGAGTGTTCGTCGGCACCAACTACCAGGACTACGGCACCGCCCCCGGCCAGCTCTCCGCGGGCGCCGAGGGGCACATCCTCACCGGCAGCGCGCCCAGCGTCGTCTCCGGCCGCATCGCCTACACCTTCGGCCTCGAAGGCCCGGCGGTCACCGTCGACACGGCCTGCTCGTCGTCGCTCGTCGCGATGCACCTGGCCGCGCAGGCGCTGCGCCAGGGCGAGTGCTCGCTGGCCCTCGCGGGCGGCGTCGCCGTGATGTCGTCACCGGGCGCCCTGATCGCCTTCAGCCAGCAGCGCGGCCTCGCCGCCGACGGCCGCTGCAAGGCGTTCGCCGCCTCCGCCGACGGCATGGGCATGGCCGAAGGCGTCGGCATGGTGCTCCTGGAGCGCCTCTCCGACGCCCGCCGCAACGGCCACCAGGTCCTCGCCGTGGTCCGCGGCTCGGCCGTCAACCAGGACGGCGCCAGCAACGGCCTCACCGCCCCCAACGGCCCCTCCCAGCAGCGCGTCATCCGCGCCGCCCTCGCCAACGCCCGCCTCACGCCCGCCGACGTGGACGCGGTCGAGGCCCACGGCACCGGCACGACGCTGGGCGACCCGATCGAGGCCCAGGCGCTGCTGGCCACGTACGGCCAGGAGCGGCCCGAGTCCGGCGAGCCCCTGTGGCTGGGCTCCATCAAGTCCAACATCGGCCACAGCCAGGCCGCCTCCGGTGTCGCGGGCGTGATGAAGATGGTCCTCGCCATGCGGCACGGCGTCCTGCCGCAGACGCTGCACATCGACGAGCCGACCCCCGAGGTCGACTGGACCGAGGGCGCCGTCGAGCTGCTGACCGAGCCCCGCGACTGGCCCGAGCGCGAGCCCGGCGCACCCCGCCGCGCGGGCGTCTCCTCCTTCGGCATGAGCGGCACCAACGCCCACGTCATCCTGGAGCAGGCCCCGCCCGCCGGGGACTCGGCCCCCGAGGCCGACACCGAGGCGCCCGCGCCGGTCGTGGCGGGTGTGCTGCCGCTGGCCCTGTCCGCCAAGAGCGAGGGCGCCCTGCGGGACCAGGCCGCCCGGCTGCGCGAGCGCCTGCTCGCCGACCCCGGCCTCGCCCTCGCCGACGTCGGCTGGTCGCTGGCCGCGACCCGCTCCCGCTTCGAGCACCGGGGCGTCGCCCTCGGCCGCGACCGGGACGGCCTCCTCACCGCCCTGGACCACCTGGCGCGGGACACCGCGGCCCCGGGCGTGGTGACCGGGCGTGCGGTGGGTGGCGCCGGTCGTGCGGTGTTCGTGTTCCCGGGGCAGGGGTCGCAGTGGGCTGGAATGGCGGTCCGACTGCTGGACGAGTCGCCGGTGTTCGCGGCCCGTATGCGGGAGTGTGCGGAGGCCTTGTCGGCGTTCGTGGACTGGGACCTGTTCGAGGAGCTGGGCGGGGCCGACTTCGACCGGGTGGATGTGGTCCAGCCGGTGTTGTTCGCGGTGATGGTGTCGTTGGCTGCGGTGTGGCAGGCGGCGGGTGTGCGGCCTGCGGCTGTGGTGGGTCACAGTCAGGGTGAGATTGCCGCGGCTTGCGTCGCGGGCACGCTGTCGTTGCAGGACGCGGCGCGGGTGGTGGCTCTGCGGAGCCTGGCCATTCGCGAGCTGTCGGGCAAGGGCGGCATGGTGTCCGTGCCGCTGCCGGAAAGTGACGTGCGTGAGCTGGTCTCCGGCTGGGAGGGCCGCATCGAGGTCGCGGCCGTCAACGGCCCGGCTCAGGTGGTGGTCTCCGGTGAGCCGGAGGCCCTGCAAGAGCTGGTCGCGCAGTGTGTGGCGCAGGACGTCCGTGCCCGCACGATTCCGGTGGACTACGCCTCGCACTCCTCGTACGTCGAGCAGATCGAGGCGCGGATTCTCGATGCCCTGGCGGACGTGTCGCCGCAGCAGCCTGAGGTGCCGCTGTACTCGACCCTCACGGGCACCTGGCTGGACGCGGATACGCCTATGGATGCCGGGTACTGGTACCGCAACCTCCGCCAGACCGTCCTGTTCGAACACGCCACCCGCGGCCTGCTCGCCGAAGGCCACGGCCTGTTCGTGGAAATGAGCCCGCACCCCGTCCTCACGGTCCCCGTGCAGGCCACCATCGACGCCACCGACAGCCCCGCCGCCACCCTGGGCTCCCTGCGGCGCGACGAGGGCGGCGCCGACCGGCTGGCCGCCTCGCTCGCCGAGGCCCACGCCCACGGTGCCGAGCTGGACTGGAAGGCTCTCTTCCCCGGCGCCCGTACCATCGTCGACCTGCCCACGTACGCCTTCCAGCGCCAGCACTACTGGCTGCTCGCCCCGCAGGAGGAGCAGGGCGGCGACGTGCCGCTCGCCTCGGACGAGGTCGAGTCGCGGTTCTGGGACGCGGTGGAGCGCGAGGACCTGGAGCGGCTCGCCGCCGAGCTGGAGGTGGAGGACGGCTCCGCCGCCGGCCTGGGCGCCGTGCTGCCGGTGCTCTCGTCGTGGCGGCGGCAGCGGCGCGAGCGGTCCACCGTGGACAGTTGGCGCTATCGGGTGGACTGGCAGCCCCTTGAGGGCGGCCTCCCGACGGCCGCGCTCACCGGCCGCTGGCTGGTCGTCGTTCCCGAGGCCGTGGCGGAGGCCGCTGCCGCGGGCGTCTCCGGCACGGTGTCGGCCGCCGACGTCGTGGCCGCCCTGGCGCGAGCGGGCGCGCGGGTCGATGAAGTACGCGTGACGGCAGCGGAGTCGACGCGCGAGGGCCTGGCCGCGCGGCTGCGGGAGTACGGGGAGCACGCCGCCGCGCCGGACGGGGAGCCCGCCGGTGTGCTCAGCCTGCTCGCGCTCGACGAGGCCGACCTCGCGGACCACCCGGGCGTCTCCGCCGGGCTCGCCGGCACCGTCGCGCTGGTGCAGGCCCTCGGCGACGCGGGCATCGGGGCGAAGCTGTGGGCCGTCACGAGCGGCGCCGTCGCCACCGGGCCCGCCGACGCCCCCGCCCGGCCCGGCCAGGCCGAGGTGTGGGGCCTGGGACGGGTCGCCGCCCTGGAGCACCCGGACCGGTGGGGCGGCCTCGTGGACCTGCCCGGGACCGCCGACGGCCGGGCCGCGGACCGGCTCGCCGCGGTCCTCGCGGGCGCCGGGGACGAGGACCAGCTCGCGGTCCGCGCGGCCGGGGTGCTCGTACGCCGGTTCGTGCGGGCCCCGCTCGACACGGGTGCCCCGCGTACGTGGACGCCGAGCGGCACCGCGCTGATCACCGGCGGCACCGGCGCGCTCGGCGGGCACGTGGCCCGCTGGCTGGCCCGCGAGGGCGCCGAGCACCTGGTGCTCACCGGCCGCCGCGGCCCGGACGCCCCCGGCGCCGCCGCCCTCCAGGCCGAACTGGAGGAGCTGGGCGCCAAGGTGACCGTCGCCGCGTGCGACGTGGCCGACCGCGACGCCGTCGCCGCCCTGCTCGGCCAGCTCGCCGAGGACGGGCACACGCTGCGCTCGGTGTTCCACGCGGCCGGTGTCGGCCAGGGCCTGCCGCTGGCCGAGACGACCCCCGCCGACGTCGCGGGCGTCCTGGACGGGAAGGTCGCGGGCGCCCGGCACCTCGACGACCTCCTGGGCACGGCCGCCCTGGACGCGTTCGTGCTGTTCTCCTCCAACGCGGGCGTGTGGGGCAGCGGCAGCCAGGGCGCGTACGCGGCCGCCAACGCCCACCTGGACGCGCTCGCCGAGCAGCGCCGGGCCCGCGGCCTGACCGCCACGTCCGTGGCGTGGGGCCTGTGGGCCGGGGGCGGCATGGCGGGCGACGACGGCGAGGAGCAGTTCCGGCGCCGCGGCCTGCGGCCGATGGCACCGGACCTCGCGGTCGCCGCGCTCGCCCAGGCGGTGGCGTACGACGAGACCTTCCTCGCCGTCGCCGACCTCGACTGGGAGCGGTTCGCGCCCGCCTTCACCTCGGCCCGGCCCAGCCCCTTCATCGGCACCGTGCCCGAGGCGCGCCGCTACGAGCGGTCCGTGGCCGCGGAGACCGCCGCCTCCGACGACGGGACGGGCGACGACGCGGCGGCCGAGCTGCGCCGCCGCCTCACCCCGCTCACCGAGCCCGAGCGCGAGGTGATCCTGCTCGACCTGGTGCGCACCCACGCGGCCGCCGTGCTCGGCTACACCGGCGCGGAGTCCGTGGACGCCCACCTGGCCTTCCGCGAGCTCGGCTTCGACTCGCTGACGGCCGTGGAGGTCCGCAACCGCCTGAACAAGGCCACGGGGCTGCGGCTGCCCGCCACCCTCGTGTTCGACCACCCGACGTCCGCCGTCCTGGCCCGGTACCTGCGGGCGCAACTGATCCAGGACGACGCCGACGGGGTCGACTCCACGCTGCGCGAGCTGGACCGCCTGGAGGCGGGTCTCGGCGCCATCGCGCCCGACGACGGCGCCCGGATGCGCATCACGATGCGCCTGGAGGCGCTGATGGCGAAGTGGAAGGGCGCGGACGCCGAGGTGCCGCCCGCCGGCGAGACGGTGTCCTCGCAGCTCGAGTCGGCCTCCGCCGACGAGGTCTTCGACTTCATCGACAAAGAGCTCGGCATCTGAGCCGGCCGGGTGCACCCCCGGCCACACCCGCCGGTCACACCCCCGACCGGGCCGGTCACCGGCCCGGTCGGCCCCGGCCGACCGGTGCGGTCTTCCCGTTACGACGCGATTTTTCTGTGACTACGCGAACAGGTGAGTTTCCGATGGCGGACCAGCAAAAGCTCCTCGACTACCTCAAGCGGGTGACCGCCGACCTCCACGAGACGCGCCGGCGGCTGCGCGAGGCGGAGGCGGAGGAGCCCGAGCCCGTCGCCGTCGTCGGGATGAGCTGCCGCTACCCGGGCGACGTCCGCGGCCCCGAGGACCTGTGGCGGCTCGTGGCCGACGGCACGGACGCGCTCTCCGCCTTCCCCGCCGACCGCGGCTGGGACGTCGACGCGCTCGCCGGACGCACCGAGGGCACGCCGGACGCCACGGCCCGCGGCCCACAGGACGGCACGGGCCGCAAGGAGCGCGGCGGCGGCTTCGTGTACGACGCGGGCGACTTCGACGCCGCGTTCTTCGGCATCTCCCCGCGCGAGGCGCTGGCCATGGACCCGCAGCAGCGGCTCCTCCTGGAAGCCACCTGGGAGACCTTCGAGCGGGCCGGGATACCGCCGGCCTCGCTGCGCGGAAGCCGTACCGGCGTGTTCGTCGGCGCCACCGCCCAGGGCTACGGCCCCGCGCTCATGGCGTCGCCGGACAGCGTCGACGGCTACCTGCTCACCGGCGACGTCTCCAGCGTCATCTCCGGCCGCGTGTCGTACGTGTTCGGCCTGGAGGGCCCGGCGGTCACCGTCGACACGGCCTGCTCGTCGTCGCTCGTCGCCCTGCACCTGGCGGCGCAGGCGCTGCGGCAGGGCGAGTGCGACCTCGCGGTCGCCGGCGGTGTCGCCGTCATGGTCACCTCGGGCGCGTTCGCGGAGTTCAGCCGCCAGGGCGGCCTCGCGGGCGACGGCCGCTGCAAGCCGTACGCCGACGCCGCCGACGGCACCGGCTGGGGCGAGGGCGTCGGCGTCCTCGCCCTGGAGCGCCTGTCGGACGCCCGCCGCAACGGCCACGAGGTCCTGGCCGTGATCCGGGGCTCGGCCGTCAACCAGGACGGTGCCAGCAACGGCCTCACCGCCCCCAACGGGCCCTCCCAGCAGCGCGTCATCCGCCAGGCCCTCGCCAACGCCCGCCTCGGCACCAGCGACATCGACGCCGTCGAGGGCCACGGCACCGGCACGGTCCTCGGCGACCCCATCGAGGCCCAGGCCCTCCTCGCCACCTACGGCCAGGACCGGCCCGCCGACCGGCCGCTGCTGCTCGGCTCGGTCAAGTCCAACATCGGCCACACCCAGGCCGCCTCGGGCGTCGCGGGCGTCATCAAGATGATCATGGCCATGCGCCACGGCGTCCTGCCCGAGAACCTGCACACCGACCGGCCCAGCACCCACGTCGACTGGTCCGCCGGAGCCGTCGAGCTGCTCACCGAGGCCCGCCCGTGGCCCCAGCGCGAGGACGGCGCGCCGCGCCGCGCGGGTGTGTCGTCGTTCGGGGTGAGCGGCACCAACGCGCATGTGATCGTGGAGCAGGCGCCGGTCGAGGAGCCCGCCGAGGCGGCCGAGGTGGCGGAGCCGGTCGCTCCGGTGACGGCGGTGCCGTGGCTGGTGTCGGGCCGCAGCCCGGAGGCGCTGCGGGCGCAGGCCGAGCGGCTGCGCGAGCACGTCGCGGGCGACGAGGGCCTGGACGCCGTGGACGTCGGCTGGTCCCTGCTGGCCGGCCGCTCGCCGCTGGAGCACCGGGCGGTGCTGTTCGGACGCGACCGTACGGACCTCCTGACGGGCCTCGACGCCGTCGCCTCCGGCACCGACCGCCCGGACCTGGTGACCGGCACGGTGGCCGAGGGCCGCCTGGGTGTCGTCTTCACCGGCCAGGGCAGCCAGCGTCCGGGGATGGGCCGCGAGCTGTACGAGACCTTCCCCGTGTTCGCCGAGGCGCTGGACGAGGTGTGTGACCACTTCGACGGCTTGATAGAACGTTCGCTCCAGAGCGTGATGTTCGGTACGGACGCCGACCTGCTCGCCCAGACCTCGTACGCGCAGCCCGCGCTGTTCGCGATGGAGGTGGCGCTGTACCGGCTTGCGGAGTCCTTCGGCGTCCGGCCCGAGATCGTCGGCGGGCACTCGATCGGCGAGTTGGCCGCCGCGTACGTGGCCGGGTTGTGGTCCCTGGAGGACGCGGTCCAACTGGTCGCGGCGAGAGGCCGGTTGATGCAGGCGCTGCCCGAAGGTGGCGGCATGCTCGCGGTCCAGGCGACGGAGGCCGAGGTGCTGCCGCTGCTCGACGGTCTCGCGGACCGGGTCGGCGTGGCGGCGGTCAATGGGCCCGCGCAGGTGGTGCTGTCCGGCGATCGCACCGTCCTGGACGACCTGGAAGCGACCCTGCGCGGTGAGGGGCGCAAGGTGCGGCGTCTGAAGGTGTCGCACGCCTTCCACTCGCCGCTCATGGATCCGATGCTCGACGACTTC
>NZ_BNBT01000055.1 GCF_014656095.1 Streptomyces longispororuber
AACCAGGGGGCTCCGCCCCCTGGACCCCCGAAAATCGCGCTGACGCGCTCGTCCTCAAACGCCGGACGGGCTGAAGATCTCCAGCGCGGCCACGGCTGAAGATCTCAGCCGCGCTCGGCGGAAAGTTCCAGCCCGTCCGGCGTTCGAGGACGAGGCGCGGAGCGCCGAAAAGGCGGGGTGGGGCGTACAACAGGCCCTAACGCGTCTGCGGCCACGGCCTTAGCTTCTCCGGGTTGCGGACCACCCAGATCCGGGCGACGCGCCCGTCGACGACCTCGAACGAGGCCACGGTCACGACGGTGCCGCCCTGCCGGGCCACCAGGCCGGGGGTGCCGTTGACCGTCCGCTCCAGGAGTTCCAGGCCCGGGGCCCGGTCGGCGAAGGCGACCATGTACGGGGCGATGCGCGCGCCGCCCTCGACCGGGCGCGGGACGGCTCCGGCCATGCCGCCGCCGTCGGCGGTCATCACGGCGTCCGGGTCGAGGAGGCCGAGCAGGCCCGCGATGTCCTTGGCCTCCCAGGCCTCCTTGACCCGCCGCACCACGTCACCCTGGCCGGCCGCCGGCCCCGGGGCGCGCGCGGCCTCCGCCCGCCGCCGGGCGGACGCCGCCAGTTGCTTGCAGGCCGCCGGGGTCCGGCCGAGCACACCGGCGATCTCGGCGAACGGGTACCGGAAGACGTCGTGCAGGACGAACGCCACCCGCTCGGCGGGCGTCATCGACTCCAGGACGACGAGGAAGGCCATGGTCACCGACTCGTCGAGCACGATCTGGTCCGCGGGGTCGGACGTGCCCCCGTGCCGCCACTCGGCGCGGTCCGGCAGCGGCTCGGGCAGCCACGCGCCGACATAGCGTTCGCGGCGGGCCCGCGCCGAGCCGAGCAGGTCCAGGCAGATGCGGCCGGTCACCGTCGTCAGCCAGGCCCCCGGGGAGACGATCTCCCGCCGCCTGCTCCGCGACAGCCCGTACCAGCGCGCGTACGCGTCCTGGACGGCGTCCTCGGCCTCGGTCACCGAACCCAGCAGGCGGTAGGCCACGTTGAGCAGGTGGCGCCGCTCGCCGATGACCTCGCCGGCACCGTCTCGCCCGTCCCCCACGCCCCGGCCACCCCCTCGCCTTACCTTTCGCGGGCCTGCGTCGTCGGCCTGGTGAGACCTTATCGATCTCCCGCCCGCGGGCGGGAAGAGGGGACGACGCCATGGCCACCGAGGTGACACCGAACGCGCGACGCGGCCCGCGGTTCCTGCGGGCCGCGGTCGGCCTGCAGACCCTGACCATATTCCTCCAGGCGGTCTCCGCCGGACTGCTGCTGACCTCGTCCTACGGGGAGGCGCTGCACAGCGTCGGAGCCCGGGTGATGTACGGGGCGTCGATGCTGTACCTGCTGGTGGCGGTGGTGGCGTGGAAGCCGGGCGGCGGCTCGCCGCGACCCGTGGGCTACGCCACCGGGTTCCTGGTGCTCGCCTCGGTCCAGGTCGTGGTGGGCATCGCGCACGTGCCGTCCGTCCACCTGCCCCTGGGGGTCCTGATGTTCGGGCTCAGCGTGCTGGCGCTGGCCCGGCGCTGAGGTGCGGCGCGGCCCGTACGGGGCATTGACCTTGGTCGCAGCAACCGCTTACCTTCGGGCAGCAGCCGCGCGCGGCCGCGCGGCCGCGCCGGACCGTAGGAGGTCGTGCCCGTGCGCCCCACCGTCCCCGCCCCTCTCCTCCTCGCAGCCGTCCTCGCCGCCGGAGCCCTCACCGCGTGCGGCGGCGGCTCCGGCGACGACCCGGACACCGTGAAGGTGTCGTACAAGCAGTCCATGGACAACCAGATCCGGGTGATGGACGACTACCTGGAGTCGGTGAAGAAGCAGTTCGAGAAGGCCCACCCGGGGAAAAAGGTGAAGCTGGTGCCCATCAAGGCGCCGGACGCCGAGTACTACACCAAGGTGCAGCAGATGCTGCGCTCCCCGAAGACCGCGCCCGACCTCGTCTACGAGGACACGTTCCTCATCAACTCCGACATCACCAGCGGGTACTTGAAGCCGCTCGACCCGTACCTGGACAAGTGGTCGGAGTGGCCGAAGTTCCTCGCCACGGCCAAGCGGGCGGCGCGCGGCGAGGACGGCAAGACGTACGGGGTCCCGGACGGCACCGACACGCGCGGGCTGTGGTTCAGCAAGGACGTCTTCAAGAAGGCCGGACTGCCCGCCGACTGGCAGCCCAAGGACTGGGACGACGTGCTGGACGCCGCCAGGACCGTGAAGAAGAAGGTGCCCGGCGTCGTCCCGCTGAACGTGTACACCGGCAAGCCCGGCGGCGAGACCTCGGCCATGCAGGGCATGGAGATGCTCCTGTACGGCACCGGCAAGGACCCGCTGTACGACCCGAAGGCAAAGAAGTGGGTGGTGGGCGGCGAGGGGTTCAAGGACGCGCTGCGGTTCGTCGAGACGGTCTACAAGGAGAAGCTCGGGCCGGACGTGTCCGACGCGCTCGACCCGAACATGGCCACCCGCGTCCGCGGCGAGTTCCTGCCCAAGGGCAAGCTCGCCATCAACCTCGACGGCTCCTGGCTGCCGCAGGACTGGCTGGAGGGCTCCGGCCACGAGTGGCCCGAGTGGTCCGAGGAACTGGGCCTGGCCGCCATGCCCACGCAGCACGGGCAGCCGCCCGGCAAGGTCAGCATGTCCGGCGGCTGGACCTGGGCGATCCCGGCGAAGGCGGCCCACCCCGACCTCGCGTTCGACTTCATCAAGACGATGCAGACCAAGGAGAACGCGAAGAAGTGGTACATCGCCAACTCCGGCATCTCGGTCCGCGAGGACGTCGCGAAGGACCCGGAGTACATCAACGCGCAGCCCGGCATCCGGTTCTTCACCGGGCTCGTCCCCGTCACCCACTTCCGGCCCGCCTACCCCGCGTACCCGAAGGTCTCCACCGCGCTGCAGGAGGCCATGGAGAAGGTCACCACCGGTGACGGCTCGGTGGACGACGCGGCCGGTGACTACGACGAGGAGGTCAGGTCGGCCACCGACGGCGAGGTGATCGAGAGGTGACGGCCCCGGCGACGGCGCCGCGCAGGACACCGCGGGCGGCCGCCGCGCCGGGCGGCCGCCGGCGCCTGCTCCGGTCCCTGTCCCGCGCCCTGCCCGTCTCCCCCGCCGTCGTCCTCATGGCCCTGTTCCTCGCGGGCCCCATCGGCTACTGCGCGTACATCGCCTTCACCGACCTCCAGCTCACCGGGCAGGCGCGGGAGAGCTTCGTCGGCTTCGAGAACTTCCGCACGGCCTTCGGCGACGAGGACTTCGTCAACGCCGTGTGGCTCACCCTGGTCTTCACGTTCCTGTCGTCGATCGTGGGCCAGAACACGCTCGGCCTCGCCCTCGCCGTGCTGATGCGGCGGGCCTCGAAGCCGGTGCGCACGCTGACCGGCGCGGTCGTCGTCACGGCCTGGGTCGTCCCGGAGGTGGTGGCGGGCTTCCTGCTCTACGCCTTCTTCCGCCGTGACGGCACGCTCAACGCGGTCCTCGACGTGCTCCATCTGCCGTCGCAGAACTGGCTGTTCACGCTGCCGATCCTCGCGGTGTCGTTCGCCAACGTGTGGCGCGGCACGGCCTTCTCGATGCTGGTCTACTCGGCGGCCCTGAGCGAGATCCCCCGGGAGATCACCGAAGCCGCGGAGGTGGACGGCGCGGGTGGCTGGCGCCGCCTGTGGCACATCACGCTGCCGATGATCCGCCGCTCCATCGGCACCAACCTGATGCTCAACACCCTCCAGACACTGTCCGTCTTCGGCCTCATCTGGGTGATGACGCGCGGCGGCCCCGGCAACCGCAGCCAGACCCTGCCGCTGTTCATGTACGAACAGGCCTTCCAGAAGAGCATGATCGGCTACGGCACCGCCGTGGCGCTGCTCCTGCTCCTGGTCGGCTCCCTGTTCTCGGTCGTCTACATGCGTCTGCTGCGCACGGAGGTCTGAGTGTCCGCACGCCGCGCCCGCAGCCGCGCGCTCGCCGCCGACCTGGGCCTGCTCACCCTGGCCGCGGCGTTCGCGCTCCCGCTGGCCTGGGTGGTCCTGTCCGCGCTCGACCCGAAGGCCGATGTCGGCGTGAAGGCCCCGGACGGTCTCACCCTGGACCACTTCGACGCCGTCCTCACCGACGAGATCACCTTCACGCCGATGCTGAACAGCCTGCTGCTGTGCGGCGGTGGCACGCTGCTCACGGTGGTGAGCGCGGCCCTCGCGGCGTACCCCCTGTCGCGCTACTCCTCCCGCCTCAACCGCCCCTTCATGCTGACGATCCTGTTCGCGACGAGCCTGCCCATCACGGCGATCATGGTGCCGGTGTACGCGCTGTTCGTCCGCGTCGACCTCATCGACACGATGGAGGGCACGATCTTCTTCTTCGCCGCCTCCCAACTGCCGTTCGCCATCTGGCTGATGAAGAACTTCATGGACGGCGTCCCCAAGGAGCTGGAGGAGGCGGCCTGGACGGACGGCGCCTCGCCGCTGCAGTCCCTGGTGCGGATCGTGCTGCCGCTCATGGGCCCGGGCGTCGCCGTCGTGACGGTCTTCTGCTTCGTCATGATGTGGGGCAACTTCTTCGTCCCGTTCATGCTGCTGCTCTCCCCCGACCAGATGCCGGCGGCGGTCAGCATCAACGACTTCTTCGGCAGCAAGGGCGCCATCGTCTACGGCCAGCTCGCCGCGTTCTCCCTCATCTACTCGACGCCGGTGATCCTCCTGTACGTCCTGATCGCCCGCCGCCTGGGCGGCGGCTTCGCCCTGGGCGGCGCGGTGAAGGGGTGAGGCGGCCCGGGCGGCGTGCGGCGGCCCGGGCGGCGTGCGGGGCGCACAACGGGGCGCCCCGGCCGCTGTGGCTTCGCATGAGCCCCGGGCTTGGACGAACGCACCGTAGTCGTCCACCCCGCACACCCCTAGCGTGTGCCCCGTGCGACCGAGCCGGCCCACCGGGCCCTTCAACTTTCCCGCCGTGCGCCGACTGCGCGAGGCACTGGGCATGGACCCCGGGCACGTCGCGTACGGCATGCGGGCCGGCTACGGCCTCGGGCACGTCACGCCGGACACCGTCATCGCCTGGGAGCGCGGCCTCGCCACGCCCGACGCCACCGAGCTCGCGGCGCTCGCGGGCACGCTCTGGTGCTCGCCCGGCGACCTCATGGGCGCCGCGACCACCCTGCGGGAGCACCGCCTCGCCCGCGGCCTCGCCCCGGAGGACGTGGCGCGCGGCGCGGGCGTCGAGCTCCAGGCGTACCTGCGGATGGAGGAGACCGGCCGGTGGCGCGGCAGCCCCCGGCAGTCCGCCGACCTGGCGCGCACGCTGCGCCTCACGCTGCCGGACCTGGTCACGGTCACGGGGCGCGCCGACGAGCTCGCCGAGCTGCTGCGCAGCGCGGTGACCACCCGCTGGCAGGGGTACACGCGCCCGGTCAGCAAGCTGCTCGCCGTGGACAAGCGCACCGTGGAGGGTCCGCTGCGCCGGCTGCACGAGACGTACCAGTCGCGGATGGTGCGCACGCTGAGCTGGGGCGGGGGCGCGAGCGCGGACGCCTCCGGGCACGCGGGCCGGGACTTCCTCGACCGGATCCTGGACCACTTCTGGCCGCTGCTCCCGGACGCCTCCTGAGCACCCGGCCCCCCGGGGAGCCGCCCGCCGCCCGGCCGCGGCCGCCGCTCCGGTGAGGGCGTCTAGAAGACCGACTCGGCCTCGTCCATGCGGTCCTTCGGCACCCGCTTCAGCTCCGTGACCGCCTCGGCGAGCGGCACCATCTCGATGTCCGTGCCGCGCAGCGCGGTCATCCGGCCGTACTCGCCGCGGTGCACGGCCTCCACCGCGTGCCAGCCGAAGCGCGTGGCGAGCACGCGGTCGTACGCGGTGGGGGTGCCGCCGCGCTGGACGTGGCCGAGGATGACCGGCTTGGCCTCCTTGCCGAGCCGCTTCTCCAGCTCGTACGCGAGGGCCGTGCCGATGCCCTGGAAGCGCTCGTGGCCGAACTGGTCGATGGCGCCCTTGCCGTAGTCCATGGTGCCGTCGGCGGGGTGGGCGCCCTCGGCGACGCAGATCACCGCGAACTTCTTGCCGCGCGCGAACCGCTCCTCGACCATCGCGACCAGGTCGGCCGGGTCGAAGGGGCGCTCGGGCAGGCAGATGCCGTGGGCGCCGCCCGCCATGCCGGACTCCAGCGCGATCCAGCCCGCGTGCCGGCCCATGACCTCGACGACCATGACGCGCTGGTGGGACTCGGCGGTCGTCTTCAGCCGGTCCATCGCCTCGGTGGCGACGCCGACGGCCGTGTCGAAGCCGAAGGTGCGGTCCGTGGAGGAGATGTCGTTGTCGATGGTCTTGGGCACGCCGACGACCGGCACACCGGCCTCGTGGAGCATCTTCGCCGCGGTGAGCGTGCCCTCGCCGCCGATCGGGATGAGCGCGTCGAAGCCGCTCTTGTCGATCAGCTCCTTGGCGTTGACGCAGGCCGCGCGGAAGCGGGCGCGCTCCAGGCGCGAGGAGCCGAGGATCGTTCCACCGCGGGCCAGGATGCCGCTGACCGCGTTCAGGTCCAGGGGGCGGTAGCGCCCGTCGAGCAGACCCGCGTACCCGTCCTCGAAGCCGATGACCTCGTCGCCGTAGTTCGTGACCGCTCGGTGCACGACCGACCGGATCACGGCGTTGAGGCCGGGGCAGTCGCCGCCCGCGGTGAGAATTCCGATACGCATCGCGCTGAGTCTCCTGCTCGCTGCTGTGACGTGTGAGCCGGTCCGATTGTTCCACGGCGCGCGGAGCGACGCCGCTCGCCGTTGGTCGGGCCGTCATGGGGTACGAGGCCTTTGGCCCTGGTGAACCCAGAGCCATGTCCGGCGGGCGACGTAGCCAGCCGCAGAGGTATTGTCAAGAGGGCACAGCCAACAATATCGGGTGTTTTTCCGGCTCAGCCGCGGCCCATGCCGGGGCCCTCACCTGCGGTGATGCCTGGCACCCGGCCACCGCGACCGCGAGCGGCGCGCACGAGGCCGCCCGCCCCGGCGGCCCTGCCGTCCCGCACGACGTACGACGGACGAGACGTACACGGCGTACGGGGGGCAAGACGTACGGGACGACACCAGCCACCGCAGACACAGCAAGCACAGCAGAGACAGCAAGCACACAGCAGACGTAGGAACGGAGAGCGCGCGTGACCCGCAGCGTGTACGTGACCGGGATCGACCGTGGCGACGGCCGCCAGGTCGTCGAGCTGGGAGTCATGGAGCTCCTGACCCGCCAGGTCGACCGGGTGGGCGTCTTCCGCCCGCTCGTCCACGACGGCCCCGACCGCCTCTTCGAGCTGCTGCGCGCCCGCTACCGGCTCGCGCAGGACCCCGCGTCGGTGTACGGCATGGACTACCACGAGGCGTCCGCGCTCCAGGCCGAGCAGGGCACGGACGAGCTGGTCTCCCGGCTCGTCGACCGCTTCCACAAGGTGGCGCGCGACTACGACGTGGTGCTCGTGCTCGGCACCGACTTCGCCGCCACCCAGCTCCCGGACGAGCTGGCGCTCAACGCGCGGCTCGCGAACGAGTTCGGCGCCTCGGTGCTGCCCGTCGTCGGCGGCAAGAACCAGAGCGCCGAGTCGGTCTGCGCCGAGACCCGCAACGCGTACCGCGCCTACGACGGCCTGGGCTGCGACGTCCTCGCCATGGTCACCAACCGCGTCGCCCCGGCCGACCGCGACGAGATCCACCAGGGCCTCGCGACCCTGCTGCCGGTCCCCTGCCACGTGCTGCCCGACGAGCCCGCCCTGGCCGCGCCGACCGTCTCGCAGATCACGCACGCGCTCGGCGGCGAGGTGCTCCTCGGCGACGACTCGGGCCTGGCCAGGGACGCCCTCGACTTCGTCTTCGGCGGCGCCATGCTGCCGAACTTCCTGAACGCCCTGACCCCGGGCTGCATGGTCGTCACCCCCGGCGACCGCGCGGACCTGGTCGTCGGCGCGCTCGCCGCGCACAGCGCGGGCACCCCGCCGATCGCGGGCGTGCTGCTCACCCTGAACGAGCGGCCCGGCCCCGAGATCCTGCGCCTCGCGGACCGGCTCGCGCCCGGCACGCCCGTGATCGCCGTCTCCGGCGGCTCCTTCCCGACCGCGGCCGAGCTGTTCGCCCTGGAGGGCAAGCTGAACGCGGCGACGCCGCGCAAGGCGGAGACGGCCCTCGGCCTCTTCGAGCGGTACACCGACACCGCCGACCTGACCCGGCGCCTGTCGGTGTTCGGCAGCGACCGGGTCACGCCGATGATGTTCGAGCACAAGCTCCTGGAGCGGGCCCGCGCCGACCGCCGCCGCGTCGTGCTGCCCGAGGGTACCGAGGAGCGCGTGCTGCGCGCCGCGGACGTGCTGCTGCGCCGCGGCGTGTGCGACCTGACGCTGCTCGGCCCCACGGAGACCATCCGCAAGAAGGCCGCCGACCTCGGCATCGACCTCGCCGACTCGCAGCTCGTCGACCCGCACACGTCCGAGCTGCGGCAGGGCTTCGCCGAGGAGTACGCCCGGCTGCGCGCCCACAAGGGCGTGACCGTGGAGCTGGCGTACGACGTCGTGGCGGACGTCAACTACTTCGGCACGCTGATGGTCCAGGGCGGCCTCGCCGACGGCATGGTCTCCGGCTCGGTGCACTCCACGGCCGCGACGATCCGGCCCGCCTTCGAGATCATCAAGACCAGGCCCGCGGCGTCGATCGTGTCGTCCGTGTTCTTCATGTGCCTGGCCGACAAGGTCCTCGTGTACGGCGACTGCGCCGTCAACCCGGACCCGAACGCGGCGCAGCTCGCGGACATCGCCATCCAGTCGGCGACCACGGCCGCGCAGTTCGGCGTCGAGCCGCGCATCGCGATGCTGTCGTACTCCACCGGCACCTCCGGCTCGGGCGCCGACGTCGACAAGGTCCGCGAGGCCACCGAGCTGGTCCGCGACCGGCGCCCGGACCTGAAGATCGAGGGGCCGATCCAGTACGACGCCGCCGTCGAGCCCTCGGTCGCGGCCACCAAGCTGCCGGAGTCCGACGTCGCGGGCCAGGCCAGCGTGCTGATCTTCCCGGACCTGAACACCGGCAACAACACCTACAAGGCCGTGCAGCGCTCGGCCGGCGCGATCGCCGTCGGCCCGGTGCTCCAGGGCCTGCGCAAGCCCGTGAACGACCTGTCCCGCGGCGCGCTCGTCCAGGACATCGTCAACACGGTCGCCATCACGGCGATCCAGTCCCAGTCCCAGACTCAGTCCCAGACCCAGTCCCCCGCCTCGTGACCGGCCCCCGCCCCTCACCAGAAAGCACTTCCTCCGTGACCGCGACCCGCGTACTCGTCCTCAACTCCGGCTCCTCGTCGGTGAAGTACCAGCTCCTGGACATGAGCGACCGCAGCCGCCTGGCGGTGGGCCTCGTCGAGCGCATCGGCGAGGAGACCTCCCGGCTCAAGCACACCCCGCTGACGGGCGGCGACGAGCGGGAGCGCACCGGGCCGATCGCCGACCACGAGGCCGCCCTGAAGGCGGTCGCCGAGGAGCTGGCCGCGGACGGGCTGGGCCTGGACTCGCCCGACCTGGCCGCGATCGGCCACCGGGTCGTGCACGGCGGCAAGCACTTCACCGCGCCGACGGTCGTCGACGACGCCGTGCTCGCCGAGATCGAGCGCCTCATCCCGGTGGCCCCGCTGCACAACCCGGCCAACCTCACCGGCATCCGCACGGCCCAGGCGCTGCGGCCCGACCTGCCGCAGGTCGCGGTCTTCGACACCGCCTTCCACACCACGATGCCGGAGTCGGCGGCCCGCTACGCGATCGACGTGGAGACCGCCGACCGGCACCGCGTACGGCGCTACGGCTTCCACGGCACCTCGCACGCGTACGTGTCGCGGGCCACCGCCGAGCTGCTCGGCAAGGCCCCCGAGGAGGTGAACGTCATCGTGCTGCACCTCGGCAACGGGGCGTCGGCCTCCGCCGTGCGCGGCGGCAAGTGCGTGGACACCTCCATGGGGCTCACGCCGCTGGAGGGCCTGGTGATGGGCACCCGCTCCGGCGACCTGGACCCGGCGGTGATCTTCCACCTGGCGCGCGTCGGCGGCCTTTCCGTCGACGAGATCGACTCGCTGCTCAACAAGAAGAGCGGCCTCGTCGGCCTGTGCGGCGACAACGACATGCGGGAGATCCGCCGCCGGATCGACGAGGGCGACGAACAGGCCCGGCTCGCCTTCGACATCTACATTCACCGGCTGAAGAAGTACATCGGCGCCTATTACGCCGTGCTCGGCCGCGTGGACGCGGTGGCCTTCACCGCAGGCGTCGGCGAGAACGCGGCGCCCGTGCGCGAGGCGGCCCTCGCGGGCCTGGAGGAACTGGGCCTCGCGGTGGACGGCGACCTGAACGCCGTCCGTGGCGACGAGCCCCGGCTGATCTCCCCGGAATACGCTCGCGTGAAGGTCGCCGTCGTGCCGACCGACGAAGAACTGGAAATCGCGACGCAGACTTATGCCCTGGCCGGAAAGAACAACTGAGCAACCACCCGCCCATTTGTAGATTCCGCCAGACGGAATATTCCGTAGCGAAACAAACCGATAGGATCGCCCCATGCGCCGTTCCAAAATCGTCTGCACCCTGGGCCCCGCCGTCGACTCCGAGGACCAGCTCGTCTCGCTGATCGAGGCCGGCATGAACGTGGCCCGCTTCAACTTCAGTCACGGCACGCACGCCGAGCACCAGGGGCGGTACGACCGCGTCCGCGCCGCCGCGGAGCGCACCGGCCGCGCCATCGGCGTCCTCGCCGACCTCCAGGGCCCGAAGATCCGCCTGGAGACCTTCGCCGAGGGCCCGGTCGAGCTGGTGCGCGGTGACGAGTTCACCATCACCACCGAGGACGTGCCCGGCGACAAGTCGATCTGCGGGACGACGTACAAGGGCCTGCCCGGCGACGTCTCCAAGGGCGACCAGGTCCTGATCAACGACGGCAACGTCGAGCTGAAGGTCGTCGAGGTCGACGGCCCGCGCGTGAAGACGATCGTCGTCGAGGGCGGCGTCATCTCGGACCACAAGGGCATCAACCTGCCCGGCGCGGCCGTGAACGTGCCCGCCCTGTCCGAGAAGGACATCGACGACCTGCGCTTCGCCCTGAACATGGGCTGCGACCTGGTCGCGCTCTCCTTCGTCCGGGACGCCGACGACGTCAAGGACGTCCACCGCGTCATGGACGAGGTCGGCCGCCGCGTCCCGGTCGTCGCCAAGGTGGAGAAGCCGCAGGCGGTGGCGAACATGGAGGCCGTCGTGGCGGCGTTCGACGGCGTCATGGTCGCGCGCGGCGACCTGGCCGTCGAGTACCCCCTCGAAAAGGTCCCGATGGTGCAGAAGCGCCTCGTGGAGATGTGCCGCCGCAACGCCAAGCCGGTGATCGTCGCGACCCAGATGATGGAGTCGATGATCACCAACTCCCGCCCCACGCGCGCCGAGGCGTCCGACGTCGCCAACGCGATCCTGGACGGCGCGGACGCGGTGATGCTGTCGGCCGAGTCCAGCGTCGGCGCGTACCCGATCGAGACGGTCAAGACCATGTCGAAGATCGTCACGGCGGCCGAGGAGGAGCTGCTCTCCAAGGGCCTCCAGCCGCTCGTGCCCGGCAAGAAGCCGCGTACGCAGGGCGGTTCGGTGGCCCGTGCCGCCGCCGAGATCGCGGACTTCCTGGGCGGCAAGGCCCTGGTGGCCTTCACCAAGTCCGGTGACACCGCCCGCCGTCTGTCCCGCTACCGCGCGGCCCAGCCGATCCTGGCCTTCACCACCGACCAGGAGACGCGCAACCAGCTCGCGCTGAGCTGGGGTGTGGAGTCCTTCGTCGTGCCGCACGTGGACAACACCGACGCGATGGTCGAACTCGTCGACGCCGAGCTGCTGAAGCTGCAGCGCTACAACGAGGGCGACACCATGGTCATCACCGCCGGTTCGCCCCCCGGCGTCCCCGGCACCACGAACATGGTCCGGGTCCACCACCTGGGCAACGGCTGCCGCGACTGACGTCGTCCGTACGACCGCACGAGGAGGGCGCCCCCGGCCGGGGGCGCCCTCCTCCGCCGTTCGGTGTCCGTGGGTGCTCGGCCGCCGTTCAGTCGGTGATCGACTGGTGCAGGCCCGGGATGGTGAGGGTGCCGCCGAACTGGCCCGCCTGCTGGACCTTCACGTGCGTGAAATAGATCAGCGGGATGTTCAGCGGCGGCGGGTGCTCGGGGTCGAAGGTCACCGGGATGAGCCCGAAGAGGTTGCCGGAGATGCGCTCCGTGTACATCGTCGTGGCGCCGTCGGTGATCGTGGACGTGGAGCCCTTGGCCGCCTGCACGTGGTACGTCTTCCCTGCCGGACCGGCGACGCTCTGGTGCAGGTCCCCGATCTCCGTGCCGGCGTTGACGACGTACTTCAGCGCCTGCTTGGTCCGGCCGTCGGGCATCGTCAGGTTCACCACGCCCTGGTAGTCCGCCCCCTTGAGCAGCAGGGAGCTGGCCTCCAGGTGCCAGGGCTGGTCCGGGATCGGCACGGGCGTCCGCTCGTCGTCGCCCTCGACCTTCTTCTCCACGACGCAGGGGAACGGCTTCTTGCCGTCCTCGTCGGGGGCCGTGGGGTCCTCGGGCTGCTCGGAGTCCTCACGCTGCCGGGGCTGCTTGCGGTCCTCGGACTCCTTCGGCTCTGCGGGGGCCTTGGGGGTCTTGGAGGCTTTGGTGTCCTTGGTGTCCTTGGTGTCCTTGGCGTCCTTGGCGTCCTTGGCGTCTTCAGGGTCTTGGGACCGCTGCTGGGGCTGCCGCCCGGGCTTCCGGGTCTCGTCCCGGGTGTCCGCCCGGCCGGATGGCTCGGGGGCCGGTGACGTCGTCCGCGGCTCCTTCTCCTCCCGCTCCCGAGGGGTCAGGAGGTCCTTGAGGGCCTTGCCGACGCCCAACGGGTCCAAGGGGTTCGCGGGCTCGGAGGGCTCCGGGTCGGGGGCCTTCCTGTGCGGGGCCTTGCTTTCCGGGGCCTCGTCGTCAGGGGTCTTGGTCTCAGGGGCCTCAGTGGGCGGGGCCTCGGTGTCGGGCCTCCTGGTCTCGGGCACCTTGTCGGGCGTCTTCGTACCGCCCTTGTCCCGGGGGTGCTCGGCCCTCTTCCCGCCGCGCCCGGCGTCCCGCCCGGCCCCGTCCCGGGAGGGCTTCCTCGCGGTGTCCTTGTCGTCGTCCCCGGGCTGCTCGTCCGGGACCGTCACGCACGGCCCGTCGCGGAAGGGGTTCTTGGGGACGCCCGGCTTCGCCTGCGCGAGCTGCGGGGTCAGGCCCATGCCCATGAGGACGGCGGTGGGCATGGCCGCGAGGGCGATGGCCTTGCCGACGGGGACGCGCGTCAGCAGCGGCTTCCTCGGGGCCGCGTGGCGCGGCCCCGTTCTGCCCCGGGGCGTGACCGCGTCCGTCCCGCGGCGCACCTCGTCAGCCGGCACGGTGCCTCCCGTTCGTCCCGTCGACCGGACCCGCTCCCGGGGCGTCGTCGGCCGGGCCGTCCGCCGCCTCGCGCGCGGCCGGCACCTTGGCGCGCCGCGCGGGCCGTACCGGCTTCTCGTACACCCAGGACACGCCGAGCGCGCCACCGATGAGGGAGAGCAGGTAGCCCATGACGAAGCCGCCGAAGTTGGACACCACCAGCGAGACCAGGGCCAGGAGGATCGCCGCGACGCCCGCGAACACGCGGGACTGGGGCTGGAACCACATGGTCAGGCCGAGCACGATCAGCAGCACGCCGATGATCAGCGATCCGGCCCCGGCGGTGGTCGCCATCCGGATGGTCATCGTGCCGAGCGTGAGGTTCGCGTACGGGAAATACATGATCGGGATGCCGCCGAGCAACGTCAGCAGGCCACCCCAGAACGGGCGCCGGCCGCGCCACCCTCGGAAACCCTGGCGCATCCGGCCGAGTTTGCCACCCAGGCCCACTTGCGCTTCGGCGCTCATGTCGTACAGCTCCTCGGGAAGGGCGTTCGGTTCTGTGTGTGCGGTGTCGGGCACGGGGACGGCTCGCGACGACGTCACGGTGTACGGCGCCCCCGCGCCCGGCCGTCCGGTGCGACGAGTGCTCAGCCGGTGAGGGCCTCGGCGCCGTCCTCGTCCGCGGCTCGACGGCCTCGCCGGGCCTCCGCGCCCACGACGGGCACGGAGCGGAGGAGACGTACGGGGGCGACGCGCCGGGAGACGTGCGAAGAGACGTGCGGGGAGACGTGCGCGGACCGGGGCGTCATCCGTCTCAGTAGCACTCGTGCTTGCCCTTCTTGACCGACATGTGCAGGCCGGAGAGTTTGAAGGTGCCGGCCGTGGTGGCCCACGCGCGCTGCTTGACGTCGGTGAAGCGGACCTTCTCGGCCTGCTGGGCGAACGAGTCGGGGCGGTACTTCTTCTTGTCGCCCGGGTTCGGGCCGGGCCCCTTCGTCGTACGGTCGACCGAGACGCCGATGTCGATGTTGGTGAACTTCGCGTTGGCCTGCAGGTCGTCGGCGTCGATGTAGAGCCGCTTCGCGTAGACCCGCGGGCTGCCCTCGCCGCCGGCCGTCAGCTTCATCGACACGTTGCCGAACAGGGGGACCGGGACGACAACGGACTGGCACAGATTGCGGATCCGCGCCTCGTCCATGCCGACGACGGCGACGGGGCGGTCCTTGCCCGGGCCCTCGTCGAGCGCCCCGTACTGGACGAAGCCCGTGCCGTCGAGCTGCTTGGCCGTCACCTTGAACTGCTGGCCGGACACACTGAACGATGCCGCGAGCGCACCCTGCGAGAGGGCCACGCCTATCGCGGCCGACGCCGCGACGCTCGGCACCATGACCACGGCGAACCGCTTCCATCTGGTTCCGCCACGAGCCACGGATTCCATGACTTTCCTCCTTCTCGGACGTACATCTCCGGCCCGTGCCGCTCCCTCACGGGCCGTACGGCCGGGCGGGGATGGGAGAAGTGCTACGTCCTCGGCCAGGAGAGCGCCGAC
Source organism: Streptomyces longispororuber (assembly GCF_014656095.1). GTDB lineage: Bacteria > Actinomycetota > Actinomycetes > Streptomycetales > Streptomycetaceae > Streptomyces > Streptomyces longispororuber. Next base: position 14,987 of record NZ_BNBT01000055.1, read on the forward strand.
GCCGTTGGGCGCACCGCGCCTGAGTCACCGGCGATCACCTCCGAGCGACAACCACGGGCCGCGCCTGACGCGTCACGCACGGCCTGCCGGACGGGCCGCGCCACCTTCGGCGGCGGCGACCCCTTGTCCCGGACCGGCGACGGCGTCGCCGGACCACCCGGTGGGGACCCGTGGGACCCGTCTCCCGAATGGCGGCCGGGGTGCGGGGAACGGACCGAGCGTGGCCGATCGTGGTGCATTCTGGGCGCCCGCACAAGGGGGATCGTTACTCACCGGTAACGCTCCGATAACCGCGGTTCGACGGGGTGACACCGACCAGCGACGGACGGTGCTGTCAAGAGATGGACGACATCCGGATATTGAGGAACAGAAACGGACAGAACACCGCCCTGGACTTACTGCGAGTAACAGTGGCCGCGTTTGCCAAGATTTGGCAAAGCGCGGCCACTGTGGCACTGCCTGGACGAAGTTTCCCCTCAGGCACCACCAGCCCCGCCCCCGGGTGACCGGTCAGCGGACGGATCGGCACCCAGGACGGGGCAAAACCGGCGGAACGTCAGGGTCCGGACGGCTGGGGTCCGGAGGGTCGCTCAGAAGAGCACCCGGGCGAGCGCCGTGCGCGCCGCCGTCACGCGCGGGTCGTCCGCGCCCACCACCTCGAAGAGCTCCAGGAGCCGTACGCGCGCCGCGTCCCGGTCCTCGCCCGCGGTGCGCCTGACCGTCTCGACCAGGCGGCCGAAGGCGTCCTCGACGTGCCCGCCGACCAGGTCGAGGTCGGCGGCGGCGATCTGCGCCTGGACGTCGCCCGGCTTCCCGGCCGCCTCCTGGCGGACCGCCTGCGGGTCCATCCCCTGCACCCGGCGCAGGAGTTGGGCCTGGGCGAGGCCGAGCTTGGCCTCGGTGTTGCCGGGGTCGTCGTTCAGCACGTTCTGGTACGCCTGGACGGCGCCGCCCAAGTCGCCCGCGTCCAGGGCCTGGACGGCGGCGGCGAGCGCGGCGTCGTGCGGCCCCGCCGGGGCGGCGGGCCGGGCGTCGGCCTCCGGGGCGTCCCCGTCGACGGTGAGGCCGGTGAGGCCGAAGCGCTCCTCGGCGACCTGGACGAGCTGGTCGAGGGTCTGGCGGATCTGCGCTTCGGGCGCCGCGCCCTGGAAGAGCGGCAGGGCCTGCCCGGCGACCACCGCGAACACCGCGGGGATGCCCTGCACGCCGAACTGCTGCATCAGCATCTGGTTCGCGTCGACGTCGATCTTCGCGAGGACGAAGCGGCCGTTGTACTCCCGCGTCAGCCGCTCGAGCAGCGGGCTGAGCTGCTTGCACGGCTCGCACCACTCGGCCCAGAAGTCGATGACGACGGGGACCTCGGTGGAGCGCTGGAGGACCTCACGCTCGAAGTCCGCCTCGCTGACGTCGATCACCAGGTCGGCCGGGGACACCGCGCCCCCGCCGCCCTGCCTGGCCGCTTCGGCGCGCGCCTGCTCCGCCTTCGCCTTGGCCTCCTGGGCCGCCTTCACCGCGGCGAGGTCGACGACTCCGCTCATGGACATGTTCCGTGGCTGCATGAGTACATCCTCCCCCAAGCCGCGCGGGAACCGCTCCCGTCCGCCGACCCCGCCGGATTGCGGGGCCGCCGGACGCGCCGGGTTCCGTGGTCCCGAGGAGGACCGCCCGTGCCGTTCGTCGCGCGGGGTCCCCACCCCGCGCCGTGGTCGCCGCCCTGTGGGCGGTGGAGTTCTCGCTCGCAGCGACCGCCGCGGTACGGGGGTTCGTGGCCCGGCGCACCCGGCTTTCGCTACGCGTCGTAGCGTAACTGGAGGCCGCCGGGGGCGGCACCGGGCCTCGGGTGATCTGCCTCACGCGCACCTGGTCAGGGCCTCCGTACCGCCCGGTATGGTCGCGGGCATGCAGAGCCGCAGCACACCGTCCGCGCGCGCCGGAGGCCGCCCGCGCAGCGCCGCGGCGGACCACGCCATCCTGGAGGCGACCCGCGCGGCCCTGGTCGACCTCGGCTGGACGAAGCTGACCCTGGGCGACGTCGCGACGCGGGCGGGGGTCGCCAAGACCACCCTCTACCGGCGCTGGGCGGGCAAGAGCGAGCTGGTCGTGGACGCCGTGGCGGAGCTCTTCGACGAGCTGGAGCTGCCGGACAGCGGCAGCCTCGCCACGGACATCGAGGGCGTGGTCCTGCGGTTCGCCGCGCTGCTCGGGCGGCCGGAGACGAAGACGGCGCTGATGGCGGTGGTGGCCGAGTCGACGACGGACGCCCCGCTGCGGGAGCGGGTGCGCGCGTCCATCGTCGAACGGCAGAAGCGGCTCGTGCTGGAAGGGCGGCAGCGGGCGCAGGTGCGGGGCGAGTTGCCGGTGGAGCCCGACCCGGCGGCCGCGGCCCGCACCGCCGACCTCGTCTTCGACGTGATCGCGGGGGCGGTGGTGCACCGCGCGCTGGTGAGCGCCGAGCCGGTGGACACGGAGTGGGCCCGCCGCTTCACCGCGCTGCTGCTGAGCGGCCTGGCCGCCACGGCGGGCACCGGCCCGGCCGGGCCTGACCTCTCCCGGCCTCCGGCCGGGTCTCCCACCCGCCCACCCGTACAGCCCCACTGACCAGCTCCGGCCCCGACCTGGCGGCTCGCACGCCGTCCGTCGGCTTTCCGCCGCTACCGCGGCGCGTCTCCCACCCGCCCACCCGTACAGCCCCACCGGCACGCCCCGCCCCGACCTGGCGGCTCGCGCGCCGTCCGTCGGCTATCCGCCGCTGCCGCGGCGCGTCTCCCACCCGCCCGCCCGTACAGCCCCACTGACCAGCTCCCGCCCCGACCTGGCGGCTCGCGCGCCGTCCGTCGGCTTTCCGCCGCTGCCGCGGCGGGTCTCCCACCCACCCGCCCGTACAGCCCCACCGGCACGCCCCGCCCCGACCTGAGGGCTCGCGCGCCGTCCGTCGGCTGGGTGCAGGTGTCACACCTGGTAGCGGGACGGGGCGAAGCGGGAGAGGTTTTCGGCCACCCAGGCGGAGGTGTGCCGCAGGCCCTCCGCCAGGGAGACCTGGGGGGTCCAGCCGGCCCACTCCCGGGCCCGGGTGTTGTCGGAGACCAGGCGCTCGACCTCGCTGCCCGCGGGGCGCACCCGCGCGGGGTCGGCGACCACCACGGCCTGGCGCCCGCTCGCGGCGATGAGCGCCGCCGCCAGGTCGCCCACCGAGATCTCCCGCCCCACCCCGAGGTTCACCACGTGCCCGAGCGCCCGCTCGCTCGCGGCCACCGCGAGGAACCCGCGCGCGGTGTCCGTCACGTACGTGAAGTCCCGCGTCGGCGTGAGCGAGCCGAGCCTGATCTCCCGGGCGCCGGAGTGGAGTTGGGCGAGGATGGTGGGGATGACGGCCCGGGCCGACTGGCGGGGCCCGTACGTGTTGAAGGGCCGGACGACCGCCACCGGCAGCTCGAAGGCGTGCCAGTGGGACAGCGCGGTCATGTCGGCGCCGATCTTCGACGCGGAGTACGGCGACTGCGGTTGCAGCGGGTGGCTCTCGCCGATGGGCACGGTCCGCGCCGTCCCGTACACCTCGCTGGTCGAGGTGTGCACCAACCGCCGCACCGCGTGCCGCCGGCAGGCCTCCGCCACGTTCTCCGTACCGACGACGTTCGTCTGCACGTACGCGCCCGGGGAGTCGTACGAGTACGGGATGCCGATGAGCGCGGCCAGGTGGAAGACGGTGTCGCAGCCGGCGACGGCGTCGTCGACGCGCCCGGCGTCGCGGACGTCCCCGGCGACGAACTCGACCCGGGGGTCGCCGAGGAGGTGCGCCAGGTTGCCCTTCTCGGCGTACGGCTTGTAGTGCACGAGGGCGCGGACGCGGGCGCCGCGCTCCAGGAGCAGGTCGACGAGGGCGGAGCCGATGAAGCCCTCGGCGCCGGTGACGAGGACGGTGCGGTCGCGCCAGTCGAAGGCGGGCGCGGGGGCGGCAGTGGTCGGCGTGGTCATGCGGCGTTCTCCAGGGGGTCGTGGGCGGGGTGCGGTCCGTGGCCCGCGGCGCGGGCCAGGTCGATGACGCGCGCGGCGAGCAGGTCGGCGGCGCGGGCGTGCGGGCCGCGGGCGGCGGCACCGCTCATGGCGGCGAGCCGCGCGGGGTCGTCGAGCAGCGGCCCGGCGAGCGCGGCGAGCCGGTCGGCCGTGGCCTCGGCGTCGGGCAGGAGCAGCCCGGCGCCGGCGTCGCTGAGGACCCGGGCGTTGTGGGTCTGGTGGTCGCCGGGCGCGTGCGGGTAGGGCACGAGGACGGCCGGTACGCCGGTGCTGGCCAGCTCGGCGACCGTCGCGGAGCCCGCGCGGCACACCACCAGGTCGGCGGCGGCGTACGCGAGGTCCATCCGGTCCAGGTAGGGCACGGCGCGGGCGACGGCGTCGGCCCCCGTGCGGGCCAAGCGGTCCCGGGCCTCGTCGAGCGCCGCCGGGCCGGTCTTGATCAGCAGGTGGACGTCGCCGCGCCACCGCCACCGCTCGGCGAGCCCGAGCGCGGCCTCGGTGAGCCGGGCCGCGCCGAGGCTGCCGCCGTTGACGAGCAGCAGCCGCGCCCCCTCCGGCACGCCGAGCGCACGGAGCGCCCCGGCGGGCAGGGCGGTCTCCGCGTGCCGGGCGAGCGCGGCGGCGATGGGCATGCCGGTGACGTGCGCGCGGTGGCCGCCCGGCAGGTGGTCGCGGCTCCGGTCGAAGGCGACGGCGATGTGCGGGGTGAGGCGGGCGGCGAAGCGGTTGGCGCGGCCGGGCACGGCGTTGGACTCGTGGATGAGGCTGGGCAGCCCGGCCGTGCGGGCGCCGAGGACCACCGGGGCGCTCGGGTAGCCGCCCATGCCGACGGCGACGTGCGCGCCGCGCTCCCGCAGCACGGCGCGGGCCTGCGCGGCCGACCGCAGCAGGTCGGCGGGGAGCAGGAACCGGCGCGCCCCGAGCGCGGGGTCGAACGGGATCATGTCGACGGTGTGCAGCCGGTATCCGGCGTCGGGGACGAGCCGGGTCTCCAGGCCGCGCTCGGTCCCCACGAACGAGACCACGGCCCCGGGCACGGCCCGCCGCAGCGCGTCGGCGAGGGCGAGCCCCGGGTAGATGTGCCCGCCGGTACCGCCCGCGCCGATCACGACGGACAGGGGCCGGGCCGGGCCGGAACGGGTGACGGAAGTGACGGCTGGCTTCATACCGCCCCACCCTCGACACCCGCCCTAAGAGGGTTTTAAGAGCCGACTGAGGCACCGTGGACCCATGAGCAAGACGCCCCCCCAACACCACGAGCGCCCCAAAGGGACACCGGGCCCCAAAGGGACACAGGCCCCCGAAGGGACACCGGCCTCCGAAGGGACACCGGGCCCCGAAGGGACACCGCCCTCCGAAGGGGCGCGGGGAACTGCGCGCCCAGCCCCACACAACCCGCAGACAACAACCGCACCCCAGACCCCCCAAGGGGCGCGGGGAACTGCGCGACCGGCCCCAGACGACCCGCACCCGCCGGACGGCGCAACGCACGCCCCGGCAGGGGCCACCACCCCGGCAGGGGCAACCACCCCGGCCCCGGCAGGGGCAGCCCTCCCGGCCCAGGGAAGGCCCACAGCCCAGGTGACCACCCCGTGAAGACCGCCCCGCCGAGGAAGGTGCTGGTCGTCGACGACGACCCCGAGGTCCGCGCGGCCGTGGAGGACGCCCTCACCGTCGCCGGCCACCTGGTCCGCGGCGCCCCCGACGGCCACCGCGCGCTCACCGCCGTCGCCCGCTGGGAGCCGGACCTCGTCGTGCTCGACGTGATGATGCCGGTCCTCGACGGCCTCGCCGTGTGCCGCCGGCTCCGGGCCGCCGGGGACCGCGTCCCCGTGCTCGTGCTGACCGCCCTGGACGCGGTGAGCGACCGGGTCGACGGCCTCGACGCGGGCGCCGACGACTACCTGGTCAAGCCGTTCGCGCTGGACGAACTGGTGGCCCGCGTCCGCGCGCTGCTGCGCCGGGCGGCCCCCGACCCGGACGGCCCGGACGGGCCGGGCGGCGACGGCACCCTGGCGTACGGGGACCTCACCCTGGACCCCCGCACCCGCACCGGCCTGCGCGCCGGGCGCCGCGTCGAGTTCAGCCGCACCGAGGCCACGCTCCTCGAACTGCTGCTGCGCAACGCGGGCCAGGTGCTGCCGCGCGAGCTGATCCACGAGGCGGTGTGGGGCCGGGACTTCGGGCCGGACTCCAACTCCCTCGCGGTGTACGTGGGGTACCTGCGCCGCAAGCTGGAGTCGGGCGGCGAGACCCGCCTGGTGCACACCGTGCACGGCGTCGGCTACCGGCTCGGTACACCGTGAGCGCGGCCCGCGCCGAGGGCGAGACCCGCACGGAGGGCGAGGGCCGCGCCCGCCGCGCCCTCGGGGCCCGCTGGCGCCGCCGCCGCCCGCTGCGCACCCGGCTCGCGGTGGCCGCGTCCGCCGCCGTGGCCGTCGTGGCGGTCGGCGTCTGCGCCGCCGCGTTCCTCGTCATCCGCTACAAGCTGTACCAGCAGCTCGACCAGAACCTCGCCCAGTCCGCGACGCTCATCGCCCAGCAGCACCGGGGCCGGGACCGCGGCGTCGTCACCGGCGAGTGCCGCTTCCTCGGCGCGCCCGCCTGCTCCCAGCTCGTCCCCGCGGACGCGGCCGACGACCCGGACGAGCCGTGGCTGCTGCCCGTGTCCGCCGCCACCCGCCGGGTCGCCGCGGGCGAGCGGGCGCCGTACTACACGAGCCTCACCCTGCCCGGCGGCAAGCCGGGCCGCATGCTCACCACCACCTACGGCAAGGGCACCGCCGTGCAGGTCGCCCTGCGCGCGGACATCGCCGAGCGCGGGGTCCGGCAGACCGCGGCGATCCTGTCCGTGGTGGGCGGCGCGGGGGTCCTGCTGTCCGCGCTCGGCGGCTCCTGGGTGTCCCGTACGGGGCTCGCGCCCGTGGCCCGGCTCACCGCCACCGCCGAGCGCATCGCGGCGACCCGCGACGCCCGGCACCGCATCGAGCTGCCGCCCGGGCCGCCGGGCCGCGAGGACGAGATCACGCGTCTCGCCGCCGCGTTCAACACCATGCTCGGCGAGCTGGAGGAGTCCGTCGCGGCCCGCCGCCGCCTCGTCGCCGACGCCTCGCACGAGCTGCGGACACCGCTGACCGCGCTGCGGACCAACGCCGAGCTGCTGGCCCGGGCCGACCTGCTGAACGAGGCCCAGCGCGACCGGGCCTCGGGCGCCCTCGCCCGGCAGCTCCGGGAGGTGACCGGTCTGGTCAACGACCTCATCGAGCTGGCGCGCGAGGAGGAGCCGCGGCCGCTCCTCGAAGACGTGGCGGTGGCGCCGCTCGTGGCGCACGTGGTGGAGGCGGCGCGCGGGCACTGGCCGGGGGTGGTCTTCACGTTCGACGCGGCGCCGGACGCGGCCGGGTTCACCCTGCCGGGCGTGCCCGGCAGGATCGCCCGGCTCGTCACCAACCTCCTCGACAACGCGGCCAAGTTCAGCCCTCCGGGCGGGCCGGTGGAGGTGGCCCTCTCCCGGCGCGAGCTGACCGTGTGGGACCACGGGCCCGGCATCGCCGAGGAGGACCTCCCCCACGTCTTCGACCGCTTCTACCGCGCCGAGAGGGCCCGCGCCCTGCCCGGCTCCGGCCTCGGCCTCGCCATGGCCCGCCAGATCGCCCACGCCCACAACGCCGAACTCCACGCGGAACGGGCCCCTGGCGGCGGCGCCCTCTTCCGCCTCACCTGGCCGTAGGCCCTCGCGGGGGGCGCCCCGGACCCGCCCCTTTCCCGAAACTGGGGCTCCGCCCCAGACCCCGCTCCTCAAACGCCGGAGGGGCTGGAACTTTCGCCGGGCGGCACCGGAGAGTTTCAGCCCGTCCGGCGTTTGAGGACGAGCGCGTCAGCGCGATTGTCGGGGGTCCAGGGGGCGGAGCCCCCTGGTTTCGGGAAGGGGCGCCCGCGCGCGGAGCGCGCTGATGGGCACAGTGGGGAGAGCCCCCAGCCGGGTCAGAAGCCCGCCGGCTCCGTGTACACCCCCCACTCCTCCCGCAGGACCCCGCAGATCTCCCCGAGCGTGGCCTCCGCCCGCACCGCCTCCAGCATGGGCCCGATCATGTTGGACCCGTCCCGCGCGGCAGCGACCATCGCGTCCAGGCACGCCCGCACCCGGGCGTCGTCCCGCGCGGCCTTGCGCGCGGCGAGGAGCTTCACCTGCTCGCGCTCGACCTCGTGGCTGACCCGCAGGATCTCCAGGTCCCCGGTCACGGACCCGTGGTGGACGTTGACGCCGACGACCCGCTTGTCGCCCTTCTCCAGGGCCTGCTGGTAGCGGAACGCGGACTCGGCGATCTCGCCGGTGAACCAGCCGTCCTCGATGCCGCGCAGGATGCCGGAGGTCATCGGCCCGATGGGGTGCTGCCCGTCGGGGTGGGCCCTCAGGCCCCGCTCCTTGATCTGCTCGAAGATCTTCTCGGCCTCGGCCTCGATGCGGTCGGTGAGCTGCTCGACGTACCAGGAACCGCCCAGCGGGTCGGCCACGTTGGCGACGCCGGTCTCCTCCATGAGGACCTGCTGGGTGCGCAGCGCGATCTCGGCGGCCTGCTCGCTGGGCAGGGCGAGGGTCTCGTCGAGGGCGTTGGTGTGCAGGGAGTTGGTGCCGCCGAGGATCGCGGCGAGGGCTTCGACGGCCGTGCGTACGACGTTGTTGTACGGCTGCTGGGCGGTGAGCGAGACCCCGGCGGTCTGGGTGTGGAAGCGCAGCCACTGCGCCTTGTCCGTCCGGGCGCCGTAGACCTCCTTCATCCAGCGGGCCCAGATCCGTCGCGCGGCGCGGAACTTGGCGATCTCCTCGAAGAAGTCGACGTGGGCGTCGAAGAAGAAGGACAGGCCGGGGGCGAAGACGTCGACGTCGAGGCCGCGGCTCAGGCCCAGCTCCACGTACCCGAAGCCGTCGGCGAGGGTGTACGCGAGCTCCTGCGCGGCCGTCGCGCCGGCCTCGCGGATGTGGTAGCCGGACACGGAGAGCGGCTTGTACGCGGGGATCTCACGGGCGCAGTGCTCCATGAGGTCGCCGATGAGGCGCAGATGGGGCTCGGGCTCGAAGAGCCACTCCTTCTGCGCGATGTACTCCTTGAAGATGTCGGTCTGCAGGGTGCCGTTGAGGATCCCCGGGTCGACGCCCTGGCGCTCGGCGGCGACCAGGTACATGCAGAAGGCGGGAACGGCGGGGCCGGAGATCGTCATCGACGTGGTGACGTCGCCGAGGGGTATGTCCCGGAACAGGACCTCCATGTCGGCCGCCGAGTCGATGGCGACGCCGCAGTGGCCGACCTCGCCCAGGGAGCGCGGGTCGTCGGAGTCGCGGCCCATGAGCGTGGGCATGTCGAAGGCGACGGAGAGGCCGCCGCCGCCCGCGGCGAGGATCATCTTGTAGCGCTCGTTCGTCTGCTCGGCGTTGCCGAACCCCGCGAACTGGCGGATCGTCCACGTGCGGCCGCGGTATCCCGTGGCGTGCAGACCGCGCGTGAACGGATACTCGCCCGGCCATCCGATCCGTTCGAAGCCCTCGTACGTGTCCCCGGGCCGGGGCCCGTAGGCAGGCTCGACCGGGTCACCGGAGAGCGTCGTGAAATCGGCGTCGCGCTTCTTCGCGGCGTCGTACCGGGCCTGCCAGCGGCGGCGGCCCTCCTCGATGGCGTGAGCGTCCATGCCTCGAATTTACTAGGACGTCCTAGCAAATGTCGATGGGCGACCGCCACGGGACGCCCCGTGGCGGTGCGGTTACGCCTTGGCGACGGCGGCCGGCGCGTCGGCGATCAGCGGCTCGACCTCGCGCACGACCTTGCGCTCGACGAAGAACGCCGCCGTCGGGATGGTGCCGGAGACCAGCACCCACAGGAGCTTGCCGAACGGCCACTTGGCCTTGGAGCCCAGGTCGAAGGCGAAGATCAGGTAGACGATGTAGAGCACGCCGTGGACCTGCGAGACGACGAGCGTCAGGCCCTCACCCGTGTCGAAGCCGTACTTGGCCACCATGCAGGCGCACAGGATGAGGAGCATGACGGCGGTGACGTAGGCCATCACGCGGTAGCGGGTCAGCACGCTTCGTTTCATGCGTATGAGCGTAACCGTCCGGTTTACGCGATCTTCGGGCGACCCTGGGGGGACGCCGGGCCCCCGCTCACGCGTCCTCGAAGTCCTGCGCGGCCACCCGCAGGGGCCGCAGCATCGCGAAGATCTCCCCGCACTCCTCCGCGTCGTACACGCCGAGGCCGAAGTCCATCGCCATCAGCTCGCGCGTGGCCTCCTCGACGACCTCGCGGCCCTTGGCGGTGATGGAGGCGAGGGTGCCGCGGCCGTCGTTCGGGTTCGGGCGCTTGGCGACCAGGCCCGACCTGACCAGCCGGTCGACGGTGTTCGTCACGGAGGTGGGGTGCACCATGAGGCGCTCGCCGATCTTGGACATCGGCAGCTCGCCCGCCTTGGAGAAGGAGAGCAGCACCAGGGCCTCGTAGCGCGCGAAGGTCAGTCCGTAGGGCTTGACCACCGCGTCGACCTCGGCGAGCAGGATCTGGTGGGCGCGCATGATGGAGGTGATGGCGCCCATGGCGGGCACGGACCCCCAGCGCTGCTTCCAGAGCTCGTCGGCACGGGCGATGGGATCGAAGGGGAGGCTGAGCGGCTTCGGCACAGCGTCGACCTTAGCCGCCGGTCAGGGGGTGGTCAGCCCCGGTCTCACGATTCGGCCGTACGTTCGTTTTCCGGGGTGCGGTCACCGGTGGCGGGGCACGGGACGGCGGGCGGCGGGCGCCGCCGGGCCGTCGCCCGGACCTCCGCGGCGAGCGCCAGGCAGCACGCCGTGCCCAGCGCGCCCGCCGCCGCGACCACCGTGCTCACCGCGAAGAACTCCGCGGCCAGGCCCGCGAGCGCCATGCCGGCGCCCTGGAGCGTCATCAGTCCCGTCGTGTGCACGGTCATCGCGCGGCCGCGCAGCTCCCGGGGCACCGCGTCCACGAACCAGCGGTCGAGCCCGAGCGTGTACGCCGACCCGGCCCCGGCCAGCACCAGCGCGGGCACGGCGAGGGCGAGGCCGGGCGTGGCGGCGTACACGAGCAGCGGCAGCAGCGTGGTGGCGGCGAGCGGCAGCACGATCCGGGCGCGGGCCCGGGCGGTGAGCGCGGAGCCCGCGTACAGCTCGGCCGCGATCGTGCCCACCGGCATCGCGCACATCAGCAGGCCGACCCCGGCGGGGCCCGCGCCGATCTGCTCCGCGTACGGCGCGGCCAGCGCCTCCGGCGCGACGACGAACATCGGCGGCGCCCAGAACAGCAGCAGGAGCGCCCGCAGCCGGCGGTCGCCGAGGACCTCGCGCGTCCCGGCCAGGGAGTGGCGCAGCAGGGCCGTCCCGCCGCCGGGCCGGCGCCCGGCGCCGGGCGCGGCCCGCCGCCGCGTGCCGCAGCGCAGCAGCACCGCCGAGGCCGCGAACGTACCGACGGTGATCACCAGGGCGCCGCGCGGCGGGACGAGGGTGAGCAGCACCCCGCCGAGCCCGAAGCCGACGAGGACGGCGCTCTGCGACACCATCCGCAGCAGCGAGCGCCCGAGGACGAACAGGTCGCCGTCGCCGAGGACGTCGGCGAGCGTGGCCATCCGCGTGCCGTTGAAGACGGGCGCGACGGCGGCGATCGCGCAGCGCAGCCCGAGCAGCGCGGCGACCGGCGTGGCGGGCAGCGCCATCAGCGCGGCGCACGCGGCGCACAGCAGGTCGCAGGAGACGAGGACGCGCCGGGGCGGGTACCGGTCGGCGACCCCGGCGAACAGCATCCCGCCGACGAGGTACGGCAGCATGCCGAGGGCGAAGGCCAGCGCGCTGAGCAGCGGCGAGCCGGTCAGCTCGTACACGAGGACGGTCAGCGCGATCTCGCTGACGACGACGCCGAGCAGCGACAGGGCGTGGGCCGCGAAGACGGCGCGGAACTCGCGGACGGCGAAGACGCGCCGGTAGCCGCCGGGCTCGGCGGCCGGGGGCGCGTCCTCGGCGTCGGGTGCGGCGGCGCGGGTGGCTTCCTCAGGCATGCGCCCACCCTGGCGGGGGCCGGGTAGGGCTCCTAGAGTTTCGGCTGCGGCCGAATCATGGCCGCCCGTCCCCGTCCACCGCCGCCACCGTTCCCGTCGCCACCGCCGTTTCCCCGTCGTTCCCGCTGTCCCCGCCACCGCCGCCGTCCCCGTCGCGGAGGAGTCCCGTGCCCTTCGAGCTGCACTTCGGCGAGGCCGACCTGCTGCGCTGCCGGTTCGCCGTGTCACCGCTGTGGGAGACGCAGGCGGCGGTGCGGGCGCTGAAGCCGCCCGGGCGGCACGGCCCCCACACGTGGTGGCTGCGGCGGACGCGGGCGGCCGCCGACGCGCTCGACCTCGCGGCCCTGTGGCTGCTGATGCCCGTGCGCGGGCACAACCCCGACTTCCTCGGGCCGCCGCCGCTGGGCCCGGCCGCCTCCTTCGCCGAGGAGATCGCGGCGGTCCGCGCGGCCGACCCCAAGGCCGCCCGCGCGGACCTGGCCAAGGCCCTCGCGGACACGCCCGGCGCGGCGGACAGCCCGCTCGGGCGCCGGCTCCTGGAGGACCCGGCGCGCTCGGTACGGGAGCTGGCGGGGGTGCTGGAGGCGGCGTGGCACGCCTTGGTGGAGCCGCACTGGCCCCGGTTGCGGGCCCTGCTCGACGCGGACGTGGCGTACCACTCGCGGCGCCTCGCGGAGGTGGGCCTCGGGGCGCTGCTGCCGGAGCTCGACCGGCGGCTCGCCTGGGAGGCGGGCACCACGCTGACCGCGCGCTGGCACGGCCGCCACGCGCGCCGCCTGGACGGGCAGGGCCTGGTGCTCATGCCCAGCGTGTTCAGTTGGCCGGAGGTGATCAGCGGGTTCGAGCCGCCGTGGCAGCCGACCCTGGTGTACCCCGCGCGCGGCATCGCGGAGTGGTGGGCGGCGCCCGCGGAGCACACCCCCGAGGCACTGGCGCGCCTCCTGGGCCGCAACCGCGCCGCCGTCCTGACGGCGCTGGCGCAACCGGCCACCACGTCCGCGCTCGCCCGGCGCCTCGGCCTCGCCCCGTCCTCGGTCTCCGCGCACCTGTCGACCCTGCGGGCGGCGGGCCTGCTCCACGCGCGCCGGTACGGCCATCAGGTGCTGTACGAGCGCACGCCGCTCGGCGCCGCCCTGGCGACGGGCGGCTGAGCAGCCGCTGTGCGCCCCGCGCGCACGCGGAGCGCCCGTACGCCCGCGCACGCTGTCCGACGGGCGGCTGACACCCGCCGCCGCGGTGGTGTCGCACCCCCGAGCGATTAATGCCCTATGCCAGGATTGCCCGGCACCGACCCGTACGTCACCATCGCCCTAGGGGGCTGGATGCACCGGCTGCTCCGTACGTTCACGGCACTCACGGCCGTCGCGGCCCTCGGGCTCGCGGCGGGGTGCTCGTCCGGGCCGGACTCCGGCGACTCCGGCGGCTCCGGCACGAAGGAGCAGGGCGCCGCCCCCTCGGCCACCGCCACGAAGAAGCCCGCGCACCCCTTCTGGGTCGACCCGGAGAGCGCCGCCGCGCGGCAGGTGCGCGAGTGGGAGCGCAAGGGCCGCACCCGGGACGCGCAGGCGCTCAGGAGGATCGCCGAGCAGCCGATGGCGGTGTGGCCGGCGGGCGACGACCCGGCCCCGGACATCCGCGAGGCCACCCGGGGCGCCGCCGACGGGGGCCGCACGGCGGTGCTCGTGGCGTACAACATCCCGCACCGCGACTGCGGCCAGCACTCCGCGGGCGGCGCCCACGACGCGGAGTACTACCGCACGTGGCTCGGCTCCTTCGCCGAGGCCATCGGGGACAGCCCGGCCCTGGTGATCCTGGAGCCGGACGCGATCCCGCACATCGTGGACGGCTGCACCCCGGCCCAGTACCACGAGGAGCGCTACCAGTTGCTCTCCGAGGCGATCCAGCGGCTCAAGCGGCAGCCGCGCGTCAAGGTCTACCTGGACGCGGGCAACCCCGGCTGGATCACCGACGCCCGCAAGCTCACGGAGCCGCTGCGGCGGGCCGGCGTCGCGAAGGCCGACGGCTTCTCGCTCAACGTCTCCAACTTCCAGAGCGACGAGACCACCAAGCGGTACGGCCGGGCGCTCTCCGCCACCGTCGGCGGCAAGCACTTCGTCATGGACACCAGCCGCAACGGCCGCGGCCCGCTCGCGGGCGACCGCGAGGACGCCTGGTGCAACCCGCCGGGCCGCGGCCTCGGCACCCCGCCCACCGACAGGACCGGCGACGCGCTGCTCGACGCCTACCTGTGGATCAAGCGCCCCGGCGACTCCGACGGCCCCTGCCGCGGCGGCCCCGCGGCCGGCGAGTGGTGGCCCGACTACGCCCTCGGCCTGGTGCGCAACGCGAAGGCGTAGCCCACTTGCCGACCGCCCTGGCCAAAAGGCGCCCGGGACTGGCAGCCTCGGGGCCCATGCGCGAAGACTTGTCGCAAGCGGGCCACGGCATCCGGTTCGAGTGGGGCCCGGCCGGGGCGAAGCAGCTCGCCCCGGCGGTGTCCTGCCTGGTGATCGTCGACGTCCTGTCGTTCACCACGTCGGTGTCCGTCGCCGTGGAGTCGGGCGCGCGGGTCTTCCCCTGCCCGTGGCGCGACGAGAGCGCGACGGCCTTCGCCCGTGAGGTCGACGCCCACCTCGCGGTGGGCCGCCGGGCCGTCACCGCGGACTCGCCGTGGTCCCTCTCCCCGGCCGCGCTGCGCCGCGCGCCCTTCACGCCCCGTCTCGTGCTGCCCTCGCCCAACGGCTCGGCCATCGCGGCATCGGCGGGCGCGGCGACCGTCGCCGCCGGGTCGCTGCGCAACGGCACCGCCGTCGGGCGGTGGCTCGCCGGGCAGGGGCACGGCACCGCCGAACGCCCCGTCGGGGTGATCGCGGCGGGCGAGCGGTGGCCCGACGGCAGCCTGCGGCCCGCCGTGGAGGACCTGCTCGGCGCGGGGGCCGTGATCGCCGCGCTGCGGGCGCAGGGCCGCACCGGGCTGTCCCCGGAGGCCGCCACGGCCGCGTCCGCGTTCGCCGCGGCCGTCGACGTGGGCGCCGCCGTGGCGGGCAGCTCCTCCGGCCGGGAGCTGGCCGCGGGCGGCTTCGCCGAGGACGTGGCGGTGGCGACGGAGCTGGACGCGAGCACCCAGGTGCCGGTGCTGCGGCACGGGGCGTTCGTCCCGGCCTGAGCCGCACCGGCCGCCGAGGGGTGCCCCGGTCGAGGCCTGGTGGCGCGGCTAGGTGACGTGCACCCACTTGGCCTCCGAGGAGGCCCCTTCCGTGTCCGTCACGAAGAGCATGTACCAGCCGGGCGGCACCAGCGCCGCGTCGCCGCGCGGTACGTCCACCGTCACCGAGCCCTGGCCCTTGGTCACGCCGAGGGCGATGGAGCGCTGCTCGACGTCCGTGGTGTGGGTGACGGCGCTCGGGCGCATCAGCCGGGCCGAGGCGATCCTCTCCGGGTGCGCGGTGCGGAAGGTCGCGCGGCCGTCGTCCGGCAGCACCTGCGGTCCGGCGCCGAGGACGGGCCGGTCCTTGCCCGAGCGGTGCAGCGCGGGCGGCGTGTAGATCTCCATGCGCTGCTCGAAGTGGCCGAGCTTGGTGTTCTGCTCGTTGTCGAAGAGCGGGTCGGAGCCGAAGGTGGCGACGCGGCCGTCGGGCAGCAGCAGCGCCTCGGAGTGGTAGTTGCGGCCCACGGTGGGCTCGGCGGCGGTGCGGAAGGCGCCCCGGCCCGCGTTCGCCCTCGGGTCGTAGAACTGCGCCTTGAGGATGTTGCTGGCGCTGCGGCCGCGGTAGTCGGAGGAGCCGTTGGTGGTGAAGACGGTGTCGTCCGGCATGATCACGCTGTTCAGGTAGCGGGTGCCCTGGGGCAGTCGCGGCCCGGTCCGGAAGGACGGGTTGTCCTGCTTGAGGTCGACGACGGCCGTGCGGCGCGTGGCCTTGTCCGACTCGCCGACGCCGCCCCCGCCGAGGATCATCACCTTCTGGTCCTGGGCGGGCGGGAGCAGCACGGACGCGGACGTCTCGGTCTGGTCGAGGTCGGCGAGCCCGGGCACCTTGGTGAACTTGTTGCTCTTCAGGTCCCACAGGCCCGGCTCGCGGCCCTTCTCGGCGGGGCCGTACCCGGCGTTGGAGGCGGGGTAGAAGAGCTTGCCGCCCTTGGTGAGGAACAGCGCCGGGTAGGTGGGGAAGTAGCGCTTGGGCCCCTCCGTCCACTTCTTGGTCTTCGGGTCGTAGATCTCGTTGTCGCCCGGGTCGATGACGCCGACGTCGTCGAGCCCGGACACCGCGAGCACCCGGCCGTCCTCCAGGCCCACGAGCGTCGGGTACCAGCGGGCCTTCTTCATCGGCTCCACGGGAACGTACCGCTCGGCCACCGGGTCGAACTCGTAGGCCGCCTTGATGCCCTGGAAGTCCTGCTTCTCCAGGGTGAGCTTCTCGGCGATGCCGTAGGTGTTGTCGGCCGCCTTGCCCTTCAGGCCCTCGATCTCGTACTGCGCGGACTCCTCGGCGACCGACTCCTCGCCCTTGCGGACCGCCTCCACGAAGACCCGCGCCTCGCTCGCCAGGATCTTCGTCTTCCAGGGTTTCATCTCGCCGGACTTCGCGTACGAGATCTCGAAGTCGCGCTCGGCCTTCGGGACCTCCACGTCGAACTTGCTGACGTACTCGACCCCGGACGGCGAGCGGAACTTGGTGCCCTTCTTCAGGACGATCGACTTGTCCGGGTTCTCGTTCTTGACGCGCATGCCGCCGCCGGCGCGCTCCACCTCGCCGTCGAGCAGCTCGTACCGGGCCGTGCCGCCGGCGACGAGCAGCCGTCCGTCGGGGAGCTGGGCGTGCCCGGCGCAGAAGAAGTCCTCCGGGGTCGGCACCTTCTTGAAGGTGTTCTTCTTCGGGTCCCACAGGACCGTGTCGAAGGACCCGGCGTCGAACTTCTTCTGCTCGTTCCCGGAGCCCGCGACGATCAGCACCTTGCCGGTGTGCAGCAGCGCCGCGTGGATGGCGTTGGTCCGGAACTCCTTCGGGATGTCGAGCTGCTTCCAGGAGCCGTACTTCTTCTTGTAGCCGGGCCGGGAGATCTTGTACGCGTGGTACTTCTCCTCGGCGAAGGAGATGGCCGCGGGGGCGTTGAGGCCGATGAGCAGCGCGCCGGCGCCCGCGCCGAAGGCGATCTTCCTGGTGCGCTGGGAGAGTCTGGTGAACCGCGGGGCCATGGGTCAGTTACCTCCCGAGGTCGTGCCGGTGGCGAACGCGGGCTCCGGCTCGCCGTCGGTCCCGGGCTCCGCGGACCGCTGCCGCGCCGCGGCCCTGCGGCCCCGGCGCTCCTGGGCGGCGGTGACGCTCCACACCGCGACCGGGGCGAGGGAGATGGCCATGGCGAGCACGGCCCAGGTGCGCATCGCCACGTGCGTGTGGCCGAGGACGAACGAGGCGACGAGGGAACAGCCGAGCACCGCCGTCCAGAACAGGTGGATGCGGAAGGTCAGGAGCCGGTCGGCGGTGGTGCCGCCGCCCTTGGGGGTGACGACGAAGCGGCAGGGGCGGCGCAGGATCGCCGAGCCGAGCGACTTGGCGTAGATGGGCGCGGACAGGGCGGACATGGCCATGCCCGCGAGTCCGCCCGAGCCCTCGGGTTCGTGCGGCGAGACGTTGTGCCGCCGGTTCCACAGGTAGAGCCCGATCTGCAGGGCCGCGGCGTCGCTGTAGAGCATGAGCCACACGGAGGCCGCGACCTGCGTGCCCGACGCGCCGAACCACAGGAACAGCACGCAGCTCAACACGCCGAGCAGCCAGTTGACGGCCGTCATCGGGTAGTAGACGAGCATCAGCGTGTACGAGAACAGCCGTCCGGGGGGCATCGAGAACGGCGCCTTCCAGTACTGCTGGAACACCGTCTCGTACGTGCCGCGCGACCAGCGCATCTGCTGCGTGAAGAAGTCGGTCCAGGAGGCGGGGCCCTCGCCGACGGCGAGCACGTCCGGGGTGTAGACGCTGCGCCAGTGCCGCCCGGTCGCCGGGTTCCTGTGCCGGTGCAGCTCGAAGCCGGTGGCCATGTCCTCGGTGATGGAGTCGTACAGGCCGCCGACCTGGCGCAGCGCGGAGATGCGGACGACGTTGTTGGTGCCGACGAACATCGGCGCCCGGTAGCGGTTGCCGGCGCGCTGGATCAGCGCGTGGAAGAGGAACTGCTGGGACTCGGCGGCCTTGGTCACCGGCGAGGTGTAGTTGCCGTACACCTGCGGTCCGACGACGAACGCCACGTCCGGGTCGCGGAAGAAGCCCATCATCCGGGTCAGGAAGTTCGGCAGGGGCACGTGGTCGGTGTCGACGGAGGCGAAGAAGTCGTAGGCGCCGCCGTGCCGGGCGAGCCAGGCGTTGTAGTTGCCGTGCTTGGTGCGGGCCTTGTGCGGGCCCTTCGCGCGGTTCCACTCGGGCACGCCCTTGCGGGTGAAGTGCCGCACGCCGAGCTCCGCGCACAGGGCCTTCGCCTCGTCGTCGTCGCCCTCGTCGAGCAGCCACACGTCCATGGGTCCGGTGTGCTCTATGCGGACCGCGCCTTCGAGCGTGGCGCGCACCATGGCCAGCGGCTCCTTGCCGGGGACGTACGTCGTCAGGAACGCCACGCGGGTGCCCGGCTCGGGCACGACGGGCACGGGGTCGCGGGCCACCATCGTCGCGTGGGCGATCGACACCACGTTGACCAGCATGAACACCTCGATCAGCCCGATCGCGACCAGCATCGTGACATCCAGGCCGACCAGCCAGCGGTCGCCGCCCTCGCGTTCGGTCCAGTGCGCGGGCCAGACCAGGTACACGAGCAGGGCGCCGGTCAGGAGGGGGGCCAGCGTCATCAGGAGGACGGCGCGTATTCGGTGGGGTTCGCCGGCGAGGAGCGACCGGTACTGGACCCGGTAGCCGCCACCGTCCTCCGGTTCGGTCAGCGGTCCGGCCAGCCGGCTGTGGGTGTCGTAGTCGTAGCCCTCCGGCCGCACAGCGCCCTCCTCTGGTCATCGAACGAGCCGATACCCACACGAAAAGGGACATACGACGGCGTGTCGAACTGGGCGGGGCTGCCTGGGTGGTGTACGCGAGGTCCGGCCGCCCCGGCTTGCACCCGGGCCCACCACCCCGGGCCCTACCGCCCCGGGCCCTACCGCCCCGGGCCCTACCGCCCACCCGCCCACCCGACTCTCCCCGGCTCCGACAGCCGGACCCCGACGCAAAGCGCCACCCGTGGCGCCCCCGGTACCGCCGCGTCCGCGGCGGACTTTCCCACCCACCCACCCGACTCTCCCCGGCTCCGACAGCGGGACTCGGGGGCACTTCTCGGCGGGGGCGGGGCACCCCGAAGCGAGCGCCCCGTCGTCGCTGTGGGCAAACGTCCCGCAGGGCGGGACGGGTGGGCACAGCGCCGAGGTGCCGCCCGGCCGTTGTACAGGGGCCCGGTTGCGCCGAGGTGCCGACCCGCCGTCACGCGGGGGCTCGGCCCCGCCGAGGTGCCGCCTCGCAGGGGCACAGGGCCCCGGCCCCGCCAGGGCACAGGGGCCCGGCCCCGCCGAGGGGCCGCCCGGGTGTCGGGTGGGGTTCCGGGGCCGCCCGGGCCCCCGTTGCCCCGCGCGGTCAGCGCGTCGCGCGGCGGAGGCGGTGGCGCAGGGCCCGCTGGGCCACGGGCCCGAGGTCGTCGAGGGCGGCGACCAGCGCCCCCAGCTCCTCCAGGGCATCGAGCGCCCGCCGAGCCCCCTCCGCGTCCACCCCCTCGTACAGCTCGATCCCCACGAACGACGCCGCCACCGCCCGCGCGAGCCCCACCACGTCCACGAACCCGCCCAGCGGCGACGCGCCCAGCACCCGCGCGAGGACCTGTTCGACCTCCGCCACCCACAGCGAGAGCCCCGCGGCCGTCGCCGCCGCGAGCCGCGGCTGCGTCTGCGCCCCGGCGAGGAGCTGCCCGAGCACGGCCACCGCCCCCGCGGCCCGCTCCTCCTCGTGCATCACCCGCCCGAACTCCAGGAGTTCCCCGAGCGTCGACACCGCGGCGAGCCGCTCGCGGTAGCGGGCGACCCGCTGCTCGGTGCCGTACCGGCACGCCTCCGAGAGCAGCTCGTCCACCGACCCGAAGTGGTAGAAGACCAGCGCCTGGTTCACCCCGGCCGCCGCCGCGACACTGCGCGCGGACGTCTTGGCGATGCCCTGCTCGGTGAGCGTCCGCAGGGCCCCCTCCAGCAACTTCTCCCGCGTCGCGGCGCTCACGCGCGCGCCTCCTCGCGCACCGGCCGCAGCCCCGGCCGCACGCCGCACCGCCGCACGTCCCGGTACTCGGCCCGGAAGGACCCCTCGTACCCGAACAGCGGCCCCACGTACCGGTTCACCACCCGCACCTGGACGCGGAAGCACCCGGCGGCGTCGTCGTACGACTCCCGCACCTCGGCGTCGCCGCCGACGACGTCCGGTACGCGGACGTCCACCGGTCCCTCGCGGAACCGGTGTTCGCCGGAGCGGATGACCAGCGAGCCGTCCGGCCGCGCCGTGAAGTGCAGGTCGCTGGCGAGGTGTTGGTGGGTGCCGAGGTAGTCGAGCACGCGGTCGCCCTCGGGGGCGAGGACCATCTGGGCGTCGAACCGCCGGGCCCGCCCGGGGAAGTGGAAGGTGCGCACGAAGCTCACCGTCTCACGGCCGAACGTGTCGGCGTACGGCACGTTCTCGATGGTGAACGGGATGTTCCGGCCCGTGCGCGGGACGAGGATGTTGCGGGTGCCGCCCAGCGCGAGGAACGGCTTCACGAAGCCGCGCCCGTGCCAGATCCGGTCCATCACTCCCCGCCCGACGCAGGCCTCGCCGCTGTCGAGCCCGACGGAGAACCGCCGCTGGAGCTGCGGGTGGAGCCGCTCGAAGCCGTCGCCGAGGACGGTACGGAAGATCGAGGTCATGCGGACTGCTCCTTGGGTTCGGCGAGGGTCGCGGCGGCGGGCAGGCGGTCGAGGAGGCGGGGCGCCCGCGCGCGCTCCCGCGGGGCGCGCAGACAGCGCCGCGCGGCGGGCGTCCCGGGCAGCGGCGGCACCAGGACCGCCGCCACCTCGGCGGCGAGCCCGGCCACGGGCCCGCCGACCGCCACCGCGGCGGCCACGCACAGCGCACGCGCCCCGGCTTCGGCAACGGCCCGCACGAGCCCCCGCTCGGGCGTGACGCCGCGCTCCAGCCAGAGCCGCAGCCGGTCGAAGGACCAGGCCGTCGCCCAGCCCATCAGCGGGCGGAACAGGAACCGGTCGGCCAGCGCCCCGGCGCGCCCCCAGCGCGGCCGGTAGTCGTAGCCGGTGAGGAAGCGCACACCGTCGCCGGTCGGCACGTACCGCCAGTAGCCGCTGCCCTCGGCGAGCAGCGACAGCGGATGTGCCGAGGCGAACCGCAGCGCCGAGGTGCGGGTGCCGTCGGGCCGCCGCTTCTCGCCCGCGCTGACGCCGACCCCGGAGACGGTGAGGAAGGGCAGCACGCGCGTGGCGTACCGGAAGCGCTGCGGCTCGCCCGCGGCGGCGGGCAGGTGATCGATCTCCGTGAAGCGCAGATCCCACCGCTGGTGCCGAGCGGGCTCCTGGGTGTGCTCCCAGAGCACGTCGACATCGACCCGGATCAAGGCCTCGATGTACAGGCTCACGACGACTACCCCCCAGCTCACAGCCTTGTTTGAGCGACTGCTCAAACACCGTCGCGCGCAAGCTACCAGCATTTTGAGCACTCGCTCAACCGCCCTGGGACGTCCCGCAGGCCTCGTACGGCCCCCGGCGGGCCCCCGCGGGCATGCGAAAGCCCCCCGCCGGAGAACCCGGCAGGGGGCCAGAAGACTGGGGCGCGTCGGGGCTCAGCCCGTGGACAGATGCCGCTCCACGGTCTCCACCTTGGACGTCAGGCCGTCCGTCACCCCGGGCCGCACGTCGGCCTTGAGGACGAGGGAGACCCGGGGCGCCCGGGCCTCCACCGCGGCCACGGCCCGCTTGACCACGTCCATCACCTCGTCCCACTCGCCCTCGACCGAGGTGAACATCGCGTCGGTGCGGTGCGGCAGCCCGGACTCGCGCACCACGCGCACGGCGTCGGCGACGTACTCCCCCACGTCCTCGCCGACGCCCAGCGGCGTCACGGAGAAGGCGACGATCACGCGTTCACGACCCCCTCGCGGCGGGCGCGGGAGGCGATGACCGCGGCCTCGGCCTCCCGCTTGAGCTTGCGGTCGGCGAAGAAGCCGCCGGCGGGCAGCACGGAGAGGACGAAGTACAGGGCGGCGGTCTTCAGGCTCCACTTGGTGCGGTTCCAGGCGTCGGCCCAGAACAGCACGTAGAGGATGAAGAGCACGCCGTGGATCATGCCCATCGCCGGCACGGCGTTGAAGTCCGTGGTCCGCTTGAGCACCGAGCAGACGATCAGGAGCAGGAAGGACACGGCCTCCGGAACGGAGATGAGGCGGAGGCGGCGGAGTGCGGAAGCGGTGTTGATGTCCACGGGTCACCTTCGAGGGGCGGGTCGACGTCGATCTTGTGAACGGATGCACAAGCGTCCCTCATTGTGGCATCAGGGTCGCGCCAGGGTTCGGCCAGGGTGCGATCAGGGTCGGAAACCCTGTCGCCGGACGCCGCGCCCCGGCTACCTTCGCTGTCGTGGCTACGTTCCGGGTGCAGGACAGCAGAGTGCTCGCCGTCGAGATGACGGGCGACTCGGTCAAGGCGAAGAACGGCTCGATGGTCGCCTACGACGGCACGATGAACTTCAAGAAGCTGACAGGGGGCGGCGAGGGCATACGCGGCATGGTCACGCGCCGGCTGACCAACGAACAGATGACGGTGATGGAGGTGCGGGGCCACGGCACGTGCTGGTTCGCCGACCGCGCCGCGGAGATCAGCCTCGTCCACCTCCAGGGGGAGAAGCTGTACGTGGAGTCGAGCAACGTCCTGTGCGTGGAGGCGACCCTGCGCACCGGCACGACGTTCACGGGCCTGCGCGGCGCCAGCCAGGGCAACGGCGTCTTCACCACGACCGTGGAGGGCACCGGGCAGGCGGCGATCATCTCCGACGGCCCCGCGGTGCTCCTGCGCGTGACGAAGCAGCACCCGCTCACCGTCGACCCGGGCGCCTACGTGGCGCACCAGGGCAACCTCAAGCAGAGCTTCCAGTCCGGCGTCACCTTCCGCCACTTCTTCGGCGAGGGCGGCGGCGAGGCCTTCCAGATCCGCTTCGAGGGCGAGGGCCTGGTGTACGTCCAGCCCAGCGAGCGGGACACGATCGCGGGAGACGTGTGACATGCCGTTCCGTGAAGTCACTCCGAAGATGATCGAGGCGACGGTGCGCCCCGGCGTGAAGCTGTTCAGCCAGCGCGGCGCGATGCTCGCCTACAAGGGCGAGGTCTCCTTCACCCCCAACCTCACCGGCGGCCAGGGCGGCCTGATGGGCATGATCGGCCGCCGCGTCGCCGACGAGTCCGTCCCGCTGATGACCGTCGAGGGCGACGGCACGGTGATGTTCGGGCACGGCGGCCACCACGTCCACGTGATCACCCTGACCGGCGACACGCTGTACGTGGAGGCGGACCGCCTGCTCGCCTTCGACGGCACCCTGCGGCAGGGCACGGCGTTCCTCGGCTCGCAGGGCGGCGTGATGGGCATGGTGCGCGGCCAGGTCTCGGGCCAGGGCCTGTTCACCACGACCCTCAAGGGCGACGGCGCCGTCGCCGTCATGGCCCACGGCGGCGTCGTCGAGCTGCCCATCACCCCGCAGCGCCCGGTGCACGTCGACCCGCAGTCCTACGTGGCGCACCAAGGCGATGTGCGCAACCGCCTCTCCACGGCGCTGAGCTGGCGCGACATGGTGGGCCGTGGCTCCGGAGAGGCCTTCCAACTGGAGCTCAGCGGCACCGGCGTGGTGTACGTCCAGGGTTCGGAGGAGAAGCTGTGACCACACCCGTGATCTTCGACCCGGCGACCCTGCCGAGCGACGACAACGTCAACGCGTACACCTTCTGCGTGGAGCTCCGCGGCAGCCAGTGGTTCCTGCAGAAGGGCAAGATGATCGCCTACTACGGGCGCATCGACTTCAACGGCGTCGGCCACGGCCGCCTCGACCGCCTCCTGCGCACGTCCTTCCACTCCCCGCTGCACGCGAGCGACTGGGTGGTGGCCGAGGGCGAGGGCAAGATGCTGCTCGCCGACCGCGCCTTCGACGCGAACTCCTACGACCTGGAGGACGGCAACCTCACCATCCGCGCGGGCAACCTCCTCGCTTTTCAGCCAAGTCTCTCACTCAAGCAGTCCATCGTCCCCGGCTTCCTGACGCTGATCGGCACGGGCAAGTTCGTGGCCGTCTCCAGCGGACCGGTGGTGTTCATGGAGCCGCCGATCCGGGTGGACCCGCAGGCGCTGGTCGGCTGGGCGGACTGCCCCTCCCCCTGCCACCACTACGACCACGGGTACATGACCGGGGTGCTCGGCGGCCTGCGCGCGCTGACCGGGATCGGCGGAACGTCGGGCGAGGAGCACCAGTTCGAGTTCGTCGGCGCGGGCACGGTGCTGCTCCAGTCCTCGGAGTCGCTGATGGACGAGGTGGCCACCGGCGCGGTGCCGCAGCAGGCCGGGGTGCCCGGCGCCCGCGGCTCCGACGACGGCCAGGGCGGTTCCGGCTCCTCCGGCCGCCGGGGGCAACCTGGCCATCGTGGACAGCAGCCGTCCGGACCGCGCCTTCCCGGACAACTAGGAGACCTCCAGCGTCGCTTCGGCCTGTGAGCGGTAGTCTGCGGAGTGTGACGGCGAACGCCTGTGCCCCTCGGTCACCCGGGGGGTGCGAGCCGTCTCACACCCCAACACTCGTTCACCATTCAACTTCTTAGGTAGAATCGATTCCATGGAGACCGAGACGGCCCCGCAGTGGCTGACCGACGAGGAACAGTGCGCCTGGCGTACCCACGTGGAGGTCAACAGGATGCTGACGTACCAGTTGGAGAAGGATCTCCAGCCGTTCAACCTGACCATGAACGACTACGACATCCTCGTACATCTCTCCGAGTCCGAAGACCTGCGGATGCGCATGAGCGACCTCGCGGCCGCCACCCTGCAGTCCAAGAGCCGGCTCTCGCACCAGATCACCCGCATGGAGAACGCGGGCCTGGTCCGGCGGGAGAACTGCGAGTCCGACCGGCGAGGCCTGTTCACGGTCCTCACCGACGAGGGCATGGCGACCATGAAGCGGGTGGCCCCGCACCACGTGGCCTCCGTGCGCCAGCACTTCGTCGACCTGATCTCCCCGGAGGCGCTCAGCGACCTGCACAAGGCCCTGACACCGATCGCGGAGCACCTGCGCGGGCTGCGCGGCAAGCCCTGACGCCGCCGCTGCGCCTCGGCGGGGCTCCGGGGTGAGGCGGCCTGGCCCGTGCCCTTCAGTGCCGGTCGTCCGTGGCCGGCCGCGCCGTTCCCCGCGGCCCTTCGGGGCGCTCCCGTGACGCTCGGGGCAGAGTCAGGGTGAACAGGGCGCCCCCGCCAGGAGCCTCGCCGACCGTGAGGGAGCCGCCGTGGCGCGCGGCCACGTCGCGGGCGATGGCGAGGCCGAGGCCCGCGCCGCCCTCGTCCCGGGTGCGCGCGTCGTCGAGGCGCACGAACCGCTCGAAGATCCGTTCCCGCTCCGCCGGCGGCACACCGTCCCCGTCGTCGGCCACCGCGAGGACCGCCCGGTCCCCGTCGGTACGCGTGGTGACGGTGACCCGGGAGCGGGCGTGCCGCTGCGCGTTGGTCACCAGGTTGCCCAGCACCCGCGCCAACTGCCCGCGCGATCCGGCCACCTCGACGCTCTCCAGCTCCAGGGTGACCGGCACGCGGTCCGACGGGCGCTGCGACAGCTCCTCCCGGGCCAGGGCCGCGAGCTCCACCCGTCCCTGGCCGGGCTTCTCCCCCGCGTCGAGGCGGGCGAGCAGCAGCAGGTCGGCGGCCAGTTCCTGAAGCCGCACGGTGTCCTCGACGGCGCCCGCCACGTCGAGCAGCTCGGGGTGGGCGGCGCCCACCTCGAGCTGGGTGCGCAGCGAGGCGATGGGACTGCGCAGTTCGTGCGAGGCGTCGGCGACGAAGCGGCGCTGCCGCTCCACGGACGTCTGCAGGGCGGCCAGCGTCTCGTTCGTGGTCCGGGCGAGCCGGGCGATCTCGTCGTGCGTGTCCGGCTCGGGCACCCGGCGCGCCAGGTCCTCGGACGCGGTGATGGCGGCCATCTCGGCGCGGATCGCGTCGACGGGCCGCAGCGCGCGGCGCGTGACCAGCCAGGTCACGGCCGCGATCACGGCCAGCAGCAGCGGGAAGCCGATCAGCATCGCGGTCAGCGCGGTGGTGACGGCGTTCTGTTCGGCGGTCAGCGGCGCGCCCGCCACGACGGTCAGCTCACCCTTCGACTCCGTGTTCACCCGGACTGCGGCGAAGCGGTGGTCGCGCGTCTCGCCGTCGACGGTCGCGGTGCCCTCGCTGACGTGGGTCTCGTCGTCGATCTCGCCGGGCCCGAGGCGGTCACCGTCCTCCCCGGCCGCCTCCGCCTTCTCCTCCGCGGCGTCCCGGCGCTCCTCTGCGGCGTCCCGGGCCGCCTCCTCGCGGTCCTCGGCGGCGTCCTCCGGGTCATCCGTGTCCTCCGGGTCGCCGGCGTCCGTGTCGTCGTCGCCGGGCTCGCGGGTGCCGGGCGTCGGCGCGGCGGCGCCGGGCCGGGACACGGAAGCGGACGCGGACGCAGGGGTGGACGGGGAGGCGGAGGCCGGGGCGTCGGCACCGGCCGTGGGGCCGGGGCGTACGGCCGCGAGCCGGTGGCCGGAGATCCGCTCCAGCTCGTCGCTGTGCGCGACGACGCGGCCGTCCTCGTCCAGGACGCGGACCGGGTTGTCGTCGCCGTCGGGCAGGTCGAGATCGCCGTACGGGACGTTGGTGGCGAGCTGGGACGCCACCTCGCGGGCGGCGGACTCCGCCTGGGTGTCGGCCTGGTCGACCAGGCTCGACCGCAGCGAGAGCAGCACGGCCGCGCCCGCGGCGACCAGCGCGAGCGCGACGACGGCGGTCGCGGCCACGGCGGCGCGGGCGCGCACCGAGCCGAAGAGCCTGCGCACGCGGCCGGAAGGCTCGCGCACGCGGCCGGAGGGCTCGCGCACGCGGCCGGAGGGCTCGTGCACGCGGCCGGAGGGCCTGGTCATCGCGGTGCCTCCAGGCGGTACCCGGCGCCGCGGACGGTCGTGATCAGGGGGGCGCCCAGCTTGCGGCGCAGCGTGCTCACGTACACCTCGACGATGTTCGGGTCGCCCTCGTACGCGAAGTCCCAGACGTGGTCCAGGATCTCCGCCTTGGAGACCACCTGCCCCGCGCGCACCACGAGCTGCTCCAGGACCGCGAACTCCTTGGCGGTGAGCTGGATCTCGCTCGCGCCCTGCCCCGCCGCCTCCCGGAACACGCGGCGGGCCGCGGTGTCGATCCTCAGGTCCCCCACGCGGTGCACCGGCGAGGGGGCCGCGGCGCGGCGGCGCAGCAGCGCCTTCACCCGGGCCACCAGGACGACGTAGCTGAAGGGCTTGGTCAGGTAGTCGTCCGCGCCCGTGTCCAGGCCCTCGGCCTCGTCGTACTCGCCGTCCTTCGCGGTGAGCATGAGGATCGGTACGTCGTCGCCCGCCGCGCGGAGCGCGGAGCAGACCCGGTAGCCGTTCAGACCGGGGAGCATGATGTCCAGGACGATCAGGTCGTACGTCCCCTCCGTGGCCCGGTGCAGGCCCTCGGCGCCGTCGTGGACGACGTCGACGGCGTAGCCCTCGGCCATCAGGCCCTTGGCGAGGGAGAGGGCGAGGCGCTTCTCGTCCTCGACGATCAGCAGGCGGCAGGGGTGACGCGAGACGTCCCCGGCCGGGGGGTGGAAAGAGGCTGGCGGGCGCATGTGCTCAGCATGCCGGAGCGGACCTGAAGAGTTCTTCAGGCTTCTTCAGGGGGGCTTCAGGAACGTTCAGGCAGCGTGGTCCTCGTCGAAACGGACGGCTCCGGAACGGATCGGGGCCAGCCAGTCGGGAGGAACACCCATGAAGCGCAACATCGTCATCGCCACCGTCGCCGTCGCCACCCTCATCGGGGGCGGAACGGCCACGGCCTTCGCCCTCGGCGGCGACGGCGAGACGTCGGCGGCGGGCACGTCGAGCGTCCAGCCCAAGGACGACGACCGCCACGACAGCGCGCGGGACGCGCAGGACGACCGGGACGACAGCGACGACCGGGACGACCAGGACGACCAGGACGACCGCGAGGAGGACGCGCGGGACGCCGCCGCGGCCCAGGCCGCCAAGGTGAGCGCCGCGGACGCCATCGCGGCCGCGCTCAGGTCGGCGCCGGGCACCGCCGTCTCCGCCGAGCTGGACGACGAGGACGGCGGCATGGTCTGGGACGTCGACGTCCTCGGCAAGGGCGACACCTGGCACAGCGTGGAGATCGACCCGGGCACGGGCAAGGTGCTCGGCACCCACACCGAGCGGGACGCCGAGGACGCCACGGAGGCACGGGCGGCCCTCAAGGGCGTGAAGGGCACCGCCGCCGAGGCGGCGAAGGCCACCGCCGGCAAGGGCCGGGTGACGTCCGTCGACCTCGACGACGACCGGTCCGGCAAGGGCGCCTGGGAGGTGGAGACGGTGTCCGGCAAGGGCGCCGAGGGCCACTGGACCGTGGACCCGGGCTCCGGCCGGGTGACCTCCGGCCCCACCGACTGACCTGGCCCCTGGGCCTTCACCGGGTCCCGCCGCTGCCGCGGCGGGGCCCTTCTTTCCCACCCACCCACCTGTCACACCCGGCTTCGCCCCACCGGCCCCGACGCGAAGCGCTTCCCCACCGTCCGCCCCCGCCCGTCCCCGCTGTGGGCAATCGTCCCGCAACCGGACAGACAAACGCCCGCCCCGCGCAGGGGCACACCCCCCAGCCGGAGGCTAAGCCGTCGTCAAGCCCTCCACGAGGGTGTCCGCCGCCGCGTACGGATCCAGTTCGCCGGCCACGATGCGCTCCGCGAGCGCGCTCAGGCGCGCGTCCCCGTGCAGGTCGGCGATCCGCTCCCGCAGGGCCGTGACGGCGATCGTCTCGACCTCGCGGGCCGCGCGGGCCGCGCGCCGCTCGGCGAGGACGCCCCGCTCCTCCATCCACGCGCGGTGCTTCTCCAGCGCCTCGACGACCTCGTCGGTGCCCTCGCCGCGCGCCGCGACGGTCTTGACGATGGGCGGCCGCCAGTCCCCGGGCCCCCGCGACTCCCCGAGCCCGAGCATGTGGTTGAGCTCACGCGCGGTGGCGTCCGCGCCGTCGCGGTCGGCCTTGTTCACCACGTACACGTCGCCGATCTCCAGGATTCCCGCCTTCGCGGCCTGGATGCCGTCGCCCATGCCGGGCGCGAGCAGCACCACGGAGGTGTCGGCCTGCGAGGCGATCTCGACCTCGGACTGGCCGACGCCCACGGTCTCCACCAGGACCACGTCGCAGCCCGCCGCGTCCAGGACGCGGATGGCCTGCGGCGCGGCCCAGGCGAGCCCGCCCAGGTGGCCCCGGGTCGCCATGGAGCGGATGTAGACGCCGGGGTCGGAGGCGTGCTCGGACATCCGGACGCGGTCGCCGAGCAGCGCGCCGCCGGAGAAGGGCGACGAGGGGTCCACCGCCAGGACGCCCACCCGCTTCCCGGCCCGCCGGTAGGCGCTGACCAGCGCCGACGTGGACGTGGACTTGCCGACGCCGGGCGAGCCGGTCAGCCCCACGACGTAGGCGTGCCCGGCCAGGGGGGCGAGGGCCGCCATCACTTCGCGGAGCTGCGGCGACGCCCCCTCCACCAGCGAGATCAGCCGGGCCACGGCCCGCGGCCTGCCCTCGCGGGCCTGCGCCACCAGGGAGGGGACGTCCTGCATGTGCGGCTCCGTTCCGTACGTGCTCGGCGGGGAGTATGTGCTCGGCGGGGAGCACCTGCTCGGCGGGGATACGAGAATGGGGGGTTCGGCGGCGGGCGGCGGCCGGGCGGGCCGCCGCCGGGCCTGCTCAGGCCTTGGCGACCTTCAGGATGAGGGCGTCGCCCTGGCCGCCGCCGCCGCACAGCGCCGCCGCGCCGATGCCGCCGCCGCGCCGCTTGAGCTCCAGGGCCAGGTGCAGCACGAGGCGCGCGCCGGACATCCCGATCGGGTGACCCAGCGCGATGGCGCCGCCGTTGACGTTCACCTTTTCCGTGGACACCCCGAGGTCCTTCATTGACTGGACCGCGACCGCCGCGAAGGCCTCGTTGATCTCGATGAGGTCGAGGTCGTCGACCGTGAGGCCGTCCTTCTTCAGCGCGTGCCGGATGGCGTTGGACGGCTGGGACTGCAGGGAGTTGTCCGGGCCCGCCACGTTGCCGTGCGCGCCGATCTCCGCGATCCAGGCGAGGCCCAGCTCCTCGGCCTTCGCCTTGCTCATCACGACGACGGCGGCGGCGCCGTCGGAGATCTGCGAGGACGTGCCGGCCGTGATCGTGCCGTCCTTGGCGAACGCCGGGCGCAGCTTGCCGAGCGTCTCCGCGGTCGTCTCGCCGCGGATGCCCTCGTCCTTCGAGACGAGCACCGGGTCGCCCTTGCGCTGCGGGACCTCGACGGGGGTGATCTCGGCGTCGAACACGCCGTTCTTCTGGGCCGCGGCCGCGCGCTGGTGGGAGAGCGCGGCGATCTCGTCCTGCTCGGGGCGCTTGATCCCGAGGCGGGCGTTGTGCTTCTCGGTGGACTCGCCCATGGCGATGCCCTCGAAGGAGTCGGTGAGCCCGTCGTACGCCATCGCGTCGAGCATCTCGACCGCGCCGTACTTGTACCCCTCGCGGGACTTGGGCAGCAGGTGCGGGGCGTTGGTCATCGACTCCTGGCCGCCGGCCACGACGATGTCGAACTCGCCCGCGCGGATGAGCTGGTCGGCCAGCGCGATGGCGTCCAGGCCGGAGAGGCAGACCTTGTTGACCGTGAGCGCGGGCACGTTCATGGGGATGCCCGCCTTGACCGCGGCCT
Source organism: Streptomyces longispororuber (assembly GCF_014656095.1). Classification (GTDB taxonomy): domain Bacteria; phylum Actinomycetota; class Actinomycetes; order Streptomycetales; family Streptomycetaceae; genus Streptomyces; species Streptomyces longispororuber. The sequence continues at coordinate 46,046 of NZ_BNBT01000055.1, forward strand.
GGCGCGCCGGGATCTGCCCCGCCCCGGCCTGGAGCACCTGCCCCATGATCACGTACTGCACCTGGTCCCCGCCGATCCCCGCCCGGTCGAGGGCCGCCTTGATCGCGAAGCCGCCGAGGTCCGCGCCGGAGAAGGACTTGAGCGAGCCGAGCAGGCGCCCCATGGGCGTGCGCGCGCCCGCGACGATCACTGAGGTGGTTCCGGTCGTTCCAGACATGTGGCACGGCCCCTTCCAGCTCGGGAGCTGAGGAGTTGTGAACGAGTTGGGGGGTCTGGGGGGATCCCCCCAGAGAGAAGGTGTACTTGAATGTACTGAGCGGTACGGCGCGCGTCACCGGGCGGCGAGTGTGATCGCGCGCACGTTGCGTAATCACGGCCGCAGGCGCTGCACTTGGGAGATGCTGACGCGAATCGACCACATCGGGATCGCCTGTCGTGACCTCGACGCCACCGTCGAGTTCTACCGTGCCACGTACGGCTTCGAGGTGTTCCACACCGAGGTCAACGAGGAACAGGGTGTGCGCGAGGCCATGCTGAAGATCAACGAGACCTCCGACGGCGGGGCCTCGTACCTCCAGCTCCTGGAGCCCACCCGGGAGGACTCCGCCGTGGGCAAGTGGCTGGCCAAGAACGGCGAGGGCGTGCACCACATCGCCTTCGGCACCGCGGACGTGGACGGCGACGCGGAAGCCATCCGCGGCAAGGGCGTGCGCGTCCTGTACGAACAGCCGCGGGTCGGCTCCATGGGCTCGCGCATCACCTTCCTGCACCCCAAGGACTGCCACGGAGTTCTCACCGAACTCGTGACCTCGGCACCCGCCGAGGGGGCCGAGCACTGACCTCCCCTTATCGGGGCCGGTAGGGTGAGGGGCGGCCGTCCGCACCGTGGGCGGTCGCTTGCCGGGGTCCGGGTTTCGGGGGACGAGCGTCGGGGCAGCAGCCCAAGCTCCGCTGTTGATCTGACACCATTCCCCGGGGGCCTCGTTCGCCGGCGCGGACGAGGCTCGTACGTCGAAGACTTACGACCAGGGGACGGATGGGACCGCGCAGTGCGGGGCTACGAGAGCCAGGACAGCCGACGACCGGCTGAGGCCGACCACCTCTCGCGGTTCGAAGCCGAGATGGACCGGCTGAAGACCGATCGGGAGAAGGCGGTCCAGCACGCCGAGGACCTCGGCTACCAGGTCGAGGTGTTGCGCGCCAAGCTGCACGAGGCGCGCCGCAACCTCGCGTCCCGGCCTGCCTACGACAGCGCGGACATCGGCTACCAGGCCGAGCAGATGCTGCGGAACGCGCAGATCCAGGCCGAGCAGTTGCGCGCCGACGCCGAGCGCGAGCTGCGCGAGGCCCGCGCCCAGACGCAGCGCATCCTCCAGGAGCACGCCGAGCAGCAGGCGCGCCTCCAGGCCGAGCTGCACGCGGAGGCCGTCTCCCGGCGCCAGCAGCTCGACCAGGAGCTGAACGAGCGCCGCCAGACCGTCGAGTCGCACGTCAACGAGAACGTGGCCTGGGCGGAGCAGCTCCGGGCCCGCAGCGAGGCGCAGGCCCGCCGCCTGCTCGACGAGTCCCGCGCCGAGGCCGACCAGGCCCTGGCCGCCGCCCGCGCCGAGGCCGAGCGGCACGCCGCGGCGGCCCGGCAGCGGCTCGGCGCGGACACCGAGAGCGCCCGCGCGGAGGCCGAGGCGATCCTGCGCCGCGCCCGCACCGACGCCGAGCGGCTCCTGAACGCGGCCTCCACGCAGGCCCAGGAGGCCGCCGACCACGCGGAGACGCTGCGCTCGACGACGGCGGCCGAGTCCGACCAGGCGCGCCGCAGGTCCACGGAGCTCAGCCGCGCCGCCGAGGAGCGGATGGCCGAGGCCGACGCGGCGCTGCGCGAGGCGCGCGCCGAGGCCGACAAGCTCGTCGCCGAGGCCAAGGAGGCCGCGGCCAAGCAGCTCGCCGCCGCCGAGGCCGCCGGGGAGCAGCGCACGCGCACGGCCAAGGAGCAGGTGGCCCGGCTCGTCGGCGAGGCCACGAAGGAGGCCGAGGCCGCCAAGGCGGAGGCCGAGCAGAAGCTCGCGGACGCCGCCGCCGAGGCGGAGAAGCTGATCTCCCAGGCGGCGGAGAAGGCCCGGTCGATCACGGCCGAGGAGACCGCCTCGCAGATCGCGAAGGCCGCGAAGACCGCCGAGGACGTGCTGACCAAGGCGTCCGAGGAGGCGAAGGCGACCACGCGCGCCGCCGCCGAGGAGGCCGAGCGGGTCCGCGCCGAGGCCGAGGCCGAGGCGGACCGGCTGCGCAGCGAGGCGCACGACATCGCCGAGCAGCTCAAGGGCGCGGCCAAGGACGACACCAAGGAGTACCGCGCCAAGACCGTCGAGCTCCAGGAGGAGGCGCGGCGGCTGCGCGGCGAGGCCGAGCAGTTGCGGTCCGACGCGGTCGCCGAGGGCGAGAAGATCCGCGGCGAGGCGCGGCGCGAGGCTGTCCAGCAGATCGAGGAGGCGGCCAGGTCCGCCGAGGAGCTGCTCACCAAGGCCAAGGCGGACGCCGCCGAGGCGCGGGAGGCCGCGGCCGCCGAGGCCGAGCGGGTCCGCGCCGAGGCCGTGGAGCGCGCCACGTCGCTGCGCCGGCAGGCCGAGGAGACCCTGGAGCGCACCCGCGCCGAGGCCGAGCGGCACCGCACGGAGGTCGACGAGCAGGCCGAGGCCGTCCGGGCCGAGGCGGAGACGGCCGCGCGCGAGCTGCGCGAGGAGGCCGAGCGCACCATCGCGGCCCGCAGGGCGGAGGCCGACGCGGAGCTGGCGCGGCTCCGGTCGGAGACCGAGGAGAAGCTGGCCGCGGCCGAGCAGACGCTCGGCGACGCGCGCGCCGAGGCCGAGCGCATGCGGCGCGAGGCGGCCGAGGAGACGGAGCGGCTGCGCACGGAGTCCGCCGAGCGGATCCGGACGCTGCAGGCGCAGGCCGAGGCCGAGGCCGAGCGGCTGCGCGCCGAGGCGGCCGCCGAGGCCTCGCAGTCGCGCGCCGAGGGCGAGGCCGTCGCGGTGCGGCTGCGCTCGGAGGCGGCCGCCGAGGCCGAGCGCCTGAAGACGGAGGCGCAGGACAGCGCGGACCGGGTGCGCGCGGAGGC
>NZ_BNBT01000056.1 GCF_014656095.1 Streptomyces longispororuber
GCCGCGGCCGCCGGGCCCGGCCGCGATGCGGCGCGACGGCGACCGGCTGCGGTTCGTGGGCGCCGCGACGCGGCGCATCGCCCGCGGCATCGACCTCGACGAGATCGTGATGGGCCTGTGCCGGGCCACGGTCCCGACGTTCTCGGACGCGATCCTGGTCTATCTGCGCGACCCGCTGCCGGTGGGCGACGAGCGCCCGGTCGGGCCGCTGCTGCTGCGCCTGCGCCGCACCGACCGCATCCCCGAGGACCACGACGCCGACGGCGGCACGCTGCCCGCGCTCCAGGTGCAGTCCGACCTGGCGACGGCCTCCGAGCTGTGCGAGGTCCGCGTCAACAGCGCCCTCGACCACGTGCTGCGCGGCGTCCGGCCGGTGTTCGCGGACTCCGCCGTGGCGCTCGGCGCGCTGCCGGAGCTGCTCGGCGCGGGCCGCTCGGTCCCGGGCGGGCAGCGGGCGATCCTGGCGCCGCTGCGGGGGCGGCGCCGGGTGATCGGCGCGGCGGTGTTCCTGCGCCGCCCGGACCGGCACCCCTTCGAGGCCGACGACCTCCTTGTGGCGGCCCAGCTCGCCACGCACAGCGCCCTCGGCATCGACAAGGCCGTCCTGTACGGCCGCGAGGCGTACATCGCCGACGAGTTGCAGCGCACGATGCTCCCCGAGACCCTGCCGCGCGCCACCGGCGTGCGGCTCGCCTCGCGCTACCTCCCGGCCGCCGAGACCGCCCGCGTCGGCGGCGACTGGTACGACGCGATCCCGCTGCCCGGCAGCCGCGTCGCCCTCGTCGTCGGCGACGTCATGGGCCACTCGATGACGTCCGCGGCGATCATGGGCCAGCTCCGCACCACCGCGCAGACCCTCGCCGGGCTGGACCTGCCGCCGCAGGAGGTGCTGCACCACCTCGACGAGCAGGCCCAGCGGCTCGGCTCGGACCGCATGGCGACCTGCCTGTACGCGGTCTACGACCCGGTCTCGCACCGCATCACCATCGCCAACGCGGGCCACCCGCCGCCCGTCCTGCTGCACCTGGGCGGGCGCGCGGAGGTGCTGCGCGTGCCCCCGGGCGCGCCCATCGGCGTGGGCGGCGTGGACTTCGAGGCCGTCGAGCTGGACGCCCCGGCGGGCGCGACGCTGCTGCTGTACACGGACGGGCTCGTGGAGTCCCGGCTGCGGGACGTGTGGACCGGCATAGAGCAGCTCCGCGAGCGGCTCGCCGCCACCGCCCAGCTCACCGGGCCGGACCACCCGCCGCCGCTGGAGGCGCTCTGCGACGAGGTGCTCGACATGCTCGGGCCCGGCGACCGCGACGACGACATCGCCCTGCTCGCCGCCCGCTTCGACGGCATCGCGCCCAGCGACGTGGCGTACTGGTTCCTGGAACCGGAGGACGCCACGCCGTCGCGCGCCCGCCGCCTGGCCCGCTCCGCCCTGGAGCGGTGGGGCCTGACGGACCTGAACGACGCCGTGGAGCTGCTGGTCAGCGAGGTCGTCACGAACGCCGTGCGGTACGCCACGCGCCCGATCACGCTGCGGCTGCTGCGCACCGACGTACTGCGCTGCGAGGTCGGCGACGACGTGCCGCAGTTGCCGCGGCTGCGGCAGGCGCGGGCCACGGACGAGGGCGGCCGCGGCCTCTACCTGGTCAACAGGCTGGCGCGGCGCTGGGGCGCCACCCGGCTGAGCACGGGCAAGGTGGTCTGGTTCGAGCTGAACCAGAGCTGAGCCGGGGCCGGGCTGGAGCCGAACAGGCCCCGCCGTGCCCCGGCCTGCTCCTGCCCGGATACGCCAACGCCCCGGAACCATTGGTTCCGGGGCGTTGGCGTATCCGGGCCGTGTCCCGCGGCAGCCCTATTCGTCGGACCTGCTCGACCGGTCCGCCCGCCGGTCCTCGGGGTCGTCGGGCGTGCCCGTGCCCCCGGTGGACGGCGGATTCGTCGACGGGGTCGTCGGCGGCGTCGTCGTCGGGGTGGTGGGCGGCGGAGTCGTCGGCGGCTTGGTCGTCGGCGGCTTCGTCGAGGACGGCGGCGTCGTCGGCGGCTTGCTGCTCGGCTTGTCCTCGTCCTCCTCCGGCTGGGTCGGCCGCAGGGTCGGCGTCGGCGGGGCCTGGGTGGTCGGCTCCGGCGGCGGCGCGACGGCCGCGCCCATGTCGGTGTCGAGGTCGAACTTGGTGCGCGAGCCGGTCGCGTCGAAGGTGTACGCCGCCCAGATCTCCGCCGGGAAGCTGCCGCCGTCGACGCGCGGCTTGCCGCCCGCGCCCCGCATGGAGACCTGGGTGCCGCGCTTGACATCGCCGTCGTCCTTGGGCTGCTCGCCGAACAGGCCGACCGAAGTGACCAGCTTCGGCGTGTAGCCGACGAACCAGGCCGACTTGTTGTCGTCGGACGTACCGGTCTTGCCCGCCACCTGCTGCCCGTCGCGGGTCGGCGCGTCGCGCACGGACTTCCGGGCGGTGCCGTCGTCGACCACGCCGGTGAGCACGGAGGTCACGGAGTCCGCGGCGCCCCGCTTGATGACCTGATCGCCGATCGCCCCGGGCAGCTCGACGGCGCGGTCCTTGTGCTCGACGGACTTCACGAGCCGCGGGGTGACCTTCTTGCCGTGGTTGTCGAGGGTGGCGTACACCCCGGCCATCTCCAGGGGGCTCGCGCCCATCGAGCCGAGCGTCTGCGCGGGCACGGCGGGCAGGCCCTTGACGTCCATGCCGAGCTTGCCCGCGGTCTCCAGGACCTTGTCCATCTTCACGTCCACGCCCATCTGCGCGAACACGGAGTTGATGGACTTGTTCATCGCGGTCTGCACGGTGACCGGGCCGTAGGAGACGTCGTCCTCGTTCGGCGGCGCGAAGGCGATGTCGCTGCCCTTGACGGGGCGCTCGCTGCGGCCGCTGTAGATCGTGTTCGCCGTGATCGGCGTGCCGTCCTGCGTGGTGGCGCCCTCCTCCAGGGCGGCGGCGAGTATCAGCGGCTTGAAGGTGGACGCGGGCTGGTAGTCGGTCCGGGTCGCGTTGTTCCGGTAGTGCTTGAGGTAGTCGCTGCCGCCGTACATCGCGACGACCGCGCCGGTCTTGGGGTCCACGGACACGGCGCCCGCCTGGACGCGCGCGTCGGCCTTGCTCTTCTTCGGGTCGAGGCGGTCGTTGAGCTTGCGGTCGACGGCCTTCTCTAGCTGGCGCTGCTTCTTGCGGTCGATGTTCAGCGTGATGGTGTAGCCGCCCAGCTTGAGCTGCGCCTCCGCCTCGGACTTGGTGTAGCCCTGCCGCATGATCTGCCGCTGCACGATCTCGTTGGCGAACTGCACCAGGTAGCCCGTCTGCCCCTTCATACCGGGCGCGGCCTTCGGCGGGTCCGGGTAGGGGAACTTCAGGCCGTCGCGCTCGCCGGAGTCCAGCCAGTCCTCCTCGACCATGTTGTCCAGGACGTAGTTCCAGCGCTCCTTGACCAGCTTCTTGCCGGTGTCGGAGGCGGTGGCCCAGTCGTAGGAGCTCGGCGCCTGGAGGAGCGCGGCGAGGTAGGCGCCCTGCGCGACGTTCAGCTTCGCTGCGTCGACGCCGTAGTACGCCTGGGCGGCGGCCTGGATGCCGTAGGCGCCGCGGCCGTAGTAGCTGGTGTTGATGTAGCCCGCGAGGATGTCGTCCTTGCTCTTCTCGCGGTCCACCTTCAGCGAGATGACGAGTTCCTTGAGCTTGCGCGAGACGGTCTGTTCCTGCGACAGGTAGTAGTTCTTGACGTACTGCTGCGTGATCGTCGAACCGCCCTGCTTGCCCTTGCCGGACAGGGTGTTGAGCACGCCGCGCGCGGTGCCCTTGAAGTCGATGCCGGTGTCCTTGTAGAAGGACTTGTTCTCGGCGGCGACGAAGGTGCGCTGGACGTCCTTGGGGATCTCGTCCAGGTCGACGATCTCGCGGTTGACGTCGCCGTCGCGGTAGAAGACCGTGCCGTCGCTGTACTTGAAGATGTTGCTCTGCTTCTTCGCCAGGGCGTTGCCCTTGGGGATGTCCACCACCAGGTAGAGGACGACGAAGCCGAGGATGCCGAGCAGGATGACGCCGAAGAAGTAGCCGAGGAGCTTCTTCCAGGTGAAGAAGCGGCGGATGCCGGTGGGCTTGGGCTTGCCGCCGCGGGGGCGCTTGCCCGGGCGGCCGCCGGAGCCGGAGCCACCGGAGCCGGACCCGGCCCCGGCACCGGGCCCGCCGGGGCCGGTGCCCGCCGGGCCGTCCGCCGCGGGGCCCGTACCGGCACCCGGGTGCGTACCGGTGTCCGGAGTACCGGCGTCGGCGGGAGTGCCGGCGGCCGGAGTGCCGCCGGACGGGCGGCCGCGCGCTGCCCGGCGCGCACCGCGCTGCCGCGCTTTTCGCTCTTCCGCTCGGCCCATGACTGTGGTCGCTCCGCTCTTCTCGTCGTCGCTTCTCGTCGCTTCTGGTCGCTCCGCGTCGCCCGCCCGCCGACGGCCCGGCGCCGGTTCGCCGGCTCCTCGCCCCCGTGCAGCCCACGCGTCCCCCGCGTCCCATACAGGACAGGTCAGCTCATGAAGCTAACACCGCACCGAATGACAGAAGACGCCCGATCCGGTCTTTTCCGGACGTGACAATGAGCACCCACCGCGAGGGAACCCTTACCACTCCACCGGAATCGACTCCCCCGAAGCGCGGACGGTTGCCTCCCGTTTCCGCCGGAGTACTCCCTTCCGCGCCTACACACTCGGCGTATACACCGCACGTATACGTGGTGTGTATAGTGCTCCGCATGTCCATCGGTCACACCCTCCTCGGGCTGCTCGAGTCCGGACCGCGCCACGGTTACGACCTCAAGCGCGCCTTCGACGAGAAGTTCGGGCACGACAAGCCACTGCACTACGGGCAGGTCTACTCGACCATGTCCCGCCTGCTGAAGAACGGCCTCGTGGAGGTCGACGGGATCGAGGCGGGCGAGGGTCCGGAGCGCAAGCGGTACGCCATCACCGAGGCGGGCATCACCGATGTCCAGCGGTGGCTCGCCACGCCGGAGAAGCCCGAGCCGTACCTCCAGTCCACCCTCTACACCAAGGTCGTCCTCGCGCTGCTCACGCACCGCGACGCCGCCGACATCCTCGACACCCAGCGCTCGGAGCACCTGCGCATGATGCGCATCCTGACCGACCGCAAGCGCAAGGGCGACCTCGCCGACCAGTTGATCTGCGACCACGCCCTGTTCCACCTGGAGGCGGACCTGCGCTGGCTGGAGCTGACCTCCGCCCGGCTCGGCCGGCTCGCCAAGGAGGTACTGCCCGCATGACCCCCGCCGGCTCCCTGCTCTCCGCCCACGGGCTGCGCAAGGCCTACGGGCCCACGACCGCGCTCGACGGCGCCGAGTTCTCCATCCACCCGGGCGAGGTGGTCGCCGTGATGGGCCCCTCCGGCTCCGGCAAGTCCACGCTCCTGCACTGCCTGGCCGGGATCGTGCGCCCTGACGCGGGCGAAATCTCGTACAACGGCCAGGAATTGACGGGTATGACGGACACTGCGCTCAGCGCGCTGCGGCGCAGCGAGTTCGGCTTCGTCTTCCAGTTCGGCCAGCTCGTGCCGGAGCTCACCTGCGTCGAGAACGTGGCGCTGCCGCTGCGGCTGAACGGCGCCCGGCGCAAGGACGCCGAGCGCACCGCCCTGACCTGGCTGGAGCGCCTGGAGGTCGACGACGTGCGCGGCAAGCGCCCCGGCGAGGTCTCCGGCGGCCAGGGGCAGCGCGTCGCCGTGGCCCGCGCGCTGGCCACGAGCCCGCGCGTGGTCTTCGCCGACGAGCCGACCGGCGCGCTCGACTCGCTCAACGGCGAGCGCGTCATGGAGCTGCTCACCGACGCCGCCCGCAGCGCCAACGCCGCCGTCGTCCTCGTCACGCACGAGACCCGCGTGGCGGCGTACTCCGACCGCGAGATCGTCGTCCGCGACGGCAGGTCACGGGACATGGAGCGCGCCGTATGAGCATGACCCCGACGCGCTCGGGCCCGTCGGCGGACCCGGCGCGGCAGGCGGCCCCCGCCTCCCCGGACCGCCCCGCGGGCCCGACCGGTGCCCGCGCCTGGGCGCGCGACCTGGCCATGGGGCTGCGCTTCGCGGTCGGCGGCGGCCGTGAGGGCTGGATCCGCACGATCCTCACCGCGGTCGGCGTGGGCCTCGGCGTGGCGCTGCTGCTCGGCGCCGCGTCGGTGCCGGAGCTGATGCACCACCGCGACGCCCGCTCCACCGCCCGGACGCCGCTCGGCGAGATGAGCGGCGAGAAGGTCGAGCGCTCCGACTCGACGGTCCTGATCGTCAACGCGGGCACCGACTTCCGCGACTCGGAGATCAGCGGCCGCGTGGTCCGCGCCGACGGCGGCCACCCGGTCCTGCCGCCCGGCCTCGACGCGCTGCCGGGCCCCGGCGAGCTGGTCGTCTCCCCCGCGCTGCGGGAGCTGATGGACAGCTCCGACGGCAAGCTCCTCAAGGAGCGCTTCAGCCAGTACCGCCTCACGGGCACCATCGGTGACGCGGGCCTGATGCGCCCCAACGAGCTCTTCTACTACCTCGGCTCCGACACCCTCACCAAGAGCGACGGCGCCTACCGCACCGGCGCCTTCGGCTACAAGGTCACCGAGGACCCCCTCGACCCGCTCCTGGTCGTCCTCGTCGTCCTGATCTGCGTCGTCCTGCTGACCCCCGTACTGATCTTCATCGGTACGGCGGTCCGCTTCGGCGGTGAGCGGCGCGACCAGCGGCTCGCCGCGCTGCGCCTGGTGGGCGCGGACCGGCGGGCGGTGCGCCGCATCGCGGCGGGCGAGGCGCTGTGCGGGGCGCTGCTCGGGCTCGTCGCGGGTGCCGGGTTCTTCCTCGCCGCGCGCCAGTTGCTGGGCGTCGTCGACATCTGGCAGGTCAACGCGTTCCCCTCGGACATGGTGCCGCTGCCGGGGCTCGCCGCGCTGATCCTGCTCGCCGTGCCGGTCTCGTCGGTGCTCGTCACCCTGGTGTCGCTGCGCGCGGTCGCCATCGAGCCGCTGGGCGTGGTGCGCAGTGCGTCCCCGCGCGGGCGCCGCCTGTGGTGGCGGCTGCTGCTGCCGGTCACCGGCCTGCTCATCCTGCTCGGCCAGGACCGCATCGGCTCCTCGGCCACCTCCGACGACGTGCACGTCTACACCATCGCGGTCGGCGCGACCCTCGCCCTGGTGGGCCTCGCGACGCTGCTCCCCTGGCTGGTGGAGGCGGCCGTGCGGCGGCTGCGCGGCGGCCCGGTGCCCTGGCAGCTCGCCACCCGCCGGCTGCAGATGAACAGCGGTACGGCGGCCCGCGCGGTCAGCGGCATCACGGTCGCGGTGGCGGGCGCCGTCGCCCTGCAGATGCTGTTCGCGTCCATGCACGACGACTTCAACACCACCACGGACCAGGACCCGCACCGCGCCCAGCTCAGCGTGTACTCGCCGAAGGGCAGCGGTCCGCTCGCCCAGCGCATGATCGACGACTTCCGCGCCACCAAGGGCGTCGAGGGCGTCATCGGCACGGTCTCGGCGTACGTCGTGAAGCCCGGGAAGCTCGGCAAGGGCGACGACATCCGGCCGACCACCGAGCTGTCGGTCGGGACCTGCGCCACGCTGCGCGAGCTGGCGCACGTCGGCCGGTGCGAGGACGGTGACACGTTCATCGTGCACGCGGACGACCAGGAGCAGAACGCCTGGGTCGACCGGACCGCGCGCCCCGGCAAGCGGATCGACCTCAACTACGACAGTTGGGGCGACTCCACGACCAAGGGGCACGGCGCGCACGCGCCGTGGACGCTGCCGAAGTCGACCCGCGTCGTACAGGCCCGGCCCGACCCGGTCGGCGACCGGTACAACGGCATCCTCGCGACGCCGGGCGCCGTCGACGTGGACCGCATGGCCGACGCGCAGACCCGCGCCATGGTCCAGATCGACCCCGGCGTGACGGACGCGGAGGAGTACGTGCGCAACACCGCGGCGCGCATGGACCCGCTGGTCCGCGTGAACACCATCCGCATGATCGAGCGCGACAAGCAGTACGCCTCCATCCAGCGGGGCCTCCAGGCCGGGGCCATGGCGACGATGACCCTGATCGCCGCGTCCATGCTGGTGTCGATGCTGGAGCAACTGCGCGAGCGCAAGCGCCTGCTGGCGGCCCTGACCGCCTTCGGCACCCGGCGTACGTCGATGGCCTGGTCGGTCCTGTGGCAGACGGCGATCCCGGTGGCCCTCGGCCTGGCCCTCGCGGTCGCGGGCGGCCTGGCCCTGGGCGCCGTGATGTGCCGCATGGTGAACAAGTCGGTCACGGACTGGCTGGTCTTCCTCCCCCTCACCGCCGCGGGCGCGGCCCTGGTGGCGCTGGTCACCCTGCTGAGCCTGCCACCCCTGTGGCGCATGATGCGCCCGGACGGCTTGCGCACGGAGTAGCAGTGCGGCGTGGTTCCCCGGGCCCCAAAGGGGCGCGGGGAACTGCGCGACCAGCCACGACGGCGCGGCACACGCCCGACGGCACAAGCCCCCGAAGGGGCGCGGGGAACTGCGCGACCAGCCACGACGGCGCGGCAGTCGGCCGACGACACAAGCCCCCGAAGGGGCGCGGGGAACTGCGCGACCAGCCACGACGGCGCGGCAGCCGGCCGACGACACAAGCCCCCGAAGGGGCGCGGGGAACTGCGCGACCAGCCACGACGGCGCGGCAGCCGGCCGACGGCACAAGCCCCCGAAGGGGCGCGGGGAACTGCGCGACCAGCCACGACGGCGCGGCAGCCGGCCGACGGCACAGGCCCCTGAAGGGGCGCGGGGAACTGCGCGACCGGCCAACGAGGCGCGGCGGACGGCAACGGCAGACACCCCCGCGGCGGCAAGCCGCAGAGCCCCGGCGCAGCCGGGCCCCAGCCGGAAGCCCAGCCGGGCCACAGCCCTCGCACCCGCCGCGGCGCGGCTAAAGCACCCGCACGGGCAGCGACCGCAAGGCCTCCCGCAGGGCCCGCGCCAACTCCTCGTACTCCGCGGCCCGCGCCGCCCCCGACCGCATCGCGAAGGCGACCCGCCGACTCGGCGCGGGATCGGCGAAGTACCCGGTGAGCAACTGACTGCTGCGGCTCGTCTCCACCCGCACAGCCGTCCGCGGCAGCAGCGTCACCCCCAGCCCTCCGGCCACGAGCTGCACGAGCGTGGAGAGCCCCGCGGCGGTCGTGGTGACCGGCGCGTCGTCCCGGCCCGCCTCCCGGCAGATGTCGAGGGCCTGGTCCCGCAGGCAGTGCCCCTCGTCGAGCAGCAGCAGGTTCAGCTCGCGCAGCGCCTCGCGCGGAATGCCCTCGCGCCCGCCCAGCCAGTGGTCGAGCGGCGTGACAAGCACGAAGTCCTCGTCGAAGAGCGGCAGCTCCGTGATGCCCGGCACCCCGAGCGGCACGGCGAGCAGCAGCAGGTCGAGCCGCCCGGCGGCCAGCCCTTCAAGCAGCGAGGACGTCTGCTCCTCGTGCACCTGGAGGTCCAGGTCCGGGTACTTCTCGTGGACCAGGGTCAGCACCGCCGGCAGCAGGTACGGCGCCACGGTCGGGATCACGCCGAGCCGCAGCGCCCCGGTGAACGGCGCCTTCACCGCGTCGGCCTCCTCCAGGAGCGCCTCGACCTCGTCGAGGACCGCCTTGGCGCGCACGGCGAGCCGCTCCCCCGCCGGGGAGAGCAGCACCTTGCGCGTGGTGCGCTCCAGGAGCTGGACACCGAGTGCCTCCTCCAGCGCGGAGACGGCACCGGACAGCGCGGGCTGACTCATCCCGATTGCTGCCGCCGCGTCCCGGAAGTGCAGATGTTCGGCGACGGCGGCGAAGGCACGGAGCTGTGCGAGGCTGGGCTGCTTGCCCCTATTTACGGCAGGCACTGATAACTACCTCCAATCAACACGACCGAGTGTAGCTATTTCCCTAATCAATGCACTCTGTGCCACGATCGTCAGCAGTCCAACCCCGTGGAACCCCTTACCGGGTTCCGATCGCTGCAAGGAGAGCGCGTGCTCACTGTCGGTGACAAGTTCCCCGAGTTCGACCTGACCGCCTGCGTCTCGCTGGAGAAGGGCAAGGAGTTCGAGCAGATCAACCACAAGACCTACGAGGGCAAGTGGAAGATCGTCTTCGCGTGGCCCAAGGACTTCACCTTCGTGTGCCCGACCGAGATCGCCGCGTTCGGCAAGCTGAACGACGAGTTCGCTGACCGCGACGCCCAGATCCTCGGCTTCTCCGGCGACTCCGAGTTCGTGCACCACGCCTGGCGCAAGGACCACCCGGACCTGACCGACCTGCCCTTCCCGATGCTGGCCGACTCCAAGCACGAGCTCATGCGCGCGCTCGGCATCGAGGGCGAGGACGGCTTCGCGCAGCGCGCCGTCTTCATCGTGGACCAGAACAACGAGATCCAGTTCACGATGGTGACCGCCGGCTCCGTCGGCCGTAACCCGAAGGAGGTCCTCCGGGTCCTCGACGCCCTCCAGACGGACGAGCTGTGCCCGTGCAACTGGAGCAAGGGCGAGGAGACCCTGGACCCGGTCGCGCTGCTGGCCGGTGAGTGAGCATGGCCCTCGATGAACTGAAGGCCGCCGTCCCGGACTACGCCAAGGACCTGAAGCTGAACCTCGGCTCGGTCATCGGCAACTCCGAGCTGCCCAAGCAGCAGCTCTGGGGCACGGTGCTCGCCTGCGCGATCGCCTCGCGCTCCGCGCAGGTGCTGCGTGAGCTGGAGCCCGAGGCGAAGGCGAACCTGTCGCCGGAGGCGTACACCGCGGCCAAGTCCGCGGCCGCCATCATGGCGATGAACAACGTCTTCTACCGCACGCGTCACCTGCTCTCCGACCCGGAGTACGGGACGATGCGCGCGGGCCTGCGGATGAACGTCATCGGCAACCCGGGCGTCGAGAAGGTCGACTTCGAGCTGTGGTCGCTCGCGGTCTCCGCGATCAACGGCTGCGGGATGTGCCTCGACTCGCACGAGCAGGTGCTCCGCAAGGCCGGTGTCGACCGGGACACCATCCAGGAGGCCTTCAAGATCGCTTCGGTGATCCAGGCCGTCGGCGTCACCCTGGAGACGGAGTCCCACCTGGCCTGACGGCCACGTGCCTCCCCCTCCCCCAGGGCCCCGCTCCCCGCGAGCGGGGCCCTGGGGCTTTCTTGTACGCACCCGAGCCCGCAGCCCCGCGTACGCCCCCAGGCCACGGCCTGGCACCCCCACGCCCTCCCACTCACCCACCCGCAGCCTGGCGGCCCATAGGTGAGCGGCCACCCCACCCGCCGCTCCGCGACGAACGCTTCCCACCCGCCCACCCGTACCACCCCGGCGACTACGCCTAGCCCCGACCTGGCGGCTTACAGGCGAGTGCCCACCCTGCTCGCCGCTCCGCGGCGAATCCCTCCCACCCGCCCACCCGTACCACCCCAGCGACCACGCCCGACCCCGACCTGGCGGCTTACAGGCGAGTGCCCACCCTGCTCGCCGCTCCGCGGCGAATCCCTCCCACCCGCCCACCCATACTGCCTCGGCGACCACGTCCCACCCCGACCTGGCGGCTTGCAGGTGAGTCGTTGGCTGCTCCGCTTGACCATCCCTGTGCAGCGGGCGGACGAGACCTTCCAGCCCGTCCGGCGATTGAGGACGAGCCGCGCAGCGGCAATGAAGGGGCGGGTGGGCGGGGGCCCATGCTCCGGCAGCCACCCAAATATTGGACGCGGGCAGACGGAAGCATTCAGCCCGCCCGACGGTTGCGGGCGAGCCGCGCCGCGGTGACCAAGGCGCGGGTGGGCGGGGAAGCGGGGCTTCGGCAGCGGTCCGGGGGGCCGGTCGCGGGCAGGCCGGAGCGTTGAGCCTGCCCGCCGGTTGTGGACGAGCCGCGCAGCGGCGACGAAGGGGTGGAGGACGGAAACCCCCGCTGCGGCAGCCGCCCAGAACCAGTCGCCGACCGGGGGGCACACCGAGCCCGTCCGGCGAATGAGGACAAGCCGCGCAGCGGCGGGTGAGCCGGGGTCCATACATCGGCAGCCACCCAGGAGCGGACGCCGGCAGGCCGGAGCATTCAGCCCGTCCGGCGATTGAGGACAAGCCGCGCAGCGGCGATGAAGGGGCGGGTGGGCGGGGAAGCGGGATTCGGCGGCTGCCCAAGGTCGGTCGCGGGCAGACGTAAGCATTCAGCCCGTCCGGCGGTTGAGGACGAGCTGCGCAGCAGCCATGGAGGGGCGGGTGGGCTGGGAAGCGGGCTCGGCGGCTGGCCTAGGCCGGTCGCGGGCAGGCGGGAGTTTGAGCCCGTCCGGTGGTTGAGGGCGAGCTGCGCAGGGGCCATGGAGGGGTGGGAGGCGGCTTCGGTGGCCGCCCGCGGCCCGTCGCGGGCGGGAGGCGGCTTCGGTGGCCGCCCGGGGCCCTTCGCGAGCGGGCGGGTGGGTGGGGGCTGCCTGGTGGTCGAGGGCTAGTCGCGGAGCGGGGATGGGGGGCGGGTGGGCGGGAGGTGGGAGTTGGGGGGTCAGGCGTCTTGGGGTGGGGGGTCCGCCACTGCTTCGGCTTGGCGCAGAGCCATCTCCCGGGCGTAGGCCCGCAGGTAGCCCACCACCGTGTTGGTCACCGCGACCAGCGGCACGGCCACCACGGCCCCGCCGATGCCCGCGACCATGCCGCCCGCGGCCACGGAGAGCACCACCGCCAGCGGATGCACCTGCACCGCCCGGCCCAGGATGAAGGGCTGCAGGATGTGCCCCTCGATCTGCTGCACCGCCAGCACCACCACGAGCGCCATCACCGCCGTGAACACGCCCTGCGTCACCAGCGCGACCACGACCGCGAGCGCCCCGGACACCACCGCGCCCACCAGCGGGATGAACGCGAACAGGAAGATGAAGACGGCCAGCGGCACGGCCATGGGCACGCCGAGGAAGTAGATCCCGAGCCCGATGAAGACCGCGTCGATGAGGGCCACTATCACCGTGCCCCGCACGTACGCGGTGAGCGTCTTCCACGCCCGCGGCCCCGCTCCCGCGACGCCCGGCCGCGCCGCGGCGGGCACCAGCTTGAGGCACCACTTCCAGATGCGCGGCCCGTCGTACAGCAGGAAGAGCGTGGAGAACATCGCCAGCAGGATGCCCGTCAGCGTCTCCATGATGACGGTGACGCCTTCGAGGCTCGCGGAGGTGATCTCCTCGGAGTTCGCGCCCACCGCCTCGCGCAGGCTCTTCGCGATGTCGTTGATCTGGTCCTCGGTGACGTGGAAGGGGCTGTTGAGCAGCCACTTGCGCAGGTCCTCGATGCCGTCCTGGACCTGGCTGGAGAGCGTGTCGACGTTCTCCATGACCTGCCAGACCACGAACCAGCCCACCAAGCCCATGATCACGAAGCCGAGTACGGCGGTGACCATCGTGGCGAGCCCGCGCGGCAGGCCGAGCCGGGAGAGCCGGGCCACGGTCGGCTGGAGCAGCGCGGTGATGAGCAGCGCGGCCACGAACGCGAACACGACGAGCTGCACCGCGCTGATGACCCTCATCAGGACCCAGACGGTGCCCGCGAGCACGAGCAGCCGCCACCCGGCCTCGGCCGCGACCCGCATGCCCCACGGCACGGCGGCCACCGGGTCGGGGCGTGCCGCTATGGCGGGGGCGTAGGTGGGCGGCGCGGGCACCTGGCCCGCGGCGGCACCCGCCTCCCCGTCGCCGTCCGCGTCCGTACCGGAGTCGTCGCCCGCGCGCGCGTCCGCGGCGTGCCGCACCAGGTCGGCGTACCGCTTCCGCAGTGACAGCTTGGGCCCGGCCGGCCGCCCCCGGGCGGGACCGGAGTCCGCCGCGGCACCGACCGCCGCGGACGTCGTCCCCGTACCGGACGTCGTCCCCGTACCGGGCACGCCACTGTCGACGGTCGCGTCGGCAGCTCCGTCGGCGGATGCGTCAGCAGCTCCGTCGGCGGACGCACCGGCGGGTCCGTCCGTGGGTGCGCCCGCGTTCACGCCGGGGTTCACGCCCGCGCGCCCGTCCGCGTCGGCGCCTGCGGAGGCGGAGGCAGAGGAGCCGGAGGAGACGGCTGAGGTGTCAGGGGCGGCGGAGGCGTCGGCGGAGGCGTCCTCGGGAGCGCCGGGGGCGGAGCCCGGCGCGGTGGTCGCGGTCGGCGGAGGCGCGTCCGACGGTACGTTTCTCCCGGTGCTGCCGACGCTGCCGGTGCCACCGAGGGTGCCCGTGCTGTCGGGGCCGTCAGGCCTCGTCGGGGCGGCGGGCGCCGCCGGTTCCGGTTCGGGGGTGTCCGGGCCGTCGTCCTGGGCGCGGCCCGCGCCCAGGCGCTCCCCCAGCCTGGTCAGGCCGGTGCCGACACGGCGGCGCCACCCTGGAACTCGCGACATGATCCCGTCCTCTTCCCCCGTGTTGCCCCGCCGTGGCCCCGGCCGACCGGGGCGTCCGCACCGACCGTACACGGGCGAAGCCCCCCACCGTAGGACGGTAGGGAGCCGCAGGCGGTTGAGCGCGCGCTCAGTACCAGTGGTTGGCCTGCCAGAAGTCCCATGCTCCGCACGGGCTGCCGTAACGCTCGTTCATGTAGTTGAGGCCCCACTTGATCTGCGTGGCCGGGTTGGTGCGCCAGTCGGCGCCGGCCGAGGCCATCTTGGAGCCGGGCAGCGCCTGGACAAGGCCGTATGCGCCGGAGGAGGCGTTGGTGGCGCGGTAGTTCCAGGTGGACTCGTGGTTCACGATGTTGCTGAAGCACTGGAACTGGCCCGCGGGGACCATCTGCCGTGCCATCGCCTGGACCTGGGCGACCGTGTAGGAGCTCTGCGGGGCGAAGTCGGAGGCGTCGCGGCTGGAAGAACGGCTCGCCTTGTTCTCGAGGCGCTCCTTCTTCTCCTTCTCCTTCTTCTCCGCGGCCTCCTTGGCGGCGGCCTTCCTGTCCGCCTCCGCCTGCTTCGCCGCCTTCTGCTTGGCGACGGCGTTCTTGGCGGCCTGGACGCGGGCGGCCTCGGCGGCGGACGTCTTCGCGGCGGAGTCGGCGGCCGTCGCCTGGGCGTCGGCCTGCTGCGCCACGGAGGTGGTCTGCACCTGGGCCTGTTCGCCCGCCGGGATGTCCGCGAGGAGGGTCGCGTCGCTCGCCGTCGCCTCGAGGTCGTTCGAGTTCGAGGACTCGGTGTTGCCCGAAGCGACGCCCACGACGGCGCCGACAGTGGTGACCGCGGTGGCCGAGGCCACTGCGAGTCCCCGGACCGAAATCCGGCTCACACGGTTTCCTTCCAGCATCGCCCGCATAGGTGACCTCGCGGACGCAATCGTGCCCCTGACGCTGGCCTCCGCTTGCTACTCGGTCACGGGAGGCGCGGGCCCGGTGGACAACTCCCGTGACGGGAGCGCCGCGTGGTGCTTCGGGCGGCATACGGCGACCACTATGAAGTTCTGTTGTTCCGTACCGCTGGGGGTACAGGAGTGCCGTATGCGGGGCCTGACAGGACCCAGACTCTGCCGTAGCGAGACGCCGCGAGGCAATTCCGCGTTGCGTGGGAAAGCTCACATCCCGTTTGTCCCAGGAGTTTTACGGAAACCCAGACGCGCGGGGCAGCAGCCCCACTAGGCTCGCTCGCTTCACCGGCCGCGGGCAACCGCCCCCGCCCCGGGGGTGTTTCGGCAAAACCCGCCCCATCCACGGAAAATCCCCCGCCCCGGGCGGGATCGGGGGATTCCGGGCGGCTCAGCCGGTCCGTGTGTCCGTGTACCCGTGTGTCCGTGTACCCGTGTGTCCGTGTGTCCGTGTACCCGTGTACCCGTGTACCCGTGTACCCGTGCGGACCGGGTCAGATCTGGCTGTCCTCCAGCATCTCCGTCACCAGGGCCGCGATCTGCGACCGCTCCGAGCGGGTGAGCGTGACGTGGGCGAAGAGCGGGTGCCCCTTCAGCTTCTCGATGACGGCGACCACGCCGTCGTACCGGCCGACTCTGAGGTTGTCGCGCTGGGCGACGTCGTGGGTCAGGACCACGCGGGAGTTCGCGCCGACCCGGGACAGCACGGTCAGCAGGACGTTGCGCTCCAGGGACTGGGCCTCGTCCACGATGACGAACGCGTCGTGCAGGGAGCGGCCGCGGATGTGCGTGAGCGGCAGCACCTCCAGCATGCCGCGCGCCGACACCTCCTCGATGACCTCCTTGCTCGCGACCGAGCCGAGCGTGTCGAAGACGGCCTGCGCCCAGGGCCCCATCTTCTCGGCCTCGGTGCCGGGCAGATAGCCGAGCTCCTGACCGCCCACCGCGTACAGCGGCCGGAAGACCATCACCTTCTGGTGCTGGCGCCGCTCCAGGACGGCCTCCAGGCCCGCGCACAGGGCGAGCGCCGACTTGCCGGTGCCGGCCCGGCCGCCCATGGAGACGATGCCGACGTCCGGGTCGAGGAGCAGGTCGAGGGCGACCCGCTGCTCGGCGCTGCGGCCCTTGAGCCCGAAGGCCTCGCGGTCGCCGCGGACCAGCCGGACGCTGCCCTCGGCCGTGACCCGGCCGAGGGCCTTGCCGCGCTCGGACTGGATGGTCAGCCCGGTGTGCACGGGCAGCCCCGCCACGTCGGGGACGTACAGCGTCTCCGTCTCGTAGAGGAGGTCCACCTGCTCGGCCGACAGGGTCAGTTCGGCCATGCCCGTCCAGCCGGAGGAGTCCGTGATGGCGAGCTCCGCGCGGTACTCCTCGGCGAGGAGGCCCACGGAGGACGCCTTGATCCGCAGCGGCAGGTCCTTCGAGACGACGGTGACGTCGTAGCCCTCGGCCTGGAGGTTGCGGGCCACGGCGAGGATCCGCGAGTCGTTGTCGCCCAGGCGGTACCCCGCGGGGAGCACGCCGGGGTCGGAGTGGTTGAGCTCGACGCGCAGCGTTCCGCCGAGGCCGCCGATCGGGATGGGCGCGTCCAGGCGCCCGTGCCGGATCCGGCAGTCGTCGAGCAGGCGCAGGGCCTGCCGGGCGAAGTAGCCGAGTTCGGGGTGGTGGCGCTTGGCCTCCAGCTCCGTCACGACGACGATCGGCAGCACCACTTCGTGCTCGTCGAAGCGCGCGAGCGCGTTCGGGTCGGCGAGCAGGACGCTGGTGTCGAGTACATAGGTGCGCCGGCCTTGCTGGCGCTTCGTGCTGGTCACCACGGAAGGACGTACCCCCTCGGATGAGGTCGTCGGGGAGCGACGGAGGGAACTGGGCCGGTCTGCGGCCCCCGCGCGGGCCGGAGACCGGCCCTCCGTGTCGTCCGCGCTCACCGCGCGGTCGTCCTGGCGCAAAGGGCCTCCCGGGCGGACGGCCCCGTGCCGTCCGCTGAGATACGGCGCCCGTGACTCGGGCGCCGACCTGGAGGGTTCATTCCCTCGAAGAAGCACAGCCATGCCAGGGCATATGACGGCGCGTTCGTTAACTCCCGGTTACCTGAACCTCGTTCCGGCCGTACGTCATCCGCCGTAACGGCGGTGGCGCGCGGCGTAGTCACGCAGCGCGCGCAGGAAGTCCACCTTCCGGAAGGCGGGCCAGAAGACTTCGCAGAAGTAGTACTCGGAGTGGGCGGACTGCCACAGCATGAACCCCGAGAGGCGCTGTTCGCCGCTCGTGCGGATCACCAGGTCGGGGTCGGGCTGGCCGCTGGTGTAGAGGTGCTTGGAGATCTGCTCGACGTCGACGCTGTCGGCGATCTCCTCGATGGACGTGCCGCGCTCGGCGTGGTCGAGGAGCAGCGAGCGGACGGCGTCGGCGATCTCCTGCCGGCCGCCGTAGCCCACGGCCACGTTGACCAGTATGCCCTGGTTGGTGTCGGTGGCCTGCTCGGCCTCCTTCAGGACGCGCTGGGTGCTGGCCGGGAGCAGGTCGAGGGTGCCCACGTGGTGCACGCGCCAGCGGCCGTCGGCGGCGAGGCTGCGGACCGTTCCCTCGATGATGCCGACGAGCGGGACGAGTTCCTCGTCGGGCCGGTCGAGGTTGTCCGTGGAGAGCATCCACAGCGTGACGACCTCGACGTCGGTCTCGGCGCACCAGCCGAGGAACTCCTCGATCTTGTAGGCGCCGGCCTGGTGGCCCTGCGCGGTGGTGCCCCCGGAGGCCTTCGCCCAGCGACGGTTGCCGTCGAGGATGACGCCGATGTGCTTGGGCACCTGCGCGTGGTCGAGGCGGCCTTCCACCCGGTGTGCGTACAGCCGGTACACCAGGTCGCGCAAGCTCACGAGATTCCACCTCTCACGAAAGTTGGCCGCTGCCCCGATGGGCCGGCCGGCCGGGGGTGCGGGGGCGGACGGCAGCCCCTGAGGCGGAAAGGGTACCGCTGTGCGGACGGGCTTCCGGCCCGGGTGCCGCCCCGGCCGGAACAAAGCAGGACACGGGGCCCGCCCGGCACTTGGCACCGACACGGAGGACGAGCAGGTGGGGGCCTTGGCGGAGGGAGTTCCGTGAGCGTGGGCGCGTGCGGCGCGTTCGGCGCGTGCGGACGGCACGCGGGTTCCAGCCCGCCCGGCGCCCGAGGACGAGCCCGCGGCACGACGCTTTCAGCCCGTCCGGCGCTTGAGGACGAGCGCGCAGCGCGATGCTCTCAGCCCGTCCGGCGCTTGAGGACGAGCGCGCAGCGCGATGCCTCAGCCCGTCCGGCGTTTGAGGACGAGGCCGAAGGCCGGTGAGGGGCGGGTGGGCGGGAGGGAAGGGCAACAGCGAGCCCCGCAGCCGCACACCGTGCCGTAGCGTCGTCCCATGAACGACATCTCCGCGTACCGCGCCGCGCCCGCCCGCTACGACACGATGGAGTACCGCCGCTCCGGCAGCAGCGGCCTGCGGCTGCCGGCCGTCTCGCTCGGCCTGTGGCACAACTTCGGCGACGACCGCACCCTCGACTCCCAGCGGGCGATCCTGCGCCGCGCCTTCGACCTGGGCGTCACCCACTTCGACCTGGCGAACAACTACGGCCCGCCGCCCGGCAGCGCGGAGCTGAACTTCGGCAAGCTCTTCGCCCAGGACTTCGCCCCCTACCGCGACGAGCTGGTCGTCTCGACCAAGGCGGGCTACCTCATGCACCCCGGCCCGTACGGCGAGTGGGGCTCGCGCAAGTACCTGCTGTCCTCGCTGGACGCGTCCTTGCGGCGCATGGGCCTGGACTACGTCGACATCTTCTACTCCCACCGCTTCGACCCGGACACGCCGCTGGAGGAGACCATGGGCGCGCTCGCGTCCGCGGTCCAGCAGGGCAAGGCGCTGTACGTCGGCGTCTCCTCGTACAACAGCGAGCAGACCGCCGAGGCGGCCCGGCTGCTGCGCGAGATGGGCGTGCGCCCCCTCATCCACCAGCCGTCGTACTCGATGATCAACCGCTGGACCGAGGAGGACGGCCTCCTCGACACGCTGGAGGCGGAGGGCATGGGCTGCATCTCCTTCGTCCCGCTCGCCCAGGGGCTGCTCACGAACAAGTACCTGAAGGGCATCCCGGAGGGCTCGCGCGCGACCCAGGGCAAGTCGCTGGACCCCGACCTCCTGAACGACGAGGTCGTACGCCGTCTCAATGGCTTGAACGACATCGCGTCCCGGCGCGGGCAGTCGCTCGCGCAACTGGCGCTGAACTGGGTGCTGCGCGACGAGCGCATGACGTCCGCCCTCATCGGCGCCTCCAGCGTCCGACAGCTCGAGGAGAACGTGGCGGCCCTGTCCGGGCCGAAGCTCACGGAGGCGGAACTGGCGGAGATCGACACGTTCGCGGTGTCGACGCCGGGCACGAACATCTGGGCCGGCAGGAGCTGACGCCCCCGGCCCCGCCACCGGCCCCGGGCGGGCGACGGGGCCGGTGGGCCGGGCGGGCCCCGTGGCGGGGCGCCGTACGGGAGGGGCTCGCTCCTGGCGCTTCCGGACGTACGACGCCCCGTGGCGGTCGCCCGGACGGCTCGCCCCCGGGGCGCGAGGGCTTTCGGGCGGGCGCGCGGCGGGCTCCTCGGCGGGCGCGCGGACGGCTCTCCGGCGGGCGCGCGGGGCACGCGCGGGGCAAAAGAAAACGGGCCGGTCCGTGGGGGGGGGAGACGGACCGGCCCGAGGGGGGGTTTCCACCATAACCCTTCGTAAGTGGTTCGCGGTGCATCGGCGTGCCACAACTACTCTCCGAGACCGTCCGGCGACCGCCCGGCCCCGGTGGTGCGCCGGTTTCCGGCCCGGACGGCGGTTTCCGGTCCTCGGAAGCGGTAGCTCCGAAGGGGTGACGCGGGGCGTGGCGCGCACTTGACGTACTGGGCGCGGCCGGGCGCCCGCGAGCGCCGTACGGGAGCGCGGCCGGGCCCCTGTGCCACCCCCATGGCGGTGGTGCCCTCTCTCAGGGGCCGGGGGTGGCCCCCGGGAGGCGGCGGCCCCGCCCCGGGGCGCGTGCGCCGTCCACAGGCTGGGGACGCGGTGCGCCGTGGGCGTGGCGTACCGGGTCGGGACGCGGGACGGCGTCGGCGTCGGCGGTGCGGTGCTCGCGGGCGCAGGTGGCGCGGACGGCGCAGATGGTGCGGCCGGTGCGGACGGCGCGACCGGGCCCGGTCGGTCTCTTCCGGGTGCGGGAGCGGCGGAGGCCGGGGCGGCGGCGGAATCCGGAGGTGCGCCGCGGCGTGCGCCCGGTGGTGGACCTGAGTGCACGCGACCGGGACCGCACATGGGAGTACGGTGCGGCGCCGGCGCCCGGGCGGGGCGCGCACGAGGCCGCGCAGCCCCCTCCACTGCGCGGCGCCGCCCGCGCAGCTTTGCGCCCGCGAATTAGCGTTGGTCTGAACTTACCGTGCCTCCCCGGGCGGAATCGAGCCAGTGCCCGCACCGGTCGATAACAATGTTGACTCGACGCGGAGATGACGGACCGAGTCGCCCCCGATTGCCCGAATTGCCCGCACAGGCCTGGGCCTTCACCCCGCGAGCCGTACCGCCCCGACACCCCACCGCCCACGCATCACCGCACACACCCCACATCACCCGCATCACCGCCCACGCACGACGCGCGGCGGCGCCGCCCCGCCGCCTCAGGCGATGCGCGCGGCCGCCGCGGCGGCCTTGGCCTCCTGGTTGGCCACGATGCGGGCCATGTGCTCGTCGCCCCAGAGGCCGAGCGGTTCCAGGGCCTTGTTCAGCGACTGGCCGAGATCGGTGAGGGAGTACTCGACCTTGGGCGGCACCTCGCGGTAGACCTCGCGGTGCACGATGCCGTCCGCCTCCATCTCGCGGAGCTGCTGGATCAGCATCTTCTCGCTGACACCCGGCACGTGCCGCCGCAGCTCCCCGAAGCGCAGCGTGCCGCCCGCGTGCAGCGCCCACAGGATCATGGGCTTCCACTTGCCGCCGACGACGTCCACGGCCGCGTCCAGACCGCACGCGTACGGCGCCTTGCCCTTCGCCATGTGCCAACTCCTCGTCTGCGTACGGCGCCCGCGCCGCCCGACCGCGCCGCGGATCCGCCTCACTCACCGGATCGACAGTACAGCCGTACCGGCAGGGGAGCACCGGGCGCGGGCGCGGGAGTTCACCGCTTGCGGGCGTCGAAGAGGTGCCGGGTGCTGTGGGCCACGAACGGCCCGTCGCGCAGGATGCGTTCGTGCAGGGCGCGCAGCGGCTCCCGGTAGGCGTCGACGGTGAACCCGGGCACGATCCACACCACCTTGCGGAGGAAGTGGACGACGGCCCCGATGTCGAAGAACTCCATCCGCAGCCGCTCGGCGCGCAGCGCCACCACCTCGAGCCCGGCGGCCTCGGCCGCGGCCCGCTCGCCCTCGGGGGCACGGGCGTCGCGGACGTCCCGGGGCTGCTCGCCCAGGAAGTACTCGACGAGCTCGAACACGCTGCGCGGCCCCACGTGCTGGGCGAAGTACGTCCCGCCGGGCCGCAGCACCCGGGCGATCTCGTCGAAGTCCGGGGTCACGGGGTGCCTGCTCGTCACGAGGTCGAACGCGCCGTCGGCGAACGGCAGCGGCGCGTCCTCGGCCGAGGCCACGACGACGGCACCGCGCGGGTGCAGCAGGGCCGTCGCCTTGGCGAGGTTCGGCGGCCACCCCTCCGTGGCGACGGCGACCGGCGGCAGCGAGGGCGCCGCCCCGAGCACCTCCCCGCCCCCGGTCTGCACGTCGAGCGACGCCGAGGCCCGCCCGAGCCGCTCCCCCATGGCCCGCGCGTACCCCCACGAGGGCCGCGCCTCGGTGGCCCGCCCCTCGAACCAGGAGAAGTCCCAGCCTTCGGTGGGGGCGGCTTCGGCTTCGGTGAGGAGGTCGTCGAAGGTGCGGCGACCGGTGGACGCGCCGTGGGGGGAGGTACTCATGGGCCGATGGTCCCAGAGTGCGCCCGGTCCGCCCGGGATTACCTACGGGCCGCTTCGAGGTGCCGTACGAGCCGGTCGACGTCTGCCCACGCGGCGGGGTCCGTGCCGTCGCCGAAGCGGTAGTGCAGCGCGGGGGCGCCCACCGGCCCGAGCGGGGTGGGGCGGTGCGGCAGGGGCGGGCTCCCGGCGTGGGCGCGGCCGACCGCGCGTACGTCGGCGGCGCCCAGGGTGAAGGAGACGGGCACGGGCGGGTGCTCCAGACGGGCGGGGACCGTGAGATCGGGGCGGGCCCGGTGCAGGGTGACGAGCAGGGTGCTCAGTCCGTGCCCGGCCACGAGGGTCTCGGCGAGCGGCTCGACGGCGTCCAGGGGCACGGGCGCCCCGGCGGCGAGGCCGATGTCGAGGGTGACCTCCTGGGCGACGCCCGTGCCGGTGCGCAGGACGCGCAGCGTGGCGAGCGCGGGCCGGTCCGGGTGGCCGACGGCGAGCAGATGGCTCGGGGCCGGGGCGCGGTCGCGGGCCAGGGCGGTCAACTGCCGGGTCGACCAGGGCAGGTTGATGGGCTCGGCCGTGCCCCAGCCCGCGGGGGCGGCGCCGGTGAGGTGGCGCCAGGCGGCCTCCAGGCCGCGGCCGAGGACGAGGTCGGGGTCCGGGGCGTGCTGGGTGCGGAAGGCGAGGGTGAGCCGGTGCCCCGCGGGCGGTTCCTGCGGCGCGAAGGCGTCCGCCACGACGGATTCGCCGTCCTCGGTGCGGGCGGGTGTGAAGGTGCCGTCCCGCCAGTGCAGCACGGCGCCGGTCAGGCCGTCGTAGTACCCGTGGTCCGGGTCCTGGACGACCCAGCGGTTGGGCGGACCGGTCAGGGCGGTGCGCAGGGGCAGGCTCAGACGGGCGTGCGCCGGCGTGACGATGTGCAGGGCCCGCCCGGAGGCGGCGGTGGCGCGCAGTACGTCGGACAGCCACGCGGTGAGGGCGATGACGGGCCGGTCGGCGAGGACGACGGCGGTGGAGTCGGTGAGGACGTCGACGGCGGGCAGCGCGGCGTCGGACCCGCCGCCCGCGGCGGGCCCGGGGGCCGTGCCGGAACCGCCGCGCGCCCCGGAGACCGTGCGGGCGCTGCCGTCGCCGTGGGCACCGCCGACCGTGCGGGCGCTGCCGTCGCCGTGGGCACCGCCGTCGCCGGAGTCGTCCGGTACCGGGACGACCCCGACCGTACCGGCCCGCGGCGGCCACGTGGTGCCGCCGAGGAGCAGCGTGAGGCGGCCGCAGAACGACCCGGCGAGGGCCTCGGCCTCCGGCAGGGCGGTGGAGGCGCGGGCCTCCGTCCACCAGAACGGCACGTCGGGGGCGGGGAACTCCGGGCCGAGGAGGCGCTGGGCCTCGCCCGGGGTGTGCACGACGACGGGTGCCTCGACCGAGACGAGGGGGCGGCCCCCGGGGCTCCGTAGCTGGATGACGGCGTCGTCGGCGGCGGTCGTCACGCCGAGGCCGGGGCCACCCGCGTGCAGGCCCGCGACCAGGGCCGCCGCGTCGGGCATGGCGGGGGTGAGGGCGATGACGTCCTTGGTCACGGTGACTGGGTCCCGTCGGGCTCGGGGGCGAGGGCGGTCTGGACGATCCGGTGGGGCCTGCCGCGGCGGGACAGGGTGCCCCGGCCGGGGGGCTGGGCGGACGGGTAGAGGCCGGGGAGGAGCTGGCCCTCGCTGCGGTCGCCGGTCATGAGGAGGGTGGTGGTGCCGGTCTCGCGCAGGGCGGTCAGGAACGGCTCGTACAGGGCGCGTGAGGCACCCGCGACGCGGCGGGTGACGACGAAGTGCAGGCCGATGTCCTGGGCGGAGGAGACGTAGGGCAGGAAGGGGGTGAGGGGCTGCTGGCCCGCGGCGGTGAGGATGTCGTAGTCGTCCACGAGGATGACGATGCGGGGGCCGGTGAAGGCGGGGCCAGAGGTTTCGGGGGCGTCCGGATCAGCGGTTTCCGGGAGGCGTTTCTCCAGCTCGCCCGCGATGCCGGTGGCGAGGGCGGCGGCGAGCTTGGCGTTGTGGGCGTAGCCGCCGCGGTACGGCTCGGGGATGTGGCCGCGAAGGCCGCGGCGCGGGTCGAAGACGCCGAAGACCAGGTCCTTGTCGCCGTACCGGTCGATGAGCTGGGCGGCGACGAGCTTGAGCAGGTTGGTCTTGCCGCACTCGTTGTCGCCGAGGACCAGCAGGTGCTGGTCGCCCGCGAAGAGGTCGAGGTGGACGGGGGCGAGGGCGTCCTGGTCGACGCCCAGCGCGATGCGGTGCGGCTCGGCGCCCGGGCCGGGCAGCCGGTCGGCGGGCAGGCGCGTGGGCAGCACCCGGACGGGTGCGGCGACGTCGCCGTGCCAGGTGGCGGCGACCGTGCGGGCGGCCTCCTCCAGGGCCGTGCCCAGGTCCCCGGTCTCCGGGCGGCCGTCGGTGCGGGGCAGCGCGGTGTGGGCGAAGAGCTTGCCGTCGGTCAGGACTCGGCCGGGCGCGTCCGCGGTGAAGGTCTCGGCGAGCTTGCGGTCGACCGTGGAGTCGGAGGGGTCGTTCAGGCGCAGCTCGACGCGGGTGCCGAAGAGGGACTGGGTGGCGATGCGCACGTCGTTCCAGCGGAGCATGCCCGCGACGACGTGGATGCCGTAGCCGCCGCCCCGCTTGAGCAGGTCGGCGATGGCGTCGTCGAGGTCGGTGAACTCCTCGCGCAGCGCGCCGAACCCGTCCACGAGCAAGACCAGGTCGGTGGAGCCGAGCTCCGGGAGCTCGCCGTGGGCGCGCAGGCTCCGCAGCCGGTCGAGGGAGTCGATGCCGTGCTCGCGGAACACCTCCTCGCGCAGGGCGAGCTGGGCCGTCAGCTCGGCCACGGTGCGGGCGAGGCGCTCGTGGTCGGCGCGGGAGGCGACGCCGCCGACGTGCGGGAGCCCGGCGAGCGCGGTGAGGCCGCCGCCGACGAGGTCGAGGCCGTACACGGCGACCTCCTCGGGGGTGTGGGTGAGCGCCAGCGCGAGGGTCAGCGTGCGCAGCAGCGTGGTCTTGCCGGACTGGGGCCCGCCGATGACGGCGACATGCCCGCCCGCCACGGTCAGGTCGAGGGTCCACAGCCCCTGCCACTGCTTGGCCGGGTCGTCGAGGACGCCGAGCGGGACGCGCAGGTGACCCTGGCCGCGGCTCAGGTGCAGGCCGCGACCGGACACGCGCAGCGGCCCGGCCGCCGCGTCGAGGGTGAGGGCGTCGGGCAGCGGCGGCAGCCAGATGCGGCGCACGGGCGGGGCGGCGGTGGCGAGCCGCTCCACCATGGTGGACAGCACGGTGGGCCCGGTCACGCGCTCGCGCGCCGAGGTCTGCTCGCCGGGCCCGGCGTCGTCCCGTACCGCGGTGTTGAAGGCCGGGTAGGGCCACACGAGCGGCCGGGTGTCGGCGTCGTGGTCCGGTACGGCGGGGCCGGGGAGCGCCCCGGAGACGTATCCGGCCTTGAAGCGCGTGTACGTGGACGTGTCCACCTTCAGGTAGCCGAAGCCGGGCAGCGGCGGGAGTTCGAAGGCGTCCGCGGTGTCCAGGACCGTACGGGACTCGTCGGCGGAGAACGTGCGCAGGCCGAGGCGGTACGACAGGTACGTCTCCAGGCCCCGCAGCTTGCCGCTCTCGATGCGCTGGCTGGACAGCAGCAGGTGCACGCCGATGGACCGGCCGATCCGTCCGATGGACAGGAACAGGTCGATGAAGTCGGGCTTGGCGGTGATGAGTTCGCCGAACTCGTCGATGACGACGAACAGGTGCGGCAGCGGTTCGAGGCCACGGCCGGGCTCCTTGGCGCGCAGCGCGGCGTAGTGCCCGATGTCGGCGACGTCGCCCGCGTCCTTGAGCACCTGCTGGCGGCGGGTGATCTCGCCGGCGAGGCTGGTGTGGACGCGCTCGACGAGGTCGGCCTGGTTCTCCAGGTTGGTGATGACCCCGGCGACGTGCGGCAGCGCGGTGAAGGGCGCGAAGGTGGCGCCGCCCTTGTAGTCGACGAGGACCAGGGCCAGGTCCTCGGGCGGGTGCGTGGCGGTGAGCGCGAGGACGAGGGTGCGCAGGAGCTCGCTCTTGCCGGACCCGGTGGCGCCCACGCACAGGCCGTGCGGGCCCATGCCGAGCTCCGCGGACTCCTTCAGGTCGAGCAGGACGGGCTCGTGGTGGTCGTCGAGGCCGATGGGGACGCGCAGGAAGTCGCGCTCGCCCCGGGGCGCCCACAGGTCGGCCGGGTCCAGTGCGGCCGGGTCGGCGACGCCGAGGAGCTCCGGGAAGCCGACCGGGCCGGACACCGGTGTGCCCTCGGCGGCCGACTCCGCGGTGAGCCGCAGCGGCGCCAGCATGCGGGCCAGGCCCTCGGCGCCCTCGGAGCTCACCGTGTCGGCGAGGCCGTGGGCCGCGGGTGCTTCGGGGGCCCGCAGGTCCTCCACGGTGAGGTGCTCCCCCTCGACGGTGATGCGGACGCTCACCTCGTCGGGCTCGTGGATGCGCTCCTGCAGCAGGTGGACCACGGTGACGCCCATGTCCGCGAGTCCGACGGCGGCGTCCGGGCGGGGCAGTTCGGCGGCGTTCTCGCCGTAGGCGTCGCTGACGACCAGCATGCGGTCGGTCATGCGCAGGGCGCGCCGGTCGGAGAGGCCGCGCCGCACCTCCGCGGCGTAGGCGGCGCGGCGGCGCAGGTCGCCCGCGCACAGACGGGCGAGCCCGGCGAGGCCGGGGGCGATGCGCCGGGCGGCGACCGGCTCGTCGTACGCGTCCGCACCGGTGTCGTCGGTCAGGGTGTGCGGCAGCCACTTGACCCACTCCCAGCCGTCGAGCCGCTCGCCGGGGACGCCGAGGGCGAGCGCCACGTCGTCGGGCGCGTGCGCGACGGCCGTCTGCACGAGCAGCGCGCGGGCCACGCGCAGCACGCCCTCCCGGTCGCCGACGACGCTCACGTTGCCCGCCCGGTCCAGCGGCACGGTCAGCGGGAAGTCCGGCGCGACGGCGAAGCGGGCCTGGAGGGCCCGGGCCTCGTTGAGCATGAACGGGTCGGGCGGGGTGAGCACGCCGCCGACGCCGTGCTGCGCGATCACCACCTCCTGGACGGGGACGTCGCCGGTGCCGACGCGCACGTGCAGGAAGTCGCTGTCCGCGCGGCGCCGCTCCCACAGCCTCGCCGGGTCGCGGACGAGGTCGTGGAGGGCGCCCGGGGGCGGGTTGAGGAGGCGGGCGCGGTCCCGGGTCCGCCTCTCCCGCTCACCGAGTTCGTGGCGCTGCTCCTCCACGTACTCCAGGTAGCGCTCGCGCTGCGTGCGCCGGGTGCGCTGGGCCTTGCCGCGCTGCGACAGGAACAGGGCGACGGCGGCGAGCAGCGCGAAGACGAGGACGACCGCGCCGAGCGCGGCGAACTGGCTGGAGCGGATCACGGTCATCATCACGACCGAGCCCATGACGCCGGCCATCGGCAGCAGCGCGGTGGCGGCGTTGCCGAGCTTGCCCTCGGGCAGGTTCGGCGGCGGCTCGACGGTGTGCCGGTCGGCGGTCGGCAGGGGCCTGGTGGTGCGGGCCGGGCGGTGCACGAGGCGGTGGGTCATCGCGGGCTCTCCTGGGTCACCGGTGCCTCACCGCACCTGTACCGCGCGCCGCATCGCCTCGGCGGCCAGGCGCGTGACGGAGGCGCGGGTGGCCTCGGCGAGCCGCTCGGTGCGGATCGGGCCGCCGGCCGCGAGGTGGCGGTCGTAGCCGAGGGGGACGACGGTGACGCCGGTCTCGCGCAGGTGCGCGGTGGCGGACTTCGTGTGCAGGGTCATGTCCGGGGAGTGGGCGGTGAGGGCGACGACGGTGGTGGCGAGCGCGGAGTGCGGCAGTCGGCCGAGCCAGTCCAGGACCAGGCGGGTGCCGTTGACGCCCTCGGCGGTCATCGGCGCGACCACGACCCGCGCGTGCGCGGTGTCCATCGCGGTACGGGCCACGTCGCCGGGGAGCGTCTCGCAGTCCACCACGGTCACCGCGAAGTAGCGGCGCAGCGCGAGGGTGACGGTCCGGTACGTCGGTACGTCCAGCGGCGCGCCGACCCGACCCTGGCTCGCGGGCAGCAGCCAGCCGCCGCCGCTGACGGGCACCAGGTACCCGGTGACGTCGGTGAGCCGCATGGCCGGGCTCAGGATGCGGGCGAGGTCGCCGCAGGCCCAGCGCACGGTCTCGGCGCCCATGCGCACCGGCAGCGTGCCGAGCGCGGCGTCGGCCTCCAGGGTGAGCACCGGGTCGTGCCGGTAGTGGGTGAAGGTACGGCCGAGCAGCGCGGACACGGTGGTCTTGCCGACGCCCCCGCGGATGGAGGTCACGGCGACGACCCGGCCGGTGGTGACGGGCTGCTGCACCTCCTGGGCGAGCCGGGCCCCCTCGTCGACGTCCCGGGAGGCGGACCCGGTCAGCTTGCGCAGCGTACGGCCGGTGCGGCGCAGGGCGGTGTCGCCGTGGGCGGGGGTACCGAGGGCGAGGGCCAGGCGGGGGTCGAGGGTGGGGGTGGGGGGAGGGGGCGGGCCGGGGGTCCGGGCCGGGGGTTTGCCGGGGGCGTTGTGCGGCGCGGGGGGTGAGCCTGGGCTGGGGGCCGGGGCGGGTGCCGCGGGGCGGGGGGCCGGTGGGCCGGGCTCGGGCGGCGGGGGCGGGGGTGCCTCGTGGTCGCGGGCGCTGTGGGGGGCGGTGCTTCGGGCGCCCTTGGGGGGCGCGGGGGCTGCACGGGGTATGGGGGTCGGCTGTATGGAGGATGTGGAGGAGGGGGCCGCGACGGGGGCTGTGGAGGAGGGGGCCGCGGAGGGCGGGGGGACGGGGGCCGGGTGCGCCCCGGGCGGGGTGACGGACGCCGGGTGCACCCCGGGCGGGGCGACGGACGCCGGGTGCACCCCGGGCGGGGCGACGGACGCCGGGTGCACCCCGGGCGGGGCGACGGGGGAGTCGCCGGACGCCGGGAGCGCCGTGGCTGAGGTGGTGGAAGTGGTCGAAGCCGTCGAGGCCGGGGCCGCCGTGGGCGAATCGGCGGGCGCCGGGGCCGCCACGGCTGAACCGGCGGACGCCGGACCCGTCGCGGGGGTTGTCACAGGAGCCGGTCCCGCAGCAGGTCCGGCCGCAGCCGGGGTCGCGGTGGGGCCATCGGCCGCAGCCGGGGCCGCCGAAGGCGGGGCTTCCGAAGCCGGAGCGGCCGAAGCCGGGACCACCGCGGGAGAACCAGCTTCAGCCGGACCCGGCGAGGCCGAACCGACCGGCGCCCGACCCGCCGAAGGCGGAACCTCCGCGGCCGGACCCCCCGAAGCCGGACTGACCGAAACCGAACCGGCCGACGCCGGAGCCGCCGTGGGAAGACCGGCCGCAGCCGGGCCCACCGAAACCGAGCTGACCGAAGCCGAACCGGTCGGGGCCGGGCCCGCCGAAGGCGGAGTCTCCGCGCTCAACTCCCGCAGCACGTCACGCTGCCAGTCCCAGCCCTGTGCCTCGTGCTGTGCCCTGTCCGCTGCCACGCCTCGCACCCCACCTCACGCGAAGGTGTCGAGCAGACGCCCGTACACACCGAACACACCGAGCAGCAGC
Organism: Streptomyces longispororuber; assembly: GCF_014656095.1. Lineage (GTDB taxonomy): Bacteria > Actinomycetota > Actinomycetes > Streptomycetales > Streptomycetaceae > Streptomyces > Streptomyces longispororuber. The sequence goes on from NZ_BNBT01000056.1 coordinate 29,797, forward strand.
GGTACGAGCGCGATCACGCCCACCGACTCCAGCACGTCACCGACCCGCCGCAGCCGTACCCGCACGTGCTCGGCGGGACGGACGGCGAGGACGAGCAGAGGAGTGACAGCGAGGACGACGAGCACCGCGAGCGGCCCGGCCGCGCCCTCCCGTTCCAGCCACACCCACACCAGCCGTACCACCACGGCGGAGGCGCCGAGGTGCAGCGCGACGACCTCGGCGATCAGGGGGAAGGCGCGGGCCCGCAGGGCGAGCACCAGCGCGGTGGCCACGGCGAGCAGCACGGTCCAGGACGACACGTCGCGTACGACGAGCACGCCGGCCGCGGCGGCGGACGCGGCGAGGACGAGGGTGGCGAGGACGAGCCCGCGGTGGGTGGCGGCCAGCGCGGTACGGACCTGGTAGCGGCTCACCGACACCCCGCCCGACCGCCGGTCGTCGAGGCCCGACAGGCCGGAGGCCGTCAGCGCGAGCCGCGGCAGCACGCCGAGGGCCACCACACACACGACGGCGAGCACCGCGCCGACCCGCGCCATGTCATCGCCCTGCGTCACGAGGGCGGCCTCCCACACGACGGTGGACCCGGCGAGCGCTCCGGCGCCCACCAGCCCACCACGCCCGAGCGGCGTGACAAGCCCGAGCAGGGCCAGTGCGACGGCAAGGGCCAGGGCGACTCCGGCGAGCCGCCCCTCACCGCCCCAGCCGTTGGCGTCGGCGGCCGTCCAGACACCGAGTACGCCCAGGGCGCCGGCGGCGGTGATCAGCCCCGCCGCGAGGTCGACGCGCCGCGCGCGCCCGAGCAGACCGCCCACGACCGCGGCGAGGGCGGCCACAGCGAGGAGCCCCGCCCCCACCCGGGAGGCGGCGAACTCGCCCCGGGCCAGCACCCCCGCGAGCAGCGCCCACCCGACGACGGCGCCGCCGCACACGACGCTCCGGGCGCGCGGCCCCCAGCGCCACGCCCGTACGTCGAGGTCCCCGGCGGCCTCGTCGGTGACGTCGTGCACCACGGGCGCCGAGGGCGCGTCCTCGGCGCGCACGAGCCGCAGCACGGCCCCGTCGGCGACCCCGGACGTCTCCAAGGTGCTGTCGAGCGCGAGCGCGGACCCGTCGGCGGTCACCAGGTGCCGGAGCTCGGGCCGCTCCCCCACCTGGTCGTCGAGGAGCCGCATCACCTCGGGCAACAACACCCCGACGGGCTCCTGAGAAGGCAGTACGAGATCAACTCGCCGCCGCTCCCCCACCAAGGTCACCCGGCTCAACGCCACACGACCTCGGCTACGGCTCAATGCCCCCGCGGATATCACAAGTTCGAACCTATCACCGAGAAGAAGGGCCCACGGAGGGCGTTTCAGACACACCGGACGCCGGAGAACGGGTCACACCACCGGAAACCCCGGGCTTCTCCTTCATCACCCTTTCGGAACCGAAGGACCACCCCACGCACCCCGCACACAACACAGCACCGATCACCACCCCACCGAACACCTTCCCCAACCGCTCGTCCCACCCCCGCCGCTGCCGCGCACCACCGAAAACAACAGCATCCCGAAGCCGCCGCCGCCGAACGGAAACGGACTCCAGCAACTGGCTGTCGTAGTCCTGGGCGACCATGAGTATCCATTCCTCACAAGATCCGCGGGCGGCGGGGTCCGCACGTCCACCCGGCCCTTGTTGTGCACCCGAGTTTTCGTGTTCTCACCGAGAGCCCAAAGCGACGTTCGCCGGAGTCGAGGCACCGACCTCCACGACTGAAACGCACAGCGCGTGAGCCACAATCGGGGCGTGTCTTCCGGCGGCACTCAGTCGTACCGGTCAAGCACGCCGGAAGTGACCGATACATCACCAGCGAGGGCATACATACCGCACCTGCAATTACACGCCCGTCGACCCTCCACAAATAGCCGAAAACACCACCGGCACTCTGATCACTCCGGTGGAACTGGCTGCTTCATGCCTTCACCGAAGAGATATTCATACATCCCTTGCAGGTATTCATAGAGAGTCTCCTCGTCAGGGAACTCGATGTCTGTCATCCTCTCGTAATCCCCGACGGAGACATTTCGTTCCCGCAGCACCTCCTGCAGGCCTGTGCGCACACCGTTTATAAACGGGTCACCAAACGCCATCAAGGTAGGCCGCAGAGTGCCACTCGTATCGTAAGCCTCCTCAAGGTGCAGGTAGATGCTGATGAACCTTTCAAGTTCCGCGTTCACACGGCGGCCTTTCTACGGATGACGACCGGGAGCCGGATTAGCGTACATCGTATGCAAGTTCCATCTGCCATCATGGAAGCGGTACACCGGCTTGATGGTGCCACCGGCGAAGTCTACCGGCAGGAACTCACTCGGATTCGCCGGATTGCGGTAAAATCCAGTGAATCGCTCATGCCCTTTAGGGCCCAATATCTCCGCGATCGGCGTCTCACCAGGCGGCACACCCTGCTCAATCTGGCTCCTGAAGTACGCGTCCGCGATGACCATGTCCTCCGCGTCATCGAACCTCGTCGCGTAGGGACCGACCCTATGAGGTCTGCCGGTCACCCCATCGACGGTGGTCCCGGTCAATGGGTCGACGTTGTTCTCGGACTTCAGCAGGCCTGGAGCACTTGAGTTGGGGCCGTAAACCTTGGGAACACCTTGCGCGTCGGTCTGCACAGTGCCCAGACGGTCCTTCAGCGCTTGATCGCTCGGACGCAGGTGACGTCCCGGCGCATGCCCTTCGCCCCCTTGACGATCATCCAACTCCTTGATGCGGTCGTCGACAGCCTGTGGGTCAAGCAGTGAGTGCTCTCCCGAAGGGATTCCTTGAGGAGAAGCGCTGCCCCCGCTGACCGTACCAGCGGTGGGCGGTGCCCCACCCGAGCCATGTGATGTGCCGCTGGCCGCATCGGACCCGTCGCTCGACGTGTGCCCAGCGTGCGTCTGCGCGGTAGAACCTGCTCCTGCCCCTTGCCCCGGGGAGGTGTGGTCTGCGGTAGGTGCGTGTGAGTCGTGCACCCCGCCGCCAGGCGTGTGCGGACCAGTCTCACCGGAGACCCCATGGGCCGCGCTGTTGCCCGGCAGGTGGTCGCCCACCCTCCCCACTTCCCCGGTCACCGCATCGTTCGCATGAACTCCAGCCAACACGGCCGGCCGCTCCTGAGCCCGGAGGGCCGGCGGTATCTCGCTCTTGGAAGCTGCGGCGCGCTCTGCGCCAGAGGGCTCTCGCTGCCCCGCCCCCTCCTTCTTCATGTCGCCCAGGACCCTGCCGTGCTCGTCGACAATGGCCCCTTCCCGCGTCATGTAGAGGGTGTTGCCCTTGCTGTCGGCGTACGCCCGTGCGTCATCCGGTACGGCCGCGGGCCGTGGACGCGCGTTCGCGCCTTCGTCCACCAAGCGGTAGGAGCCGTCGGCAACGCCGAGCGGGCCCCCTGTCCGCGCATGGCGCAGTGGCGCCAGCAGGTCCCCCACCTTGGACACCGTGAACGTGACGCCCTTCGCCGCGTACGTGAACGGGTCCACCGCCCGGCCGACCTTGCTGACGGCCGAGATCGCCTTCGCCGCCGCGCCGGCCTTCGCGGCGGAACCCGCGCCGCGGGTGGCGGCGATGGAAAGCGCGTTGAAGCCCACCAGACCGCCGGCCCGCGCCGGGTTCTTGCTCCACTGGTCGTACGCGATCAGGCCCTTGCCCGTCTCGACCACCGCTCGCCGGGAGTCCCGCAGCCAGCCGGGCAGTTGCTCGTCCTTGGCCATCCAGAAGACGCTGGCGGCAGGTCCCATGGAGAGGGTCACGCCGACGCTGAGCTTGGCCAGATTGGTCCACGCCTCCCCGGCCGCGCCCCAGCCGTCCCCGCCGACCAGCGTCTTCAGCGCCTTGCCCGTACCGATGACGCCGTCCACGAAGAAGCCCTTGCCGACTTCCTTCGCCTGGTGGGTGAACCACTCGATGCCGTCGTAGTCACGCTCGGCCTTGGCGCCCCAGGGCAACTCCTCGGCCGAGTCGAGGACCTCGTCGGTGAAGCCGTACGTCCCGCAGCTCTGCTCACCGTTGTCGCTCGGCTCCAGCTTGATGCCGTCGACCAGCGCAGTGATCTTGTTGTGGCAATCCCGCTCGGCCTTGCGGAAGGCCTGCGTCGCCGCCTTCACCTCGTCTATCAGCCGGTTGTTGTGCTTGACCTTGTCGTCGTCCTTGCGCCAGTCGTCGTCGGTGGAGACCTCGTCGATGTAGAAGGCGCTGGCCTCGATCTGCAGTTGCTTGAGCTTCTCCACGAGCGGCCGTACGTCACCGGCGTAATCGCTCAGCGCCTGCGCGACCTTCTCCAAGTCGTCGGCGAACGCGTCCGTCTTCGTCTGCACCGGCTTGGTCGAGGCGAACAACTGCTCCGCCTCCGGTGCCTCGTAGAAAGCCGTGAGCCCCTGGAATTCGGAGTGGACGTCACCACCCGCGTCCCGGAACTGCGACGCCTCGCGCCGCAGGTCCGACACGTCCCGCTCCAACTGCTCCAGGTCGCCGGTGAACTGCGGAATGCCGTTGGGGTCGATGACCTTCTCGCTCACCTGCCACCGCCCGCGTCGCCCTTGCGACCGCCGTTGACACCGGGCATGTCGGGCACGATCCCCTTGATCGCGTCCCGGTGCTTGCTCGCGGCCATCTCCAGGTCGCCGTCGATGTACGCCTGCGTCGCCGCACGCGCGCCGAGCAGGGAACTCGCGGTCCGCCGCGAGATGTACTTCAGGTCCTCCGACCACTGCCGGGCGAACACGCCCAGCGCGGAGGCCACCGGCCCCTGCACCCCGCCCTTGCCGTCCTTGTCGGGCTTGCCGTCCCCCTCGTGCCCGCCCTCGGCGATCGTGCCCGCCGAAGCGGCCGCGCTCGGCAGCGTCTTCTCCATCTTCTGGCCGGCCTTGGCCATGCGCTCAGCCGCCTCGCCCGACTTCCGCAGCACGCCGCCGACGCCACCGGGCTTGATGTCCCAAGCCGTCACCACACGCCCCCTAGATCCCCGTCATCCCCGCCGTCCAGCGACGGCACGGCGGCCCGCGCCATCGCCGTCGTCCTGCCCTCAGCCGATGTTGTTGACCGCCGCCCGCGCCTTCGCCAGCGTGGTCTGCGCCGTGCCGTCGTTCTCCTCCAGCGTCGAACGCACCAGCCGGATGATCTCCCGGACCTCGTTCGCCGCCTTGTTCCAGCGCACTTCCTTGCCGTGGTACTCCTCCGACACCCCGTCGGCCTGGTAGTCGGCCATCGCGGCCTTCACCGCGCGGTCGCGGTCCCCGAGGACGCGCTCCAACTGGCCGATGATGATGTGCAAACTGCCCTGTACGTCGGCGGATGCGCCGGTGTCGTACGAACGCCGGTCCTGATTACCAGCCATGACTGACAACTCCCCGTGGCGAGTGGCGATGAATGAATGAACTGAACGGACGGACCTGCAGCGGGACTCAGGGCCCATGGCCCAGCGGCCTCACGCCGACTCACCGGCCCACAGCCGGGCCGGCAGCGCACAGCGGGCCGGTGACGCACGGCGCGCCGACGGCTCCGACGCCTCAGCCGGAGAAACGGGCCGCCTGGAAGTTCGCCGCACCCATGTTTCGGTTGGCGTTGTCCGACTGCTCCTGCGTACCCGTCGCGAACGCCTCGTCCATCCCCGCCTGACCACCGAGGATCGACCGCAGCGACCCGTTCAGGTCCGCCGTGATGTCGTCCACCCGCAGCTTGAACGCGTCGAACGTCGCCTTGCCCGCGCCGTTGAACTTCCCCTCCAACGGCTCCGCCGCCGACACCAGCGCCCGGATCAACGCGCCCAGGTCATCACTCGACCCCGACGTCTGCTTCCCCAGCGTCGCCAGCGTCGTCTCACCCATGTCGAACTTCACGAACCCACCCCCGCTTCGGCTTCCGATCCCTCGCGACGTCCCGGCAGCCTCACGCCCCGCTCACGCCACGTAGCTCATCGAACATACTCTCCCATACGGCGTTGCAGGCGCAACGGGGTTGGGTAGGGACTGGCGTAATCGCGCCGCCGGGTGGCGGGCTCCGGATCACACGCACCCGCACGTCGCTCGTGCCCAGGCTCTGACACCCGCGCCTTTCGACAGTTCCACCTGGCACAGTGCGGGCGACACCGCTACGCGGGGCTGGTGCCAGCACCCTTGACGCAGTGTTCACTCTGGCCGGAAAGGAGCGATGGGGATGAGTTCACCACCGTGAGCGAGCCTCCGCACACACCCGGGATACGCACGTGCGATCAGTGGTCAGTAGCCTGAGTCGCCGCGCGGACACGGCGATACGCGTGCAGCAGCGAGCCCAACGTGACGGGGAGTGCATCGTGCGAATAGAGCGTCATCACGTCGGCGCCAAGGCGGTGTCGGCAGTGCGCGACGGCTTCGGCGGCAGGGTGGGTTCGCAGGTCCGGACGATGTCCAAGGTGGGGCCTGTCGTCGGCGACGACTGGTGGATGCTGTCCGAGGAGTACCTGGACTACTTGGGTGCCCTGTCCGCGGAGGTAACGGACCTCGGCATTCCAGAGGCCCAGGCAGTCCTCCGTGACGCCACCGAGTCGGCCGTCGGAAAGGTGGCGTACGCGACCCTGCTGCCTCTCCTGCCTCTCGCTCTGGCCGCCCTCGCCTACCGTCGCGAGGGGTGGCATCTGCCGTTCGAGACGGACTACCTGCCACGTGCGCTGGTCACCGGATTCGAGTCCGCCGGCCCCAGGGTCCAGGCGTACGGGCCCGAGCGCCGCCCCGACGCGGCGGCGGAGCTGTCGTCCGGGCCCGTCACCGTCGTGCGGCCGGAGAACCCCCGGCCGCTGGACACGGACAGCGAGGCCGTGCTGGAGCGGGACGCCCAAGCTCTTCTCGACCCCGCGCGCGATGAACCAGCCTCCGCCAACAAGCTTTCACGCGACATGAACAGGCAAGTGCTTCTGTTCACGTTCCGCGCCACGCGCGGCGTCGATGTCAGCGATCAGCAACTGCGCCACCTGCAGTTGGCATCCCGGTTCGGAGCTGCGACCTTCCAGACCTCCCGCGCTGAGGGCGTGTACGACTCGCACTACACCGGCGCTACTCGCTGGCTCACCGCCGTGAACCTCACCCTGATCACCGGCGTCCGTGAAGACCTCACCCCGCTGGTCCTCACCGACCTGAGCCTGATCGCCGACGGTTCGGTCTTCACCCCGTACCACAGAGCCCTGCACGACTATCTCCGTGCTCAGGACGCCAGGCCCGCCATGGACCGGGCCCTGGTGCGGTACGACGACGCTGTCCGGCAGGGGCTTCTCCCACCTCCTGCCATCCTGCTGTCCCAACTGGTCGAGGGAGACGAGGAGAGCTTCAACCTCGCACTCCTGGACGCGCTGGAGACCCACCGGGACCACTACCGCGTGGCCGACCGGGCCGACGATCCCGATGCCGCGATCAGCCTGGACATCCTGGCTCTGAACTGCCACGCCCGTCGCCGGGGATGGGCCGTAAGGGTCTCGTCCCCCTATCTGCCGCCCCGACTCCTCGAAGCCGCCCAGTCCTTCTAGACAAATCCCGTGGGCCTTAGTCTGTGCGTCATGGATCATGTTCCCTTCGTTCCCGACGACTTCACCGTGCCTCTCGGTCTCGTCGGTGACGGGTTCCGGCTTGAGCCGCTCGGGCCGCAGCACAATGACGCCGATTACGCTGCCTGGTCCGGGAGCGTCGCGTACATCCGGTCCACTGCGGACTTTCGCGAGCGGTCTTGGCCGCCGGCCGAGGGGATGAGTCTCGCCGACAATCTTCGTGATCTCGAGGAGCACGCTTCCGACTTCGCCGCGCGGCGGGGATTCACTTACACCGTGCTGGCGGAGGACGGTGGGGATGTGGTCGGGTGTCTGTACATCTATCCGGGGCGCGACGAGCCGCGCGTCGCCGTCGTGCGGTCCTGGGTGCGTGCGGATCGGCTGGAGCTGGACGGGGTCGTGCGTGCGGCCGTTGCTGCCTGGCTGGAGGCTGAGTGGCCCTTTGGAGAGGTTCGGTATCGGTCAGGTGTTTAGGACGTGTATGTCCGCTCCCCGGGTGTTGAGCCAGTCCGCCAGGGCTGTGCCTGCGAGCTGGTGCCGCGTTTCGGTCGTCTGCACAGTTGCCGGGCCGAACAGCGTGCCTGTCAGGCCTTGGACCACCGTGGACTCGTCCAGTACCGCCCGTAGTGAGGTCTCCTTCACCGTCGCGTCGGTCAGGTCCGCTCCCTGGAGGCGGGCGTCGCGCAGTGTGGCGCCGTTGAGTCGTGCCGCACTGAAGTCGGCTGCGCGCGCGTCCACGGCGTGCAGGGAGGCGCTGCCCAGGTTCGCCCCGCGCAGCACGGCGCCTCGCATCGAGGCCTCGTCCAGTTCGGCCTTGACCAGGCACGCGCCCGTCAGGTCCGCCCCGTCCAGGACGGCTCCCTCCAGGTGCGCGCGGTACAGGTCCGCGTCGATGAGCCTCGCCCCCCGGAGGTCGGCTTCGCAGAGGAGGCCCATGGAGAAGTCCGCGCCGGAGAGGTCGGCTGCCGACAGGTCCAGGCGGACCACGTCCAGGTAGGTGTCGGTTCCGTCGGCCCAGGCCCTGAGGGCCGCGGCGGCCCGGGGGTCGGTGGGCATCCGTCCGACCGTCCTCCCTCCGACCGCCCTCCGTCCCGTTCTCCTGCCTCCCTCCCGGGCGCCGTGCCGCGCGTCGGTCATGGCGTGCGGCGGATCATGCACCACGTACGCGGGCCGCCCCCGGGGAGGGGGACCTCCGCAGTGACCTCGAAGCCCAAGCGCTCGTAGAAGCGGACGTTGCGTTCGTCGGAGGTCTCCAAGAACGCCGGTACGCCGTCGCGCTCCGCCGCTTCCATGCCGGGGCGCAGCACCGCCCGTCCCAGGCCGCCACCCTGGCATGCCGGGTCCACCCCTACCGTGCCGAGGAACCACACCGGCTCCGTCGGGCGGTGCGGGGCCAGGGCCGCCTCGCACTCCTCGTACGCGTGCAAGCGGTCGCCGGCCAGCTCCGCGAAGGGCGGGGCCAGTTCGGCGAAGACCATGCCCGCGTCCGTGGTCTCGGGCGTGGTCCAGGCCGCCACCGCGTCGCCGTCGTCGGCCACCCAGACCCGGCCGTGCTCCAGGCCTATACGCGTCAGGAAGAGCTCCTGGAACCGCTCGACCCGGCGTATGTGGTCGTCCGCCGCCACCGTGTGCCTCGTCCAGGCGTAGTCCGCGAACGCCCGCCCGAGGGTGCGGACCGCTCGCGGTATGTCCTCGGCGGTCGCCGGGCGGACCTCGGGGGCCGCCGGGGCGGTGCCGCCGTCGGTGGCAGTGGTGGTGGCGCTGTTCGTGCCGGTGTCGATGTCGTGCTTGGACACGGGGTCCCCCCTCGATCTCGTACACCTGCACAACGATCGCCGCGCCCCTCTTGTCCCCGCTCGGGGAGGGAAGATTTCGAAACCGGGTTCCCGCCTCGTGTGTTCCCCCTCCCGTCACGCACAGGTGCGGCGGGACGGCGGCAGGCCGTACGCGCGCGCCCCCTCCCGGGGCAGTACCGCCCACATGCGCGCCCCGCCCCCGGGTTCCCGCGCGTCCCCGAACCCCCAGTCCCCGGCGCAGGCGCGCACCACGCACGCCATCAGGGTCAGCGACGCGCGCCGACGCTCGTCGCAGACCTCGGCGAGCCGCGGGTTCGTGTGCCGCGGGTGGCCGTCGTAGAGCAGCACGCGCAGGGCTCCGCCCCGGTAGCGCAGGCACAGGTACACCTCCCCGTCCGGGGCGAAGCGGCAGGCGCACAGCGCCAGTTCGGCGACGACCTGGAGCGCGGCGTCGGCCACGTCGTCCAGGCCGTGGGCCTTGAGCGCGGCGGCCGCCGTGCGGCGCGCGACAGCCGGGCTCGTGGCCGCCGCCGGGAGCGTGAGGCTGTACGCGAGGTCGTCCGGGGTCGGGCCGGAGCCCACCCCGAACACGGGCACGTCGTCGACCTGGCGGTCGGGGCAGGCGTTCACTACGGCCAAGGGCATGGCCAACCTCCGGTCAGAAGTGCGTGGGTTCGGCGGACCCGTGCGCCGGTCGCGGATCTCCGTGCCACCGGCCCGCCGCCCCGGGAGAGGGCGTACTCGGCTCGGTGACGGCGTGCGCTTCCGGCTGCGCCGAGCGTGAGCGGTATGTCACCGACCGTAGGACCGCTGGAGTCACAGTGTCCACCGCTTCGGAGATAATTACCCCTATCGCGGTTCGCTCAAGAACCCCGCTCACGGCAGACTTGGGCGCATCCAGCCACGAGAAGGGGCGGTATGCCGACCAGAAGCACACCGACGGAGCGGCAGAGGCGGCTCGGCGCCGAGTTGCGTCGCATGCGTGCCGCGGCGGGTGTCACGACGGAGTACGCCGCGGGGCTCCTCGGCATCGACAGGACGCGGCTGTCCAACATGGAGTCGGGCATCCGCCCCGTCTCCGCCGACCGCATCCGGACGCTGGCCTGCAACTACGCGTGCGCGGACGACCGGTACGTCGCCGCGCTCACCGCCATGGCCGAGAACAAGGAGCGCGGCTGGTGGGAGAAGCACCGGGGCACCCTGCCGCCGGGGCTGCTGGACATCGCCGAGCTGGAGTGGCACGCCGCGCGCGTACGGACCTCACAGGTGCTGCACGTGCCGGGGCTGCTCCAGACCGAGGGCTACGCGCGCGCCGTCTTCGACGCCGTGCTGCCCCCGCTGACCCGACTCGAGGTCGAGCTGCGCGTCGCGCACCGCATGGAACGGCAGCAGGTCCTCACGCGCCCGGAGCCCCTCGCGTACGTGGCGTACGTGCATGAAGTCGCGCTGCGTATGCCGTTCGGCGGGGTCGCGGTCACGCGCGAGCAATTGGGATACCTGGCCGCCGTTTCCGAGCGTGAGAACGTCGGGGTGCGCGTCGTACCGACCGGCGTGGGCGCGTTTCCCGGCGCCGGGCACGCCCTGCTGTACGCGGAGGGGGTCGTGCCGCAGCTCGACACCGTGCAACTGGACTCCGCCCACGGGCCGGAATTCACTCATGCCGAGGCGCAACTGACCAAGTACCGTGCACACCTCGACTGGTGGGACGGTGCCGCGCTGCCGCCCGCCCGGTCACGCGACCTCATCCGCAGGATCGCCCGTGAACTCTGAGGAGACGCACGCCATGGCCGACATCACCTGGGAAGAGCCCTTCTGCGGTGAAGGGAACAATTGCTTCCGCATAGGCACCGACCCCCAAGGCAACGCCTACATCGCCGTCGCCGGGGCCGAGGACGCGTACCTCACCGACTCCCGCGAGGCCCTCCGCGCCCTCATCCGCGACATCAAGGCCGGCAAGGCCGACCACCTGCTCTGAGGCACCTGAGCCAGGGGTTCCGCTAGGAGCCCCCGGCCACCGTGCCGCCGTCGGCCGCCCCGCGCGGGAACGACACCTCGACCCGGCGGTTCTTCTTCCGCCCCTCCTCCGAGCCGTTGTCCGCGATCGGGTAGTCCTCGCTGTAGCCGCGTACGGCGTACGTGACCTCCGGGCCGAGGAAGCCCGCCAGCGCGTCGTGGACGGCTTCGGCGCGGCTCTTGGAGAGCTTCCTGCCGTGTTCGTAGGTGCCGAGGTTGTCCGTGAAGCCGAACACGCGGATGTTCGTGGCCTTCTGCGCCTTCGCCTCCTCCGCGATCGCCTCGATGCGGGCGGCGGCCTCGGGGTTGAGCTTCGCGCTGTCCTTGGGGAAGAGGACCTCCGCCTGGAGCGCGAACTTCACGTCCGTGTTGGTGTCCTCCCGGCGCTCCTCGCCGCCGAGGTCCTCGACGACGGACTTGATGTCGAGGACCTTGGCCGGGGCGAGGGTCGCGCCGTCGGCGAGCTTCAGACCGGGGCTGTTGGAGTCGACCTCGGGGGGGCGGGAGGTGGTGGTGCCTCCGGGGGGTGTGCTGGGGGCGTCGTCCGCGTGGGCGACTTCCGGTGCCAGGACCGCGAGGACCGCCGCGAGCACCGTGGCGGTTGCTACGGCCGTCTTCCGGGGACGAGAGGCCATGGTCACTCGCCCTCTGAGATTTCGATGGGCGCGGGCGGCATCGCACCCACTTGGAAGCTCACCTTGGTCGTCTCCTCGGGCGGTGCCGGGAATTGCGCGAACCAGTCGACCGTCTGGCCGGATTCGACGCCCCCTTCGAACTTGGTGCAGAGGCAGCGCCCACTGGTGTCGCGCAGGACCAGGTACTTCTTCTTGCCCTTGCTGTCGACGAGACTCGCACCGGCGATGGACCCGCCGTTCTTGCGCAGTTCCTGTTCGTCTCCGCGCCATTGACCCCCGGACCAGAGGCCGTCGGACGAGTTCGTCACCTTGCCCGCGACGGTGACGAAGCCCCCGCTGTCGCGTTTGGCCGAGTCGATGACCAGCGTGACCCCGTCCCCCCTGGTCTCCGCCAAGGGCTGTCCTTCCGCCGGTGCCTCCGACTGCTTCTCTCCTGGTTCGCCTTTGGTCGCGGACGGAGCCGACGAGCTTCCCTTGTCCGACTTCCCGTCGTCACCGTCACCGCCGCCGCAACTGGCCACCGTGAGGACCAGCCCGGTCGTGATCGCCACCGCGGCCGTTGCCCTGCGGGTCTTCGTGGTGCGCCGAAGGTTCATCTCAGCGGCTTCCTTTTCCCAGTCGTCGCGAATCACTTGGCCAGGTGTACGGCAAACATGTCCGAGGCATCGGGCAAGTCATCCATGTCGAAGTCCTCCGGGTCGATCTCGAAAGGCTCGCCGTTACAGGAGAACTCCACGGATTCCTCCGGGTCGTCCGCCGGGGCGACGTCACATCGCGGTGCGATGACGGCGGTCGCCTCGGCGGTCGCGTGCTGCGTCTCCGTGCCGGGGATGATCGAGTCCCCCACCGTGTAATTGGTCCTGATGCGAACTCGATAGCCCAGGTAGCCGTCGACCTGTTCCCGCCAGAGGCTCTGGAGTTGCGAGTCGTTGTCAGCAGCCAGCGCGTCGGCCGCGCTCTGAGGGCCGGCGTCGTCACCCGGGTACTCGACACCGTCGAGCCAATCGAGCCACGCACCGTCCTCACCGCTCTCGATCGCCGTTCCCAGCCCCTCCAACAGGTCGTCACGTGCCGCCTGTGCGGCGGCCAACGCGGCAGCATCGGCGGCTGATTGGGCGCCGTTGCGGGCGGACGCCGCTTGGGCGAACGCGAAGAAGGCCAGCGCGGCGAAGAGCAGGATCGCCGTGAGCCAGATGTAGATCGGCAGTGTCTGCCCGCTGTCGTCCCGGAACGAGGCGCGCGTCAGCCGATGACGTCGCCGACCGCGTCGCCGATGGCCTGCGAGATCTTGTTGTCCAGTGCCAGGCCGTCGATCAGGGTGTAGATCCCCGCGATCAGGATCATCAGCCCCGCGTACTCCACGAAACCGGCTCCCCGGTCCCCCTCGCCTCCCCGAACCCGGTTCAGCCGTGAGGACACCATCAGCGTCCACGTCACCCACGCCCCCAGCACGCGTTCCTTCAGCACGACGGACGACCTTCCTCTCCCACCCGGTACCCCTTCGGACACCGGTGCCCTTACCGTGACCGACGCCACTGTCGCCAGGGGCAAGGTACGCCACCACACGTGCACCGGCAGAGACTCTGCGCAACCAACGCCCACCCGTGCGGGCAAGTTGGCGAGTTCCCTTCCCTCTCAGCAAGGTCACCATGCACCACCGACGAACTGACGAAGCGACGGACCGACAGCCGAACGTGCCTTCGGCGACTGTCCCACATCAGTTGCAGCCGCTACCGCGTTTCCCGTACTTCCGGGCCAGTACCCTGGGCGGTGCGCAGCCCCGGGTACGAGGGAACCAGACCCGCGGGAACGGGAGTTGACCCGGACGTTGACAGGGAGGGCCGTCGTCCGCCGGGCGCGGGCGGGGCCGCCGTGGTGGTCGTCGAGAGGGGGCGGCGTGGGGCGGGAGGGCTCCCCCGTGGCAGCAGTGGCGGCAACCGACTTGCCCGCGGCGACCGACTTCCTTGCGGCAGCAGCCTGCCCCGGTGCGGCACGCCGAGCCGCCGGCCCCACGGCGGGCACCCCGTGATCACCTGGCGACGCGTCACCGAGGCCGACTTCCCGCTGCTGCGGGAGTGGCTGGCGCGGCCGCACGTCGCGCGGTGGTGGCAGCAGGACACCTCCCCGGAGGGGGTCGCCCGGGACTTCGGGCCCGCGGCGCGCGGCGAGGAGCCGTTCGAGGACCTGATGGTGCTGCTCGACGGCACCCCGGTCGCCCTGGTCCAGCGGAGCCGCTTCGCGGACTGCCCGGCGTACGCGGACGAGCTGGCCGCCCAGGTCGCGCTGCCCGAGGGGGCGGTCACGATCGACTATCTGATCGGTGATCCCGCCCTGACCGGGCAGGGCCTCGGCCCCCGGATCGTACGGGCCCTCGTGGCGGCCACGTGGACGGACCACCCGGGCGCCACCGCGGTCGTCGTACCGGTCAACGTCGCCAACCGACCCTCCTGGCGCGCCCTGGAGAAGGCCGGCCTGCGCCGCGTCGGCACCGCCGACCTGGACCCGGACAACCCGGCCGACGGGCGGGACCACTACGTCTACCGGGTGGACCGGCCGAGCGGGTCCGACGGCCGACAGGCAGCCACGGGCCCCGCCTGACCCTGCCCGCCCCCTCGGCCCCCCCCTCAGACCCTCCAGCCCCTCCCAGCCCCCCAGCTTCCTCAGTCCCCCAGGATCGACCCGAAGTCCGAGCCCGAGCCCAGGAACATCCCCGCGGCGATCAGGATCATCGTCGCCGGGAGCATGAAGACCAGCGTGACCATCGTGGCCTTGGGGATGGTCTTCGCGGCGCGGCGGCGGGAGTTCTGCGCGTCGGTGCGGCGCATGTCGGTGGCGAGCTGGATGAGGGTCTCCGCGATGGGCGAGCCCAGTTCCTCGCCCTGCTGGAGGGCGGAGACGAACTGGGCGACCTGCTCGGAGGAGTTGCGGCGGCGCAGCTCGTCGAAGGCCTGGCGGCGGCTGACGCCCATGTCCATCTGGCGCAGCGTGATGCGCAGCTCGTCCGCCCACGGCCCCTCGTACTTCTCGGCCACGCGGTCCAGCGCCTGGCGGAAGCCGAGCCCGGCCGAGACGACGACGGCGAGGACGTCCAGGAAGTCGGGGAGCGTACGGTCGATGACCTCGCGGCGCTCGCGGATGGCCTGCCAGATGAGGGCGTCGGCGGCCACCGCGCCGAAGACGAGGGTCATCGCCCCGAAGAC
This sequence comes from Streptomyces longispororuber, assembly GCF_014656095.1. GTDB lineage: Bacteria > Actinomycetota > Actinomycetes > Streptomycetales > Streptomycetaceae > Streptomyces > Streptomyces longispororuber. The sequence goes on from NZ_BNBT01000056.1 coordinate 44,972, forward strand.
GGGCTGGCCGTTGGTGAGGAAGACCAGGCCCAAGACCACGCCGAAGGCGCCGTAGACCGCGCGGCGCGCCGCGTAGCGGTCGATGGTCAGGCCGCCGGGGTTGCCGGCCATGTCGATCCTGCGGCGCTTGGCCGCGACCCGCTTCGGGCCCATCAGGCGCAGCACCAGGGGCGCGAAGCGCATCCCCAGGCGGTCCACCGCGCCGCCCGCCACCGAGACGCGCGTCGCGCCGACCTCCAGGGCGACGGCCAGGTCGGGCGGCAGCTTCGCCTCCGCCCGGTACATGCGCAGCCCCAGCAGACCCCCGGCCACGGCCAGGCCCGTCAGCAGCGCGAGCAGCAACCCCAGCACCGTGTCCTCCACTCCCCTCGCGAACCCCGGCCCCGAGCCCGGGTCTCACACCTCGATCTTGCCCAGGCGCCTGATGACGAAGAACCCCACCGCGTACAGGCCCAGCGAGATCAGGATCAGGGTCTGGCCCAGGGGCGAGCCCGTCACGCGCTCCAGGGCGCCCTCGTTCGAGGAGTTGATCAGGAGCAGCGAGCCCAGGCCGAGGAGCGGCACGGTGAAGGCCGTGGCGTGGACCTCGGAGAGCATCGTGCGGACCTCGCGCCGCGTCTCCTTGCGGTCCTCCAGGGTCTGGGTGAGGTTGCGCAGGGAGTTCACCACCGAGCCGCCCGCCTTGTTGGAGAGGACCAGCGTCGTCACGAGCACTATCAGTTCGCGGGACGGCAGGCGCTGGGCCAGCTCCTCCAGCGTGTCGTCGATGGAGCGGCCCAGGGCGAGCTGGTGCGCCACGTGGGAGAGTTCCTCGCCCGCGGGCGCCTCCAGCTCCTCCGCGGCCATCGCGAGGGAGGTGCGCAGGGCCAGGCCCGCGGCGGTGGCGTTGGCGAGGATGCGGGCCACGTCGGGGAGCTGGTTGATGAAGGCCTCGATGCGCTTCTGGCGCTGCCAGTTGAGGAAGATCACCGCGCTCCAGACGGCCACGACGCCCGCGATCGGGCCGAAGAACGGGGCCAGGGACGCCGCCGCGACCAGCCACAGCGCCGCCACCACCGCCATGACGTACGTGAAGAACTCGCCGGGCGTCAGGTCCAGGCCGGTGGCCGAGAGGCGGAGCTGGAGCTCGCGGCCCAGGCGGGTGCGGCGCAGCCGGCGGTCGACCGCCGTGAAGCGGCGCCGCCGTGCGCCGCCCTCCCCGGCCGCGGGGCCGCCCTCGGCGGCCAGCCGGTCCACGAGCGCCTGGCGCTGCGCGCGCCCGGACGCGTACGTCTGGACGCCCGCGACGGCCAGGGTGCCGGTGAGGAGCGTGGCGCCCAGGGCGAGCAGCGTGGGGTTGTTCATCGGTGTCCTCGGGTCTCCTCGGGCCTGCTGGGGTCCTGGCCGTGGTCGGGCGCCGGTCCGGGGCCGGTGCGCGCCTCCCCGGGGCCTCGGGTGCTCACCCGATCGCCTCGCGCGTGTCGAGTACGTCGACCGCCTCGGCCACCCCGTACGCGGGCGGCACCGGCTCCCCCGCCACGTACAGCCGCTCGGCGACGGGGCGGGGCAGCGGCAGGTGCTCGAAGTAGCCGTGGACGATCCGGTCGGGGCCGACCGGGTGCGGGACGAAGCGCGTCACGGGCGCGATGCGGAACTGCTGGCGGCCGTGGGAGACCAGCAGGACGACCTCCGCGACCTTGCGCGAGCCGTCGGCGTGGCGGGCGAGCTGGACCACCACGTCGACGGCCGAGTTGATCTGGTCGCGCAGCGCCTCGAAGGGCACCTGCACCTCGGACATGGAGCCCAGAGTCTGGAGCCGGGTCAGCGCGTCCTCCGCGGTGTTCGCGTGCACGGTGGCGAGGGAGCCGTCGTGGCCCGTGGACATGGCCTGGAGCATGTCGAGGGTCTCGCCGCCGCGGACCTCGCCGACGATGATGCGGTCGGGGCGCATGCGCAGCGAGTTGCGGACCAGGTCGCGGATGGTTATCTGGCCCTTGCCCTCGACGTTCGGGGGGCGGGACTCCAGGCGGATGACGTGGTCCTGCTGGAGCTGGAGCTCGGCGGAGTCCTCGATGGTGATGATGCGCTCGTGGGCCGGGAGGAGGCCGGAGAGGGCGTTGAGGAGGGTGGTCTTCCCGGAGCCGGTGCCACCGCTGACGATGATGTTGAAGCGGGCCCGGACGAACGCCGCGAGCAGCATCAGCATGTGCTCGTCGAGCGAGCCGAGGCCGATCAGCTCCTGGAGCGTGTACGCGCGCGGGAAGCGGCGGATGGTGAGGGTCGCGCCCGTGAGGGCCAGCGGCGGGATGATGACGTTGACGCGCTCACCGGTGGGCAGCCGCGCGTCGACCATGGGGTTCGACTCGTCGACGCGGCGGTTGACCGTCGAGACGATGCGCTCGATCGTCTGCATCAACTGGTCCTCGGACGCGAAGCGGAGGGGGAGCTGTTCGACGCGGCCCGCCCGCTCCACGAAGATCGAGTCGGGGCCGTTGACCATGATCTCCGTGATGGAGGCGTCGGCGAGGAGCGGTTCGAGCACGCCGAGCCCCAGGGCCTCGTCGACGACGCGGCGGATCAGATGGGCGCGCTCGGACGCGGACAGGACCGGGCCCTCGCGGCTGATGATGTGACCGAGCACCCGCTCCAGGCGGACCCGGCGGTCGGCGGCCGTCAGGGACGACATCTCGGCCAGGTCGATCTCTTCGAGGAGCTTCGCGCGGTACGTCGCCACGAGGCCGTCGTCGCGGCTGGGCGCGGCGGCCTCGGCGGGGGACGCGATGCGGGAGCGCAGACTCATGCGTCAGCCGCCTCCTGTTCCCAGGTCGTCGGGGTTGTCGGGGTCGTCGTTGGGCATGGTCACGGTCTTCTCGACCTCCCAGTCCGCGTCGACGAAGGGGAGCAGGGTGGGGACCTGGACGGTGACGGTGGCGGTGGTGGTGTCGCCGCCGCGTCCGACGGCCACGTCCGCGTCGAGGTCGGCGTCCATCGCGGCGCGGCCCGCCGCCTCGCCGCTGCCGCCCTGGGACGCGACCCGGGCCGCCGCGCGGGCGCCGGAGCCCGCCTGGCCGGCGGCGTACCCGACGAGGCCGAGCTGGATGGCGGCGAGGCCGACGAGCAGGAGGATCGGGAGGAACCCGGCGAACTCCAGGATGGAGACGCCCCGGTCGCCGAAGGCGCGGCGGGGGCGCGCGGGGCGGGGGCGCGCGGGGGGCTCGGGCGCGCTGCACG
>NZ_BNBT01000057.1 GCF_014656095.1 Streptomyces longispororuber
GCTCGCCCGGCTCGCCGCGACCCCGGTCCGGCGGCTGCTCGCGCGCCCCGAACTCCCGGCCGGGCGGGCCCCGGCCGCGCGCGGCCTGCCGCAGCGCACCGTGGAGGGCTTCCTGCGCCCGCTCCTGTCGGCCCTGCTGTGCGACCCGGACCTGACGACGTCCAGCCGCTGCGCCGACCTGGCCCTGCACGCGTTCGCGCGCGGCCGCCTCTGTCTGCCCGAGGGCGGCGCCGACGCCCTGCCCGAGCTGCTCGCGGCCGCGCTGCCGTCGGGGACGGTGCGCACCGGCGTCCGCGTCACCGCGGTGGCCGCCGACCGCGTCACGACCGCCGAGCACGGCGAGCTGACCTGCCGCGGCGTGCTCCTGGCCACCGACGCGCGCGCCGCCGCGGAGCTGCTGCCGGGGCTGCGCGTGCCGTCGTTCCACCCGGTGACGGTGGTGCACCACGCGGTGCCGGAGCCGCCGCTCGCCGAGCCCGCGCTGCTCCTGGACGCCGACCGGCGCGGCCCCGTCGCGCACACCGCGGTCGTCAGCCACGTCGACCCCACGCGCGCGCCCGCGGGCCGCGTCCTGGTGTCGTCGACGGTGCTGGGCCCGCCGCCGGACGACCTCGACCGCACCGTCCTCGCCCACCTCGCCGAGCTGTACGGCACGCCGACCGACCGCTGGGAGCTGCTGGCGGCCCACCACACCCGCGAGGCGGTGCCCGCGATGCCGCCGCCGCACGACCTGCGCCGTCCGGTGCGGCTCCTGTCGGGCCTGTACGTGTGCGGCGACCACCGCGACACCAGCACGGTGCAGGGCGCCCTCCACTCGGGCCGCCGCGCCGCCCACGCGGCCCTGGCCGACCTGGGCGTCGAACCGGTCCCGAGCGAGGCCCCCCTCCCCACGGCAGCCTGAACGGACGCCCCCGTAAGGGGCGCGGGGAACGGCGCGCCCAGCCCCCACGCACCCGCAGCGATCAAAGAGAGGGAAGTGGGGGGCGGGGGGCGCCCACCAGGGGCGCCCCACCTCACCCGAGCGCCGCGACCTTGTCGCGGTAGGCCCGCACGGGCGCCGCGTCCCGGTACGGCTCAAGGCGCCGCTCGAAGTCCCGTACGTACTCCACGGCCCGCACCGAACGCATCTCCCCGGCTGCCTGCGCCGCCTCGGCGCCGAGCTGGCAGGCCTGTTCCAGCTCGCCGAGGCCCAGGCGCGAGGTGGCCAGGACGACGCGGCAGAAGAGCCGGGAGCGGGCGTAGCCGGGGGCCCTGAGCTGGAGGGAGCGCTCGGCGTGCTGGGCGGCGGCGCGGTACTGCTGGAGGTCGCGGTTGCAGTGCGCGAACTCGTCGGCGAGCTGGGCCTCGTCGAAGAACCGCGCCCAGTACGGCACCTCGTCGCCGGGCCGGGCCGCCTCCAGGGCGCGCTCGGCCCGCACCATGGACGCCGTACAGGCGCGCACCTCGCCGAGCACACCGTGCCCGCGTGCCTCGACGGCGTGCAGCAGGGCCTGCACGACGGGCGGGGCCGAGGAGCCGACGCCCTGCTGGGCGACGCGGGCGAGCTGCACGGCCTCGCGGCCGTGGCCGAGGTAGACGGCCTGCCGGCTCATGGTGACCAGCACGTAGGAGCCGTACGCCCGGTCGCCCGCGGCCTGCGACAGGCGCAGGGCCTGCACGAAGTACCGCTGGGCGAGGCCGTGCGCCGCGATGTCGTACGACGTCCAGCCCGCGAGCCGGGTGAGGTCGGCGGCGGCCGCGAACAGACGGCGTCCGGCCTGTTCGTTGTACGTGCCGCGCAGCATCGGCTCGGCCTCGTGCTCCAGGTAGCGCACGAGGGCCTGGCGGGCGTGGCCGCCGCCGTAGGCGTGGTCGAGGGCGCGGAACAGCTCACCGACCGAGCGCAGGGCGGCGATGTCGCCGCCCGACACGCGGTGGCCGGGGCCGCGGTCGGTGTCGCGGCGCTGGCGGGGCACGCCGGGGCGGCCCTGCGGGGGCACCCGCGGGGTCTGCGGCGGCTCCCCGCCCCGGGCGACGCGCTCGTCGGCCCGGCCGATGAGCCAGTCCCGGCTGGGCACCACGAGCCCGGCCGGGGTGAAGGCGATCTTGCGCAGCTCGGCGTGGCTGCCGGAGTCCTTGCGCCACAGGCCGCCGACGATGTCGATGGCCTCCTCGGGCGTCGCCGCGAACTCCAGGCCTGCGTAGACGGGCGCGCACGCGTCGAGCCCGAGGTCCTGCGCCGACAGGCGGCGGCCGAGGCGGCGGGTGAAGACCTCGGCGATGAGCGCGGGTGTCGTGCCGCGCGGCTGCTGGCCGCGCAGCCACCGTGTGACCGATGTTTTGTCGTACCTGAGATCGAGCCCGTGTTCGAGCCCTAGCTGATCGACACGTCGGGCCAGGCCCGCATTGGAGAATCCGGCCTCCGCGATGAGTGCGGCGAGCTGGCGGTTGGGGGTGCGCTGCGGGGGTCGTTCCGTCATCAGCTGTGCGGTCTCCTGCCCTTTGGGCCTGCCTTGAGCAGCCCATATGGCCTCGTGAACGGCGTGAATGTAACGGCCTCCACGGCCCTCATCAGGGCCTTCAAGCCCCATTCATCCGATCGTGTGAGGATTGGCCGGACGGCTGACGGGCCGACGCCAGTCGTACAGTGGCGGGGGCGCGATCCGTGCACGGTGAAGGTTTCCGTGCGCGGCGAGGTTCCGGTGCACGGTGAGATCAGGGAGGCACGCGCCGTGGGCGAGTTGCGATTCATCCGGGTGGGCTTCGGCCCGGAGTACGTCGAGTACCAGGAGGCCTGGGACGAGCAGCGCCGCGTGCACGCGGCCCGGTTCGCGGACGAGGTGCCGGACACCTGCCTGCTCCTGGAGCACGCGCCGGTGTACACGGCGGGCCGGCGCACCGCGGACAGCGAGCGTCCGCTGGACGGCACGCCCGTCGTGGACGTGGACCGCGGCGGCAAGATCACCTGGCACGGACCGGGCCAGCTCGTCGGCTACCCGATCCAGAAACTGCCCCGTCCGGTGGACGTCGTAGCACATGTACGGCGCCTGGAAGAGGCACTTATCCGAACGTGTGCCGACTTCGGCCTCGCCACCACGCGCGTCGAGGGCCGCAGCGGCGTCTGGGTCCTCGGCGACCCGGTGGAGCGGCGCCCGGCGCTCGGCGGCCTCAGCCTGGACTTCGACCCGCGCCTGACGGACGACGAGTTCGACGCCCGCCTCAACGGCCCGGAGTACGCGCCCTCCAACGCGGGCCAGCGCCGCGAGGACCGCAAGGTCGCGGCGATCGGCATCCGCGTCGCGAAGGGCGTGACGATGCACGGCTTCTCGCTGAACGTGAACCCGGACAACACCTGGTTCGACAGGATCGTGCCGTGCGGGATCCGCGACGCGGGCGTGACGTCGATCGCCAACGAGCTGGGCCGTGACGTCACGATCGCCGAGGTGCTCCCGGTGGTGGAGAAGCACCTGCGCGACGTCCTGGAGAACGCGGAGCTGAAGCCGCGCGAGGTCGAGCCGGTCACGGCGTAGCACGGGCGGCCGGACGGCGCGACCGGAGAGTGCCGCCGGGCGGCGTGCGCGGCCCGGCGCCCGGCGGACGGCCCCCGCGGCCCCTGGGCGGGGAATGCACCCGCGTACCCGAAGGTTGCCCGGGGGCAAGGCCGGAATGAGTACGGGCGTACGCTGGTGTGCGCCGAGGAATCGAAGATGAGGGAGTCGGTCGTGTCCGCAGTCGCACCCGACGGACGCAAGATGCTGCGCCTGGAGGTCCGGAACGCCCAGACCCCCATCGAGCGCAAGCCCGAGTGGATCAAGACCCGGGCGAAGATGGGTCCCGAGTACAACGCCCTGCAGAAACTCGTCAAGAGCGAGGGCCTGCACACGGTCTGCCAGGAGGCGGGCTGTCCCAACATCTACGAGTGCTGGGAGGACCGGGAGGCGACGTTCCTCATCGGCGGCGACCAGTGCACGCGGCGCTGCGACTTCTGCCAGATCGACACCGGCAAGCCGCAGGCCCTGGACCGGGACGAGCCCCGCCGCGTCGGCGAGTCCGTCGTCACCATGGACCTGAACTACGCCACGATCACCGGCGTCGCCCGCGACGACCTGGAGGACGGCGGCGCCTGGCTGTACGCGGAGACCGTGCGCCAGATCCACGCCATGACCGCGGAGCGCGAGGCCGGCCACACCAAGGTCGAGCTCCTCATCCCGGACTTCAACGCCGAGCCCGACCAGCTCGCCGAGGTCTTCTCGTCCCGCCCCGAGGTCCTCGCGCACAACGTCGAGACGGTGCCGCGCATCTTCAAGCGCATCCGCCCCGGCTTCCGCTACGAGCGCTCCCTGAAGGTCATCACCGAGGCCCGCGCGGCCGGCCTGGTGACCAAGTCCAACCTGATCCTCGGCATGGGCGAGGAGCGCGCGGAGATCAGCGAGGCGCTCCAGCAGCTCCACGACGCGGGCTGCGAGCTCATCACGATCACCCAGTACCTGCGCCCGTCGGTGCGCCACCACCCGGTGGAGCGCTGGGTCAAGCCGCAGGAGTTCGTGGAGCTCAAGGAGGAGGCCGAGGAGATCGGCTTCTCCGGCGTCATGTCGGGCCCGCTGGTCCGCTCCTCGTACCGCGCGGGGCGGCTGTACCAGATGGCGATCGAGCGGCGCGGCGCGTACGTGGCCTCGCAGGCGGTCTGACACCGGCTCCCCGGTCCGGCCGCGCCGTCCGGCTCCGGTCGGCCACGGCTCCGGCTCCTCGGTCGGGCCCCGGTCGGCCACGGCTCCGGCTCGGCCCCGCGGCCCGGCTTTGGCCCGGTTCCGGTTCCGGCCCGGTTCCGGCTCGGCTCCGGTTCCGGCGGGGCGCGGCCCCGAGCCCGGGCCGCCACCGTGTGAATCCGCGCACAAGCGACTACCGCCCAGTAATGGCCGAGAAAACGCGGCCCGTACGGTCCCCGCAGGTGAGGGGGACCGTACGGGCCGCGTCAGCGTTCGGGGCCCTCGCGTCAAGGTTTCATCGGCGTTTGACCGCTCAGTCACGTCCTGGTAACACCAATCAGTGACGCTGGAACTACCGCACGTAGAGCCTTACCCAGAGCCCTGGCGGCGGTCCCAGCACTGGCCCCCACCGCACGACGCTGTGCCAGCGAGAGCCACTCGTAGCGTTCCCCCGTTCAACCATCGCTTCTCGGATCTCGGAGGGCATCACCATGCAGGCCGCGCCCGTTCGCGCCACCGCCATTCCGTCCGTCACCGACGCGCTCCGCGCCGTCGAGTCGCTGCTCATGAGCGGCGGCCAGCGCACCGCACGCCGCAACGCCTGGACGTCCGTCCTCGAGGACCGGCGCCGGGCGAAGGACCGGGTCGAGGCCCAGCGCGTGCTGGAGGAGGCGGGAGGAACCCGCACGTCGTAGTCGCCCGCGCGGACACGTAGACTCAGGGCATGGCGAGGAAGGAAACCACCGCGGCGGACGCCGCGGCGAACCCGGGGCGACTCAAGCAGATCGCTCTGACGTACAAGATGACCCGGCGGACCGACTCCAAGATCGGTCTCATCATCGCGGCTGTGGGAATCGTCACCTTCGGTGTCTTCCTCGCGATCGGCTTCTGGATCGACCACCCGATCTATCTCGGCATCCTGGGCTTCGTGCTCGCCTTCCTCGCGATGGCGATCGTCTTCGGACGCCGCGCCGAGCGGGCGGCCTTCGGCCAGATGGAGGGCCAGCCCGGCGCGGCGGCCGCGGTGCTCGACAAGATCGGCCGCGGCTGGACGACGACCCCCGCGGTCGCGATGAACCGCAGCCAGGACGTGGTGCACCGGACCGTCGGCAAGGCCGGCATCGTCCTGGTCGCCGAGGGCAACCCGAACCGCGTGAAGCCCCTGCTGGCCGCCGAGAAGAAGAAGATGGCCCGCATCGTGGCCGACGTCCCCGTGCACGTGGTGACCGTCGGCACCGGCGAGGGCCAGGTCGAGCTGAAGAAGCTGCGCACGACGCTCCTGAAGCTGCCGCGCGTCCTCCAGGGCCCGCAGGTGACGGCGACCAACGACCGCCTGAAGGCCATGGGCGACCTGATGAGCAACATGCCGCTGCCCAAGGGGCCCATGCCGAAGAACGTACGGATGCCGCGCGGGCCGAAGATGCGCTAGCGCGTCCGCGCATACGGAGACGGGGCGGGCCGGGACCTTCGGGTTCCGGCCCGCCCCGTTTCTCCTGTGCACGCGGCGCTCCCATGTGTACGCGGGGCGGGGCCCGGCGCGCGTACACATACGCGCTTGCGCGGGGAGGGGGACGGGACCGGAAGGCAGGGCAGCTAGATGCGTACCTGCACCGCGCGGGCGAGGCGGTCGTGGAGGCCGCGCCCATCGCGGTCCCAGATGATGGCCGGGATGCCGAGGCAGAGCAGCAGGCTGCGCACCACCACGCGACCGAAGCCGAGGCGGCCCCCGTCCTCGGCGACGACGCGCAGGCCGAGGAGGCGCTTGCCCGGCGTGCAGCCGACCGTGCCGACCGTCAGGACGCTCATCACGAGGAGCAGGCCGAGCGCCCAGTTGCCCATGGCCTGGGGGTTGTCGCGGGCGAACAGGCCGTACGCGATCACCATGCACAGGGCCCAGTCGACGGCGATCGCCCCGATGCGGCGGCCGGGGCGCGCGATGGAGCCGGGGCCCTCCTCGGGCAGCCCGAGCTGCTCGCCCCGGTACCCGAAGTCGACGCCCGCGTCCTCCGCGGCCGCGCGCGGGCCGGAGAGCCACGATCCGATTGCTTGCCTGTTGTCCACCCGTCCACGGTACTGCGCCCGTGGCGGTCCGAGGACGGCCGGGTCCTGGTCGCCGGGGGCCCGCGGCGGGGTGCGACCGGCCGGAAGGGGCCGTTCGCGGGCGTGGCACCCCGTGCCCGGTTAACTTCGGCGAAACAATCGGGTCACGCCGGAGAAATCCCCCGTCCCTATGGTCGGGTCCCAGCGTGTGCCACCGCACCGGCCGCACGACCGAGCTGCAACCCCGCTCCTCCTGGGCGGGAGTAGGAGGAGCTGGATGTTCCAGAACGCCGACGAAGCCAAGAAGTTCCTCGCGGATGAGGACGTGAAGTTCGTAGACGTCCGCTTCTGCGACCTGCCGGGCGTGATGCAGCACTTCACGGTGCCGGCCGAGGCGTTCGACCCGGCGGAGGAGCTGGCCTTCGACGGCTCGTCCATCCGCGGCTTCCAGGCCATCCACGAGTCCGACATGGCGCTGCGCGCCGACCTGTCGACGGCCCGCGTGGACCCCTTCCGGCGCGACAAGACGCTGAACGTCAACTTCTTCATCCACGACCCGATCACGGGCGAGCAGTACTCCCGCGACCCGCGCAACGTGGCCAAGAAGGCCGAGGCGTACCTGGCCTCCACCGGCATCGCGGACACCGCGTACTTCGGCCCCGAGGCCGAGTTCTACGTCTTCGACTCGGTGCGCTTCGAGACCTCCGCCAACCGCTCGATCTACGAGATCGACTCCGAGGCCGGCGCCTGGAACACCGGCGCGGTCGAGAACAACCGCGGCTACAAGGTCCGCTACAAGGGCGGCTACTTCCCGGCCCCGCCGGTCGACCACTTCGCCGACCTGCGCGCGGAGATCTCCCTGGAGCTGGACAAGCAGGGCCTGAAGGTGGAGCGCCAGCACCACGAGGTGGGCACGGCGGGCCAGGCGGAGATCAACTACAAGTTCAACACGCTGCTCGCCGCGGCCGACGACCTGATGCTCTTCAAGTACATCGTGAAGAACGTCGCGTGGCGCAACGGCAAGACCGCGACCTTCATGCCGAAGCCGATCTTCGGCGACAACGGCTCGGGCATGCACGTCCACCAGTCCCTCTGGTCCGGCGGCGAGCCGCTCTTCTACGACGAGCAGGGCTACGCGGGCCTGTCGGACACCGCCCGCTACTACATCGGCGGCATCCTCAAGCACGCCCCGTCGCTGCTGGCCTTCACCAACCCCACGGTGAACTCCTACCACCGCCTGGTCCCCGGCTTCGAGGCCCCGGTCAACCTGGTCTACTCGCAGCGCAACCGCTCCGCCGCGATGCGCATCCCGATCACGGGCTCCAACCCGAAGGCCAAGCGCGTCGAGTTCCGCGCCCCTGACCCGTCCTCCAACCCGTACCTGGCGTTCTCCGCCCTGCTCCTGGCGGGCCTCGACGGCGTCAAGAACAAGATCGAGCCGGCCGAGCCGATCGACAAGGACCTCTACGAGCTCGCCCCCGAGGAGCACGCGGGCGTCGCCCAGGTCCCGACCTCCCTCCCCGCGGTTCTCGACGCCCTGGAGGCGGACAACGAGTACCTCCAGGCGGGCGGCGTCTTCACGTCCGACCTCATCGAGACCTGGATCGACTACAAGCGCACCAACGAAATCGCCCCGATCCAGCTCCGCCCGCACCCGCACGAGTTCGAGCTGTACTTCGACCTCTAGAGCGCCGTGGGCCGGGCGCCCCGGCTCCGGGTTCCTGGGCGAAGCCCCTCACCGCGATTCAGGTGGGGGGCTTCGCCGTGTCCCCGAGGGTCACGTGGGCCCCGTCACCGCCGGGCCCGCCTCGCCACGCAGTGCGGGCAACCGCACGGCGGATAGGTGTCCCGCGTCGGCAGGGCCAGACCCATGGAGTCCACGCGGCGCGTTCCCGAGTCGGAGGTGATCGTGCCCCGTGGGCTGACCACATAGACCCGTAGCGTCATGCCGCTGCCTGCGCCCGCCTCAGCGATGTCACCCGGGGTCGTACGCTCGCTCATGTCGACCTGCTCTCTCAGGTTGGCCGCGCCCCGGGAGGTCTCAACCGCCTCGCCGGGGTCTGATCACTTCATGCTGCTGCGGCACATCGACAGTGAGTTTCACGATCTGTGAAACGGCTCAGGTCATGCCGAGCCATGAGGCGAACCCCGACAGCGAGGTCTTGCTGTACCGCTCCAAGTGGATCAAGGTCTGGATGATCTCGCGCACTTGGGGATGGTTCCGCGCCTGCTCCGGTGACGCGCGCCGAGCTGCTTGGAGCGCGGCGAACGCCTTCTCCCGGTTCCCGTAGTCCAGCCACCCCTTCGCCGCGTCGATGTACCAGCGGCCCGCCCGCACCGGCGCCACCGTGGCGGGCAGCCGTGTCCGGCGTGTCCTGCGGACGACCTCCGGGCCGTCGTACATCTCCACGGCCACCGCGAGCCGGTGCATCGCGACGTTGGTCGGCCCGAACTCCAGGCCGTAGTGATTGGCGTCGCGGCCGAGGTGCCGGGCGGCCTCCGCCGCGGCGTCCAGGTGCGCGTGCGCGGTCGGGGCGTTCCCCGCCCGCGCGGCGAACATGGCGGAGCGCAGGTGCACGGCGCCGTGCACGCTGAGCGTGGGCGCGTCCATGACGGCGATGTCCTCGCCCAGGCCCTGCCGGACGCGGTCCAAGAGGCGTATCCCCCGGTTGTAGTCAGCGGCTTGGAGGAACAGGGTCGAGCGCTGCCACTGCGTACGGCCCAGGCGCAGGGGGTCGGCGGACTCCCGCGCCGCCCAGTTCACCCGGTCCATCGCCTGGGAGCGCAAGTCGAACAGCCCGACGGCGTAGGCGATGGCGGTCACGCCGGAATACGCCTCGCCGAGCAGGCCGAACAGGCGCTCCCGCTCCGTCCCGTCGGCCGCGTGGCAGGCGGCCGACAACTCATCGAGTAGAGGCGGCAGCATGCAGCCGAGCTTCGCGTACCGCGCCTTGCGTCCCAGCGCGGAGGCCGACGCCACGTCGGCGGCCAGGTCGTCGAAGGAACGGACAGGCAGGTCGTCGTCGGGCAGGTCCCAGCTCAGCATGGACGTCCGGATGTCCGGGATGGTCGCGTGCACATGGCCGCGCTGTGGGTCCTCGTACGGCTGCCCTGTGAGCTGTTCCAGCCGGACGCCCAGGGCGCGGGCCGCACCTGCGGTGAGCGAGGGCGTGGCCGGCTTGTGCCCTCGTTCGACCTGGGCGATGAGCGACTTCGAGCACGGGATGCGCTGGGCCAGTTGCAGTTGCGTCAGGCCACGCGCCTTGCGCGCCTCCGCGATGCGGAGCCCGATGCGCTGGCCCTCGTTGTCATTGGCGTAGGGCATCCTGAAACCCTTCTGACTTCGATACTCAGAAGGTACCCCCGGTTGCCTTCTCGGGGCGCAGATACGTGATCGTCATCGGGGTGGTGGGGTTCGGGGGTGGGGTTACTCGGGCCCTGACCCCGTAGACCTCCGTGATCAGGTTTTCCGTGATGACCTCTGCCGGGGGGCCGTACGCGTGGGCCCTGCCGTTGTTGAGGATGAGGACCTCGTCGCAGAACATCGCCGCGAGGTTGAGGTCGTGGAGGGCCACCACCGTGGTCAGGGGGAGGGACGCCACCAGGTGGAGGAGGTCCAGTTGGTGGTGGATGTCCAGGTGGTTGGTGGGCTCGTCCAGGAGGAGTTCGCGGGGGGACTGGGCCAGGGCGCGGGCGATGTGGGTGCGCTGGCGTTCGCCGCCGGAGAGGGTGTGCCAGGGCTGGTCGGCGCGGCCGGTCAGGGACGTGCGGGCCAGGGCCTCGTCCACCGCGCGCTCGTCCTCGGCCGTGGCCGGCGCCCAGGCCCGGCGGTGCGGGACCCTGCCGAGGCGTACGACGTCCCGTACCGTCAGGTCGACCTGCGTGTCCGCCTGCTGCTCCACGACCGCCGTGCGGCGCGCCACCTCCCGGCGGCCCAGGTCCCGAAGGGGCCGGCCGTCCAGCGTGACCACCCCGGCCGTGGGGGCCAGGACGCCCGCCAGGAGGCGCAGGAGGGTGGACTTGCCGGAGCCGTTGGGGCCGAGGAGGCCCACCACCGTGCCCGGGCGGGGCGCGAGCGTGATGCCGTCTACGAGGAGGCGGCCGCCCGCCGCCCGGGAGACCCGCTCGGCACGCAGCCCGGTGGGCCCACTGCGAAGGGCCGTACGCGTGCCGTCCTGGCGGCCCGGGCTCATCTCGTCCTCCCCGTACTCCTCGTGCGGTACAGGACCGCGACGAACGCCGGTACGCCGATCAGGGACGTGACCACGCCCACCGGGACCTCCTGCGGGTCCAGGACCGTGCGCGCCAGGGTGTCCACCCAGATAAGCAGGATCGCGCCGGTCAGGGCCGTCACGGGCAGCAGCCGCGTGTGCCGGGCGCCGACCAGCAGGCGTGCCGCGTGCGGCAGGGTCAGGCCGACGAACCCGATCGCCCCCGCGGCGCTCACCAGGACCGCCGTGAGCAGGGCCGTCGTACAGAGCAGGACGAGGCGGACCCGGCCGACGCGCACGCCCAGCGACGCCGCCGCGTCCTGGCCGAACGCGAACGCGTCGAGGGTGCGGGCGTGCCCCAGGCAGACCGCCAGGGCCACGACGAGGACCGCCGCGCACACCCCGACGTCCGTCCAGCTCGCGCCGCTGAGCGAGCCGAGGAGCCAGAAGAGGATGCCGCGCGTCGTCTCCGCGTCCGCCGCCGTGAGGATCACGAAGGAGGTCAGGGCGGAGAAGAGTTGCATCGCGGCGACTCCGGACAGCACCACGCGGTCCGTGGTGGCGCCCAGCGCCTGGCTGAGCAGCAGCACCAGCGCGAAGGCGCACAGCGCGCCGAGGAACGCCCCGCCGGAGACCGTCACCACTCCCCCGCCGATCCCCAGGACCACCACGGCCACCGCTCCCGTGGACGCGCCGGAGGAGACGCCGAGGACGAAGGGGTCGGCCAGCGGGTTCCGCAGCAGGGACTGCAGGACCGCCCCGCACACCGCGAGGCCCGCGCCGCACACGCCCGCGAGCAGGGTGCGCGGCATGCGCAGGTTCCAGACGATGCCGTCGCGCAGCGGCGTGAGGTGCGCGTCGCCGCCGCCGAGGTGGCCCGCCACCGCCGCCCACACGTCGGGTACGGAGATGTCGGCGGGGCCGATGGTGACGGCCACGGCCACGGAGAGGAGCAGGGCGGCCAGGCCCGTCGCGCACAGCAGGGCCGTGCGCCACCAGGCGCTCCGCGTACTGCCCTTCGCCAGGCGCCGCGTCACCCCGCTGACCGTGCCGCTCGGCGGGCTGTTGCCCGCGTCGTCCCCCGTGCCGGGGTCCGGGTCGTTCCCCGCTCCCTTCGCCTGGCGGCGCGTCGTCCCGCCGCCCGTGCCGGGGTCCGTGCCGCCTCCCGTGGCCGCGCTCGCACCGTCCCGCGCCGTCGCGCTCACCGTGCCAGGCCGAACTTCCGCAGGCCCGCCGCCACTTGTTCGATGCCGTCGACCGTCCGGATCGTCGGGTTCAGGGCCTGCCCGCTGAGCAGCACGTAGCGCTTCTTCTTCACGGCCGTGAGGTTCTTGGTGACGGGGTGCGACTCCAGGAACTCGATCTTCTGGCGGGCGCTCTCCGCCGACTGGGCCTTGCGCGTGAGGTCGCCGATCACCAGGACGTCGGGGTCGCGGTCGGCCACGGTCTCCCAGTTGACCTGCGGCCACTCGGCGCGCGTGTCGGCGAAGGCGTTGCGGACGCCGAGGGTGCGTGTGATGACGCCGGGCGCGCCGCAGCAGCCCGCGATGTACGGGGCCTTGGAGTCCGAGAACCAGTACAGGACGGACGCCTTGGACGCCTTGACCGTACGGGCCGCCTTCGCGGTGCGGGACGTGAGGTCCGCGATCAGGCGCTCGCCGCGCCGCTCCACGTGGAAGACGCGGGCCAGGTCGCGGATCTCCGTGTAGACGGTGTCCATGGTGAGCGTCCTGGTGCGGGTGCCGTCGCCGTCGCCGCTGTTGTCCTTGCCCGCGCAGTCGGTGGGCGAGACGTAGACGGGGACGCCGAGTTCGGTGAACTTGGCACGGTCGGCGACGCCGCCCTTGCCCACGGTGTAGAGGAACGAGGCGCTGACGAAGTCCGGCTCCTTGGAGAGGACCTTCTCCAGGGACGGGTAGCGGTCCGCGAGGCGCTCGACCTTCGCGTTGTCCTTCGCGAGGTTCGGCCGGACCGGGTCGGTCCAGGTGCCGGTGCCCGCCATGCGGTCGGCGAGGCCGAGGGAGAGGAGGATCTCGGTGGAGCCCTGGTCCAGGGAGACGGCCCGCCGGGGCGGGGCGGTCACCGTGGCCTTCTTGCCGCAGGAGGTGACCGTCACCGGGTAGCCGTCGGCTCCGGCCCGGTCGTCCCGGCCGGCGGACGAGCCGCCGCCGCACGCCGTGAGCAGGAGCAGGCCGCCCGCGGCGAACAGTGATGTGGTGCGGCGCACACGTGGGCGCGTCCGCAGGCTGGTCCGAGGGCGTGTACCAGTACGTATCCCGGTACGTATCCCCGGGCGTATCCGAAGGGCGAGAGAGAGCACAGGTCTTCCCGGGTCTCATGGCTCATGCGCGGAGCCTGGTCTGCGAAACCCCGCCGCCCGGCGCCCGGACGGCGGTGCCAGCAGGTCTTCGGACTCGGGTTCGTCCGGACGGGGCCGCCTTCCCGGGCGCCCGTGGGCGCCCAGTGGCCGCTGGCCCCGCCCGTCCCCCTCACCGCTGCGCGTCAGTTCCGGATTCCCACCGGATTCCCTGGCCCGGGTGCGGGCGCGACTGGCGTGCGCAAGCTATCACCCCGGGCTCTCGTCACCGCTGGTCGGGGCGGGGTTCGCCACGGTACGTCCCGAAGGACCACTTGTTGCCCTCCGGGTCCGCGACGGCGAACTCGCGGCTGCCGTACGGCTGGTCGGCGATCTCCCGCAGCACCTTGACGCCTGCCTCGGTGAGGCGCCGGTAGAGGGCGTCGACGTGGTCCGTGACGACGTACGCGCCGAACGTGCCCGGCTCCAGGCACCACTCGGCCGCCCCGGGGTCGTGGCTGCCGAGCATGACGCCGCCGCCCTCGGGCCAGTCGAGCTGGGCGTGGGCGACGCGGCCGCCGTCCTCGTACACGGCGGTCCGCAGGAAGCCGAGCGTGCCGACGAGGAAGTCGATCAGGGCGGGGGCGTCGTGGGCCTGGAAGGTGGGCCAGACGTCGGGGGCGCGCCGGTGCGAGGGGGTGTGTGGGGTGTGCCGGTGTGAGGGGGCGTGCGTGGTGTCGGTGTTCTGGCCGCTCTGCGTGACTTGTGCGTTCTGCGGTGCTTCGTTGGCGTTCATGGGTCTCAGTCTTCGCCGTTCATGTGCCCTCCGGCTTGGATATTCCGGCACTCCTCGGCCAGCCAGGCCGTCGGGCTCACGCCCGTGTACTGCTGGAAGTCCCGGACCAGGTGCGAGTGGTCGTAGTAGCCGCAGTCGGCGGCCACGCGGGCGAGGTCCGGGGGCGCGCCCGCGACGACGGCGCGGACGACGCGGGCCTTCGCGTGCTGGAAGCGCATGAGGCGGGCGGCCTGCTTGGGGGTGACGCCGGTCTCGGCGCGGAACAGCGCGGACAACTGGCGCTCGCTGAGCGCGACGTGCGCGGCCAGGCCCCGCAGGGTGCCCGCGCCCCGGTGCCGGGCGAGCCAGGCCCAGGCCTCGGCGACCTCCGGGCGGGCGGCGCCGCGCCGGTCGGCGGCGGCCACGCGCCGCGCCAGGTAGGCGTCGAGGCAGGCGAACCGCGCGTCCCAGGTGTCCGCCGCGCACAGCCGCTCCCGTACGTCCGCGGCGAGGCGGCCCAGGACGTCCGTGCCGTCGGTGACGAGCTGCCCGGTCAGCTCGGCGGCGGGCACGCCGAGGAGCGCGCGGGCCGCGAGCGGGTGCAGGGCGAGCTGGATGCCCGCCTCGTGCTCGGGCCGGACGACGTACGCCGGGCTCTGGTGCAGGCCGCCGACGACGATGTCGGCGCGGGTGGCGCCCGGGCCGATGGCCTCGCCGGGGGTGCGGCCGGTGACGACCGGGCCGTCGAGGGAGAAGATCAGCGTCAGGTATGGGGACGGCAGCCCGCGGTGCAGGGCCGGGGTCTGGCCCGCGACGCGGTAGCCCACGGCGGACACCACCAGGCTGCGGCGCCCCGGCGCGGGCGCGGCGTGGACGAACTCCTGGCCGGTGGTGTCCATGGGTTCCATTGTGGTCCCGTAGGTGGTCCCGTACCGGGCGGCGCCGCGTCGCCACGGGGCGGCGGGCGACCGGGGGCTGGGGGCCTGGGGGTGGCCGGGGGTACAGGGCGGCGGGGCCGCACCGGCCCCGGTGCCGTGCGCTGGACGGGGCGCGGAGGCCCCACCCGGCGCACGGCGGTCGGGAGTCAGCGGTCAGCGGGTCGGCGCGTCAGCAGGCCAGTGTTTCAGCAGATCAGTGCGCTAGTGGGTCAGTGAGTCAGTGGGTGAGTGGGTCAGTCCGTGAGTGGGTCGGCGCGTCAGTGGATCGGAGGGGCTCAGTGGGCCAACGGGTCAGTGAGCCTGCCGAGTCAGCGGGTCAGCAGGGCACTGAGGCCTGCCGGGTCAGCAGGTCAGCGGCTGTAGCGCATCAGGGCCCGCACCATGTGGCACGTCGTGTCCGACGGGGGGTGGATGCCCACCGTCTCGGCCATGGCGCGGATCCGTACGTTGTTCGCCTGGGTCGGGACGTACACGCCCGCGTCCAGGAGGGCGATGGCCAGCCGCATGGCCTTGAGGCGGCGGTTGTGCGTGATGTACCACTCGCGGGGGCGGCCGGGCGGCAGGGGGTGCTTCGCGTGCGGCACGTACGGGACGTCGAGCAGCGGCGGCTGCACGGCGTGCCGGGCGCGGGACGCGCGCGGGGCACGGGACGAGGACGTGCGGGGGCGGGCGGCGGTCGTAGTGGGCACGGACGGGACTGCGGCAGCGGGCACAGACATCCTCCTGTCGCGGTTCGGGAACCCTCGCGGGCCCCTTCGAACATTGCTTCCATTCTACGGGCCGGCACTGACAACGGCCGGTCTCCGGAACGGCAATCTCCGCTGGCCAGAAGGGGTTTGAGGGGCACGGGGCGGGTGGTTCGGAGGTAGCGTGTGGAGCATGGAGATCTGGATCAACCCCGCCTGTTCGAAGTGCCGCAGCGCCCTGACGCTGCTCGACGCGGAGGGAGCCGACTACACGGTGCGCCGCTACCTGGAGGACGTGCCCGGCGCCGACGAGATCCGCGACGTGCTCGACCGGCTCGGCCTCGAACCCTGGGACATCACCCGCACCCAGGAGGCCGAGGCCAAGGAGCTGGACCTCAAGGACCGCACCCGCTGGCCCCGCGACGCCTCCGGGCGCGAGGCGTGGATCGAGGCGCTCGCCGCGCACCCCCGGCTCATCCAGCGGCCCCTCATCACGGCGGACGACGGCACGGCGGTGGTGGGCCGCACGGAGGAGGCGGTGCGGGACGCGCTGTCCCGTCAGGCGCGGTAGCCCATGCCCCCCGGGGGTGCCTCGGGACGTTTCCCGAGCCTCGCAGGACCGCGCGACAAAAGCGGGCCAACCGTAACCTTCCCGCGCATATCGCCTTCGTAGGGTGGAGCGCTCCTCCCGGGTCGGCGGCCGGCCGCCCGGGGCGAGGGAGAGGAGCGCGCCGTGCGGAGCTGGCTGTCCGAAGGCGTGTACGGCACCGTCCTCGCGAGCGCGCTGCTCGCCGCCCTGCACTCCGAGGGCGCGCCGTACACACCGTTCTACGACGCCGCCTGGGTGCTGGTCACGGCGGGCACGGCCGCGCTCGCGCACGGCTACGCCCACCACATGGCCACGCACCGGCCGGGCCGTGCCGCCCACCGCTGGCTCCACCTGGCCCGGACCCTCGCCGACGAGTGGCCGGTGGTGATCGCCTGCTGGCCGACCGTGGCGCTGCTGGTGGCCGCCGGGTGCGCGGGCTGGCCGGAGGCGCCCGTGACGTACGCGGGGCTGTCGCTGAACGCGGCGCTGCTCCTCGGCTGGGGGACGTTCGCCGCGCTGCGCGCCGGTTACCGCAGGCACGCGGCCGTGCTCATCGGGGCCGCGGACATGGCCATCGGCGTGCTCATCGCCGTGGCGAACGCGATCATCAAGTGACCGCGGGGCAGCGTCGTCATCACGTCACCGCGGACCGGCGTCGTCATCACGTCACCGCGGGGCAGCGTCGTCATCACCTCACCGCGGGTCGGCGTCGTCATCACGTCACCGCGGGCCAGGCCCCTCGGGGCGCCCGTCGTGACTCCGGCCACAGCGGTCCCGGGTAACACGGGGTTCACACACGGGCAACGGACGGGAAATCGCGCGTTGACAGGCTGCCGGACATCGCCACGGACCGCAGCACCCATACGTCTGCGCCGTACCCAGTGTTCCGAAGGATGAGGCCCGTGACCATCAAGGCTGAGTACATCTGGATCGACGGCACCGAGCCGACCGCCAAGCTGCGCTCGAAGACGAAGATCCTGGCCGGTCCGGAGCAGGCGGCGCGGGTGGCGGACCTGCCCCTGTGGGGCTTCGACGGCTCCTCCACGAACCAGGCCGAGGGCCACGCCTCCGACCTCGTCCTGAAGCCGGTCTTCCGCTGCCCGGACCCGATCCGCGGCGGCGAGGACGTCCTGGTCCTGTGCGAGGTCCTGCACACCGACATGACGCCGCACCCCTCCAACACGCGGACCGCGCTCGTGGAGGTCGCGGAGCGGTTCGCCGCGCAGGAGCCGGTCTTCGGCATCGAGCAGGAGTACACCTTCTTCGAGGGCGACCGCCCGCTCGGCTTCCCGGCGGGCGGCTTCCCGGCCCCGCAGGGCGGCTACTACTGCGGCGTCGGCGCGGACGAGATCCACGGCCGTGACGTCGTCGAGGCGCACCTGGACCACTGCCTCACGGCGGGGCTCGGCATCTCCGGCATCAACGCCGAGGTCATGCCCGGCCAGTGGGAGTTCCAGGTCGGCCCGCTCGCCCCGCTGGAGGTCTCCGACCAGCTCTGGGTGGCCCGCTGGCTGCTCTACCGCACGGCCGAGGACTTCGGCGTCTCCGCGACCCTCGACCCCAAGCCGGTCAAGGGCGACTGGAACGGCGCCGGCGCGCACACGAACTTCTCCACCAGGGCCATGCGCGAAGGCCCCGAGGGCTATGCCGCGATCGTCACGGCGTGCGAGTCGCTCGGCGAGGGCTCGAAGCCGATGGACCACGTCAAGAACTACGGTGCGGGCATCGACGACCGCCTCACCGGCCTGCACGAGACCGCCCCGTGGAACGAGTACTCGTACGGCGTCTCCGACCGCGGCGCCTCCGTCCGCATCCCCTGGCAGGTCGAGCGGGACGGCAAGGGCTACATCGAGGACCGCCGCCCGAACGCGAACGTCGACCCGTACGTGGTGACGCGGCTGCTCGTCGACACCTGCTGCGCGGCGCTGGAGAAGGCCGGGCAGGTCTGACCCGTTCCGTCCGGGCAGGTCTGACCCGTTCCGTACGGTCCGCCGGATTCCGGCGAGGGGCGCCCTTCGCGCGCCGCCAACGCCCGCGTGCGGATAGCCCGTTCACGCCGCCGCGGCGCCAGGGACTCGTACCGACGTGCGAGACGGGACCGCCGGACCCGCTCCCATCTGCTTCAATGGGGGGCATGGGCAGCTTCCGGAACTCCGCGACGGGCCATCATGACCTCGAGCCCTTCTGGCCGTCCCGGCAGCATCACGACTTCGACCGGGTGTGTTGCCGCGCGCTGAGCGCGCGGGCCCTCTGAGCCGTTCCACCCGGCCTCCGGCCTGTCGCGCACGACGTACGTCCTCGACGACTCCCTCGCGCGAAAGAGCTGACTCATGGCGAACTCCCGTACCTTCCAGGCCGTCAACGCCGTACCCTCCGTCTCCGCCGTCCCCGGTGTCACCACCGCCGGTGGTGCCCGTGCCGTGAACGGTGCCCGCGCCGCCGGTGCCGCCTCCGCGCCCGCCCGGGGGCGGGCCGCCGCGCCCGCCGCGCGCGGGCGGCTGCGGGCCGTGGCGCCCGACGAGGTGGCCCGGGCCTCCGGGCTCGGCGAACCGGCCGACCTCACCGCCCTCACCGACCTCTCGGGCTATCTGCCGCCGGGCGCCACGCTGCTGCCCGCGCCGCAGCACACCCTGCCCACGCTGCCCGGCCAGCCGCCGATGATCGGCTACCTGGTGCTCGTGCCCGCGGGCCAGGAGCACCTCGTGCCGGTGGCGACCGACGGCGCGCAGGACGGCGCGGACGCCGGGGACGGGCCCGTACGGATCGACACCGCGCGGCGCTCGGCGCACGTCGAAGGACGCCAACTGAACCTGACCTACCTGGAGTTCGAGCTGCTCGCGCACCTCGTGGCGCATCCGCACCGGGTGCACACGCGCGACCAGCTCGTGACGACGGTGTGGGGGTACGGCCACGTCGGCGACGGCCGGACCGTGGACGTCCACATCGCCCGGCTGCGGCGCAAGCTCGGGGCGGAGCACCGCGCGACGATCCAGACGGTGCGGCGCGTGGGCTACAAGTACGCGCCGCCGGCCGGGGCGTAGCGGGCCGTTCCCGGTTCTCCCCGGGGCAGAAGGCGGTTCCCGCGCGGGCGCCGGTCGGGCAGAGTCGGATCATGAGACTTCTGATGCTCGGCGGTACGGAGTTCGTGGGGCGGGCCGTCACGGAGGCGGCCCTGGCGCGCGGCTGGGACGTGACGGTCTTCCACCGGGGGCGGCACCCGGCGCCCGCGGGGGCGCGGGCCGTGCACGGCGACCGCACGACCGCCGAGGGCCTCGCGGCACTGGCCGCCGCGGACGGGCCCTGGGACGCCGTCGTCGACACCTGGTCCGGGGCGCCGCGGGCCGTCCGGGACGCGGCGCGGCTGCTCGCCGGGCGGGCGGGGCGGTACGCGTACGTGTCCAGCCAGTCGGTGTACCGCTACCCGGGGCGGGCGGGCTCGGACGAGTCGTTCCCCGTCGTCGACGGCGACCCGGACGCGGACGCGGTGGCGTACGCGGAGGACAAGCGGGGCGGCGAGCTGGCGGCGGAGCGGGCCTTCGGCGCGGAGCGGGCGCTCCTGGTGCGGGCCGGGCTCGTCCTCGGTCCGTACGAGAACGTCGGGCGGCTGCCGTGGTGGCTGAACCGCGTCGCGCGGGGCGGGCCGGTGCTCGCGCCCGGGCCGCGCGACGCGTGGATCCAGTACGTGGACGTCCGGGACCTCGCGGAGTGGACGCTGGACGCGGTGGCGGCGGGGTGGCACGGGCCCTACAACCTCGTCTGCCCCCGGGGCCACGCCACGATGGGGGACCTGCTGGAGGCGTGCGTGGAGGTGGCGGGGGCGCCCGACGCGGAGCTGCGGTGGACGGCGCCCGAGGCCGTCACGGGGGCGGGGATCGAGCCGTGGCGGGAGCTGCCGGTGTGGCTGCCGCCGGGAGAGCTGTACGACACCCTGCACGACACGAGCGCGGCGCGGTCGGGCCTGCGGTGCCGGCCCCTGACGGCGACCGTGGCCGACACGTGGGACTGGCTCCGGAGCCTCGGCGGGGTGGCACCGCAGCGGCCGGACCGGCCGGGGGTGGGGCTGGCGCCGGAGAAGGAGGCGGTGGCGTTGGGAGGGGCGTGAGCCTTGGCGGGCACCGGAGCTTTCCACTGGCTCCGGAGCCTTGGCGGGGTGGCGTCCGGGTTGCCCGGGCCGGGCCGGGCGGGGCCGGGCGGGGCCGGGCGGGGCCGGGCGGCACCTGGGGTGGGGCCTCCCGCCCCGCTCAACACCCGAAAGCCGGAGCAGCACGGGCGGGTGGGGAAGCCCCCACCGGGGAAAGCCCCCGCCCAGGCAAGCCCCCACCGGGGAAAGCCTCCCTACACCCCCGCCCCCACCCGCCCCGAGCTCACGGACGACCGGCCCCGGGGCCCCCGGGGCAGCCACCGCGGTGAGCGCCAGTTCCGCTCGCCCAGCAGCGCCATCAGCGACGGCAGCAGCACCATGCGTACCACCGTGGCGTCGAGGAGGACGGCCACCCCGAGCCCCACCCCCATCTGCTGCATGTCCTGCATGGACAGCATGCCGAACACCGCGAACACCGCGACCATGATGACCGCGGCCCCGGTCACCGCCCCGGCGGTGCGGGTGATGCCCTCGCGGATGGCGGACAGGTTGTCGAGGCCCCGGTCGCGGGCCTCGCGGATGCGCGAGACCACGAACACGTGGTAGTCCATCGACAGGCCGAACAGGACGACGAGGACGAACAGCGGCATCCAGTTCTCGATGGCGCCGACCTTCTCCGAGCCGATCAGGGAGGCGCCCCAGCCGTGCTGGAAGACCGCGGTCATGACCCCGTACGCGGCGCCCACGGAGAGCAGGTTGAGGGCGATCGACGTCACCGCGATCACCACCGAGCGGAAGCTGACCAGCATCAGCAGGAAGGTGACGGCGGCGATGAAGAGGAAGACCGGGAGGATGCCGTCGCCGAGCTGGTCGGTGAAGTCCCGCGACTCGGCCAGGTCCCCGCCGGCGTACGCCTCGACCCCGGCGCCACCCTGGGCACCGACACCGTCAGCACCAGCGTCAGCACCGCCGCTGCCGGCCTCGGCTCCTGACTCGCGCACCTCGCTCCGGAACTCCCGTACCTGCGACCGGAGGTCGTCAAGCGCCTTCTTCGCCGCCGCGTCCGTGCCCGTGCCCGGCAGCGGCACCTCCAGGACGGCGACGCGTTCGGCGCGGTGGAAGGTCAGCTCGGCGCCCTTGCCCGCCTTCGCGGTGAGCGCGCGCAGCCCGTCCCTGACCGGGGCGGCGTCGAGGCCGCCGGCGGTGTCGGCGCGGACGACGACGCGGGCGGGGGCGGGGCCGCCCGGGAACGTGTCGGTGATCTCCCGATACGCGACGGACAGCGGCGCGTCGGACCCGAACTGCTTCTCCAGGCCGAGCTGTTCGGTCTTCATGCCGAGCGCGGGCGCGGCGAGCAGGAGCAGCAGCCCCGCCGAGGCGGCGGCGAAGAGCCGCGGCCTGGCCAGCACCGGCCGTACGAGGGCCCCGGCGAACGCGCCGCCCGCGTGGGCGCCCTTGCGGGAGCGCCGGTGGAGGAAGGGGACGCGTCCGGCGTCGACGCGGTCGCCGAGCCAGGCGAGCAGCGCCGGCAGGACGGTCACGGAGCCGAGCATGGCCACGCACACCACGAGGATGGTGGCGACGGCGAAGCCCTTGAAGAGGAGCAGCCCGGACAGGAACAGTCCGGCCATGGCCACCATCACGGTGAGGCCGGAGACGAGGACCGCGCGCCCGCTGGTGGCGGCGGCGATCCGCAGGGCGGTGTCGGCGTCGTGGCCCGCGGCCCGCTCGTCGCGCTCGCGCCGCAGGTAGAACAGGCAGTAGTCGACGCCGACGGCGAGCCCCATCAGGAACATCACCGAGTACGTCGTCTCGAACAGGTGCACCGCGTGGCTGACCAGGCCGAGGAGCCCGAAGGCGGCGACGCACGCGGTGACCGCGAGCCCGACGGGGAGCAGCGCGGCGACGACCGCGCCGAAGGCGACGAGGAGGATGCCGAGGGCCAGCGGCACGGCCGTGAACTCGGCCTTCTTCAGGTCGTCGGCGAGCAGGTCGTTCAGGTGCTTCTCGGAGCTGGCGTCGCCGAACTGGTGGATGGCCACCCCCCGCCCCGTCCGCCCGTCGCGGACGTCGTCGACCGCGTCGAGCACCGGCTGGACCCGGTCGGCCGCCTTGTCGGACGGGCCCTTGATCTCGAAGCGGAGCAGCGCGTCCCTGCCGTCGGCGGAGCGCAGCGGCGCCCGTACCTTCGTCGTCTCGCCGGTCCGCTCGACGGCGGCGGCGACGTCGGCGGCCGCCGCGCGCCAGCCGTCGGGCGTACGCGCCTTGACCAGGACGAGTTCGCCCGCCGGGTCGTCGATGCCCGCGTCGTCGAGGATCTTCGCGGCCCGGGCCGAGTCGCCGGTGCCCATCTCGCTCTCGTCGGCGGTGACGACCCCCGTCGCGCCACCGACGACCGTGGCGAGCACCACGAACAACAGCCAGCCCAGGATGGCTTTTCTGCGGTGGTGCGCGCTCCACACCCCTAGTCGTGCCGCGAGGTTCCGCCTCTTGGCGTCCATGGCCTTCGCCCCCATTGCTCTGCGTGACGTGTACGGATCGACGCGGTTCACGCTAGGAACCGGCGCGGGGCGTCCCCAGCCGTCGAGGCCCCCTGCCGGGGAAGCACAGGGCGAGGCCGGGAGGTGGCGTCAGGTACACCTCCGGTGCGGGGGCGGGGCCGAGTGACCGGAGCGGCCCCCACCGGGGAAACTGATCTCGTGCCCGGCGGTCCGTGCACGAGCGGGAGGCACGGGACCGGGCGCGGCAGGGCGCGTGGGGACACCTCCGGAGCGCGTACGCGGCACGGCCGCCGGGCACGCCCGGGGCGGCCGGACGAGGAGAGGGACAGCATGAAGACGTCGAGGGTGCGCGAGAGCCTGCTGGCGGGAGCGCGCGGCCTGTATCTGGCGGTCGCCTCGCTGGTCGGGTCCATCACGCTGTTCGTGTTCTCGGTGGTGTCGCTGGTGCTCATCCCGCTGGGGATCGGCCTGTTCACCACGCCCGCGGTCCTGCTGGCCGTACGCAGGTTCGCGACGCTGCACCGGGTGCAGGCCGGGGAGTGGGCGGACGTGAGCATCGCGGTGCCCTACCGCCGGGAGCCCACGCGGCCCGGCGTGGCCGGGCAGGTGGAGCGCTGTACGCGGATGCTGAAGGACCCGGCGACCTGGCGGGACCTCCAGTGGCTGCTGGTGAACATGACCCTCGGCGCCGTGCTCGCGCTGATCCCGCCCGTCCTGGTCCTGTACATGCTCTACGGCTGGGTGCTCGCCTGCGGCGTGTGGAAGCCGATCTACCAGGCGGGCGGCGGCGAGTGGTACGCGTTCATCCACGTCACCTCGCAGGGCACCGCGTTCGCCGCGGCCGCGCTCGGCACGGCCCTGTTCGGCGTGAGCCTGTACGTGAACCGGCCGCTGCTGCGCGCCCACTTCCTGCTGTCGCGGACGCTGCTCGCGCCCACCGCCACCATGCGGGAGCGGGAACTGGCGCTGCGCGTCGGCCGGCTGGAGGAGACCCGGCACGACGCGGTGGACAGCTCCGCCGCCGAGCTGCGGCGCATCGAGCGCGATCTGCACGACGGCGCGCAGGCCCGCCTCGTCGCCATGGGCATGGACCTCGGCACCATCGAGGCGATCGTGGAGAAGGACCCCGCCAAGGCCAAGGAGATGATCGCCAAGGCCCGGCAGAACTCCGGCGAGGCCCTGACCGAACTGCGCGACCTGGTCCGCGGCATCCACCCGCCGGTCCTCGCCGAGCGCGGCCTCGGCGACGCGGTGCGGGCGCTCGCGCTGCGGCTGCCGGTGGCGACGGACGTGGACGTGGAGCTGCCGGGCCGGGCGGACGCGTCGGTGGAGTCGGCGGCGTACTTCGCGGTGAGCGAGGTCCTGACGAACGCGGTGAAGTACGCGCAGGCCGACCGGGTCTGGGTGGACGTGCACCACGCGG
The DNA here is from genome assembly GCF_014656095.1 of Streptomyces longispororuber. Lineage (GTDB taxonomy): Bacteria > Actinomycetota > Actinomycetes > Streptomycetales > Streptomycetaceae > Streptomyces > Streptomyces longispororuber. The sequence goes on from NZ_BNBT01000057.1 coordinate 24,226, forward strand.
ACGGCATGCTGCGGATCGCGGTCACGGACGACGGCAAGGGCGGTGCCGTGATCGGCGCCGGCACGGGGCTGAGCGGCGTCGAACGGCGGCTCGGTACATTCGACGGCGTACTGGCCGTCAGCAGTCCCGTTGGCGGCCCGACCATGGTGACCATGGAGATCCCTTGCGAGTTGTCCTAGCCGAAGATCTCTTCCTGCTGCGCGACGGCCTGGTGCGGATGCTGGAGGCGTTCGACTTCGAGATCGCGGCTGCCGTCGAGTCCGGGCCCGAGCTGTCCAAGGCCCTCGCGGAGCTGGAGCCGGACGTCGCCGTCGTCGACGTCCGGCTGCCGCCGTCGCACACCGACGAGGGCCTGCAGTGCGCCCTCGCCGCGCGCCGGGCCCGGCCGGGGCTGCCGGTGCTCGTCCTGTCCCAGCACGTCGAGCAGTTGTACGCGCGCGAGCTCCTCGCCGACGGCAACGGCGGGGTCGGCTACCTCCTGAAGGACCGGGTCTTCGACGCGGAGCAGTTCGTCGACGCGGTACGCCGGGTCGCCGCGGGCGGCACCGCCATGGACCCCACGGTCATCCAGCAGCTCCTCACGCGGCGCTCCGGCAACGAGCCGCTGGGCGCGCTGACCCCGCGCGAGCGCGAGGTCCTGGAGCTGATGGCGCAGGGCCGCTCCAACGCCGCGATCGCCGCGCAGCTCGTGGTGACCGAGCGGGCCATCGCCAAGCACACGTCCAACATCTTCGCGAAGCTCGGCCTGCCGGTCTCGGACGACGACAACCGCCGTGTCCTCGCGGTCCTCGCCTTCCTCGACCAAGGGCGCTGAGCAACCGCCGTCGTCCGTACGGGATTTCCCCCCGGGAACTTCCCGTCGCTTTGAACGCCGTGGGTGCGTGGCGCGTACGTAGTCCCATGGGACGCACCACACGACGCACGTCACGAAAACGATCGAAGCTGGCCGGCCGGGCGATCACCGCGTCGGCGGCGCTCATCCTGGGCGGCGGCGGACTCGTCGCGGTGAATGTCTACGCGAACGCCGAGGAGAGCCCGCCGTCGGACGTCCGGGGCCGGAGCCAGGCCCAGGCGGCCGGGGCGGAGGCCACCACGATCCGCTGCCCCGACGTGGGCAACGAGCTGCCCGACGTCCCGGCGGACGCCCGGGCCGAGGTGGACCGCGAACTCGCCGCCCTGGACACGCAGATCACCCAGGCCTACGCGCGGTTCGCCGAGGCCGACACCGCCGGGGAGCGCACCGCCGTCCTCGGGCCGCTGGAGGAGCGGCGGCGACCGGCCATCGACACCATCCAGGCCGCGATCGAACGCGGCGGCCCCGAGCCCGCACGGGAGGGCCTCGACAAGCTCGACAGGCTCGACGGCATGGCGCCGTGCACGCTGCGCGCCGACGACGACGGTCCGCCGGGCGGCGGGCAGGACCAGGAACCCGGTCAGGAGCAGGACCAGGATCAGGACCAGGGACCCGACCAGGGGCAGGGCCAGGACCAGGGCCCCGGTCAGGGGCAGGCGGGGAACGGGCCCGAGGCCGGGGACTTCGTCGACATCACCTCCGTACGGCCCAACGTCCAGAAGCCCCGCAAGCAGCGCGGCGCGTCACGCGGCACCTTCACCACGCGCTGCGGCACCAACCGGAACGGCAAGTTCAACCCCGACAACGTCATCGTCGCGCCCGGCGTGAGCAACGGCGCCCACCACATGCACGACTACGTCGGCAACCAGGAGACCGACGCGTTCTCCAGCGACCGGGAACTCGCCGGCGGCCGGACGAGCTGCCGCAACCAGGGCGACAAGTCGACGTACTACTGGCCGGTGCTGCGGCTCCAGAACGGCACCGACGAGGACGACGCCGACGCGGACGGCGGCGGCCGGGACAAGAACGTGGGCGAGATCCAGACGCCGGAGCAGGTGACGCTGGAGTTCGTCGGCAGTCCGGTCGGCAAGGTGACCGCGATGCCGCGGTTCCTGCGCGTCATCACCGGTGACGCCAAGGCGTTCACCAACGGCGACGCGAACGCCAACGCCTCGTGGAGCTGCACCGGGTTCGAGAACCGGCAGCTCAAGGACAAGTACCCGATCTGTCCCGAGGGCAGTGAGGTGGTGCGCACGTTCGCCTTCCAGAGCTGCTGGGACGGGCGCAACACGGACAGCGCCAACCACCGTACGCACGTGGCCTTCGCCGACCCGCGCAGCGGGCGCTGCCCCCGTGGTTTCCGCGCCATTCCGCAGCTCGTGCAGCGCGTGGTGTACGACGTGCCGCCGGGGCCCGGGTTCGCCGTCGACTCCTTCCCGGAGCAACTGCACAAGCCGGTCACCGACCACGGTGACTTCATCAACGTCTTCGACGAGCGGTTGATGCGGCGGGTGGCGCAGTGCATCAATGAGAACCGCCGGTGCAGTTAGCTTCGCGGCCGCGCCCCGCGGCTGTGCTCCGCGGTTGCGCTCCGCCGGGGCGCGGGTTCTCCTGCGGGCCGTGTGTGGCTGGTCGCGCAGTTCCCCGCGCCCCTTCGGGGCGCTCACGCGTCAGCCCTGGTGATGCTCGGTGCGTTCCAGGGTTCCGCCCAGGTGGGTGCGGAGGGCTGTGAGGACCTGGGGGGTGCCCACCGCCACCCATTTGCGGCCCACCAGGTACGTGCCGCCGTAGTCCTTGGCCTGGTTGAGCCAGTCGCGTTCGCCGCGGTCGGTGGCGAAGGTGGCGAGGACGAAGCGGCCGTCGCCGGTGCGGCAGTCGGCCTGCCGCAGCTCCTCCGCGTCCGTCTGCACGGCGGGCGCGCACTCGGCCTTCGCCGCCAGCTCCTCCAGGGTGCCGGTCGCCGTCGGCGGGACCCGCTCACCGGGGGCGTCGCCGTCGGCCGCGAGACCCGCGGCGATCACCAGGCCGATCGCGGTGGCCGAAACCGCCCCCGCCGCCCACACCATGCTCCTCATCCGTCACTCCCGTCCCGCCAGGCGATGTGAACGCGCCGTGTCCGTTCGTACCGTTCCGCCCCCGCTGACCGCGCGGATACCGTGCGCCGCAGCCATCGACGTGACGCAGGGGGTACACATGGACGGACCAACGCGACGCTCGGTACTCGGCACCGCCGGCGCCCTCGGCCTCACCGGCCTGGGCGCCGCCTACGGCCCCGCCCTCCCGGCCCGCGCGGCCGACGACCCCGTACGGGGCCCCGCCTTCGATACGGACGCGGCGCGCGCCGTGCTCAATCGGCGACTTCCGCACCACGCGGACCAGTTCCGGCTCAGACTCGTCCCGGCCACCCAGGGCCGGGACCGCTTCCGCGTGTCGGGCTCCCCGGGGCGCGTCGAGGTGACCGGGACCACTCCGGCCGTACTGCTCACGGGTGTGCACTGGTACCTGAAGTACGTCTGCGACGCGCTCATCACCTGGAACGGCGACCAGCTCGACCTGCCCCGGCGGCTGCCCGCGCCCGCGCGCCCGCTGACGCGCTCCACCGCGCTCCCCCACCGGTTCGCGCTCAACGACACCAACGACGGCTACACCGCGCCGTACGCGGACTGGCCGTACTGGGAGCGCATGATCGACATCCTGGCGCTGCACGGCTGCAACGAGGTGTTCGTCATCGCGGGCATGGAGGACGTCTACCACCGCCTCCTGAAGGACTTCCGCTACACCGACGCCGAGTCCCGCTCCTGGCTGCCCGCGCCCTCGCACCAGCCGTGGTGGCTGCTGCAGAACCTGTCCGGCTACGGCGGCCCGCTCTCGCCCGAGCTCATCGCCCGGCGCGCCGCGCTGGGGCGGCGGATCGTGGACCGGCTGCGCGAGCTGGGCATGGCGCCGGTGCTGCCCGGCTACTACGGGCACGTCCCGGACGGCTTCGTCGAGCGCAACGGCGGGGACGCGCGGGTCATACCCCAGGGCACCTGGCACGGCTTCGAGCGCCCCGACTGGCTCGACCCGCGCACGGACGCCTTCGCCCGGGTCGCCGCGTCCTTCTACCGCCACCAGCGGGAGGTGTTCGGCGCGGCCGGGCACTTCAAGATGGACCTGCTGCACGAGGGCGGCACCGCGGGCGACGTGCCGGTGCCGGACGCCGCGCGCGGTGTGGAGCGGGCCCTGCGCGCCGCGCACCCCGACGGGATCTGGGTGATCCTCGGCTGGCAGGAGAACCCGCTGCCCGAGCTGCTCGACGCCGTCGACAAGACGAAGATGCTGATCGTCGACGGCGTCTCCGACCGGTACACGAGCGTCACCGACCGCGAGAAGGACTGGGGCTCCACGCCGTACTGCTTCGGCACGATCCCCAACTTCGGCGGGCGCACCACCATCGGCGCCCGTACGCACCTGTGGCAGGAGAAGTTCTTCGCCTGGCGCGACAAGCCCGGCAGCGCGCTCGCCGGCACCGCGTACCTGCCGGAGGCCACCGACCGCGACCCCGCCGCCTTCGAGCTGTTCTCCGAACTGGCCTGGCGCGACGACCTGGACCGGGCGGCGTGGTTCCCCGCCTACGCCGACCTCCGCTACGGCGGGCGCGACCGGGCCGCCCGCGCCGCGTGGCGCGCCCTGCGCGACACGGCGTACCGGCACACGGCGCTGGAGCGCAGCGACCCGCACGACTCGCTGTTCGCCGCCCGGCCCGACCTGTCCGCGAACCGCGCCGCCGAGTACGCGCCGCGCGCCCTCACCTACGACCCCGCCCGCTTCGACGCCGCGCTCGCCGGGCTGCTCGGCGTGGCGCCCGGGCTGCGCCGCAGCGCCGCGTACCGGTACGACCTCGTGGACGTGGCCCGCCAGGCCCTCGCCCACCGCAGCCGCCAGCTCCTGCCCCAGCTCAGGTCGGCGTACGAGCGCAAGGACCAGGACACCTTCCGGGCCCTGTCGACGCTGTGGCTGCGGCTGATGCGGCTCGCCGACGACGTCACGGGCGCCCACGAGGCGTTCCTGCTCGGCCCCTGGATCGAGGACGCGCGGCGGCTCGCGACGAACGACACCGAGCGCGCCGAGTTCGAGCGCACCGCGAAGGTCCTCATCACGGTGTGGGGCGACCGCCCCACCTCGGAGGGCGGCAAGCTGCACGACTACGGCAACCGCGAGTGGAACGGCCTGCTGCGCGACTTCTACACCCCCCGCTGGCAGCGCTGGCTGGACGAGCTCGCCGACGCGCTCGCGGCCGGGCGCCCGCCCCGGGCGGTGGACTGGTTCGGCACGTTCGAGGAGCCGTGGACGCGCGAGCGCAAGGACTATCCGCTGCGGCCGGTCACGGACGCGTACCGCACCGCCGACCGCGTCCGCGACGTCCTCGCCCGCGCGCCCTACCAGGGCTCCCTGGACGTCACCGCCGAGCCGCCCGCGTTCCCGCCCGGCGGCAGCGCCCGCGTCGAAGCCCGCTTCCGCAACGTCAACGGGCTGCGCGCCACCGGCCGCGTCGACTTCGCGCTGACCGGCGTCGACGCCGTGCCCGAAGGACCGACGTCCCTGCCCGGCGTGGCCCCGGGCGGCACCGGCACGGTCGCCTGGCGCGTCACCGCCCCCGACACCCCGCTCGACCGGCCCCTGCGCCCGCTGCCCTACACCCTCACCGCGCGGTACGGCCCCCTGGGCGAGAAGCGCGTCCGGGCCGTGCACGAGGGCACCCTCTTCGTGGCGGGGCCGATCGGCCCCGGCTGGCGCACGTACACCACCAACGACGCCGTCTTCGGTGAGCTGGACGGGCGGTACGCGATCCACGGCGGCGGCGCGGACCTGTGGCGGGCCACGGCCGAGTTCGGCACCCTCTACCGGCTCGGGGCCCTGCGCGACGGCGTCTCCGTCACGGTGCGCGTCGACTCCCAGGCGGCCACGGGACCCTGGGCCCGCGCGGGCCTCATCGTCCGCAACTCCCTGTCCACGCCCGGCTCCCCCGGCTTCCTCAACCTGGCCGTGACCCCCGCGAACGGGGTGGTCCTCTCCTACGACACCACCGGCGACGGCACCCTGGACACCTACCGGCGCCTCACCGGGGTGAAGGCACCGGTGCTGCTGCGGCTCACCCGGGCGGGCACGTCCTTCACGGGCGAGCTGTCCACGGACGACGGGACGACCTGGCGCACGGTCGCCACCGTGCCCGTCCCCGGTGTGACCGCGACCCAGGACGCAGGGATGTTCATGACGGCCACCAACGGCGGCACGGAGGCCCGCGGCACAGCGGAGTTCAGCGCCTGGCGCATCACCTGAGGCGCCCCCCTTACCCGCCCGCCCTGTACGGGGCGGGCGGACGACCACGGCGAGACGGGGACGATCCAGCCCGTCCGGCGCTTGAGGACGAGGCGCGGAGCGCCGGAAAACGGGGGTCCAGGAGGCGAAGCCCGCTGGTTTCGGGAAAGGGGCGGGCCTGGGGCGCCCCCGCGCGGCCCCCCGTGCCACAGTGCCCCCATGAACGAAGACTGGGAACACCGCATCGCCACCGCCTGGGCCGAATTCGACGCCTACGGCGAGGCCCGCGCCGAGGAGTTCAGGGCCCGCATAGCCGAGCTGACCGACGAACTCCCGCCCGACAGCCCCCTCGCCCCCTTCGAACGCGCCTGCGCCTACGACTCCACCGGCCACTCCGACAAGGCCGTCCCCCTCTACCGGGAGGCCCTGGAGCGCGGCATCAGCGGCTACCGGCGCCGCCGTACCGTCATCCAGCTCGCCAGCTCCCTGCGCAACACCGGCCACGTCGACGAGGGCATCGCCCTGCTCACCCCCGAACTGGACGCACCGAGCGACGAGTTGGACGACGCCGTCCGGGCGACCCTCGCCCTGTGCCTGGCGGACGTCGGCCGCGCCCGCGAGGGCGTCGGCCTCGCCGTCGGCGCCCTCGCCCGGCACCTGCCCCGCTACCAGCGCTCGATGGCCGCCTACGCCCGCCGCCTCAGAGCGGACGGATGACGACGAGGACGGACGGATCCAGCCCGTCCGGCGTTTGTGGACAAGGCGCGAAGCGCCGATGGAGCGGCGCCCAGGGGCGGCAGCCCCTGGTCCCGGAAGAGGGGCACCCCTGCGAGGGCACCGGGCCCCGCCGGGTGACCGTCGGCGCATTCGCTCGTTTTGCCGAACGTGCCGTCATCCCAGTCCACCTCGCCACCCCCGCCCTCCGCACCGACCCCGCGCGACGCCCCGGGCGCCGACCGGACCGGGCGCCCGGCCGGCCCCGCCGCGGCCGTCGTCGACGTCGAGCAGGCCGAGGCCGCCCTCGTCGAGCACTACCCGCGCCTGGTCCGCCTCGCCTACCTGGTCCTGCCGCCCGGCCTCGGCCGCAGCCGCCGGGTCCTGACCGCGCACGCCCTCGCGCAGCGGGCCCTGCCCCGCGGCCGCGCCCGGGCGGCGGTCGTACCGGACCAGCGCGGCACGGCCCAGGGCAGGCCCGGGAGCCCCGGCTACACGTACCTGCGCGGCCAGGTGCTGCGCGCCGCGCTGGAGGCCGGGCTGCCGCTGCGCCGCCGGGCCTGGCCCAAGCGAGCCCAGCTCCCGCCGGCGCTGCCCCAGGTGTGGGGCCTCAGGCTGTTCCCGCGCTCGGGCGGAGCCGACGAACTCGCCCTGGACCAGCGGCTCGCCGCGCTGACCGGGCCCGCCCGGGCCGCGTACGTCCTGCGCGGCCTCGAACACCTCCCGGACGACGAGGTGCGCCGCGTCCTCGCGGCCGCCGGGGCCGCGGACCCGGACGCCGCGCTGACCGAGGCCGACGGCGTCGGGGCCCGGTACGCGCTCCTGGAGTCACCCGAGTTCGACCCGTGCTCCCTCCAGGCCAGGCCCACCGACCTGGTGCGGCGCAGGCAGCACCTGCGGGCCGCGGCCGTCGCCGCCGTCGCCACCCTGGTGTGCGGCGCGCTGCTCGCCATGCCCGGCGACGGCTGGGGCCCGGACGGTGCCGCCGCGCCCCCGTACGCGAAGAACCCCGCGGCCGAGGCCGCCCTCGACCCCGCCAGGCTGACGAGGGTCGCGCCCACCGCCTGGAAGCGGTCCCCGCGCACCGACTTCACCGCCTGGCCCGCGCGCGGCGAACTCACCGGCGACACCGCCCTGTTGCGGCGCGCGCTCGCGGTGTGGGCACGGCCAGGACCGTCCGTGCGGGTCTCGGCGACGCCCGGCACGCCCGCGGGGGCGCCGCCCGGCCCCGCGCAGCTCCTGTTCGCCGGAGAGGTGGACGCGGCCCGGGTGGTGCTGCTCCACGACGGCCTGCGCGCCGTGCGGTACGCCGAGCCGAAGGAGGGCACCGGCGGCGCCGCGCTCGACCTCGCCCGGACCGACGGCGCCACCGCGGCCGACGCCGGGGCCGTCGTCCTCGGCCGCTCCGACGGCAACGTCCGCTACCTGACGGCGCCCTGGGTGCGGGCGGCGGCCGTCCGCGACCTGCTGGCGCCGTCCGCCGCGGCCACCGGCCTGGAGCGCGGCGCCGACGGCGTCACCGCGCCGTTCGCGAGCCCCGCCCTGGCCCGCGACTGCCGTACCTGGAACGCGCTCCAGCTCCGCGACCGGGACGGCACCACACGGCTCGCCACCGACCTCGGCGAGCTGGTCCCCGCGCGGCTGACCGCGGGCCGGCCGCACGCGCCCCGCGCGGCCACCGCCGCCGACTGGACGCGCACCGCGTGCTCGCTCGCCGCCGCGCGCTCGCACGGCGTACGGGCCGTGCACGCCTGGCCGTACGCCGCCCAGCCCCTGCCCGACGGCAGCGGGCAGGCGCGCTGGGTGTGCACGCGGGCGGAGACCTGGCGCGGCGCCGGGAGCCGGGTGCTCGCCCAGGTGGTCACCCCCGGCGCGGCGGCCGGCGCGGTCGCCGCGAAGGCGGAGGGGGTGCCCGCCTGCGGCGAGCGGGAGCCCCGGGTGCTCGCGGGCGTGCTGTGGAAGGCCAGGACCGGCGCCTGGTACGTGCTGGCCGCGGGCAGCGAGGACGTGACGTCGGTACGGGTCTCGGGCCGCGACCCCGTCCCCGGCAGCGCCGCCGTGCTCCCCGCGGAGCGCGGCGAACGCCTCCACCTCACCGGCAGGCTCGCCGACGGCACGCAGCTCACCTCCCTGCACTGAGCGGCTCGGCCGCCGCGCACGGGACCGCGTCCGGCCGCCCCTCCCCGGGGGCGGGCGGGCGCGGAAAAGCGGGTTCCGAGGGGTGTACCCGGCGGTTACCCGGCCGTACATTGACGCCATGTCTCATAAGCAGGCCCGGTTCCCCCGGCCCGTCGCCTCCGAGCACATACCGCTCAAGGCCCGCGACGTCTCCTTCTCCTGGGCGGACACGCCCCTCCACTGGCTGCCGGGCGACCCCTTCACCACGCACACGATCAACGTCCTGCACCTGCTCCTGCCCGCCGGTGAGCGGTGGTTCGTGCACGTGTACAAGCAGGCCCTGCCCCTGGTCCGCGACGAGCGGCTGCGCGCGGACGTCATCGGGTTCATCGGCCAGGAGGCCATGCACTCCCAGGCCCACGACGCGGTCCTGCCGCACCTGCGGGAGCAGGGCCTCGACCCCACCCCGTACACCGCCCAGGTCGACTGGCTCTTCGAGAAGCTGCTCGGCGACCGGACGCTGCCGCCGGGGCGGGCGCGCCGGTGGTGGCTGCTTGAGCGCGTCGCCCTCATCGCCGCGATCGAGCACTACACGGCCTTCCTCGGCGACTGGGTGCTCAACGCCCAGGAGCTGGACCGGCGGGGCGCCGACCCGACCATGCTGGACCTGCTGCGCTGGCACGGCGCGGAGGAGGTCGAGCACCGCTCGGTCGCCTTCGACCTGTTCCTGCACCTGGACGGCGGCTATCCGCGCCGCGTCCGCACCTGGGCCACCGCCTTCACCGCCCTGGTGTTCCTGTGGCAGCGCGGCACCCGCTTCTTCCTGGAACACGACCCGACGCTCACCGGCACGGCCCGCAGGGCCACCTTCGGGGACTTCCGCCGCAGCGGGCGCGCCGGCACGCTGCCCACCACCGGGGCCATGCTCCGTTCCATCCCCCGGTACCTGAGCCCCTCGTACCACCCCTCGCGGGAGGGCAGCACCGCGCAGGCCGTCGCGTACCTCGCCTCGTCCCCCGCCGCCACCGCCGCCGAGGCCCGCGCGAACGGAGCCGTGTGACCATGGCCCCGCCGCGCGCCCTCCCGTCGGACACCGCCCGGGCCGCCCTGCTGGTCACCGGGGCCGCCCTGCTCGCCGGGCGCAGCCGGCGCGCCCTCCGCCGCCGGGTCGCGGCGTCCACGCTGTGGCCGCTGCCCACCCTGGACGAACCCGTCTCGGGGCGGCCGCGCAGCCGGACGCTGCGGCTGCGCGTCGCCCGGCACGAGCGGATCGCCGAGGGCGTCGTGCGACTGCGCCTGGAGGGCCCGGACCTGCCCGCCTGGGAGCCGGGCGCCCACCTGGACCTCGTGCTGCCGTCGGGGCTCGTCCGGCAGTACTCCCTGTGCGGCGACCCCGCGGACACGTCCTCGTACACCGTCGCCATCCGCCGCATCGGCGCCGACGCGGGCGGCAGGGGCGGGTCGCGCGAGGTGCACGACGTGCTGCGCCCGGGCCACGAGGTCGAGGTCCGCGGGCCGCGCAACCGCTTCCCGCTGACCGCAGGCGCCCCGGCGTACGTGTTCGTCGCGGGCGGCATCGGCATCACCCCGATCCTGCCCATGGTCCGGGCCGTCGAGGCCCGCGGCGGCACGTGGCGGCTGCTGTACTGCGGGCGCGACCGGGCCTCCATGCCGTTCCTGGACGAGCTGGAGGAGCTCGGCGCGGAGCGGGTCGCCGTGGTCGCCGGGGACGAGGCCGGACGGCCGGACGTCGCCGGGTTCCTCTCCGGCGCCGCGGGCGAGAGCACGGCCGTGTACGTGTGCGGGCCCGAGGGCCTCATGGACGCCGTCGCGGAGGCGCTGCCCGGCGCCTGCACCCTGCACCTGGAGCGGTTCGCGCCCCGGGCCGCGTCCGGTGGCGGGCACGCCTTCGAGGTCGAACTGCGGCGTAGCGGACGCACGGTGGCCGTCGGCCCGGACACCACGGTGCTCGCCGCCGTCCGCGCGGCGCTGCCGGGCACGGCGTACTCCTGCGAGCAGGGTTTCTGCGGCACGTGCCAACAGCGCGTCCTGGAGGGGGAGATCGAGCACCGGGACGACCTGCTCACCGACGCGGAGCGCGGCGGCACGATGCTGATGTGCGTGTCGCGGGCGCGCGGGGAGCGGATCGTCCTCGACCTGTGACGGTGACCGGGGCGGGCGTGAACGGGCGGTTCGGGGCGTCCGTTCACGGCCGGAACGGATCGGTATTGTGTTCGCATGACTACCGGGACGCGGCGCAGGATGGGTGTCGAGGAGCGGCGGCAGCAGTTGATCGGGGTCGCGCTCGAACTGTTCAGCCACCGCTCGCCGGAGGACGTCTCCATCGACGAGATAGCCACGGCCGCCGGCATTTCGCGCCCGCTCGTGTACCACTACTTCCCCGGCAAGCTCAGCCTGTACGAGGCGGCGCTGCGGCGGGCCGCCGACGAGCTGGCCGAGCGGTTCGTGGAGCCGCACGAGGGGCCGCTCGGGGCGCGCCTGCTGCGGGTGACGGGCCGGTTCTTCGGCTTCGTCGACGAGCACGGGCCCGGCTTCTCCGCGCTGATGCGCGGCGGGCCCGCCGTCGGCTCCTCGACGACCAACGCCCTCATCGACTCGGTGCGGCAGGCGGCGTACGAGCAGATCATCGCGCACCTGGGCATCAGCGCCCCGTCCCCGCGCCTGGAGCTGGTGGTCCGCTCGTGGATCTCGCTCGCCGAGTCCACGGCGCTGATCTGGCTGGACGGCCGCCGCGTCCCGCGCGCCGAGCTTGAACTCCAACTCGTGCACGACTTCGCGGCGTTGGCCGCGGTCAGCGCCGCCTACGACCCGGAGATGGCCGACCTGCTCGCCGGCCTGCTGGCGAACGAACCGGCCGACGGCCCGTTCGCGGACCTGCTGACGCGGCTCGCCGCGCTCGCGCCGGCCGCGACGCTGCCGTCGTAGGGGCCCGGCTTCCGCACGGCCCGCCTCAGAGCCTGTCCGGGCCCGTGCCGGTGAGGCGCAGGGCGACCAGGGCGATGTCGTCCTCGCGCTCCCGGCCGAAGCAGGCGAAGAGCGTGTCGCACAGGTCCGTCACCCCGGGCGGCGCCTCGGCGGCGGCGAGGCGCAGGTGCTCCATCGACACGGCGAGGTCGGTGCCGCGCGTCTCGATCAGGCCGTCGGTGACCATCAAAAGCCGGTCCGCGGGCGTGAGCGGGACCTCCACCGGCGCCGGCCGCTTCAGGCCGAGGCCGAGCAGCGGGCCGCCGGCCTCCACGTACGCGGCCGTGCCGCCGTCGCGGACGAGCAGCGGCGGGATGTGACCGGCGTTGGCGACCCGGGCGCGGCCCGAGTCCGCGTCGATGAGCGTCAGGCACATCGTGGCCGTGGTCTCCGGGTGGTAGCGCTGGAGCATGCTGTCGAGGCGCTCGGTGAGCACGCCGGGGTCCGGGTCCTCCAGGCAGTAGGCGCGCAGCGCGTGGCGCAGCTCCACCATCACCGTGGCCGCGTCGAGCGAGTGCCCGGCGACGTCGCCGATGCCGACGAGGGCGCCCGCGGGCGTGGGCAGCGCCGCGTAGAAGTCGCCGCCGATCTCCGCCTGCCGGGAGGCGGGTTCGTAGCGCACGACGACCTCCGTGCCGGGCAGGTGCGGCAGCCGGCTCGGCAGGAAGCTGCGCTGGAGCGTGAGGGCGACGTGGCGCTCCTTCTCGTACATCAGCAGTTGCTCGGCCACGCGCGCGGTCGCGTGGGCCAGGCGCACCAGGTCGTCGGCGTGCTCGCGCGCGTAGGCCGGGGTCGCCAGGCAGACCGGGGCGTGGTCGTCGCGGGTGCGGGCGAGGGCGAGCAGCGCGCCGTCGGGCAGCGCGAGCCGCAGCCCGGCGGACAACGTGTCCGGGGGTGTGCGCAGGGCCTCGCGCGGGGGTGTGAGCAGCGCGTCGCCCGAGGCCGTGAGCAGCGTCTCGCCGGACGGCGCGCGCAGGGACTGCTCGGGCACGGCCCACACCCGCCGGGCGCCCTCGGCGGCGTCGTGGCCGTCGGTACGGGAGCCGTTGCCCGGGCCGAGGCCGTCGCGGCCCGGCCCGGGCAGGCGGCGGTCCTGCTCCGGGATGTCGCGGCCCGGCCCCGGGGTGCCCGGGCCGAAGAAGCCCTCGGGCCACACCGGGGCGGGGATCACCGTGCTGTGGGCGCCGGTCCTGCCCGACATCAGGCTGCGCATCAGCCGGGCCACGGCGTCGTGCGCGCCCTGGTCCGGCAGGGCGGCGGTGGCCCGGCGGCGGGAGAGGCCGCGGTGCATCTCGCCCTCGTCGCCGAGGACGAAGGCCGCGGCGGGCGCCCCGCTGACCCGGGCGGCCTGTGCCGCCGCGGTGTCGGCCAGCTCGCGCGGGCAGCCCGCGGACTGGACGTCGAGGACGGCCTCGGCCAGGAGCGTGAGCCGGCCGGCGCGGGTCCGGTCGGCGGTGCGGCGGCGGGCGACGCGGGCGGCGGCGCGCACCACCGCCTGGATCTCCTCCGGCTCGGCGGGCACGCTCAAGTACGCCTCGCCGCCCGCGTCGAGGCCGCGGCAGCGGTGCACCGAGCCGTGGGCGACGGCGGAGAAGTGGACGACGGGCACGGCCGCGGTCGACGGGGAGTCCTTCATCCGGCGGCACAGGTCGAAGCCGTTCATGTCGGGCAGGCCGACGTCGATGAGCGCCACGTCCGGCAGTTCCCCCGCGCGCAGGCCCACGTCGAGGGCGATCAGGGCCTCGCTCGCGCTGCCGGCGAGGATGACGTGGTGGCCGACGCGGCGGAGAACGGCGCTCAGCGCGTACCGGCTGGCCGGCGCGTCGTCGACCACCAGGACCGTGGTGGTGCGCACCCAGGCCTCCTCGTGGTCCTCGACGGTGTGAATGACGCCCACGCGGACATCCCCCAGGAGCGGCAGACGGCAGCAGGCCACCCGGCCCACCCTCGGATCGTCTCTCCACGCTAGCGTTCCGGCACCGTCGAGGGGAGCGCACGGCAACCGTACGCCCCCACCGGTGGCGTTCGCGCAACCCTGCCCGCCGCGGGTCGGGTTCTCGGTAGAATCCGCCCTTCGCACGCCCCTCCCCGGTGTCTTCCCGTGTCTTCCCGTGCCTTTCGGTGTCTTCCCGTGTCTCCCGGTGCGTTCCGGCACTACGGGTCGGATCCGGCGCTCCCGTACCGTCCGCCGCGCAGACGCTCCGTGTCCGCCCGCCCCGTGCGCCGCCGCACCGGCCCGCTCGTGACCTCCGCCTCCCGCCGGGCGTTCTCCAGGGTGTCCGGCTCCCTGGGCACGACGCCGGGAGCACCGCAGCCGACCCGTACCGGCAAGGGACTCCATGACCCAGCACCTCACCGACGTCACGGCCGACGAGACCGAGCACCACGACGCCGCCGCGCGCACCGGCTGGTGGCGCGACGCCGTCATCTACCAGGTGTATCCGCGCAGCTTCGCCGACGCGAACGGCGACGGCATGGGCGACCTGCGCGGCGTCATCGCCCGCCTGCCCCATCTGAGACGCCTCGGCGTCGACGCCGTGTGGCTCTCGCCGTTCTACGCCTCGCCGCAGGCCGACGCCGGGTACGACGTCGCGGACTACCGCGCGGTGGACCCGGTGTTCGGCACCCTCGCCGACGCCGACGACCTGGTGCGCACCGCGCACGGGCTCGGCCTGCGCGTGATCGTCGACATCGTGCCGAACCACTGCTCGGACCGGCACGCGTGGTTCCGCCGGGCCCTCGCGGAGGGACCGGGCTCGCCGCTGCGGGAACGGTTCCACTTCCGCCCCGGCAAGGGTCCGCGCGGCGAACTGCCGCCCAACGACTGGGAGTCGGTGTTCGGCGGCCCGGCGTGGACGCGCACGGCCGACGGGGAGTGGTACCTCCACCTCTTCGCGCCCGAGCAGCCCGACTTCAACTGGGACCACCCCGCCGTGCACGAGGAGTTCCGCTCCGTCCTGCGGTTCTGGCTCGACCTCGGCGTCGACGGCTTCCGCGTCGACGTGGCGCACGGCCTGGTCAAGGCGCCGGGCCTGCCGGACGTCGGCGTCGGCGAGCAGGTCAAGCTGCTCGGCGTCCGCCCCACTCCGTACTTCGACCAGGACGGCGTGCACGAGGTCTACCGCGACTGGCGCGCCGTCCTGGACGCCTACGACGGCGAGCGCATCGCCGTCGCCGAGGCGTGGACGCCGACGGTGGAGCGCAGCGCGCTGTACCTGCGCCCGGACGAGCTGCACCAGGCCTTCAACTTCACCTATCTGACGACCGGCTGGGACGCCGTCGCGCTGCGGGCCGTCATCGACCGCTCGCTGGCGGCCATGAACGCCGTCGGCGCCCCGGCGACCTGGGTCCTGTCCAACCACGACGTGGTGCGGCACGCCACCCGCTTCGCCGACGGCGACCCGGCGCGCGGGCTGCGCCGGGCCCGCGCGGCGACGCTCCTGATGCTGGCGCTGCCCGGCTCCGCGTACCTGTACCAGGGCGAGGAGCTGGGTCTGCCGGAGGTCACGGACCTGCCCGACGAGGTGCGCCAGGACCCGGCGTTCTTCCGCGGCTCGGGGCAGGACGGGCCCGGACAGGAGGGCCGGCGCGACGGCTGCCGGGTGCCGCTGCCCTGGTCGGGGACGAAGCCGCCGTTCGGCTTCGGCCCGCGCGAGGGCGGGCCGAGCTGGCTGCCGCAGCCGCCTGCCTGGAAGGACCTCACCGTCGAGGCGCAGGAGCGCGACCCGGACTCCACGCTCCAGCTCTACCGGGCGGCGCTCGCGCTGCGCCGCGAGCACCCGGCGCTGGGGGCGGGCGAGTCCGTGGAGTGGCTGGACACCCCGCCGGGCGTCCTCGCCTTCCGCAGGCGCGCGGCGGACCGCTGCCTCGTGGTCACCGTGAACCTCACGGACCGGCCGGTGGCGCTGCCCGTCCCCGGGGAGCTGCTCCTGTGCAGCACCCACGCGCACCCGCCCGGTGCGCCGTTGGGCGGCTGCGAGTCCGCGGCCGTGCTGCCGCCCGACGTGACGGTCTGGTGGGCAGCGTGAGGGCCGACCGGTACAGTCCCGTGCTGTGACCGCGCGACTGGCCGACATCGCAGCCCAGGCGGGGGTCAGCGAGGCGACCGTGAGCCGGGTCCTGAACGGCAAGCCGGGCGTCGCTGCGGCCGCCCGCCAGTCCGTGCTCGCCGCGCTCGACGTCCTCGGCTACGAGAGGCCCGTACGGCTGCGCCGGCGCAGCGCGGGCCTCGTCGGCCTGATCACGCCCGAGCTGGAGAACCCGATATTCCCCGCGCTCGCCCAGGTCATCGGGCAGGCCCTGACCCGGCAGGGGTATACGCCGGTCCTCGCCACCCAGACGCCCGGCGGCTCCACCGAGGACGAGCTCACCGAGATGCTGGTGGACCGGGGCGTCGCGGGCATCATCTTCGTGTCGGGGCTGCACGCGGACACCACGGCGGACACGTCGCGCTACGAGCGGCTGCGGGCCCAGGGCGTGCCGTTCGTCCTCGTGGACGGCTTCTCCCCGGCCGTGCGGGCCCCGTTCATCTCGCCCGACGACCGCGCGGCCATGCGCCTCGCGGTGACCCATCTCTCCTCGCTCGGCCACACCCGCATCGGCCTGGCGCTCGGGCCGCGGCGCTTCGTACCGGTGCAGCGCAAGATGGAGGGGTTCACGCGCACCATGCGGGAGCGCTTCGCGCTGGCGCCGGACGCCGTCGAGGCGGACCTCGTCGAGCACTCCCTGTACACGCTCGAAGGCGGTCAGGCCGCGGCGTCCGCGCTCCTGGACCGCGGCTGCACGGCGGTCGTCTGCGCCAGCGACATGATGGCGCTGGGCGCGGTGCGGGCCGTGCGGGACCGGGGCCTGCAGGTGCCGGACGACGTCTCCGTCGTAGGTTTCGACGACTCGGTGCTCATCGCCTTCACGGACCCGCCCCTGACCACGATCCGCAAGCCCGTCCCGGCGATGGGCCAGGCCGCCGTGCGCACCCTCCTGGAGGAGATCGCGGGGACGCCCGCGCCGCACAGCGAGTTCGTCTTCCTGCCGGAACTGGTCGTACGGGGTTCAACGGCCATGTGCCCGCCCGGCGGGCCGGGCGCGGGGCGGCCCCTGGGGGACCGGCCCGGAGCGTCTCGTCCCTGAGGTGTAGGGCGTGCGCCCGGAACCCGTCGGGGGGATGATCTGAGGGGCGGCGGGTATCTGGCAGACTCTCTGCCCATGGGTGAGATGACTGTGACGACACTGGAAGGCCGCCGACGGCCCACCACATCACCCATCGCGGGCGAGTCCGATGACCGCAATGGGCGGAATCTCCTGCGCCGACTGCGGACGCCCCGGCGGCCGCGCCTGTGGTTCGAGATCCTGTTGATCGCGGTGAGTTACTGGACGTACTCACTGATCCGCAACGCGGTGCCGGAGCAGAAGACGGCGGCGCTGCGCAACGCGGACTGGCTCTGGGACCTGGAGCAGACCCTCGGCATCGCCGTGGAGCGCTCGGTCAACCACGCCGTGGACTCGGTGACATGGCTGATCGTGGGCATGAACTACTACTACGCGACGCTGCACTTCGTCGTCACGCTGGGTGTCCTCGTGTGGCTGTACCGCCGTCATCCCGGCCGGTACGCGGCCACGCGCCTGGTGCTCTTCGCGACCACGGCGGTGGCTCTGCTCGGTTACTACCTGTATCCGCTGGCGCCGCCGCGGCTGGTGCCCGGCGGGGACTTCATCGACACGGTGATCGTGCACAACACCTGGGGCTCGATGGCCTCGGGGGACCTGAAGAACATGTCGAACCAGTACGCCGCCATGCCGTCGATGCACATCGGCTGGTCGCTGTGGTGCGGCCTGACCATCTTCGCGCTGGCGTCCGTGCCCTGGGCGAAGGTCCTCGGGCTGCTGTACCCGGTGGCGACGCTCGTCGTCATCGTCGCCACCGCGAACCACTTCTGGCTGGACGCGGTGGGCGGCATGATCTGCCTGGCCTTCGGTTACGCGGTGGTACGGCTCTGGTACGGGCGGCTCCCGTACGCGCTGCCGCAGCACGTGGAACCCGTGGCGGTGACGCGCTCCAGGCGCTGAGGGGCCCTGGCCCCGGTCGGGCGGCTGGCCCGGGGCGGTACCGCCCTTGCGGCTGCCCCGGGCCCGTAGGCCCTTCGGCGCCGCCCTGGGGCGTCAGGCGCCGTAGAAGCGGTCCTCCACCACCGCGCGGGCCCGGCGGGTGGTGCGGCGGTAGTCCTCCAGCATGTCCCCGACGTGACCGGACTCGTACCCCAAGTAACGGCCGACGGCCGCCAGTTCCCGGCCGTCGGACGGGAAGGTGTCCCCGGCCCGCCCGCGCACCAGCATCACGGCGTTGCGCACCCGGGTGGCGAGCACCCAGGCCTCGTCGAGGATCTGCGCCTCGTCCGCCGGGAGGAGGCGGGCGGCGCAGGCCGCGGCGAGGGCCTCGCGGGTGCGGGTGGTGCGCAGGCCGGGCTCGGCCCAGCCGTGCCGGAGCTGGAGGAGCTGCACGGTCCACTCGACGTCGGAGAGGCCGCCGCGGCCGAGCTTGGCGTGCAGGGTGGGGTCGGCTCCGCGCGGCAGCCGCTCGGTCTCCATGCGCGCCTTGAGGCGGCGGATCTCGCGCACGGCCTCGTCGCCGATGCCCTCGGCGGGGTAGCGCAGCGGGTCGGCCAGCTCGATGAAGGCGGCCCCCAGGTCCGCGTCGCCCGCGACGGGCTCGGCGCGCAGCAGCGCCTGGGACTCCCAGCCGAGGGACCAGCGGCGGTAGTAGGCCGCGTACGACTTGAGGGTGCGCACCAGGGGGCCGCTCTTGCCCTCGGGGCGCAGGTCGGCGTCGATGAGCAGCGGCGGGTCGGCGGTGGGGAGCTGGAGGAGGCGGCGCATCTCGGCGACGACGGTGTTGGCCGCCTTCGCCGCCTCCTGCTCGTCGACGCCCTCGCGCGGCTGGTGCACGAACAGGACGTCGGCGTCGGAGCCGTAGCCGAGCTCGCGGCCGCCGAAGCGGCCCATGCCGATGACGGCGAACCGGGTGGGCAGCTCGTCGCCCCAGCCGTCGCGGACGACGGCGCGCAGGGCACCCGCGAGGGTGGCGGCCGTGAGGTCGGAGACGGCCGTGCCGACGCGGTCCACCAAGGCGCCGGCGGCGGTCCCGCCCGCGGCGCCGACCCCGGCGCCGGCCGTGGCCCTGTCGGCGGCCTCGGTCGCGGTGCCGCCTCCGGTGCCGACCGTGGTGCCGCCTTCGGTGCCGTACGAGGCGATGAGGTCGGCGGCGACGGTGCGGAACAGCTCGCGGCGGCGCACCCCGCGGGCCGCGGCCACCGCCTGTTCGGGCCCGTCGGCGCGGCCCACGGCGGCCAGCACCTCCTGTTCGAGGGCGGCGCGGCCACGGGGTTCGAGGCCGCGCTCGTCGCCGAGCAGGGCGACCGCCTCGGGGGCGCGGAGCAGCAGGTCGGGGGCGAGGCGCCCGGCCGAAAGGACGCGGGCGAGGTTCTCCGCCGCCGCGCCCTCGTCCCGCAGCAGGCGCAGGTACCAGGGGGTCTTGCCGAGCGCGTCGGACACCTTGCGGAAGCCGAGCAGGCCCGCGTCGGGGTCGGCGGAGTCCGCGAACCAGCCGAGCAGCACCGGCAGCAGCGTGCGCTGGATGGCGGCCTTGCGGGAGACGCCGGAGGCGAGGGCCTCCAGGTGGCGCAGGGCGGCGGCCGGGTCGGCGTACCCGAGGGCGACGAGCCGTTCGCGGGCCGCCTCGGTGCTCAGCCGGGTCTCGCCCGGGCTCAACTGGGCGACGGCGTCGAGCAGCGGGCGGTAGAAGAGCTTCTCGTGCAGGCGGCGGACGACGGAGGTGTGCCGCTTCCAGGCGCGGCCGAGCTCGGTGATGGGATCGGTGCGCAGACCGAGGGAGCGGCCGATGCGGCGCAGGTCGGCGTCGTGCTCCGGCACCAGGTGGGTGCGGCGCAGCCGGTGGAGCTGGATGCGGTGCTCCAGGGAGCGCAGGAAGCGGTACGCGTCCTCGAGCTGGGCGGCGTCGACGCGGCCGACGTAGCCGCCGGCGGCGAGCGCGGCCAGGGCGTCCAGCGTCGTACCGCTGCGGAGCGAGGGGTCCGAGCGGCCGTGCACCAACTGCAGGAGCTGGACGGCGAATTCGACGTCGCGCAGGCCGCCGGGGCCGAGCTTGAGCTCGCGGTCGACCTCGCCCACCGGGATGTTGGCCACCACGCGGCGGCGCATCTGCTGCACGTCGGCGACGAAGTTCTCCCGCTCGGCGGCCTGCCACACCAGCGGGGCGACGGCGGCGCAGTACTCCTCGCCGAGCTCGGCGTCGCCGGCCACGGGCCTGGCCTTGAGCAGCGCCTGGAACTCCCAGGTCTTGGCCCAGCGCTGGTAGTAGGCGACGTGCGAGGACAGGGTGCGCACGAGCGGGCCGTTGCGGCCCTCGGGGCGGAGGTTGGCGTCGACGGGCCAGATGGTGCCCTCGACGGTGGTGTCGGAGCAGATCCGCATCAGGTGCGAGGCGAGCCGGGTCGCGGCCCGCAGCGCCTTGTCCTCGTCGGTGCCCGCCGCGCTCTCGGAGGGCTCCGCGACGAAGATGACGTCCACGTCGGAGACGTAGTTCAGCTCGTGGCCGCCGCACTTGCCCATCGCGATGACCGCGAGGCGGCACCGGTCGGCGTCCTCGGGCGCGGCGGCGCGGGCCAGGGCGAGCGCGGCGCGCAGCGTCGCGGTGGCGAGGTCGGCCAGCTCGGCGGCGGTCTGGGCGACGTCGGTGGTGCCGCACACGTCGCGGGCGGCGATGGACAGCAGGCAGCGGCGGTAGGCCACGCGCAGCGCGTCGGGGTCGGCGGCCCCGGCGAGGCCGCGCTCGAACTCCTCGACGCCCGGGTGCAGGTCGGCGGCCTCGTAGGTGACCAGGGCGCGCCAGTCGTGCGGGTGCCGGGCGAGGTGGTCGGCGAGCGCCTCGGAGGCGCCGAGGACGCCGAGCAGCCGGTCGCGCAGCGGCTTGGAGCTGACGAGGGTGTCGAGCAGCTCGCGGCGGTCGGTGCCCTGGTCGTCGGGGGCCTGCGCCTCCACGAGGCGGACGAGGCCGAGCAGGGCCAGGTCGGGGTCGGCGGTGGCGCCGAGCGCGTCGAGGAGGACCGGGTCGGTGCGGACGGCGTCGAGACCGGGCGCGGCGAGCAGCCGCTCGGCGGCCGAGGGGTCCGTGAAACCGTGCCGCAGCAGCCGGGTGAACGTGCTGCTCCTGCGCCCTTGCGGCAACGTCATGCCCGCGCCCTTCGCTCGCTTGTTCCTGGCCAGAGCCTACCGAGCGGCGCCGACACGCGGTCCGGGGAGTTCCGCCGTCCCGCGTGCGGGGCCCGCGCCGGGGCGGGAGCATGGGACGGCACGCGTCCGGAAGAAGGATGTCCCGTGCACGCGGCGCGAACCCCCTCCCCTTTCGAACAGACGTCCGTACGATGTGAGCGGTCGGGGCCGCTCGGGCCCGGACCCGCGCAGCGAGGAGGAGCAAGCCATGGAGTGGACGCTCGAGGTCGTGCTGTTGCCCGTGTCGGACCTGGACCGGGCCAAGGACTTCTACGAGAACAAGTGTGGCTTCAAGGCGGACCTGGACGGCGAGGTCGCGCCCGGCGTGCGGGTCATCCAGATCACGCCGCCCGGGTCGCGCTGTTCGCTGGCGATGACGGCGGGCATGCCGCCCGCGCCGGGCCAGGAGCGGGCGGAGCCCGGCTCGCTGCAGGGGCTCCAGCTCTGCGTGACCGACATCGAGGCGGCGCACGCGGAGCTGTCCGGCCGGGGCGTGGACATCACGCCCGTGCGGCACCTGGGCCCGGAGGGCTGGACGGAGGGGCGCGGCGAGGCCCCGTGGAGCACGTTCTGCTTCTTCAAGGACCCGGACGGCAACGGCTGGGCGCTCCAGGAGGCTCCGGCGCCGCTGTCGGAGCGCTGAGGTACGCCGGGCCCGGCTCCCGGGGCCCGGGAGCCGGGCCGCGCTGGTGGGCGGCGTTGCGCGTCGGCGCCGGGGCCGCGCTGGTGGACTGACGCCGGGGTTGCGCGTCGGCGCCGGGCCGGGCTCGTGGACAGTGGCGCCAGGGTTGCGCGTCGGCGCCGGGCCGGGCTGGTGACGGCTGGTGGCCCTCGCGGGCGCGGCCCCGGGCGCGGCCCCGG
>NZ_BNBT01000058.1 GCF_014656095.1 Streptomyces longispororuber
AAGCTAAGCCTTACAGCGCCGATGGTACTGCAGGGGGGACCCTGTGGGAGAGTAGGACGCCGCCGAACTAAATGTGATGGGAAAGCCCCCGTGCCATTCAGCACGGGGGCTTTCTTGCGTTGTACCGCCGTTCCCGGCAGGGCGAAACCCGTGTTCTAGGGTCGGGCCATGCGATACGACCTGGTCATCTTCGACAACGACGGCGTCCTCGTGGACAGCGAGCCCCTCTCCAACACCATCCTCGCCGGCTATCTGACCGAGCTCGGTCACCCCACCACGTACGAGGACTCCCTGCGGGACTACATGGGCGCCGCGGTCCACCGCGTACACGACCTCGTGCTCGAACGGTCGGGGAAGCGGCTGCCCGAGGACTTCGACGACGTCTTCCACGCCCGGGTCTTCGCCGCGTTCGAACGGGAGCTCCAGCCCATGCCCGGCGCCTTCGAGGTGCTCGAGAAGCTCACGGCCGACGGCATCGCCTACTGCCTGGCCTCCTCCGGAAGCCACGACCGCATCCGGGTGGGACACCGCAAGACCGGGCTCGACACGTGGTTCGGGGAAGACCGCGTCTTCAGCTCCCAGGACGTCGGCCGCGGCAAACCGGCACCTGACCTGTTCCTGCACGCCGCCCGGAGCATGGGCGTCCGACCGGAGCGGTGCCTCGTCGTCGAGGACAGCCCCCTCGGCGTGCAGGCCGCCATCGCGGCCGGGATGGACGTGTACGGGTTCACGGCCATGACCCCGGGCGAGCGGCTGAGCGCAGCCACCCGGCTCTTCAGTGACCTGCGGGACCTGCCGACGCTCCTGACGACCGCGGACACGGGCGCCGACGGCGAGCGCGGAAGTCACTGAGTGATCTCTCTACCCAGCGGTAGCGCGGAGGCTTACGCTTCGCCGTCATGACGGAGACGCTGCGGCGCGGCCGGGCCTCGCTCGCGTTCGGCTTTGCCGTGCAAGGGGTCGCGTTCGCGCTCCTCGTGACGCGGATACCCGCGCTGCAGGACCAGTACGGGATATCCGACGGGCTGCTGCCCCTCTTCCTGGCGGGCGTGCCGGTGCTGGCCGGGGCCGGGAGTGTCGCCGCCGAGCGCGTGGTGCGGCGGGTCCGGCCGAGCCGGGTGATGCGGTGGTCGCAGCCCGCGGCCCTGTTCGCGCTGCTCGGCGCGGGCGCCGGCGACGCCCTGTGGCAGATCGCCGCCGCCCTGGGAGCGTTCGGGGTCGCCGTGGGGGCGCTGGACGCCTCGATGAACATGCTCGGGGTGAGCCTGCAGCGCGCGTACGGGCGCAGCATCATGCTCGGCTTCCACGCGGCGTACAGCCTGGGCGGGATCGTGGGGGCCTCGCTGGCGTGGGCGGGGGCGCACGCGGACCTGTCGCTGCTCGCGTCGTACCTGCCGGTCGTCGCGGTGCTGCTGCCGGCGGTGCTGGTGGGAAGCCGGTGGTACGTCGACCACGGGCCGGGCGGCGGGGACCCGGGCGGGAAGCAGCAGGAGCCCGGTGGTGCACCCCAGGGCGGGGCGGTGGTTTTCCGGCCGTTGTTGCCGCTGTGCCTCGTGATGACGTTCGCGTACATCGGTGACTCGACGGTCTCCAACTGGGGTGCCAAGTACCTCCAGGACGTGCTGGGAAGCTCCGAGCAGCTCTCCACGGTGCCGTACAGCGTGTACATGGTGATGACCCTGGTGGGGCGTGGCGTCGGGGACCTGGGGGTGCGGCGGTTCGGCGCGGTGGCCGTGGTACGGGCGGGCGCGGTCCTCGGCGCGGTGGGTTTCGGGGTGGTGGCCGTGGCTCCTGGGGCGTGGGTGGGGATCGGCGGGTTCACGGTGCTGGGGCTCGGGCTGTGCGTGCTCGTGCCGCAGACGTTCGCGGCGGCGGGGCGGCTGTTCCCCGGGGCCTCGGACGCGGCGGTCGCCCGGCTGAACATCTTCAACTACGTGGGGTTCCTGGTCGGTTCGCCGTTGGTGGGGGTGCTGGGGGAGGCGTGGAACTATCGCGGGGCGATGGCCGTTCCCTTGGTGTTGGTGCTCGTGACCTTGCGGTACGCCCGGTCGTTCGCCCCCGGACCGGACCGATACGGTGACGGTCATGAGCGGGCGCGCACGACTGATGTGGGACGAAGCGGTAACGGGCTATGACTTCGGTTCCGAGCACCCCATGGACCCGGTCCGGCTCGTCCTGACGAAGAGTCTGGTCGACGCCTTCGGACTCGGCGGCGGGCTGGACGTCGTCGCGGCGAAGCGCGCCGACGACGCCACGCTGGGCCTCGTCCACCGCGAGGACTACGTGGCGGCGGTGAAGGCCGCCTCGGCGGACCCGCGTTCGGCCCGCGGGGAGTACGGACTCGGCACGGAGGACGTGCCGGCGTTCGCCGCGATGCACGACGTGTCGGCGCTGATCGCCGGGCAGTCGATCGGTGCCGCCGAGGCCGTGTGGCACCAGGAAGCGCTGCACGCGGTGAACTTCGCGGGCGGCCTGCACCACGCGATGCCGGGCGCGGCCTCCGGTTTCTGCGTGTACAACGACGCCGCCCTGGCCATCGCGCGCCTGCTGGAGCTCGGAGCCGAGCGCGTCGCCTACGTGGACGTGGACGTGCACCACGGGGACGGGGTGCAGGCGGTGTTCTGGGACGACCCGCGGGTCCTGACGATCTCCCTGCACGAGCACCCGCGGACGCTGTTCCCGGGCTCCGGCTGGCCGGAGGAGACCGGCGGCGAGGCGGCGCAGGGCAGCGCGGTGAACGTCGCGCTGCCCGCGGGCACGGGGGACGAGGGCTGGGTGCGGGCCTTCCACGCGGTGGTGCCCGAGCTCCTCGCGGAGTTCCGGCCGCAGGTCCTGGTGACGCAGCACGGTGCGGACACCCACTTCGAGGACCCCCTGGCGCACCTGGCGGTCTCGCTGGACGCGCAGCGGGCGGTGCAGGTCGCCTGCCACGAGCTGGCCCACGCGTACGCCGACGGCCGGTGGGTGGCGCTCGGCGGCGGCGGATACGCGGTGGTGGACGTGGTGCCGCGGTCCTGGGCGCACCTCGTGGCGGTGGCCGCCGGGCGGGAGATCGACCCCGCCGCGGTGGTGCCCGAGGAGTGGGCGCGCGTGGTGTTCGCGCGGGCCCGCATGCTCGGCCCCGGCCGCATGACGGACGGGCGCTGGCCCGTGCGGTGGCGCGAGTGGAGCGAGGGGTACGACCCCGCGGACCGGGTCGACCAGGCGGTCCTGGCGGCGCGGCGGGCGGCGTTCCCGCTGCGCGGGCTGCTGCCCTAGCCGGGCGGCGGCCCTGCCCAAGGCCCGCCTCGGGACGGGCTTTAGCCCGACTGTGCGGCGTTTTCGGGGTTTTCGGGGCGGGGACAGTGGGGGTGCGGCAGCATCGGTGCGTGTTGAGCACCGGAGCGTTGCGCGCGCATCTGCTGGCGGCCCGGCTCGCCGGGCCCGTCGCCACGTCGCGGGAGGAGAGCCTGCGGAGCTACCGGCTCTTCGCCGCCCGGGACCCGCGGGTGCTGCTCGGGCTCTGCCCCGAACAGCCCTGGGGGCCACGGGACCTGCTGCGGCTCATGGCGGACCGGTGCGGGGTCTCCGACGACCCGCACCACACCACGGGTGCCGATGTGATCGACCCGGAACGGACGGTGGCGGCGCTCGACGCGTTCGCCGGGAGGCTCCGGGAGGCGGCCCGGCGGCAACTGCCCGTCCTGCTCGGGACGGGTCACCCCCACCGACTCCTGGACTTCTACGCCGCGTTGGCCGCCGCCCTGTCGGCGGCCGGATGTCAGGTCCTCACCCCCGCGCAGGGTTGCCGTGTCGACATAACGACCCGGTTCGGCCTACGCACGTACAACCTTGACTACGTACGAGGAGTCGCGCTGGTGCGTGAACCCGGCGCGCGTCCCATCGGGAGTGAGACCGGCGCACACACCCATTCACCGCTGCCGATTCGACGGGCCCTGGGGGTCCAGGCGGACGTCGGCGGACCCCTCCCCGAGCTGGTCATCGGGGACCACGGATGGGTCTGCGGAGCAGGTCAGCTCGGGTTTGAGGCGATCGGTCTGGCGGATACGGACGATCCCGCGCTGTTCGTCGGGCAGGCCGAGGGGCGAGTGTCCGTCGTCGTTCCGCTTGATGACGCTGTGCGGTCTGATTACTACCGACCGCTTACTCGCTATGTACTCAATCGAGCGTGTCTGTCACAGTAAACGGCCGATGGCAGCTCCTCTTCCCCACTCGCATCACCCGCCCCTACTCTGGGGAGTGAGCGCACAGCGACGAGGAGTCACCGGAAGGGGAAGCCGGTGCGCGTCATGTGCGGAAGGTTCAGGTGTGTCATGGCTGCTGACCAGAGGCCTCTCAGCGAGGTTGCGTTCCTGACCGTGGCGGAGGTCGCCGCGGTGATGCGAGTCTCGAAGATGACCGTGTACCGGCTGGTGCACAGCGGTCATCTGCCCGCAATCCGGGTCGGAAGGTCCTTCCGGGTGCCCGAGAACGCGGTTCACGAGTACCTTCGCGACTCATACGTGGGGGTGGAGACGGCCTGATCGACATCCCTCGATTACAGGCTCGGGAAACGGGCGGGTAGGCTAGGCCGACGTAGGTCGTGTGGGCCCAGACGCCCCGCACCGATATCCCCGCCGACGCGGGGGTGATCCGAGAAGTGAGCGAGGGTAGTCGTGGGCTCTGTTATCAAGAAGCGGCGTAAGCGGATGGCGAAGAAGAAGCACCGCAAGCTGCTGAAGCGCACGCGCGTTCAGCGTCGCAACAAGAAGTAAGCGACCGCTGTAACGAGCGAGCCGATACGTACTGGGGCCCTCCCGCCATCCGGCGGGAGGGCCTCGGTGCTTTTCCCCGCCTCGCCCCCCTCCCCTCCCGGGCCCTCTTCTCCGCGCCTCTTCTGCGCGCGACCCCTTCTCCGTGCGACCCCTTCCGCGCGCGACCCCTTCTCCGCGCACCCCGCTTTCCGAAGGGCCCGGCTCATAAGGGATTCAATTGTTCAAAGGCGGGCGTACGGCTTGATCTTTGCGGGAAGGGAGTGGTCGGCGTCACTTTGCGGAGCCCGCGGTCGTCACAGCGCGACATCAACCCGCTAGCGTGGGCCACAGACGTAACGCGGGCTGGGGAAAGGCGGCGCTGATCTTGGGCAAGGTCGTGCTCGTGACCGGGGTGGCCCGGCAGCTAGGCGGCAGGTTCGTCCGGCGCGTCCAGCGCGATCCCGAGGTCGACCGGGTGGTCGCCGTGGACGCGGTCCCGCCCGCGCACCATCTGGGCGGCGCCGACTTCGTCCAGGCGGACATCCGGCAGCCCACGATCACGCGCGTGCTCGCCGAGCACGCCGTGGACACGGTCGTCCACATGGACGTCACGGGCACCGCGCTCGCCGGCGGCAGCCGCGGCTCGGTCAAGGAGACCAACGTCATCGGCACCATGCAGCTCCTCGGCGCCTGCCAGAAGTCGCCGAGGGTCAAGCGCCTGGTGGTGAAGTCGAGCACCAACGTGTACGGCTCGGCCCCGCGCGACCCCGCGATCTTCACCGAGACCACGCCGCCCAAGTCGCTGCCGAGCGGCGGCTTCGCCAAGGACGCCGTCGAGGTCGAGGGCTACGTGCGCGGCTTCGCGCGCCGCCGCCCGGACGTCGCGGTGTGCGTGCTGCGGTTCGCGAACATCCTCGGCCCGGCCGCGGACTCGCCGCTCGCGGAGTACTTCTCGCTGCCGGTCCTGCCGACGGTCTTCGGCTACGACCCGCGCCTGCAGTTCGTCCACGAGGACGACGTGATCGACGTGCTGCGGCTCGCCTCGCACGAACCGCGGCGCGGGACGCTCAACAGCGGCACGTTCAACATCGCCGGTGACGGCCTGCTGCTGCTCTCGCAGTGCGCGCGCCGCCTCGGCCGCCCGACGCTGCCGGTGCTGCTGCCCGCCGTCACCTGGGTGGGCACGGCGCTGCGGACGCTCGGGGTCACGGACTTCTCCCGCGAACAGATCCGGCTGCTCACCCACGGCCGGGTCGTGGCCACGCGGCAGATGCGCGAGACACTGGGGTTCGAGCCCAAGTACAGCACCGCGGAGACCTTCGCGGACTTCGTCCGCGGCCGGGGCCCGGGGCTGCTGCCTCCGGACGCGCTCGCGGCGGCCGTCGACAAGGTCGCGGCGCTGCCGTTCGCGGGCGGCGGCACGGCGGGCGGCGCCCGGGCGGGCGCCGGAAGCGCGGCCGACGACAGTGCCCACCACAGCGCCAACTGAGGAGATCGTCAACGATGGCGGACGCCAAGGTCATTCCGTTCGACGACGACCGGTCGCGTGGGGCCGGACAGCGGCCGCCGCGCCGCAGGCCCACCGGGCCGCGCCGCAAGGGTGACGCGGCGAAGGTGGCGCCCGTGCCGGGGCGGCGGGACCGGCGCGCCCCGGGAGCGGAGGGCACCGAACCGGGAGCCGCCCCGGAGGTCTCCGGGAGCACGGAGGCCACCGACGTACCGGGTGTCCCCGGCGCCACGGAGGGCTCGGACGGCACGCCCGACCCGCGGGGCCCGGGCCCCGCCGGGACCTCGGTGGACCGGGACGGCGCGTCCTCGGCGCCCGGCGGCGGCGGGGGCGGCTGGGACCGGCGGATCGCCGGCGGCCTCGCCTTCCTGCGGCGGCGCCTGACGGGTGACTACGAGGTCGACGAGTTCGGGTACGACGAGGAGCTCACCGACCAGGTCCTGATGTCGCTGCTGCGGCCGATCTACGAGAAGTACTTCCGGGTGGAGGTCAAGGGCATCGAGAACGTGCCCGACGACGGCGGGGCGCTGATCGTCGCCAACCACTCGGGGACGCTGCCCTGGGACGGCCTGATGATGCAGGTCGCCGTGCACGACCACCATCCGCGGGAGCGCCATCTGCGGCTGCTCGCGGCGGACTTGGTGTTCATGCTGCCGGTGGTGAACGAGCTGGCGCGCAAGGCCGGGCACACGTTGGCGTGCGCGGAGGACGCGGAGGCGCTCCTGGAGCGGGGCGAGCTCGTCGGGGTGATGCCCGAGGGGTTCAAGGGGATCGGGAAGCCCTTCGGGGAGCGGTACAAGCTCCAGCGGTTCGGGCGCGGCGGGTTCGTGTCCACGGCGCTGCGCACCGGGTCGCCGATCGTGCCGTGCTCCATCGTGGGGGCGGAGGAGATCTACCCGATGGTGGGCAACGCGAAGACGCTGGCCCGGGTGCTGGGAATCCCGTACTTCCCGCTGACGCCGACGTTCCCCTGGCTGGGGCCCTTGGGGATGGTGCCGCTGCCCACCAAGTGGACGATCCAGTTCGGGGAGCCCATCCCCACGGACGGGTATCCGCCGGAGGCGGCCGAGGACCCGATGCTGATGTTCAACCTGACGGACCAGGTGCGCGAGCAGATCCAGCACACGCTGTACAAGCTGCTGGTGCAGCGGAGGTCGGTGTTCTTCTGAGCGGTGGGGCTCTCGCGGTTCTCCCGCGGCGCGAGGCGGGCCTTTCGCGGTTCTCCCGCAGCGCGAGGCGGGCCTTTCGCGGGTTCTCCCGCGGCACGAGGCGGGCCTCTCCCGCGGCGTGAGGCGGGGCTCTCGCGGGCGTCCCCCGGGCGGCCACGGGGACGGGAGCCCGGGAGCCGCGGAGAACTGAACCGCCCTCCGCCCCTGCCGGGGCGGAGGGCGGTGGCCTACTTCGGCTCCTCGTCCTCGATGCCGAGCTCCGGGAGGAGGCCGGGGATGAGGGGCGGGAGCGTGACGTCCGGCTTGGGCTGGCCGGAATCGCTGTGGGGTTTGTCCGGGGCGGTGCGGCTCGGCGGCGGGGTGTGGGGCTTGCTGGGCGGATCGATCAGGTCGTCCGTCACCCCGGGGAGCAGACCGCCGCCGCTCTCCTTCTGGGCGGGCGCCGAGGGCCGGGGCTTGCCGGGGGTGCGGGGCGGCTGGGAGTCGTCGTCCGAGGTGCGCGGCGAGGGCCGGTCCTGGCGGGGCACGTCGGGGGTGTCCTGCCGGGGACGGTGGTCGTCCGGCGCGCGGTGCTTGCCGGAGGGGCCGGGGAGCAGGGAGTCCAGCGGCTCGACCTCCTGCTCCATGGCGTCGAAGACCGAGGTGACCTCCTCGCCCACGTCGCCGAGCTGGACGGGGAGCTTCTCCCGCAGGTCGCGCCAGCTCGCGCCGTGGGTCCTGGCGAAGGAGGAGAGCGCCTGCAGGGGGCCGAGGGAGCCGTCGCGCTCGTAGGCCTCGGTGAGGAGGCGGTGGCCCTCGGCGGCGTCGTGGCGCATGCCGGAGAGGGCGCGGCGCACTTCGCCGAGGGACTCGTGGTCGAGGCGGCCGGAGCGGGTGCGCTCCATCAGGCGGCGGGCCTCGCTGAGCCGGGTCGAGGCCTGGTCCAGATAGAGCCGGCCGCGGTCGGCGTCGCTGTCGGCCATGCCGAGCCTGATGTCCTCCATGCCGCGCTTGAGGCCGTAGAGCGAGTCGCCCGGCAGCGCGTCGTTGCTCGCGGCGGCGATGCCGCCGAACGCCCCGGCCGCGACGCCGACGGTGAGTCCGCCCGCGGCGATGCCCTTGGACAGGCGGGTGCGCGGCTTGAGCTTGCGCAGGGCGCGGTGGGCGCCTCTGCCGGAGCGCTGGCGTGGCACGGAAGCGGCGTCGCCCGTGGTGCCTTCCGCCAGCATGGCCTCCATGGCCGCCACCAACTGCGCCCGCTGCACCACCTTGACCTCGGGGTCCAGCTCCGGCCTGGGGAGCCGGGCCAGGCCGTCGGCGAGCGCCAGGAGGCGGCCGGGCTCGGCCGGTCCGGGCACCGCGGCGTCGGTGCGGGCGGCCGCGGGGGCGGCGGGATCTTCGGGCTGCTCGGCCGCCGGGTCCTGGCCGGAGTGCTCCTCCAGGGCCTGGGCGAAGGCGTTCGCCCGCCGGTGGGCCGATACGTTCGCGATCACTGGCGGCACCTCCTCTCGTCATGACGTCGACTCCCCAGGGGTCCTGAGGGTTGCAGGTCCTGAGTACTTCCACTCGATCGAGTGAGCGAATGGAGTATCTCCCGCTCTTTTCGGGGCCGGGAGAGAGCCAGGATGCGACCACAGGGAGCCTGCATCCCGCACAACGAGCGTCGCGGCACTTGGGTTACGGACGGAGGATGATCGGACCGCGAAAGAAACAGGCGGTCTCGTGCCCGCCAACTTCCCGCCACAGTACGTGAGTTGATCGTCACTCGACGTGCTGTGCCGACGCGCCGGGACGGGGCGCCGGGTGCCGGGCGACGGCCGCCGGGGGCCGTGCCGCGGCCGGGGGCGGCACGGCTCAGCGGGCGTCGTCCGGCAGGAGGCGGGCGAGCGTGCGCACCGCTCGGTACTGCAGGGTCTTGATCGCGCCTTCGTTCTTGCCCATCACGCGCGCGGTCTCGGCGACGGACAGGCCCTGGAGGAAGCGCAGCGTCACGCACTCCTGCTGCTGCGGGTTGAGGCGCCGGACCGCGTCCAGGAGCGCGGCGTTCGACAGGGACTCCAGGACGGAGTCCTCGGGGCTGCGCTCGACCTCGTTGGCGTCGAGCATCTCGCCGGTGGTCACCTCGAGGCGGAAGCGGCTCGACTTGAAGTGGTCGGCGACGAGGTTGCGGGCGATCGTCACCAGCCAGGCGCCGAAGTCGCGGCCCTGCCAGGTGAAGGTGCCGATCCGGCGCAGCGCCCGCAGAAAGGTCTCACTGGTGAGGTCCTCGGCGGTCGCCTTGCCGCCGACGCGGTAGTAGATGTAGCGGTAGACGGTGTCGCTGTACTGGTCGTAGAGGCGGCCGAAGGCGTCGGACTCGCCGGCCTGGGCGCGCTCCACGAGGTCCATCATGCGGGCGCTGTCGCTGTCCGCGGCGGGGCGGCGGGTGGTGGTGGCGGCGGAGCCGGAGCGCGCGCGTCTGCCGACGGCGGCACCGCCGTCCGCCAAGGCGTAGCACGGCCCGGCGGGTGCCGGGACGGCGAAGGCGGGGACGGCGTACGCGGTGGGGACGAAGCCGCGCAGACGGTCGAGGACCGTTGCACGGAGCGTAGCCAGGCCCGAGGCGTCAACCCCGACGTGTGGGTACACGGGACTCCCAGAGGCAGAGCTTCCATCACATGCGGTGCGGGACCATTCACCCGTCGTAGCGACGCGCAAGGTCCGGTATGCGTCTGAGGAGAATAACGCTTCGTACAGGCAGCACTACACCCAGTTGCTCAAATCATCGATTACGTCGCTTCTCTTACCGATCAGCGGTCGCTCAAGCACCGGTTATTGAACGGTTGTTGATCGAATCGGTACGCATTCCGGCTGGGCGCGGGGCGTGTTGTGGCCGAGTTCAACGAACGGGACTGGCGGGAGGCCTGACGGGTAAGAGAGAACGATTGCCGTTCTTTTTCGTACGCGCGGACGTTTGTGACGGTGCGTGGCGGCACGCGGGCGTCAGCCGCGCGAGGGTGAGTGCGCAACGTGACGACAGG
This sequence comes from Streptomyces longispororuber, assembly GCF_014656095.1. Taxonomy (GTDB): domain Bacteria; phylum Actinomycetota; class Actinomycetes; order Streptomycetales; family Streptomycetaceae; genus Streptomyces; species Streptomyces longispororuber. The sequence continues at coordinate 10,409 of NZ_BNBT01000058.1, forward strand.
TCCGTTCGGCGCACACCGGGCCGGGGTCCGGCGGGTCGGCCTGCGGGCGGCCTCGCGAGAAGCGCGGAGGGGGCTTCCGGATCAGTGGCGGCGGCGGTGCAGGGCGACGGCCGCGGCGGCGCCGCCCGCGAGGGCGCCCACGCCCGCGGCGGCGGGGATGCCGACCTTCGCGGCCTTGCGGCCGGTGCGGTAGTCCCGCAGCCGCCAGTCACTGGCACGCGCGTGCTTGCGCAGCTTGGTGTCGGGGTTGATCGCGTACGGGTGGCCGACCAGCGACAGCATCGGGATGTCGTTGTGCGAGTCGCTGTACGCGGCGCAGCGGGCGAGGTCCAGGCCCTCGGCGGCGGCCAGGGCGCGGACCGCCTCCGCCTTGGCGGGGCCGTGCAGGGGCTCACCGACGAGCTTGCCGGTGTAGACGCCGTCGACGGACTCGGCGACCGTGCCGAGCGCGCCGGTCAGGCCGAGGCGGCGGGCGATGATCGTGGCCATCTCCACCGGGGCGGCGGTGACCAGCCAGACCTTCTGGCCCGCGTCGAGGTGGGCCTGGGCCAGGGCGCGGGTGCCGGCCCAGATGCGCTCGGCCAGGTAGTCGTCGTACACGGCCTCGCCGATGGAGATCAGCTCGGCGACGCGGTGGCCCTTGACGATGGACAGGGCGCTCTCGCGGGCGTCCTGGAGGTGCTCGGGGTCCTCCCCGGCGAGCCGGAACCAGGCCTGCTGCCAGACGAACCGGGCCAGTTCGCGGCGCTGGAAGAACTTGCGTTTGTACAGCCCGCGGCCGAAGTAGAAGAGGGCGGCGCCCTGCAGCACGGTGTTGTCGAGGTCGAAGAAGGCGGCGGCCCGGTCGTCGCCGGCGACCGGGAACTCGGGGGTCCCGGGCTTCTCGGGCTTATCGGGCGCCGGGGTCCGCGCGAGCTCTTCCAGCTCCTGCGACGTCTTGCGCGCGGCCTCCGCCGAGGCCTCGCCTGCCAGGACGCTGCGCGCGGTGGCGGAGCGCCTACGGGGATGGAGCCAACCCAGAGCGGCCATGCCGTCGAGCATAGCCACTCTGTTCGGGTCCTCCGTGAATGCGGGGATGCGAACCCGTCAACTCTCCGTGTCGTAGTCGTCACACTGCGGCTCCGGGCCCGGGCGGGGCGCGGGCGGGGCGGCGGCCGTAGGAAGCTGGGGCCATGAGCCCGATTTTTCGTAGGAGAGGCAAGCCGGCCGCGGACCGTGTGGTGACGCTGATCGGCAAGCCCGAGTGCCACCTGTGCGAGGACGCCGAGGCCGTCGTGGAGCGGGTGTGCGGGGAGCTCGGCGTCGCGTGGGAGAAGAAGGACATCACGCGGGACGAGGCGCTGCACCGGGAGTACTGGGAGCAGATCCCGGTGGTGCTCGTGGACGGGGAGCAGCACACCTTCTGGAAGGTCGACGCCGACCGGCTGCGCCGGGCCCTCACGTCCTGACCCCGCCCGGCGCCCGCGCCGCGCGACGGCCGCCGTCCCGCCGGGCGCTCCCGCCCGGGCCGCGCCGGGGGCGGCCTCTGCTCCGGGCGGGCCGCGCCCCGGCTGCCCCGCGACGGGGGCGGCCGCCGTCCTGTCGCGCCGGGACACGTCCTCGCGGGGGCGCCGTGCCGGGGCGCCCGGAGCGTCCCCGCCGTGGAGGGGCCCGGCCGCGTTCTCGCGGCCGGTGCGTCCAGGGGCGGTATCCGGCCATCCGGGCGGCGGCGGTATCCGGCTCGCGCGAGATGGGGTGCGGTGCCGATGGCTGGTTACGACGTCCGGACCTGTCCGGAAAGTCGTCTAGCATCGAGGGTCGGTTCGAGATCTCGGGGGCGAGGATCGTGAGGAGTGTGTGCGGTTTTGCCCCCGTCGGATGAAGGTCGTTCCTGGCCGCGCGCCGGTTCCCGAAAAGTGCTCCGGGAGTGCGTGACCCCGGTCACGTTGGCCGGGCAAATCGGACACCATCTTTGTGCACGCGTTCACAAAGACATAGCCTGCATTCGACGGGGCGGTCTTGGGACACGACGAGTGGTGCCAGTCCGCCTACAGCCCCGCTCTACCCGCAGGAGCACCGTGGCAACTGGCCGAACTCACCGACCGGCGACCCGTAGCCGAGGGATCCCCGAGGCCACCGTCGCCCGGCTTCCGCTGTACCTGAGGGCGCTGACCGCACTGTCGGAGCGCTCCGTACCCACGGTCTCCTCCGAGGAGCTCGCGGCCGCCGCGGGGGTCAACTCCGCGAAGCTGCGCAAGGACTTCTCCTACCTCGGCTCGTACGGCACGCGGGGCGTCGGCTACGACGTCGAGTACCTCGTCTACCAGATCTCCCGCGAGCTCGGCCTGACCCAGGACTGGCCGGTTGTCATCGTCGGCATCGGCAACCTCGGCGCGGCCCTGGCCAATTACGGCGGGTTCGCCTCGCGCGGTTTCCGCGTGGCCGCCCTCATCGACGCGGACCCGGCGATGGCGGGCAAGCCCGTCGCGGGCATGCCGGTGCAGCACACCGACGACCTCGAGAAGATCATCACGGACAACGGTGTCTCGATCGGCGTGATCGCGACCCCCGCCGGCGCCGCCCAGCAGGTGTGCGACCGGCTCGTCGCCGCGGGCGTCACGTCCATCCTGAACTTCGCCCCGACCGTGCTCTCGGTGCCCGACGGCGTCGACGTACGCAAGGTCGACCTCTCCATCGAGCTGCAGATCCTCGCCTTCCACGAGCAGCGCAAGGCCGGCGAGGAGGGCTCCGGCGACGGCACCGCCGCGCCCGCCGCCGCCCAGGAGCACCGCAAGGGACCCGACGGGGACGTCCCCGCCGTGATGCCGGCATGAGCCTCCTCGTCGTAGGCCTCAGCCACCGCAGTGCCCCCGTGAGCGTCCTGGAGCGGGCCGCGCTGACCGCCGAGGCGCAGGCCGAGCTGCTGCACGACACGGTCGCCGCGGAGCCCGCGGCCGAGGCCGCCGTGCTCGCCACCTGCAACCGCATCGAGCTGTACGCCGACGTGGACAAGTTCCACGCGGGCGTGGCCGAGCTGTCCACGCTGATCGCCCGGCACAGCGGCGTCGGCCTGGAGGAGCTCACCCCTTATCTCTACGTGCACTACGAGGACCGGGCGGTGCACCACCTGTTCTCGGTGGCGTGCGGGCTCGACTCGATGGTCGTGGGCGAGGGGCAGATCCTCGGCCAGATCAAGGACTCCCTGGCGCGCGCGCAGGTCCTGCACACCGCCGGGCGACTCCTGAACGACCTGTTCCAGCAGGCCCTGCGGGTCGGCAAGCGGGCGCACTCGGAGACCGGCATCGACCGGGCCGGGCAGTCCCTGGTGACCTTCGGCCTGGAGCAGCTCGCCGGGCGCGAGCCGGTGGACGTGTGGGCCAAGGGCAAGCGCGCCCTGGTGATCGGCGCGGGCTCCATGTCGTCCCTGGCGGCGGCGACCCTCGCGCGCTCCGGCGTCGGCGAGGTCGTCATCGCCAACCGCACCCTGGAGCGGGCCGAGCGGCTCGCGCGGAACCTCACCGAGGGCGGCACCGGCGTGCGCGCCCGCGCCGTCGCCATGGACGCGGTGGCGGCAGAGCTGACACGTGCCGACGTGGCCGTGTCCTGCACCGGCGCGACGGGCCTGGTGCTCACCGGCGCCGACGTCGCGGCGGCCGTGGGCGGCCGGGCGTGCGCCCCCGCGCCGACGGTCCCCGGCCAGGGCTCCACGCACGCGGTCGGCGGCGGCGCGGACCGGCCCTGCGCCGAGGACGCCTGCGTCCTCACGCCCGGCGGCCCCGCCGAGACCCCCGGCGCCACCGCCGCCGAACCGGGGATCGGCGACGCCACCGCGTACGTGCAGCACGGCGCGCTCGTCGACAACAGCCCCGCGGTGGGCGGCGGGGCCGCGCCCCGCACCGCCACGGCCGTGGCACCCGCTCACGTCGCGCCCCGCACCGTCGCGCTTGCCCTGCTCGACCTGGCCATGCCGCGGGACATCGACGCCGCCGCGCACCGCGTCGAGCACGTGCGCCTCGTCGACATCGAGTCCCTGGCGGAGGCCTCCGCCGACGCGCCGATGGCCGCCGACGTGGACGCCGTCCGCACGATCGTCTCCGACGAGGTCGCGGCGTTCGGCGCCGCCCAGCGGGCCGCGCACATCACGCCGACCGTGGTCGCGCTGCGCACCATGGCCGCCGATGTCGTGGCCGGCGAGATCGCCCGGCTCGACGGGCGCCTGCCGGAGCTCGGCGACAAGGAGCGCGCCGAGATCACGCAGACGGTGCGCCGCGTCGTCGACAAGCTGCTGCACGCGCCGACGGTACGGGTGAAGCAGCTCGCCAGCGAGCCCGGTGGCGCCGGGTACGCGGACGCGCTGCGCACGCTCTTCGACCTGGACCCCGAGACGGTCGCGGCCGTGTCCCGGGCCGACCACTTGCGCGAGGTCCCGGTCGCCCCGGGCAACCAGAACGACCAGCACCACCAGAACGACGACCCGAAGCGAGGCCGGGCATGACCGACAGGGCACTCAGGCTGGGGACCAGGCGCAGCAAGCTCGCCATGGCCCAGTCCGGTCAGGTCGCCGAGAGGGTCCGGCAGGTGACGGGGCGCCCCGTCGAGCTCGTCGAGATCACCACGTACGGCGACACCTCGCGCGAGCACCTCGCGCAGATCGGCGGCACCGGTGTGTTCGCGACCGCGCTGCGGGACGCGCTGCGCGACGGCGAGGTCGACTTCGCCGTGCACTCGCTGAAGGACCTGCCGACCGCGCAGCCCGAGGAGTTCGTGCTCGCCGCGCTGCCGGTGCGCGAGGACCCGCGGGACGTGCTGGTGGCGCGCGACGGCCTGACCTTCGCGGAGCTGCCGGACGGGGCCCGGGTGGGCACCGGCTCGCCGCGCCGCATGGCGCAGCTCAACGCGTACGCCCGCGCTCACGGCCGCTCCGTCGAGACGGCGCCGATCCGCGGGAACATCGAGACCCGCATCGGGTACGTGCGCGACGGGCGGCTCGACGCCGTCGTCCTGGCCGCCGCCGGCCTCAGCCGCGTCGGCATGCTCGACGAGGTGACCGACTTCCTGTCGGTCGACATGGTTCTGCCCGCCCCCGGCCAGGGGGCACTGGCGATCGAGTGCGCCGCGTCCGACGCGGACCTCGTCGCCGCGCTCGCCGAGCTCGACGACCCGTTCACGCGGGTCGCCGTGACCGCCGAGCGATCCCTGCTCGCCGCCCTGGAGGCCGGCTGCAGCGCACCTGTGGGCGCGTTGGCCGACGTCCTGGCCGACGGGCAGATTGTCAAGGAAATGCGCCTGCGCGGCGTCGTCGGTGCCACCGACGGCTCGTCGCTGGTGCAGCTATCGACCACCGGTCCCGTGCCTCGGACGGAAGACCAGGCGACGGCGTTTGGGCGGGAACTCGCCGCCGAGATGCTCGCCAAGGGCGCGGCCGGTCTGATGGGGGAGCGAGCACTTTGAGCCCCACCTCGAACCTTCCCGGCCTTCCCGCACACGGGCACGTCACCTTCCTCGGTGCCGGACCCGGAGATCCGGGACTGCTGACCCTGCGCGCCGTCGAGGCGCTGGCCCGAGCGGATGTGCTGATCGCCGAGCCGGATGTTCTCGATGTCGTACGCGTCCACGCGCGAGGGGGTGTGGACACACCTCTGCGGCAGCAGGCTGACGGCACGTCAGAGGGCGCTCAAGTGCCGTCCGCCGCCCCGGCCGAGGCTGCCGCCAATCTTGTCATGGCGGCCGCGCGGGGCGGCAAGCGGGTCGTGCGTGCGGTGACCGGCGACCCCGGCCTGGACACGGACGCCGCCGACGAGATGCTCGCCTGCGCCGCCGAGGGCATCCCCTTCGAGGTGGTGCCGGGCATCGCGACCGCGGTCGGCGTGCCCGCGTACGCCGGGGTGCCGCTGCGGGACGCGCAGGGCACGGACGTGCGGTTCGTCGACGCGCGGACCGCGTCCGACCGGTGCTGGAGCGAGGTCGGCGCCTCCGACGGCACGGTCGTCGTCTCCACGGCCCTGGACTCGGTGGCCGCGGCCGCCGGCGAGCTGGTGTCCGCCGGGCGCAAGCCCGACACCCCGATGACCGTCACGGTCGCCGGTACGACGACGCGCCAGCGCACCTGGACGGCGACGCTCGGCACCATCGCCCAGGTCCTCAAGCAGGCGAAAGTCCTGCCCTCGCCCGACGGCGGCCGCCCCGTCATAGCCGTGGTCGGTGAGCGCTCCGCCGCGGCCCGGCGCGACCAGCTCTCGTGGTTCGAGTCGAAGCCGCTGTTCGGCTGGCGGGTGCTCGTACCGCGCACGAAGGAGCAGGCGGCGTCGCTCTCCGACCAGTTGCGCTCGTACGGCGCGGTGCCGCACGAGGTGCCGACGATCGCCGTCGAGCCGCCGCGCACGCCCCAGCAGATGGAGCGGGCCGTGAAGGGCCTGGTGACCGGGCGCTACGAGTGGATCGCCTTCACCTCGGTCAACGCGGTCAAGGCGGTGCGCGAGAAGTTCGAGGAGTACGGGCTCGACGCCCGGGCCTTCGCGGGCATCAAGGTCGCCGCCGTGGGCGAGCAGACCGCGGCGGCGCTGATCGCCTTCGGCGTGAAGCCGGACCTGGTGCCGAGCGGCGAGCAGTCCGCGGCCGGCCTCCTGGAGGACTGGCCGCCGTACGACCCCGTCTTCGACCCGATCGACCGGGTGTTCCTGCCGCGTGCCGACATCGCCACGGAGACCCTGGTCGCGGGCCTGATCGACCTCGGGTGGGAGGTCGACGACGTCACCGCCTACCGGACCGTACGGGCCTCGCCGCCGCCCGCGGAGACCCGCGAGGCCATCAAGGGCGGCGGCTTCGACGCCGTGCTCTTCACCTCCAGCAGCACCGTGCGGAACCTGGTCGGCATCGCCGGCAAGCCGCACAACGTGACCGTCATCGCCTGTATCGGGCCCGCCACCGCGAAGACCGCGGAGGAGCACGGGCTGCGGGTGGACGTGATGGCTCCGGAGCCGTCCGTGCACAAGCTGGCGGCGGCGCTCGCGGAGTTCGGGGCGCGGCGGCGGGTGGCCGCCCTGGAGGCGGGCGATCCGGTGACGCGGCCCAGTGAGCGGCGGCCCGGGGCCCGCAGACGGCGGGCGGCGGCGCCGTAGGGTGCCCTCGCGGGGTGCGCCTCAGGCCCGCCCTTCCCGAACCAGGGGGCTCCGCCCCCTGGACCCCCGGAATCGGCGCTCCGCGCCTCGTCCTCAAACGCCGGACGGGCTGGAACTCTTCACCGGGCCGCGCTGAGGATGTTCAGCCCGTCCGGCGTTTGAGGACGAGGCCGCAGGCCGACCAGGCCGGGCGCAGGGCCAAGCAATCGTTCTACGGTGAGGTGGACAAGTGAGCACCTACGGTTCGTTTCCCGGTTCGCGGCCCCGGCGGCTGCGGACCAGCCCCGCGATGCGGCGCATGGTCGCCGAGACGCGGCTGCACCCGGCCGATCTGATCCTGCCCGCCTTCGTGCGGGAGGGGATCAGCGAGCCCGTGCCGATCGACGCGATGCCGGGCGTCGTCCAGCACACCCGGGACACGCTGAAGAAGGCCGCCGTGGAGGCGCTGGAGGCCGGGGTCTCGGGGATCATGCTGTTCGGCGTGCCGGAGGAGGCCAAGAAGGACGCCCTCGGCACGGCGGGCACCGACCCCGACGGGATCCTCCAGGTCGCCCTGCGCGACGTGCGGGCCGAGGTCGGTGACGACCTCGTCGTCATGTCCGACCTGTGCCTGGACGAGACGACCGACCACGGGCACTGCGGGGTCCTCGACGACCGGGGGCGCGTCGACAACGACGCCACCCTGGAGCGGTACGCCGAGATGGCGCAGGTCCAGGCCGACGCGGGCGCGCACGTGGTCGGGCCGAGCGGGATGATGGACGGCCAGATCGGCGTCATCCGCGACGCGTTGGACCAGACCGGGCACGAGGACGTCGCCGTGCTCGCGTACACCGCGAAGTACTCCTCCGCGTTCTACGGCCCCTTCCGTGAGGCCGTCGGCTCCTCGCTGAAGGGCGACCGCAAGACCTACCAGCAGGACCCGGCCAACAGCCGCGAGTCCCTGCGGGAGCTGGCGCTCGACCTGGAGGAGGGCGCCGACATGGTGATGGTCAAGCCCGCCGGGCCCTACCTGGACATCGTCGCCAAGGTGGCGGACCACGTGGACGTGCCCGTGGCCGCGTACCAGATCTCCGGCGAGTACGCGATGATCGAGGCCGCCGCCCAGCGCGGCTGGATCGACCGGGACAAGGCGATCATGGAGTCGCTGACCGGGATCAAGCGGGCCGGGGCCAACCTGATCCTCACCTACTGGGCCACGGAGGTCGCGCGGCAGCTCTGAGCCGCCGGGTCCGGTGCGCCGGGGTGCCGTCGCCGGGTGCCGCCGGTCCGGGGCCGCGGGGGTGCGCGCTTGACTTCACCTTTGGTTGAAGTTTCAGAGTGGGGCGTGTCGAAGCGTTCGCCGCCCCCTCGGGAGGACCCCATGCACGCCGTTGTACTGCGCGAGTTCGGCCCCGCCCACAACCTCCGCCAGGAGGTCCTGCCCGACCCCGAACCGGGGCCGGGCCAGGTCCGGATCGCCGTCCGGGCGGCGGGCGTCCACTTCATCGAGACCGTGCTGCGGGCGGGCGCCGCCGGTGAGCTGGCCCCGCCGCTGCCCGAGCTGCCCCACGTCTTCGGCGGGGAGGTCGCCGGGGTCGTCGACGCGGCGGGCCCCGGCGTCGACACCTCCTGGCTGGGGCGGTCCGTGGTGACCGCCCACGGGACGCCCGGCGGCTACGCCGAGCTGGCCGTCGCCGGGCTCGACGAGGTGCATCCGCTCCCCGACGGCCTCGGGTTCCAGGCCGCCGTCGCCATGGTCGTCACCGGCAGCACCGCCGTCGGCCTGCTCGACATCGCGCGCCTCACCGCCGCCGACGTGGTCCTGGTGACCTCCGCCGCCGGGGGTGTCGGGCGCCTCGTCGTCCAGCACGCGCTCGCCGCGGGCGCCACCGTGGTGGGCGCCGCGGGCGGCGGCGCCAAGAGCGGCGCCGTGCGCGCGCTCGGCGCCCACGCCGTCGACTACCGTCAGGACGGCTGGGACGACGCCGTCCGCGAACTCCTCGGCGCCGAGCGGCCCTTGACCGCCGTCGTGGACGGCGTCGGCGGTGCCGTCGCCGCCACCGCGTACGAACTCGTCGCCGACGGCGGGCGGTTCGTGTCCATCGGCGCCGCCTCGCAGGTCGGCTTCGCCCCCGCCACCGACCGGGTCCGTCACGTCGACGCCCTGCTCGAACTGCTCGCCCGGCCCGAGGACCGGCCAGGACAGGAGCGCCGCGCCCTCGCCGCCGCCGCGCGCGGCGACCTCGTCCCGGCGGTGCAGTCCTTCCCGCTGTCCCACGCCGCCGAGGTGCACGCGGCCCTCGAACGCCGGGAGACCACCGGCAAGGTGGTGCTCGTCCCGTGATGCCGTGGCGGTTCGGCGCCCGGATGCCCTACTGCGTCTTCAGCAGCTCGGACAGGCGCGACAGGCCGTCGGCGGCGTACCCCTCCGCGACGGCGCGGTCCAGGAGGGGCTGCAGCCCGGCGAACAGCTCGTCGCTCACGCCCTGTTCGGCGAAGGCGGCAAGCAGGTTGGGGAACGCCGCCTGATTGACCGCCAGGCTGGACACGTCCGTCAGGTGCTGCCCGGACTCCAGGGCCTCGGCCGTGCCGGGCACGATCCCGTGGACCATCGCGGTGATCCACTCGGCGAGCAGCGGCGCGAACTCCTTCGGCGCCACGCCCGCCCGGCCCGTCATCGCGAACGCCTGCGCCACGCCCATCACCATGCCGTACATGCCGGTGAGCAGCGACAGGTCCCACAGCGCCGCGAGCCCCGCGTCCGTGCCGACCCACCTGGTGCCGGCCAGTGCCGCGAGCGTCTCGCGGTGCTCGGCGTAGGCCTGCTCGTCGCCGCTGTAGAGGATGTACGCGCCCGGCGTCGCGATCATCTGCGGGATCGCCATGATGCCGCCGTCCACGTACGCGACGCCGTGGTCCCGGGCCCATCCGGCCAGCTCACGGGCCTGGCCGGGCGTGCCGTTGGTGACGTTCACCAGGGTGCGGCCGCGCAGTTCCCCGGCGAGGGGCGCGAGCAGCTTGTGCACGTCGTCGTTGGTCGTGAGGCAGACGATCACCAGCGGGGCCGCGGTGACCGCCGCGGCGGCCGTGTCCGCCGGGAGCGCGCCCTGGGCGACCAGGGGGCCCGTCTTGGCGGCCGTACGGTTCCAGACCGTGGTCGGGTGGCCCGCCTTGAGCAGCGCGGCGGCCAGGGCGGACCCCATCATGCCGAGGCCCAGGACGGAGACGGGACGCTCGGCGGGGGTGTGGGCGGTGGCGGACATGGGGGCTCCTTCGATGCTCCGGTCGGGCCGCGGAGGAGCCCCCGTACCGGAGTACGGGGGCTCGCTCGCCGGGAATGCCTCGATCCTCTGTCCGCACCGGACTTCCGACAAGTACCGACTATTAAGTGGGGTACTTACCGAGAGGTTCGCACGGGGTGGTGCGCGGGTGCCGGGAGGTCACCAGACCAGGGCGTCCGCCGGGTTCGGCTGCCAGTAGGTGACGAAGGCCGAGCTGTCCACGTACACGCCGCCCGCCGGGAGCTTCGGGTACGTCACGGAGCCCGCGCCGCCGTCCATCGCGCGGTTGGAGAAGAGCACGCCGAGCTTGTCGGCCTGGTAGCCCTCCGAGCCCTCCGCCGACGAGGTGCCGATGCCCGCGTACGCGCTCTCGCCGGGCTTCAGGGCGATGACCGACTGCGGCGCGCTGTCCTCGATGACGCGGATGGACGACTGCGCGTCGTCGAAGCGCAGGAACGGGGCGTTGTACGCGTAGCACGTCTTCGTGCCGGTGTTCTTGGCCGTCAGGAGCAGGTGGTTCAGCGGACGCTGCACCTCCTGGACGGTCACCTTGGTGTTGGCGGCGGTGCACGTGACGGTGGCCGCCGCCTTGGCGGGCGCGGCGGTCGCCGACGTACCGGCGAGGGTGGTGAGGGAGAGCGCGGCGGTGAGGGTGGCGAGGACGGCCGCGGTGCGGTGGGTCTTGCGCATGGTGGGTTCCTGTTCCTTCTGGTTGTTTCGTCGGTTGGTCGGTCGGTCGGCTGGTCGGTCCGCCGGTCTCTTCCGGCTTGTACTGCGGCGGAGGTTCCGCGGCGGGGGTCAGTTGAGCGCGTCGGTCGAGCTGCTCAGCCAGTAGGTGACGCGCAGCTTGTCGTCCACGTGCACGCCCTTGGCCTGGAGCATGGCGTCGGCCATCCGGTCGCTGCCCTCGAAGCCGACCTTGAGGCTCTGGGCGGTGCGGCCCTCGCCGCCGCTGCCGTCGCCGGCCGAGAGGATCACGCCGGCGTAGCCCTTCGCGCCCGGCTTGAGCGAGGTGACCGCCTGCGGCTTGGTCTCCTCGATGACCGGCGGGACGGACTGCGCGTCCTCGAACTGGAGGCGCGGGTAGCCCTTCAGGTCGCACATCTTGGAGCCGGTGTTGGTGACGGTCAGGAGCATGTAGTTGAGGGGCCGCTGGACCGGGGTCGCGGTGACGGAGGTGTTGGCGGCGGTGCAGGGCACGCGGTTCGCCGGGGCGTAGGGGTCGGCGTCCTTGGCGCCGGACGCTCCCGCGGAGGCCTTGCCTGAGCTGCCGGAGCCACCCGTTCCGCCGGAGCCGCCGGTGGCGCTTCCGGAGGAACCGGAGGAGCCGGTGGAGCCCGACGTGCCGCCGGAGCCGCTGCTTCCGGTGTTCGCGCCGGAGTCGGCGCTCGCGCCGCCGTCGGTGCCGCCCGACTGCTGCCCCGCCGACTGCGTGGGCTTCGCGGCGCCCTCGTCCCGGGTGCCTTCGTCGTTGTCGCACGCCGTGAGCGAGAGCGCGGCGACCGCGAGCGCCGCGGCGGCGAACAGGCGGGTACGGGGACGTCGGAGGGGCGCACGCATGGCGGGTCTCTTCTCGTGTGACGGGGTAGACGCGAGCCGCTCGGACGGACTTCCGGAAGCGGCGTGCTTGGATGACCCACAGCTTGCGCGGCGTTGTGTCCCAGCCGTTAGCGTTGCCGCGGCATCGGGGACACTGGAACGCTTGCAACGGCACTGACCTGGGGGAATAGGCGTCACCTGGAACGGTGGCGCGGGATGGAGGACGACGTGGGGGCGGGCGATCTCGCCGAGTTGCTGCGGGAACTCAAGGAGCGTTCCGGGCTCAGCTACGGCGTGCTGGCCAAGCGGCTGCACGTGAGCACGTCGACGCTGCACCGCTACGTGAACGGCACCGCCGTACCGACGGAGTTCGCTCCGCTGGAGCGGCTGGCCCGTCTGTGCAAGGCCAGACCCGAGGAGCTGGTGGAGGTCCACCGGAGGTGGATCGTCGCCGACGCGACCCGGGGCCGGAAGGCGGAGCCGCCGACGGGGGCCCGGCCCGCGACGCCCGCCGGGCCTGAGGCCACCGCCCCCGCGAGCGGTGCCGCGCGGTCGCAGCCACCCTCGGAGCCGCAGCCGCAGCCGCAGCCGCAGCCGCAGCCGCAGCCCGGGTCGGAACTCGCACCGGAATCATCACCGGCACCAGAACAAGAACCGGAACCAGAACCGGAACCGGAACCGGAACCGGAGCCGATGCCGACTCCGGACCCGCACACGACGCCCCGGCTCCGGACCGGCCCCCGCCTCCCACGCCGCAAGCGGCAGCGCCTCGTCGTGCTCGCCGCCGTCGGTGTCGTCCTCGCCCTCGGCGGCACCGCGCTCGCCGTGCACGGCGCGTCGGACGGTTCCGGCGGCGACGGGAGGAACGCCGCCGCGGACGCCGGGCCCCGTACGGGCGGCACCGAGCGCCCGCCGTCCACGACGGGCGAGGGGGACCCGTCCGGCAAGCCCTCCGCCGCCGCCTCCACCGGGCCGTCGAAGGGCAAGGGGAAGGCCGCCGACAAGGAGGCAGGGGCCGGGAAGGACGGCGGCCCGGCGAAGGGCCCGGGGAACGGGAAGGGCGGCGAGGGCGGCGAAGGCCGGGCTCCTGGCTCCCACGGCCAGGGCGAGGCCCCGGGCAGCGCCTCCGGCCGCGCACCCGTCACCGTCTCCGCCCAGTCGCAGTACTGGGACAGCCCCTGCGGATACCCGTACCTCATCAACCGCCCCCCGGACCGGCTGCCCACGCCGCCCGGCGAGCAGGACGCCGAGAGCTGGGTGTCCGCGTTCGGCGCGGTCGCGGCCGGCGAGCAGGGCGTGAAGTTCACCGTCCAGGGGACGGGCGAGGACACCGTCGTGCTCAACTCCCTGAGCGTCCGGGTCGTCGGCAGGGCCGCGCCGCCCGACTGGAACAGCTACGACATGGGCTTCATCGGCGCGGGCTGCGGCGGCGGCGTGGCCAAGCACGTCTTCGACGTACGCCTGGACAACGGGCAGCCCGCCCTGGTCCCGCAGGGCGGCGACTCCTTCCCCTACACGGTCAGCGAGAGCGACGTCGAGGCCTTCTACGTCTACGCCGAGGCGAAGACCCGGGACGTGCGCTGGTACCTGGAGCTGGAGTGGTCGAGCGGCGGCCGGCACGGGACGCTCGTCATCGACGACAAGGGCCAGCCGTTCCGCACGTCGGCGGCCCCGGACAACCCGACCTACGGCTGGTCCCTCGACAAGAGGAAGTGGGTGAAGATGCGCCGCGACCCCAACGGGGGCGAGCACGAGGCGGACGAGTAGCGGCCACCGTCGGCCCAGGGGGCCACCGTCGGCCCAGGGGGCCACGGGCGGCCCAGGGGGCCGGACGGCGAGGGGCGCGGCGGCACAAGGACGGCGAGGACAACCAAGGCGGCGAGCCCGGACGAGCAGCGTGCGCAGAAAAGCGGTGTGAGCGCTTCCGTGGAGTGGAGCCCCGGGCTCCGGCAGAGGGGCGGGCCGGACGCGTGCGGGCAGGGCGCGGGCCGGGTCCCGCGGGCGCGCCCGGGGCGGCGCGTCCGTATCGCGAAACCGCTCTTGTAGGCGTCACTGAGGCGCTTAGGCTGCCTGAAAACCGAAGGAGCCGCTGATGACCGCCACCGCCCCCGCGCCCCGCACCACTCCCGTCCCGGCCCTCGCGGCCCGCGCCGCCTCCGTCGGCGGCTCGCCGGTACGTGACATCCTCGCGGTCACCTCACGCCCTGAGGTCATCAACTTCGCCGGCGGCCTGCCCGCGCCCGAGCTCTTCGACAGGGACGGCGTCGCCGCCGCGTACCAGGCCGTCCTCGCCGAGTCGCCCGGACAGGCCCTGCAGTACTCGACGACCGAGGGCGAACCCGCCCTGCGCGCCCTGATCGCCGACCGCTACGCCGAGCGCGGCCTGGCCACCCACCCCGACGACATCCTCGTCACCTCCGGCTCGCAGCAGGCCCTGTCGCTGATAGCGACCGCGCTCGTCGAGCCCGGCGACACCGTGCTCGTCGAGAACCCCTGCTACCTGGCGGCGCTCCAGGTGTTCGCCTTCGTGGGCGCGCGCGTGGTGGCCGTACCGGGCGACGAGCACGGCATCGACCCCGGGGCGCTGGAGGCGCTGGTCGCCGAGCACCGCCCGAAGCTGCTGTACACCGTGCCGACGTTCCAGAACCCGAGCGGGCGGACCATGCCCCTGGAGCGGCGCGCCGCCGTCGCCGAGGTGGCCGGGCGGTGCGGGCTGTGGATCGTCGAGGACGACCCGTACGGGGAGCTGCGCTTCGAGGGCGACCGGGTGCCGTGGATGGCCTCCCGGCCCGGCGCCGAGGACCGCACCGCGCTGCTCGGCAGCTTCTCCAAGGTGATGGCGCCCGGGCTGCGGCTCGGCTGGCTGCGCGCCCCCGCCGCGCTGCGGCGCGCCTGCGCCATCGTCAAGCAGGCCGCCGACCTGCACACGCCCACCATCAACCAGCTCGCCGCCGCCTGGTACCTCACGCACCGCGACCTGGACGCGCACGTGGCGCGGGTCGCCGCCGTGTACGGGCAGCGGCGGGACGCGATGCTCGAGGGCCTCGCGGACGCGCTGCCCGCGGGCTCCACGTGGAACCGCCCCGAGGGCGGGATGTTCCTGTGGGTGCGGCTGCCCGACGGGTACGACGCCACGGAGCGACTGCGGGCCGTGGTCGCGCAGAACGTCGCCTACGTGCCCGGGGCGCCGTTCTGCGCGGGCGCCCCCGACCCCGCGACGCTGCGGCTGTGCTTCGTCACGCAGACCCCCGAGGAGATCGCGGAAGGGCTGCGCCGGCTGCGGCTCGGCCTGGCCTGACCGCGGCCCGGCGACCGGTGGCCGCCCCCGCCCCGGCCGTGGCGGGGGCGGGGGCGGCGGCGACCACTACAGGCGCTCGGGCGTCCTGATGCCGAGCAGCGCCATGCCCCGGTGCAGGGTGCGGGCCGTGAGGTCGCAGAGGAACAGCCGGTTCTCCTTCTGCTCCTCCGTGTCCGCCTTGAGCACCGGGCACTTGTCGTAGAACGTCGTGTACAGCGACGCGAGCTGGTACAGGTACGCCGCCAGCTTGTGCGGCGCGTACTCCGCCGCCGCCTCGAAGACCGTGTCCCCGAACGCGTCCAGGTGCAGGCCGAGCCCCCGCTCCGCCGGGGCGAGCGCCAGCTCGGGGTGCGCCGCCGGCCGCGCGTCGCCCGCCTTGCGCAGGATCGACTGGATCCGGGCGTACGCGTACTGCAGGTACACCGACGTGTCGCCGTTGAGCGACACCATCTGGTCCAGGTCGAACTTGTAGTCACGGCTCGGGGACGTCGACAGGTCCGCGTACTTCACCGCGCCGATGCCGACCTGCGCGGCCCGCTCCTGGATCTCGTCCTCGGTGAGGTCCTGCGCCTTCTCGCGCACGACCTCGGCGGCCCGCTGCACCGCCTCGTCGAGCAGGTCCTCCAGGCGCACGGTCTCGCCCGCACGCGTCTTGAACGGCTTGCCGTCCGCGCCGAGCACCGTGCCGTAGCCCATGTTGTGCGCGGTGACGTCGTCGTTCAGCCAGCCCGCGCGCCGCGCCGTCTCGAACACCATCCGGAAGTGCAGGGACTGCCGCACGTCCACCACGTACAGCAGCGTCGTCGCGCCGACCTCGAAGACGCGGTTGCGGATCGCGGACAGGTCCGACGCCGCGTAGCCGAAGCCGCCGTCCGCCTTCTGCACGATCAGCGGGACCGGCTTGTCGTCCTTGCCCTTGATGTCGTCGAAGAACACGACGAGCGCGCCCTCCGAGCGCACCGCCACGCCCGACTCCTCCAGGAGCCGCGCCGTCTCCGCCATCATGTCGTTGTACGCGGACTCGCCGACGATCTCCTCGTCGCGGATCTCCATGTCCAGCTTCTCGAAGACCGAGTAGAAGTAGACCTTCGACTCGTCCACGAACCGCTGCCACAGGGCGAGGGTCTCCTCGTCGCCGGACTGCAGGGCGACGACCCGCCTGCGGGCCCGCTCCTTGAACTCCTCGTCCGCGTCGAAGACCGCGCGCGAGGCCTTGTAGACCCGGTTCAGGTTCGAGATGGCCTGCTCGCCGTCCGTGTCGGTCTCCGGGGCGAGCTCGTCCGGGTTCTCGATCAGGTACTGGATGAGCATGCCGAACTGGGTGCCCCAGTCGCCGATGTGGTGCCGGCCGACCGTCTTCTCGCCCGTGAAGTCGAGCATGCCGCGCAGCGCGTCGCCGATGACCGCCGAGCGCAGGTGGCCGACGTGCATCTCCTTCGCCACGTTCGGCTGGGCGTAGTCGATGACCGTGGTGCCCGGCGCGTCCTTCAGGGGCACGCCCAGGCGGTCGCCGTCGGCCGCGCGGGCCGCGAGCGTCTCCGTGATCGCCCGGTCGGTGACCGTGATGTTCAGGAAGCCGGGCCCGGAGACCTCGACGTCCTTCAGGAGCTCCGGCGCGTCGATGCCCTCGACGACCTTCGTCGCCAGCTCGCGCGGGTTGGCCTTCTGCTTCTTGGCGAGCGCGAGGATGCCGTTCGCCTGGAAGTCGGCCCTGTCGCTACGTCGCAGCAGCGGGTCGGCGGGGGCCGCGTCCGGCAGGGCTGCCGAGAGGGCGTCCGCGAGGCGCTGGTGGACGGAGGTGGTGAGGGACTGGACCGAGGCCATGGAGTGGGTGCCGTTCTCCTCGAGGGTGTGGGTGGGCACGGTCAGTATTTCACGGGGGGTCCAGCGGATTTCCGCGTCGCGGTCGGGGCCCTCGCGGGGGCGCCCCAGGCCCGCCCCTTCCCGAAACCGGTGGCTGCCGCCCCCGGGCCCCCGCCCTCCTCGTCTGGGGCTCCGCCCCTTTCCCCCTTCATCAGCGCTCCGCGCCTCGTCCTCAAACGCCGGACGGGCTGGAATCTCCTCGACGCGTCGTCGTCGGGTGTCCGTCAGTCGACGACGGCGCGCGGCGGACGATCTCAGCCCGTCCGGCGTTTGAGGACGAGGCCGGAGGCCGGTGGAGGGCGGGTGGGTGGGGGAAGAGCCGGGTCCGCCGGGCAGGTGGGAGAATGGCCGGGTCCAGCGGTACGCCCGTACGTACCGGCATCGAGGCAGGAAGAGAAGGGCGCCGATCGTGGCTCAGAGCACCGATACCACCGACTGGGTCTCCCGCTACGCGGACGAGGTCATCGCCGAGTCGGAGCGTCGTGCCCCGGGCAAACCGGTCGTCGTCGCCTCCGGCCTGTCCCCGTCCGGCCCCATCCACCTGGGCAACCTGCGCGAGGTCATGACCCCGCACCTGGTCGCCGACGAGATGCGCCGCCGCGGCCACCAGGTCCGGCACCTGATCTCCTGGGACGACTACGACCGGTACCGCAAGGTCCCGGCCGGCGTCCCGGGCGTCGACGAGTCCTGGGCGGAGCACATCGGCAAGCCGCTGACGTCCGTGCCCGCGCCCGCCGGGTCCGCGTACCCGAACTGGGCCGAGCACTTCAAGGCCGCGATGGTCGCCTCGCTGCACGAGCTGGGCGTCGAGTTCGACGGCATCAGCCAGACCGAGCAGTACACCTCGGGGGCGTACCGCGAGCAGATCCTGCACGCGATGAGGCACCGCGCCGACATCGACGCGATCCTCGACCAGTACCGCACCAAGGACAAGGCCACCGGCAAGCCCAAGGGCAAGCAGCAGCAGAAGCCCGTCGACGAGGCCGAGCTGGAGGCCGCGGAGGGCTCCGGCGCGGCCGCAGAGGACGACGGCAGCGGCGGCTCCGCCGGGTACTTCCCGTACAAGCCGTACTGCGGCCGCTGCGAGAAGGACCTGACCACCGTCACCTCCTACGACGACGCGTCGACGGAGATGGCGTACGTGTGCACGGCCTGCGGCTTCGAGGAGACCGTCCGGCTGAGCGAGTTCAACCGCGGCAAGCTCGTCTGGAAGGTCGACTGGCCCATGCGCTGGGCCTACGAGGGCGTGGTCTTCGAGCCCAGCGGCGTCGACCACTCGTCCCCGGGCTCGTCCTTCGTCGTCGGCGGGCAGATCGTGCGGCAGGTCTTCGGCGGGGCCCAGCCCATCGGGCCCATGTACGCCTTCGTCGGCATCAGCGGCATGGCCAAGATGTCCTCCTCCAAGGGCGGCGTGCCCACCCCGGCCGACGCCCTGAAGATCATGGAGGCGCCGCTGCTGCGCTGGCTGTACGCGCGGCGCAAGCCCAACCAGGCCTTCAAGGTCGCCTTCGACCAGGAGATCCAGCGCCTCTACGACGAGTGGGACAAGCTGGAGGCCAAGGTCGCGGGCGGCGAGGCGCTGCCCGCCGACGCCGCCGCGCACGCCCGCGCCGTGCGCACCGCCGCCGGTGAGCTGCCCCGCACCCCGCGTGTCCTGCCGTACCGGACGCTCGCGTCCGTCGCGGACATCACCGCCGGGGCCGAGGACCAGACCCTGCGCATCCTCAGCGAGCTCGACCCGGCGAACCCGCTGGCCTCCCTGGACGAGGTCCGGCCGCGCCTGGACCGCGCGGAGAACTGGATCAGCACGTACGTGCCCGCCGACGCCCGCACCATCGTGCGCGCCGAGCCGGACACCGAGCTGCTCGGCTCCCTCGACGACGAGGGCCGCGAGTCGCTGCGGCTGCTCCTGGAGGGCCTGGACACCCACTGGTCCCTGGACGGCCTCACCACGCTCGTCTACGGCGTGCCGAAGGTCATGGCCGGGCTCACGCCCGACGCCAAGCCGACGCCGGAGCTGAAGGTCGCCCAGCGGTCGTTCTTCGCCCTGCTGTACCGCCTGCTCGTCACCCGCGAGACCGGGCCGCGGCTGCCCACGCTGCTGCTCGCCGTGGGCGCCGAGCGGGTCCGCAAGCTGCTGGGCGCCTGAGTCCCGCGCCCGCACGCCCCGCACCCGTCCTGCCCCGCCGCGCGCGGGGGAGGGCGGGTGTTGTGCATCCTTCGGGCTACCCGGAGTTCCGACCGGCGGACGATGTTCCGGGCGGCGGCGCGGGCGAGCCTGAGGACATGAAAGACATCACCGCCATTGTCGGCTGGGTCGTCGGCATCCAGGGCGCCCTCGGACTCCTCGGCAAACTCTTCACGGGGGAATCCTGGGGGCTCATCCACAAGTGGTGGGACGTGCCCACGGCGGGCTACGCCGTGCTGCTCGTCCTCGGCGCGGCGCTCGCGTTCCTCGGCGAGCGCCGCGGCAGCGTCCGCCCACGCCGCTGACCCGGCGTCACGCGATGTGCTCCTCGGCGTCCAGGTCCTGCTGGTAGCGGTCGCGGAAGTCCCGCAGGTACGGGCGCAGGGTGCTCTCCGTCAGCGGACCGCCCGACTGGCCCGTCACGCCGTACAGATCCAGCAGGTACAGGCTGAACTGCCGGGCGTTCGGGTAGTCGCCCATCTCGCTCACGTACTTGCGGAAGGCCGTGAAGTACGCCTCCTCGCGCGTCATGTCGTCCGGCAGACCGGGCCCGTCGGCGCCCGGCCCGGGCAGCGCGTCGTCGGCGGCGTGCTGCTCCGCGGCCGACGCCGACGGCTGGGGGCCGGGCGCCTCCTCGCGCGGGCCCGGGATCAGCCGGCCGTTCGCGAGCGGGCGGGTACGGCCCGGACCCGACGGGACCCGGACCCCGCGGGCGTCCGGAGCCGCCGCGGCCTCCGCCGCCCCGGCGACGTCCGTGGCGTCCACGGCCTCGACGGCCCCCGCCGCCCGCGCCGCGTACGGCCGCACGTCGTACGCCTCGGCCTCCTCCGCCTCCTCGTACGCCTCGGCCTCCTCGTACGTCTCGTACGCCTCGTCGGTCTCGTGGCCGTCGTGGGTCCCGCGTGCCTCGCGCGCGTCGTACGCCTGCTGCTCCCGGTACTGCTCCTCCGCGTGCGCCGCCTGCTCCTCGTACCACTCGTCGTACGGGGCCTCCGGGTCGTACGAGATCGGCGCCTCGCCCTGCGCGCGCGGCTGCTGCGGCGCCGCGAACCACGGGCTGCCGTGCTCGCCCGGAGCCCACTGGCCCTGCGGTCCCTCGGGCCCCGCGACACCCTCCGGGCGTCGGGACCGGTGGGGCGGGGAAGGCTGCTGAGACTGCTGAGGCCGCGCGGACTGCTGGGCCTGACGCCGGCCCTGGTGCTGCGGCGCTTGCTGTGCCGGGTGGGTCTGCTGGGCCGACTGTGGCTGCTGTGCCGGGTGGGGCTGTTGGCGTGCCCGAGGCGACTGGAGGGGCTGCCGTGGCGTGAAGGCATCGGGCTCGCCCGGCACGGGGTGCTGCTGTGGCTGCTCCGGCGCGGCCTTCGCCAACGGCTGCGGGGCCGACGGCACGGGTGCCGGGGCCAGTTCGGGCTGGGCGGCCACCGGGGCGGGCGGCAGCACCGCGGGCTCGATGCCCGCCGCCGCCAGACCCGCCGGGGCCGTCTCCGCCAGCGGCACCCCGTACCGGGCAAGCCGCAGCGGCATCAGCGACTCCACCGGGGCCTTGCTGCGCCAGCGGCGGCCGAAGCGGGACCGCAGGCGCGCCTGGTAGACGAGACGTTCCTGCTCCAGCTTGATCACCTGGTCGTAGGAGCGCAGCTCCCACAGCTTCATCCGGCGCCACAGCAGGAACGTCGGCAGCGGGGAGAGCAGCCAGCGCGTCATGCGCACGCCCTCCATGTGCTTGTCCGCCGTGATGTCCGCGATCCGGCCGATCGCGTGCCGCGCCGCCTCCACCGCGACCACGAAGAGCACCGGGATGACCGCGTGCATGCCCACGCCCAGCGGGTCGGGCCAGGCCGCCGCGCCGTTGAACGCGATGGTCGCCGCCGTCAGCAGCCACGCCGTCTGCCGCAGCAGCGGGAACGGGATGCGGATCCAGGTCAGCAGCAGGTCGAGCGCCAGCAGCACGCAGATGCCCGCGTCGATGCCGATGGGGAAGAAGTAGGAGAAGTCGCCGAAGCCCTTCTTCTCGGCGAGGTCACGCACGGCCGCGTACGACCCGGCGAAGCCGATCCCGGCGATGACGAGCGCACCGAAGACGACGACCCCGATGAGTATCCGGTGCATGCGCGTGAGCTGCATCGCGGCCACCCGCGAACCCCTCCCTCTGACGGCTGTTGCGAGCGACAGCGTGGCACATGTGTGCGGGCGAGCGTGAGCCGGTACGGGCGGAGCGGGCCCCGAAGGCACCGGCGCGGGCGGGCGGGACCGCGTCCGCCGGGCCCCGGGGAACGGGTGCCGCGGCGTGGGCGGGACCGCGTCCGCCGGACCGGGGGCCGCGTTCCCCGGCACGGGCGGGTGTGCGCCCCGTCCGCCGCCGCCTGTGTCACAGCTCGTCAACAGCCCCAACCGCACAGGGCCGTTCGCCCTCTCCCCGGACGGGGACGGCAGCCGCCGTCCACCGCACGCGACCCGCCGAGGAGACCACCGCCATGCCCCAGACGCCCACCCCAGCGATCCGGCCCCTCCGTCGCCGGGCCACGGGACTCGCCGTGGCCGGTACGGTGCTCGCCCTCGCCGCCCCGCTGACCGCGACGGCCGCACCGCAGTTGGCGGCGGGCACGACGGGCCAGGCCCGCGCCGCGGCGGCCGACCCGGTCTCCGTCCTGTCGTACACCGCCAAGGAGCGCAAGGACGCCCTCGCCTACTGGACGCCCGCCCGCATCAAGGCCGTCGGCAGGTCCGTGGACCTCGGGCCGACCGGGCCCAAGGCCAAGCCCTGGCGGGGCACCCCGCCCAAGACCGTGGGGCGGCTCTTCTTCGTCAACGCGAACGGGGCCGACACCTGGTGCACGGCCACCGCCGTCAAGAGCGCCAACCGCTCCGCCGTGATGACCGCCGCCCACTGCGTGCGCCGCGGCTCCTCACCCTTCAACACCAACACCGCGATGGTGTTCGTCCCCGGCTACCACAAGGGCGAGAAGCCGTACGGCACCTTCGCCGTCCGCACCGCCGCGACCCCGCGCACCTGGGAGAAGAAGTCCACCAACGACATGGCCGCGCTGACCGTCGACCCCGACAAGGGCGGCCGCGAGCTCACCGACGCCGTCGGCGGCCAGGCCGTCGCCTTCGACCGCCCCGTCGGCGGCACCGTCTCCGCCCTCGGCTACTCCGCCACCCGCCCCCAGCTCGGCGAGAGCCTCCTGCACTGCGTCGGCAAGCCCAGGAAGACCCACGGCCTCCAGGCCATCCCCTGCGACATGAGCGGCGGCTCCAGCGGCGGCCCCTGGCTCACCGACTTCGACGCCACCACCGGCAAGGGCGTCCTCGTCTCCGTCAACAGCGCCCTCGACGCGCTGACGCCGACCGAGATGCGCGGCGAGGTGTTCGGCGCCACGGCCAAGAAGGTCTACGAGCGGGCCCAGCGCCGCTGACGCACCCTCCGGCCGGGGCTCCGGGGCCGCCGGCCAGGGCTTGGGGCCGGGCCGCCGCGACGCGCGCCGGTACGGCCGGAGCCCGGCCGCGCGGGCGGCCGGGCTCCGTGACACCCCTGCGAATAGGGGTCGTTACGCGCTCTTGGGCTTGGCGCCGTCCTTCGCCCCGCCCTCGCCGCCGTCGAGCGCGGCGCCCTTGCCGCCGTCGCCCTCGGCGCCGTCCTTGCCGCCCTTGGCGTCGTCCTTGGCGTCGTCCTTCGCGCCGCCCCCCGGCGCCTTCGACGACGCGCCGCCGCCCGGCTCGTTCGCGGCGACGACCGCCCCGACGGCCTCCTTCGCGGCCTTCTGCGTGTCCTTGGCGAGGTCGCCGCCGTCCGGCTGCTTGTCGCCCGCGAGACCCGCGCCGTTGTAGTCGATGGCGACGACGGCGTTCTCCACCCGCGCCACCAGCGTCTGCTGCTTGAAGGTCTCCTTGTCCTTCTTCAGGTCGTACGAGACCAGCGTCGCCTGGTCACCCGTGCCCGGCACCGGCGTGGTCTTCACGTTCTTGGCGCCCTTGACGGCCTGCGCGTCCGCGACCTGCTTGGTGAAGTTGGCCTGCGCGCGCTTCGCGCCGCTGCCGAGGGACTGGTCCGACTCGAAGCGGTTCAGGGCCACGCGCAGCCAGCGGAACTGGGAGCCGTCCACGCCGTTGTCGTCGAGGCTCTCCCACGTGCAGTTGCCCCGCGTGGACACGTCGTCCGACGTGCCGGTCCTGCCCGACTTGTCCTTGGCCGCCGGGACCAGGTCGCCGAGCGTCTTCTTCGTCAGCGTCTCGCAGGGCTCGGGCAGCTTGGCGAACGCGGCCTTCTCGACGGTCGGCGTCTCCTTGCCGGAGCCCGACGGCGCCGAGGCGGAGGACTCGGCCCCCGTGTCCTTCTTGGCGCCGTCCGAACCGGAGCCGGAGTCGTCCCCGCTGCACGCGGAGGCGAAGAGGATCACCGGTGCGGCGGCCGCGCCCACCAGAACGCGGGTGAGTCGCTGGCGCTGTCGCTGTGCGGGTCGGTGCATGGTTCCTTCACTCGTGTTCGCTCGTGGCGTCCGTGCCGGGTGGTGCGTACGGGCCATGGGGTCCGTTGAGCCACCGTACGCGCTGGGCGCCACGGGTGACCCGGCTTCCCGGGGACCCGGTCCGGCGCCCCGCCACCGTCAGCCGTCGAACTCGTCGACGAGGCTTTCCGCCAGTTCGCGCGCGTTGTCCTGCATTTCCTTGGAGTCCGGCACCTCGGTGCCGCGGGCCGGCTGCTCGTCGTACTCGACGGTGACGACGACGTTCGACGTGCGGAACACCACAGTCACGGTCCGGTGGCGGCCGGCCGAGGCGGCGGTGGTGAGCACGTCGTCGAGGAAGGCCTCGTCACCGAGGTCGTCGAGGGAGCGGGGTTCGAGCCCGGCGGGGGTCGCCCCGGCGGCACCGTCGGTGAGCCCACCGTCACCGACACCCCCACCGTCGGCGGCGTCCGTGGCGTCGGTGGCGTCCCCGGACCCGGCGTCGTCACCGCGCCCGGCCACCTCCACCTTCCCGGCCTTGTCGGCCTTGCCGCTATTGCCGCTCTTGCCGGTTTTGCCGCCCTGCGGCTTCGCGGCGGTCCCGGAGGACTTCCCGGGGCCCGGCTCGGAGCCCTTGGAGCCCTCGGCCCCCTCACCCTTCCCGGACTTCTCCGGCTTCGCGGAGCCCTCGGAGCTCTCGGAGTCCTCGGAGCCCTCGGACTCCTCCGGCTCCGACTCCGCGTCCGACGGCGGCTCCGGAATGCCCGCCTCGCGGAGCTTCGTCCGGTACACCTCCTGCGCCCGGGCGTCGTCGCTCACGGCCCCGTCGTACGACACCACGCGCTCGAAGTCGACCAGCAGGTGGTGCGTGGCGTCGGCGGACCCCACCTTCCAGCGGCAGCCCACGCGCCGGTCGGTGTCGTACGTGACCGTGGCCGCGCCCTCGTAGGCCTTCTCGCGCTGCCTGGGGTCCTCGACGTCCGTGAGGCCGGGCAGCATCGCGTCGAGCGCCGAGCGGTCGACCGTGCCGCAGGCCTCGGGCAGCGTGCGGTACTTGCCGGGCTCCGCGGCCGCCGTCGCGCCGGCCGTGTCGCCGGACTTGCCGTCACCGCCGTCGTCGGAGCCCGAGTCGCCGGTGCAGCCGGCGAGCAGCGCCACGAGGAGCACGGCGGCACCGGGTGCGTAGACCTTCCTCCGCTGCACCGTGCACGCTCCTCTCGGTCCTGCGGCCCGTCCGGCCTGGTTATTGGGTTGCCGCCGACGGGCGACCGGTGGACACAATGTGTATCGCACGCGCTGCCGTGGACGCCGGTCCGTTTTCCCATTCGTCGACCTTGGCTCCGGTATTTGCGCTCCAGTGCTTTTGCTTGCTTGCGGGGGAATGAGGACGGTATGTCGTACGTAGAGGTGCCCGGCACGCAGGTGCCGATCCGGATGTGGACCGACCCGGCGTCGGTCGAGGACGCCGCGATGCAGCAGTTGCGCAACGTGACCACGCTGCCGTGGATCAAGGGCCTGGCCGTCATGCCGGACGTCCACTACGGCAAGGGCGCGACGGTCGGCTCGGTCATCGCCATGAAGGACGCGGTGTGCCCGGCGGCGGTGGGCGTCGACATCGGCTGCGGCATGTCCGCGGTGAAGACGTCCCTGACCGCCAACGACCTGCCGGGTGGCCTGTCCCGGCTGCGCTCGAAGATCGAGCAGGCGATCCCGGTGGGGCGGGGGATGCACGCCGACCCCGTCGACCCGGGCCGCTTCCACGGCTTCGCCACCGCGGGGTGGGAGGACTTCTGGGGACGGTTCGAGGGGGTGGCCCAGGCGGTGCGGTTCCGCGAGGAGCGGGCCGTCAAGCAGATGGGAACCCTCGGGTCGGGCAACCACTTCACTGAGGTTTGTCTGGATTCGGAGGGTTATGTCTGGTTGATGCTGCACTCCGGCTCCCGGAACATCGGCAAGGAACTGGCCGACCACCACATCGGCGTGGCCCGCGACCTGCCGCACAACCAGGGGCTCGTGGACCGTGACCTGGCGGTGTTCATCGCGGACACCCCGCAGATGGCGGCTTACCGGAACGACCTCTTCTGGGCTCAGGAGTACGCGAAGTACAACCGCGCGATCATGATGGCGCTGCTGAAGGACGTCGTCCGCAAGGAGTTCAAGAAGGCCCGGCCGACCTTCGAGCAGGAGATCTCCTGCCACCACAACTACGTGGCCGAGGAGCGGTACGACGGCATGGACCTGCTCGTCACCCGCAAGGGCGCGATCCGCGCGGGCTCGGGGGACTACGGCATCATCCCCGACTCCATGGGCACCGGCTCGTACATCGTGAAGGGCCTCGGCAACGAGGCATCCTTCAACTCGGCCTCGCACGGCGCGGGCCGCCGGATGAGCCGGAACGCCGCGAAGAAGCGCTTCTCCACGCGCGACCTGGAGGAGCAGACGCGGGGCGTGGAGTGCCGTAAGGACGCGGGCGTCGTGGACGAGATCCCCGGCGCGTACAAGCCGATCGAGCAGGTCATCGACCAGCAGACCGACCTGGTCGAGGTGGTCGCGAAGCTGAAGCAGGTCGTCTGCGTCAAGGGGTGAACCCACGACGGGGCTGGGCGTGGGGCGTGGTGATCCGGGCCCGGGTGGTTACTTCGCGTGGGAGATCGCGTAGATCATGACGAAGGCCACGATGTGGATGCCGAAGAGGAAGTAGGCCAGGTACCACCAGACCAGGCGCTCGTCCTTCTTCTCCTGGGCCAGGCGGCGGGACTCGCGTTCGTGGGTGAGCCGCGCCAGGGGGTCGGGGGAGTGGGGGGAGCCGCCGGGGGCGCCGGGGTCGTCGGCGGCGTAGGTCACGGCTGTTCCCGGTGGACCTTGGTGTTGGAGGCCTGGGCGCGGGGGCGGACGACCAGGAGGTCGACGTTGACGTGCGGCGGGCGGGTGACCGCCCAGGTGATGGTGTCCGCGACGTCCTCGGCGGTCAGGGGCTCGGCCACGCCCGCGTAGACCTTCGCGGCCTTCTCCGCGTCGCCGCCGAAGCGGGTCAGGGCGAAGCCCTCCGTCCGCACCATGCCGGGCGCGATCTCGATCACGCGGACGGGGGTGCCGACGATCTCCAGGCGGAGCGTCTCGGCGAGGACGTGGGCGCCGTGCTTGGCGGCCACGTACCCCGCGCCGCCCTCGTACGTGGCGTGGCCCGCCGTGGAGGAGACCACCACCACCGTGCCGTCGCCGCTCGCGGTGAGGGCGGGCAGCAGGGCCTGCGTCACGTTCAGCGTGCCGATGACGTTGGTCTCGTACATCTGCCGCCAGTCCGCCGGGTCGCCGGTGGCGACCGGGTCGGCGCCGAGCGCGCCGCCCGCGTTGTTCACCAGGACGGCGATCGTCCGGAAGGCCGAGGCGAAGGTGTCGACGGCCGCGCGGTCGGTGACGTCGAGGGGGTACGCCGTCGCGCTGTGGCCCGCCTCCGTCAGCTCCGCCGCCAGCGCCTCGATCCGGTCCTTGCGGCGGGCGGTCAGGACGACGCGGTACCCGGCCTCGGCCAGGCCGCGGGCCGTGGCGGCGCCGATGCCGCCGCTGGCGCCGGTGACGACGGCGATGCCGTGGGTGCGGGGGGTCTCGGCGTGCGGCATGGGCGCTGCTCCCTCGGTGCGGGGCTCGTACGGGCGTTCTTCTCGCTCCGCCCGTCAGGATAGGCCCGGCGCCTCAGTCGCCTCGCGGCGCGTACATGATCACGGCCATGCCGGCGAGGCAGACGAGGGCCCCGACGACGTCCCAGCGGTCGGGCCGGTAGCCGTCCGCGACGGCGCCCCACGCGAGCGACCCGGCCACGAAGACCCCGCCGTACGCGGCCAGGATGCGCCCGAAGTCGGCGTCCGGCTGGAGCGTCGCGACGAAGCCGTAGACGCCGAGGGCCAGCACGCCCGCGCCGATCCACACCCAGCCCCGGTGCTCCCGCACGCCCTGCCAGACCAGCCAGGCGCCGCCGATCTCGAACAGCGCGGCGACGGCGAACAGGGCGGCGGAGCGGGCGATCAGCATGCGACCAGAGTGGCATGGGCGACGTCCCCCTCCGGGGCTCGCGGACGCCGTGGTCGGGCGGCGGCTACGGCGCCTCGCCCCGCAGGTCCAGCGCCCAGTCGTGGCACCGCCGCCACTGGCCCTTCGGGTACTCGAAGTCGCCCGACCCGACCAGCGTGAAGCCCGCCTTGCGGCAGACGGCGTTGGACGCGGCGTTCGTCGCGGCCGGGAAGGCGTGCAGCGAGCCGTGGCGCCCGCTCGCGCGGGCCTCCTCGGCGACCAGGCGGGTCGCGGCGACGGCGATGCCCCGGCCCTGGAACCCGGGCAGGACGCCCCAGCCCGCCTCCCAGATCGTCTCGCCGCCGTGGATGGTCTCCCAGCACCCGACGAGGCCCGCCGCCTCGCCCGTGTCCGCCGTCAGGATCTTGTACATCCGGCCGCGGTCGTCCAGGCCCACGTACCGCCGGTGCCGGTCGCGCAGTTGCTCGTCGGTCTCGGGGCCGCCCAGGTGCTCGGTCATCTCCGGCGTGTTGTGCCGCACGAGCTGCGCGAAGTCGCCCTCGCCGTAGGGGACGAGCCGGACGGTCCCCGCCCCGGTCGTCATCGGTGTCCGCATCGGTGTCCGCTCCATGTCCTCACGGTAGGGGCAGGGTCTGACAATCCGCCCTGACCTGGGGGTTCGCCGGTCGTTGTCACCGGGACGCGTACGCCGTCGGCGGTACTCCCACCGTGGCCGTGAAGTCCCGTACGAGGTGGGCCTGGTCGGCGTACCCGAGGTCGGCCGCGAGCCCCGCCCAGTCCACCGCCGCCTCGGTCTCCGCGCGTTCCAGGGCCTCGTGGATGCGGTACCGCAGGATGACCCACTTCGGCCCGACCCCGACGTACGCGGAGAACAGCCGTTGCAGCGCCCGCACCGAGACGCCCTCGGCCCGGGCGAGGGCGCCGACCCGGCGTACGGAGCGGTCCGCGCGGACGTGGTCCACCAGGGCCATGGCGAGGTCGGCCTGCGGGTCGGGCACGGGCCCGTGACGCAGCAGGAAGGCGTCGAGCGCGGCCACGCGCGCGTGCTCGTCGTCGGGTCCGGTCACGTCCTGTGCCGCGGTCGCGGGCACGGCCCTGAAGACGTCGCCCAGGGGGAGCTGCCGGCCGGTCAGCTCCGCGACCGCGTGCCCCGGGGCGAACGGCCGGAAGCCGCCGGGCCGGAACTGCGCGCCGCAGACGTGCCCGCGCCCTTCGAGCTTCTTGCGGAACAGCCCCAGGCCGACGCCCGCCACCTCGCCGGAGGGCGCGCCGGTCGGGGGCTGCTGGAAGACGAGGTTCACGGAGGGGTGCGGCACGACGTGCGACACGTAGGGCTCGGGCAGGTCCCAGTCGATGAGCCAGTAGTGCTCCAGGTAGGGCCGCAGGGGCGGCGCGGGCACGTGGCGCCGGAACCGTACGTGCCGCAGCAGCCCGGCGGCGTCGACGATGCCCCGGGTGTCGCGGCGAGGTCTTGGGGCGGCGGGCATGGCGTGATCGTATGCGCGGGCGGGACGTGTGGAGGACCGCCCCCGTCCGGCGCGGGCGTCGCGTTTCTTCAAGCCCCGCCCGGCCCCCCGCCTTTACGGTCCCGGCATGAACGGTGAGACCAGTGAACTGAGCACCCCTGCCGCCGCGGGCGGCACCGTCGACCCCACCGGCGTCCCGTTGGGCGCCCTGCTCGCCTTCGCCGCCGCGCAGGCCGTACCGGTGGTGCGGGCCATCCGCGACGAGCAGCTCGGCGCGCCGACGCCGTGTGCGGAGTACGACGTCAAGGACCTCGTGAACCACCTCTTCCACGTGGTGGTGGAGTTCCAGGCGCTGGCCGCGAAGGAGAGTGCCGACTTCTCGGCCACGCCGGACTACGTGGCCCGGGGGGACGGCTGGCGCGAGCGGTTCGCCGAGGAGGCAGACGGGCTCGTCGCCGCCTGGTCGGCGCCGGGGGCGGACGAGGGGACGACCGGCGCGCTGGACCTGCCGGCGGCGACCGTCGGCGCGATGGCGCTGCTCGACCTGACCGTGCACGCCTGGGACCTGGCACGCGCGACCGGGCAGGAGTTCGGTGCGGCGTACGAGCAGGGGAGCGGCCCGGGCGACGGCGCGGCGGGCGCGGACGGGCCGCGGGTCCTGGAGGCCCTGCACGTCGCGGTCGCCGAGATGGCGCCGACCGCCCGCTCCCTGGGGATGTTCGGTGATCCGGTTCCGGTACGGGACGGCGCGTCCGCCCTGGAGCGGTTGCTGGCGGCGACCGGGAGGGACCCGGGCGCGCGCGGGTGACGGACGGCCATAGGGGGTTCGGACACGGGATGACCAGCGCGAGTCTTCCGCTGGCGTGCCAACGCGGCCACCATGGAAGCGGATTCGGAGTCGCGGAACCGTTACGTCAGGGGGAACCACGGTATGGCGGAGTCTGCAAAGGACTTCTGTTCCGACTTAGTCGATCTCTCCGGGATCTCCTTGGCGGAGTTGCACGCGAGTGACGACCCACTGCTGCGGCGGGCCCTGCGCTGTGCCGGCCATCGGGCGAGTGCGGCGTTCGGCACCCTTGATCTGACCAACAGCGAGGAGATGAGACTGCTGCGCGGGACG
The DNA here is from genome assembly GCF_014656095.1 of Streptomyces longispororuber. Lineage (GTDB taxonomy): Bacteria > Actinomycetota > Actinomycetes > Streptomycetales > Streptomycetaceae > Streptomyces > Streptomyces longispororuber. Next base: position 40,714 of record NZ_BNBT01000058.1, read on the forward strand.
AGGCAGCGCTCGCGGTGACGCCGGGGCGGGAGAGTTCCCGCCGGTCCCCCGGGGGCGGGCGGGGCGTTCCCGCGCCCGGCGGGCACCGCCTCGACCTGCACCGGGTCTCCGGCGCGTCGCTGCGCGCCGTCGCGGCGGGCGAGGCGGGCCCCGCCGATCTTGCGCTGCTGCGCGCGGGCCAGCGGAGCCAACTGCTGCTGGTGCTGCGGGCCCTGCGCGACCGCGCCGGCGACCTGCCGGGCCCGGGGCGGCGCGGCGGGCCGTCGGCGCGGCCGGCCTGGGAGGGGCTCGCCGCCGCCGAGGAGCGGGACGCCGAGGCCGTGGGCGCGGTCCTCGACGACCCGTCGGTGATGGCGTGGGCCATGCGGCTGCTGCGGCGGGTGGGCGGGGGCTCCGGGACGGCCCGGGGCGCGGCGGCGCCCCTGTGGGCGGACCTCGGCCAGTTCCGGGCCGTGGCCGCGGCGGCGGCCCTGCGCACGGGGACCGGGGTCTCGCTGCGGGTGCCCGCGTACCGGGGCCTGGTCTGGGTGCCGGGGGCGGGGGTGGCGGGGCCGGTGTCCCGGCGCCGCTGGAGCGAGGCGGAGTTCCACGTGGCCGGGGGCGGCGCCGTGGTGCGCGGGGAGTGCGCGGAGGTGCGGCTGCCCGGGGCGGGGGCGCTGGCGGAACCGGCGGCGGGCTGGCGGCCCCTGGTCGAGCTGTGCGGGCCGGAGGACGTCCTGCGGGAGCTTGACGGGGGCGCGCGCTCCGCGGGGGTCGCGCCGGGCGGTGCGGGGCGGCGGGACGGGGGCCCGGGCCAGGGGCTGCGCCTCGACGCGGTGACCCCGTACCGGGACTTCGACGTGTGGCCGCGTGCGCCCCTGCGGCTGGGGGAGCGGCGGACGCGGCTGTGGCGGGAGCGGCTGCGCGGTGCCTGCGCGCTGCTCGCGCGGGAGTCGCCGCCGGACGCGGCGGCACTGGCCGCGCTGGTGCGCGTGCTGGTGCCCCGCGCGTTCCCTTCCTCCCTGGGTGGGCTCGTACCCAGTGCCTCGTCGCCGGAGGCGTTCGGCGCGGTCGCGCTGTCACTGCCGTACGACGAGCCGCAGACGGCGGCCGTGCTGGTGCACGAGACCCGGCACCAGGAGCTGACGGCGCTGATGAGCCTGGTGCGGCTGGTGCGAGAGCCGACGGCGGGTGTGGCGGGCGGGGCGGGTGTGACGGGCGCGGCCAAGGCGGACGGCGTGGCGGGCGCGGAAGAGGCGGCGGGCGCGGAAGGGGCGGCGGAGGCGGAAGGGGCGGCGGAGCGGCTCTACTACGCCCCGTGGCGCGGTGATCCGCGTCCCGCGCGGGGGGTGCTGCACGGTGTGTACGCCTTCGCCGGGGTGGCCCGCTTCTGGCGGGCGCACCGGGAGGCCGCCGAGGGGGCGGGGGCGCGGCGCGCCGACTTCGAGTTCGCGGTCTTCAGGGAGCAGGTGGGGGAGGCGGTGGCCGCGCTGGTGGCGGGTGGTGACCTGACGGAGGCGGGGCGGCTGTTCGTGGAGGAGGTCGCGGCCCCGCTGGAGCGGTGGCGGAAGGAGGAGGTGCCGGCGGAGCCGGCGCGGCTCGCGGCGCACTACTGCGCGGCGCGGCGGGCGCTGTGGCGGTGGCGGCACCGGGCCGTCGGGGAGGCGCTCGTGGCGCGGCTGGCCGGGGACTGGGCGGCGGGCAGGCCCGCGCCGCCGCTGCCCGCCCCGGTGCTCGCGCCGAGCGAGGAGGCGCACCGCTCGCCCGCGTTCGGCACGCTGGCCCGGCTGTCGCTGTCGGCGCCCGGCGCGATCACGCGGCGGCTGCGGCGGGCCGAGGCGGAGGGGGACGCGGTGGCCGCGGCGAAGTGCGCGGCGGTGGCCGGGGACGCGGAGGCGGCGGAGCGCTGGTACGGCGTCCGCGTGGCGGCCCATCCGGGCGACGCCGAGGCGTGGATCGGTGCGGCGCTGGTGCGGAGGCGGGGCTCGGCCGCGGCGGCGCTGCTGCTCGACCGCCCGGAGACCGTGTTCGCGGTGCACCGGGCGGTCGTGGCCGCGGGGCTCCGGCCCGCGGACCCGCTGGAGCTGGCCGGGTGGCTCGCCGCGGCGCGCGGCCGTGACGGCGCGCGGCCATGACGGCGTGGCACCGTGACGCCGTGACGCCATGACGGCGTGGCACCGTGACGCCGTGACGGCCGCCGGGCGGGGTCGCCGCCGTGCCGGAGGAAGACCGGACCGGATCAGGCCGGGCCAGATGGGTCCGGACGAGGTCAGAGGGAGATCAGGTCGATGTCCGCGTTCGCCCTGAGCCCCTTCTCGGCGTCCCTGGTGGCGGGGTGGGAGGGGCCCAGGATGGACCGGTAGGTCTCCAGGGCGTCGTCCTGCAGGCGCCTGCTCTCCTCCGTGCGGCCCAGGGCCTTGAGGTCGAGGCTGAGGTTGAGCTGGACGGCGAGGTTCGCCGGGTGGCTCTCGCGCAGCCGTACGGAGTCCTCGGCGGCGGCCGCGTCGATCTCGTACGCCCGGTCGGGGTGGCCGAGGGCGAAGTGGTCGCTGGCGAGGTTCATGCGGGCGAGCAGGGTGCGCGGGTGTTCGGCGCCGAGGCTGCGGGTGAGGCCCTCGGAGATCTCCAGGTCGAGGGCGAGGGCGGCTTCGTTCTCGCCGAGCAGGCGCAGGGCGACGGCGAGGTTCATGGCGATGGCGTGGCTGTGCGGGTGGTCGCGGCCGTAGAGGGTGCGGTGCTGCTCCAGGGCCTGTTCGGTGAGGGCCCGTGACTCCTGGAGCTTGCCGACCTGACGGAGGTCGTTGGCGTGGCTGATGGCCATCTGCATGAACTGCCGGGTGCCGGTGCCGAAGCGTCGGCGGACCAGGGACATGTAGGGCGTGGAGATCTCGTACGCCCCTTCGTGGTCGCCCTTCTTGCGGCGGGTGACGCACAGGTTGCGGATGACCTGGACGGTGAACCAGTGGTCGCCGCCGAGCTGTTCGCGCAGGTTCGCGGCGAGTTCCTCGTAGCCCTCCAGGGATTCGTCGTAGCGGCCGAGTTCCTGCAGGTCCAGGAGGTAGGCGCTGTACGTGACCAGGGTGTAGAGGTGGTCGTCGCCGAGGACCTCGACGCGGCGCTGCCAGGTGTCGTGGTCGAGGTCGCGGGCGCGGACGGGGTCGCCGGCCAGGCGCAGGCTGACCGCGTAGTTGTTGGCGGTGAGCAGGGTGGCCGGGTCGTCGGGGCCGAACTGGGCGAGGCTGGTCTCGTAGACCCGCTGGTCGATCTCCTTGGCCTCGTAGAAGTTGCCGAGGTTGCGGTGGTTGCCGGCCAGGTAGCTCTGGGCCTGGAGGGTGTTCTCGTGGGTGTCGCCGAGGACCCTGCGGTAGCGCTCGACGAGTTCGGCCTGGAGGTGGAAGGCGCGGTCGAGGTCGAGGTTCTGCTCGCGGAGGGTCTCGGCGATCTGCTGGTCGATGCCGAGGACCTCCTCGTGGTCCTCACCGAGGCGTTCGCGCCAGATGGCGGCGGCGCGTTCGCCGAGGTTGAGGGCGGCGGTGTAGTCGCCGCGGGCGCGCAGGAACCACACCTCGTTGAGGACGAGGCGGCGGGTCCAGCCCTCCTCGCACTCGACGGCGTTGGAGGCGCGCAGATGGGTCAGGAGGGAGGAGTAGCGGGGCCAGAAGGTGGTGCGCTGGGGGTTCCTGGGGTCGGCGTTGGACAGGAGCTGGTGGGCGGCGTGCCGCATCTGGGCCCGCTCCTGGGGGTTCATCTGCTCGACGAGGACGCGCTGGACGAGGCGGTGGAGCTGGACGGTGGACTGCCGGTGGTCGATGCGGGCGAGCGCGTAGCGGCCGATCTCGCGGACGGCGCGGCCGAGTTTGACGGGGTCGTCGAGCGCGGCCTGCAGCTCGCGGGGCACGGAGATGCCGCGGACGGCGGAGAAGAGGTCCCAGGAGATGGGCTCGGGGGCGAAGAACGCGCAGACCTGGAGGAGTTGGAGGGCGTCGGGGCGGTCCTCGCGGAGGCGTTCCAGGGACACGTTCCAGGCGGCGGCCACCGGCATCTCGTAGTCGGGCGGCGGGTCGGACCGCAGGAGTTCGGCCCACTTGCGCTCGAAGAGTTCGAGGTACTGGTGGACGGGCATGCCCGTCTCGGCGAGCCAGACGGAGGCCTGCTCGACGGCGAGCGGCAGGTCGCCGAGGGAGGCGGCGAGGTGGTTGACGGCGTCGTCGGCGAGGTCGGGGCTGCGGCGGCGCAGCAGCGAGACGCTCTCCTCGCGGGCGAACACGTCGACCTCGAGGGAGCTGGCGGTGTGGGACCACTGGACGTTGCGCGAGGTCACGAGGATGCGGCCGGGGCCGTCGGTGGGGAAGTACTTGCGTACTTCTTTGGGGTCTTCCGCGTTGTCGAACACCAGCAGCCAATCGCTGTAGGGCTCGCCCCTGCGCAGCGCGTCCAGGACGGCCGGGACCGCGGAGATCTCGGAGCTGACCTGGAGCCCCATCTGCTCGCCCAGTTCGATGAGGGACTGGACGATCTGGTTCTCCTGTTCGGAGGCCACCCACCAGACGAGCCGGTAGTCGCGGCTGTGGCGGTACACGTACTCGACGGCGATCTGTGACTTGCCCACACCGCCCATGCCGTGCAGCGCTTCGGGGAGTACCGCGGTGACACCGGTGCCGAGGCGGTCCTGCAACTGTTCGAGCAGGGTCTCGCGGCCGGTGAAGTTCCTGTTCCGCTGCGGTACGTTCCCCCAGATGCGGGGCGGGTCGTGCGGGCCGCGCGGGCCCGGGGCAACCGGCAGACCGGCAGACACGGCGGGGCCTCCAGGGTGGGAGCGAGGGGATGCGGGGGGCGGGGCGGGGGTGGGGGGCGGTGCGGCGGGGGGCGCGGCCTGGGATGGGGGCGGCGGCGGGGAGCCCGCGCGGCGTGGGGTGTCCGCCGGGGCTTGCGGCCGGTACGGTATCGCAGTTTGTTGGCTCTTTCTCAAGTTTGACCCGCTATCAGCCTCTGAGTACTGTAATGACGGCTTATGTCCAGATGTAAGGGTGCTCTCCTGGTTCAGGGAGCGCGGGCCCGCCGCGTGGCTGCGCAGCAGCCTCCCGAGGTGGTCGGCGCGGGCGAGGTAGGGCCCTGACAGCGCGCACAGCGCGGTGTACAGATGGGTCACGAAAGGGCGGGTCCGCTCCGTGATCGGCGGGTCCGCGAGGTCGCCCTCCGGCGCCACCAGGGCGCCGCCGCCCTCCCACAGCTCCTCCAGGCGCGGCCCCAGGAAGCGCTCCACCTGGCGCAGCGCCGCGATCGTGTCGGCGCGCCGCCCGAGGGCCAGGAGCTCCTCGCGCACCCCGTCCGCGAAGTCGTACGACACGCGGTACGGGTCCTCGACGTCGCCCGTGTCGTCGCTGCGGCGCACCAGGCCGAGCAGGACGAGTTCGGCGACGTTCCAGAACCGCGTGCCCTCCGCCGCCTGCTGGAGCAGGCGCATGACCGGCAGGTTCAGCGGCACCGCGGCCATGCGCTTGGCGAGGGCGAAGCCGGCGGGCGACGCGGTGGCGCGGAAGCGGCGCACGACGCCCGCCGCCCGCGCGGCGCGCGCCTGCGCCGTCTGCTCCCCGGCCCC
>NZ_BNBT01000059.1 GCF_014656095.1 Streptomyces longispororuber
GTGGCCGGAAACCTTCTCGGTTTCCGGCCACCCCGGCGGCACGTTTCTGCTGAGGGCTCCCGAACGGGCTCAGACTTCTTCGTGGGCGACGGCCCGGCGCGCGTCCGCGTCCAGGACGCCCCAACTGATGAGCTGCTCGGTGAGCACCGAGGGCGACTGGTCGTAGATCACGGCGAGGGTGCGCAGGTCGTCCTGGCGGATGGAGAGCACCTTGCCGTTGTAGTCGCCGCGCTGCGACTGGATCGTGGCGGCGTACCGCTGCAAGGGGCCCGCCTTCTCGGCCGGGACGTGGGCCAGGCGCTCCAGGTCCAGGACCAGCTTGGGCGGCGGCTCGGCGGCGCCGCCGGGCGGGGTGCCCGGAAGCAGTTCCTGCACGGGAACGCCGTAGAAGTCAGCCAGCTCGGCAAGGCGCTGCACGGTCACGGCGCGGTCGCCACGCTCGTACGACCCCACCACGACCGCCTTCCAGCGCCCCTGGGACTTCTCCTCCACGCCGTGGAGGGAAAGGCCCTGCTGGGTACGGATGGCGCGGAGCTTGGCCCCGAGCTGTTTGGCGTATTCGCTGGACATATAGCTCCCCGGACGCTGTGACAACGTGCGGCTCCGCCGCGCGGCTTGGTGACTCACTGTGAGGTTACGCAGCGTTACTTGGCTGCGTCAAGCCGAATGGGTCCGAGGGCCTCTTCCGGGGGGAGGTGACGGCCCGCGTTGCCGATGCTGGTACCGTGAAAGACGCTGTGGCGCCAGTCGGCGCACCTCAGCAGACATTCGACGTCCTTTAAAGTCCGTCCCGTGAGGCGGAGAAGGAGGTCCGTTTTCATGGACACGCATGCCTCCGGTGTGCCGCGGCCCGTTCTCGAAGGCCCGGACATCGCACGGGTGTTGACCCGTATCGCCCACGAAATCGTGGAGCGCGCCAAGGGCGCCGACGACGTGGTGCTGCTCGGCATTCCGACCCGCGGCGTCTTCCTCGGCCGCCGGCTCGCCGCGAAGCTCGAGGAGATCACCGGCCGCAAGGTCCCCGTCGGCTCGCTCGACATCACGATGTACCGCGACGACCTGCGCATGCACCCACCGCGTGCGCTCGCCCGTACCGAGATCCCCGGTGACGGCATCGACGGCCGCCTGGTCGTCCTCGTCGACGACGTGCTCTTCTCCGGCCGCACCATCCGTGCCGCCCTCGACGCCCTGAACGACATCGGCCGCCCGCGCGCGGTGCAGCTCGCCGTGCTCGTCGACCGCGGCCACCGGGAACTGCCCATCCGCGCCGACTACGTCGGCAAGAACCTCCCCACGTCGCTGCGGGAGACCGTCAAGGTCCAGCTCGCCGAGGAGGACGGCCGCGACGCCGTGCTGCTCGGTGCCAAGCAGGCCGCCCCGGCCGGCGAGCAGTAGCCTCCGCCCTTCCCCGACGCACCCCGCCCCCCGCGGACCGTGCGCGCGCTGCCGCGCGCCCGCGTGCCCGCCGTCCGGCACGGGGCGCCGCCAGGCACCCGCACACCCGTCATCCCTACGGAGCCCACCCGATGATGCGACACCTCATCTCGGCCGCCGACCTCACCCGCGACGACGCCGTCCTCATCCTCGACACCGCGGAGGAGATGGCCCGCGTCGCCGACCGGCCGATCAAGAAACTGCCGACGCTGCGCGGCCGTACCGTCGTCAACCTCTTCTTCGAGGACTCGACGCGCACCCGGATCTCCTTCGAGGCCGCCGAGAAGCGCCTGTCCGCCGACGTGATCAACTTCAGCGCCAAGGGGTCGAGCGTCTCCAAGGGCGAGTCCCTGAAGGACACCGCCCAGACCCTGGAGGCCATGGGTGTCGACGCCGTCGTCATCCGGCACGGAGCCTCCGGCGCGCCGTACACACTCGCGAACTCCGGCTGGATCGACGCGGCCGTGATCAACGCCGGTGACGGCACCCACCAGCACCCCACGCAGGCCCTGCTCGACGCCTTCTCCATGCGCCGCCGCCTGGTCGGCAAGGACGCCGGGATCGGCCAGGACCTCACCGGCCGCCGCGTCACGATCGTCGGCGACATCCTGCACAGCCGCGTCGCCCGCTCGAACGTCGACCTGCTGCACACCCTCGGCGCCGAGGTCACCCTGGTCGCCCCGCCCACGCTGGTGCCGGTCGGCGTCGGGAACTGGCCGTGCGAGGTCTCCTACGACCTGGACCGGGTGCTGCCCAAGTCCGACGCCGTGATGATGCTGCGCGTGCAGCGCGAGCGGATGAACGCCGCGTTCTTCCCGACCGAGCGCGAGTACTCGCGCCGCTACGGCCTCGACGCCGAGCGGATGGCGAAGATGCCCGAGCACGCCGTCGTGATGCACCCCGGCCCGATGGTCCGCGGCATGGAGATCACCGCCGAGGTCGCCGACTCGCCCCGCTGCACCGTCGTGGAGCAGGTGGCCAACGGCGTCTCCATCCGCATGGCCGTGCTGTACCTGCTGCTCGGCGGCCAGGAGCCCGCCGCCGCCTCCCACCCCCGTACCGAGGAGAAGTAAGACCATGAGCAAGATCCTGATCCGCGGTGCGCGCGTACTCGGCGGCGAGCCGCAGGACGTGCTGATCGACGGTGCCGAGATCGCCGAGGTCGGCCAGGACCTCGCGGCCGACGGCGCCGAGGTCGTCGAGGCCGGCGGCAAGGTGCTGCTTCCGGGCCTCGTCGACCTGCACACGCACCTGCGCGAGCCGGGCCGCGAGGACTCCGAGACCGTCCTCACCGGCACCCGCGCCGCCGCCAGCGGTGGCTACACCACGGTGTTCGCGATGGCCAACACCTTCCCGGTCGCCGACACCGCGGGCGTCGTCGAGCAGGTCTGGCGGCTCGGCAAGGAGTCCGGCTACTGCGACGTCCAGCCGATCGGCGCCGTCACCGTCGGCCTGGAGGGCAGGAAGCTCGCCGAGCTCGGCGCCATGCACGAGTCGGCCGCCGGGGTCACCGTCTTCTCCGACGACGGCAAGTGCGTCGACGACGCCGTGATCATGCGGCGCGCCCTGGAGTACGTGAAGGCCTTCGGCGGCGTCGTCGCCCAGCACGCCCAGGAGCCCCGGCTCACCGAGGGCGCCCAGATGAACGAGGGCGTCGTCTCGGCCGAGCTCGGGCTCGGCGGCTGGCCCGCCGTCGCCGAGGAGTCGATCATCGCCAGGGACGTGCTCCTCGCCGAGCACGTCGGCTCCCGCGTGCACATCTGCCACCTGTCCACGGCGGGCTCCGTGGAGATCGTCCGCTGGGCCAAGTCCCGCGGCATCGACGTCACCGCCGAGGTCACCCCGCACCACCTGCTCCTCACCGACGAGCTGGTGCGCAGCTACAACCCGGTCTACAAGGTCAACCCGCCGCTGCGCACGGAAGCCGACGTCATGGCGCTGCGCGAGGCCCTCGCCGACGGCACCATCGACATCGTCGCCACCGACCACGCCCCGCACCCGCACGAGGACAAGGACTGCGAGTGGGCCGCGGCCGCCATGGGCATGGTGGGCCTGGAGACCGCCCTGTCCGTGGTCCAGCACACGATGGTCGACACCGGCCTGCTGACCTGGGCCGGCGTCGCCGAACGCATGTCCGTCAAGCCCGCCGAGATCGGGCGGGCGACGGGCCAGGGCCGCCCGGTCGCGCCCGGCGAGCCCGCCAACCTCACCCTCGTCGATCCGGCATACCGTGGCACCGTGGACCCCGCGGGCTTCGCCTCCCGGAGCCGCAACACCCCCTACGAGGGCCGCGAGCTGCCGGGACGCGTCACCCACACCTGGCTGCGGGGTCGGGCCACGCTCGTCGACGGGAAGCTCCAGTGACACCGCACCTCCGCACCTCCTCCGCCCTGCCCCAGCTCGCCGCCGACGAGAAGTCGGCTCAGGTCACCGACTGGGCCGCCCGGCTCGGCTGGGTCGTCGGCATCCTGCTCTTCATCGCGCTCGTCTACTGGCTGATGCGCGAGGGCTGGAAGTGGCGCGGCACCCTCCAGAGCGACCTGCCGGATCTCCCTGGCGTGCCGTCCGACCCCGGCCCGGTGAGACTGGAGCTGACCGGCCGCTACCACGGCTCCACCACGGCGGGCCAGTGGCTGGACCGCATCGTGGCGCACGGCCTGGGCACCCGCAGCCGGGTGGAGCTGACCCTGACCGACGCGGGCCTGGACGTGGTCCGCCCCGGGGCGCGGGACTTCTTCATCCCGAGGCAGGCCCTGCGCGAGGCCCGGCTCGACAAGGGCATCGCGGGCAAGGTCCTCGCCGAGGGCGGCCTGCTGATCGTCACCTGGGCCCACGGCGACAAGCTGCTCGACTCCGGCTTCCGCTCCGACCGCGCCGCCGAGCAGGCGGAGTGGGTCGAGACCCTCAACAACATGATCAACAGCACCGAGATCACCGGCGCCGGCGCCGCGATCGACAGCACGACGGAAACGGAAGGCGCACGATGACGACCTCCACACGGGGAGCCACCAAGATCCCCGCCGTACTCGTCCTGGAGGACGGCCGAGTCTTCCGCGGCCGCGCCTACGGCGCGGTGGGGGAGACCTTCGGCGAGGCCGTCTTCTCCACCGGCATGACCGGCTACCAGGAGACCCTCACCGACCCGTCGTACCACCGCCAGGTCGTGGTGATGACCGCCCCGCACGTCGGCAACACCGGCGTCAACGACGAGGACCCCGAGTCCCAGAAGATCTGGGTCGCGGGCTACGTGGTGCGCGACCCCGCCCGGGTGCCGTCGAGCTGGCGCTCGCGCCGCACCCTGGACGAGGAGCTGGCGCGCCAGGGCGTCGTCGGCATCAGCGGCATCGACACCCGCGCCCTCACCCGCCACCTGCGCGAGCGCGGCGCCATGCGCGTCGGCGTCTTCTCCGGCGAGGCCCTCGCGCCCGACGCCGAGCTGCTCGCCCGGGTGCAGGGGCAGCCCCAGATGAAGGGCGCGGACCTGTCCGCCGAGGTCGCCACCAAGGAGGCGTACGTCGTCCCCGCGATCGGCGAGAAGAAGTTCACCGTCGCCGCGATCGACCTCGGCATCAAGGGCATGACCCCGCAGCGCATGGCCGAGCGGGGCATCGAGGTGCACGTGCTGCCCGCCACCGCGACCGCCGAGGACGTGTACGCCGTCGAGCCCGACGGGGTGTTCTTCTCCAACGGCCCCGGCGACCCCGCCACCGCCGAAGGACCCGTCGCCCTCATGCGCGAGGTCCTTCAGCGCGGCACGCCGCTGTTCGGCATCTGCTTCGGCAACCAGATCCTCGGCCGCGCCCTCGGCTTCGGCACGTACAAGCTGAAGTACGGCCACCGCGGCATCAACCAGCCCGTGCAGGACCGCACCACGGGCAAGGTCGAGGTCACCGCGCACAACCACGGCTTCGCCGTCGACGCGCCGCTCGACCGGGTCTCCGACACCCCCTACGGCCGCGCCGAGGTCTCCCACGTGTGCCTGAACGACCAGGTGGTGGAGGGGCTCCAGCTCCTCGACCGACCCGCGTTCAGCGTCCAGTACCACCCCGAGGCGGCCGCGGGCCCGCACGACGCCGCGTACCTCTTCGACCGTTTCACTTCCCTGATGGAGGGCCAGCGTGCCTAAGCGCACCGATATCCAGTCCGTCCTGGTCATCGGCTCCGGCCCGATCGTCATCGGCCAGGCAGCGGAGTTCGACTACTCGGGGACGCAGGCGTGCCGCGTCCTGAAGTCCGAGGGACTGCGCGTCATCCTCGTCAACTCGAACCCCGCGACGATCATGACCGACCCGGAGATCGCCGACGCCACGTACGTCGAGCCGATCACCCCGGAGTTCGTCGAGAAGATCATCGCCAAGGAGCGCCCCGACGCGCTCCTGCCCACCCTCGGCGGCCAGACCGCGCTCAACACCGCGATCTCCCTGCACGGGCAGGGCGTCCTGGAGAAGTACGGCGTCGAGCTGATCGGGGCGAACGTCGAGGCGATCAACAAGGGCGAGGACCGCGACCTGTTCAAGGAGGTCGTCGAGGCCGTCCGCGGCAAGATCGGCCACGGCGAGTCCGCGCGCTCGGTGATCTGCCACTCCATGGACGACGTCCTGAACGGCGTCGAGGAGCTCGGCGGCTACCCCGTCGTCGTCCGCCCCTCCTTCACCATGGGCGGCGCGGGCTCCGGCTTCGCGCACAACGAGGACGAGCTGCGCCGCATCGCAGGACAGGGCCTCACCCTCTCGCCGACCACCGAGGTGCTCCTGGAGGAGTCCATCCTCGGCTGGAAGGAGTACGAGCTGGAGCTGATGCGCGACAAGAACGACAACGTCGTGGTCGTCTGCTCCATCGAGAACTTCGACCCCATGGGCGTGCACACCGGTGACTCCATCACCGTCGCGCCCGCGATGACCCTCACCGACCGCGAGTACCAGATCCTGCGGGACGTCGGCATCGCGATCATCCGCGAGGTCGGCGTCGACACCGGCGGCTGCAACATCCAGTTCGCGGTGAACCCGGCCGACGGCCGCGTCATCGTCATCGAGATGAACCCGCGCGTCTCGCGGTCCTCTGCGCTCGCGTCGAAGGCCACCGGCTTCCCGATCGCGAAGATCGCTGCCAAGCTGGCCGTGGGCTACACCCTCGACGAGATCCCCAACGACATCACCGAGAAGACCCCGGCATCCTTCGAGCCGACCCTCGACTACGTCGTCGTCAAGGCCCCGCGCTTCGCCTTCGAGAAGTTCCCGCAGGCGGACTCGACGCTCACCACCACGATGAAGTCGGTCGGCGAGGCCATGGCCATCGGCCGCAACTTCACCGAGGCCCTCCAGAAGGCCCTGCGCTCCCTGGAGAAGAAGGGCAGCCAGTTCGCCTTCACCGGCAAGACCGGCGACAAGAACACCCTGCTGCGCGCCGCCGTGCGCCCCACCGACGGCCGCATCAACACCGTCATGCAGGCCATCCGCGCCGGCGCCACCCCCGAGGAGGTCTTCGACGCCACGAAGATCGACCCGTGGTTCGTCGACCAGCTCTTCCTGATCAAGGAGATCGCGGACGAGCTGGCCGAGGCCGACGAGCTCACCGCCGAGCTGCTCGGCGAGGCCAAGCGGCACGGCTTCTCCGACACGCAGATCGCCGAGATCCGCGGCCTGCGCGAGGACGTGGTGCGCGAGGTGCGGCACGCCCTCGGCGTGCGCCCCGTCTACAAGACGGTCGACACCTGCGCCGCCGAATTCGCCGCGAAGACGCCGTACTTCTACTCCTCCTACGACGAGGAGAGCGAGGTCGCGCCGCGCGAGAAGCCCGCCGTGATCATCCTCGGCTCCGGCCCGAACCGCATCGGCCAGGGCATCGAGTTCGACTACTCCTGCGTGCACGCCTCCTTCGCGCTCAGCGACGCGGGCTACGAGACCGTCATGGTCAACTGCAACCCGGAGACCGTCTCCACCGACTACGACACCTCCGACCGGCTCTACTTCGAGCCGCTCACCCTGGAGGACGTCCTGGAGATCGTGCACGCCGAGTCCGTCGCGGGTCCGGTCGCGGGCGTCGTCGTCCAGCTCGGCGGCCAGACCCCGCTCGGCCTCTCCCAGGCCCTGAAGGACAACGGCGTCCCGGTCGTCGGCACCTCGCCCGAGGCCATCCACGCCGCCGAGGACCGCGGCGCCTTCGGCCGCGTGCTCGCCGAGGCCGGCCTGCCCGCGCCCAAGCACGGCACCGCCACCACCTTCGCCGAGGCCAAGGAGATCGCCGACGAGATCGGCTACCCGGTGCTCGTACGGCCCTCGTACGTCCTCGGCGGGCGTGGCATGGAGATCGTGTACGAGGAGGCCCGCCTCCAGGCGTACATCGCCGAGTCCACCGAGATCAGCGCCGACCGCCCGGTCCTCGTCGACCGCTTCCTCGACGACGCCATCGAGATCGACGTGGACGCGCTCTACGACGGCCACGAGCTGTACCTGGGCGGCGTCATGGAGCACATCGAGGAGGCCGGCATCCACTCCGGCGACTCGGCGTGCGCCCTGCCCCCGATCACCCTCGGCGGCCACGACATCAAGCGCCTGCGCACCTCCACGGAGGCCATCGCGCGCGGCGTCGGCGTCCGCGGCCTGATCAACATCCAGTTCGCCATGGCCGGGGACATCCTGTACGTCCTGGAGGCCAACCCGCGCGCCTCGCGCACGGTGCCCTTCACCTCCAAGGCCACCGCGGTCCCGCTGGCCAAGGCCGCCGCCCGCATCTCGCTGGGCGCGACCGTCGCGGAGCTGCGCGCCGAGGGGCTGCTGCCCGCCCACGGCGACGGCGGCGAGCTGCCGCTGGACGCGCCGATCTCCGTCAAGGAGGCCGTCATGCCCTGGTCGCGCTTCCGCGACATCCAGGGCCGCGGCGTCGACACGGTGCTCGGCCCGGAGATGCGCTCCACCGGCGAGGTCATGGGCATCGACTCCGTCTTCGGCACGGCGTACGCCAAGTCGCAGGCGGGCGCCTACGGGCCGCTGCCGACCAAGGGCCGCGCGTTCATCTCCGTCGCCAACCGCGACAAGCGCTCGATGATCTTCCCGGCCCGGGAGCTGGTCGCCCACGGCTTCGAGCTGCTCGCCACGTCCGGCACGGCCGAGGTGCTGCGGCGCAACGGCATCAACGCCACCGTCGTGCGCAAGCAGTCCGAGGGCGAGGGCCCGAACGGCGAGCGGACCATCGTCCAGCTCATCCACGACGGCGAGGTCGACCTCATCGTCAACACGCCCTACGGCACCGGCGGCCGCCTCGACGGCTACGACATCCGCACCGCGGCCGTCGCCCGGTCCGTGCCGTGCCTGACGACGGTCCAGGGCCTCGCCGCCGCGGTGCAGGGCATCGACGCGCTCCACCACGGCGGAGTGGGCGTGCGCTCGCTCCAGGAACACGCACAGCACCTGATCGCCGCCCGCGACTAGGCGCTCCGCGGGTTGCGCTGCGCCCGGCGTCGTTCGTCCGCGACTCCGTCGTGGCTGGTCGCGCAGTTCCCCGCGCCCCTTCGGGGCGCATCCGTACCGCAGCCGACTTCGCACGCTCGCCCAGCAACCCATGAGGGGGACACCGAACGCGGTGTCCCCCTCCTCATGAGGACTCCAGCATGTACGTACTCTTCTTCCGGCTCTTCTTCCAGCGCATGGACCCCGAGCGCGCCCACCACCTCGCCTTCGGCTGGATCCGGCTCGCCGCGCGCGTCCCCGTCCTGCGCACGTTCCTCGCCGCCGCGCTCGCGCCCCGCTACAAGGAGCTGCGCACCGAGGCCTTCGGCCTGCGCATGCACGGGCCCTTCGGGCTCGCCGCCGGGTTCGACAAGAACGCCGTCGCGATCGACGGCATGGCGATGCTCGGCTTCGACCACGTCGAGATCGGCACCGTCACGGGCGAGCCGCAGCCCGGCAACCCCAAGAAGCGGCTGTTCCGCCTGGTCCAGGACCGCGCCCTGATCAACCGCATGGGCTTCAACAACGACGGCTCGGCCGCGGTGGCCGCCCGCCTCGCCGCCCGCGAGCCCGTCTTCAAGGGCGTCGTCGGCGTCAACATCGGCAAGACCAAGGTCGTCCCGGAGGCCGAGGCCGCCGCCGACTACGTGAAGTCCACCGAGCGCCTGGCCCGCCACGCCGACTACCTCGTCGTCAACGTGTCCTCGCCCAACACGCCCGGCCTGCGCAACCTCCAGGCCACCGAGTCCCTGCGCCCGCTCCTGACGGCCGTGCGCGAGGCCGCCGACCGCAGCGTCGAGGGCCGCCGCGTCCCGCTGCTCGTGAAGATCGCGCCCGACCTGGCCGACGAGGACGTCGACGCGGTCGCCGACCTCGCCGTCGAACTCGGCCTCGACGGCATCATCGCCACCAACACGACCATCGCCCGCGAGGGCCTCGGCCTCGTCTCCGACCCGGCGCTCACCGCCGAGACCGGCGGACTCTCCGGCGCGCCCCTGAAGGAGCGCTCCCTGGACGTCCTGCGGCGCCTCTACGCGCGCGTGGGCGACCGGATCACCCTCGTGGGCGTCGGCGGCGTCGAGACCGCCGAGGACGCCTGGCAGCGCATCCTCGCCGGCGCCACCCTGGTGCAGGGTTACAGCGCCTTCGTCTACGAGGGCCCGTTCTGGGCCCGCGCGATCCACAAGGGGCTCGCCGCCCGGCTCGCCGCCTCCCCGTACGCCACGCTCGCCGAAGCGATCGGCGCCGACACGCGAAAGGCCTCCACCGCATGAGCCATCAGGAACCCTTCGGTACGCGGCTGCGCCACGCCATGGACACCCGCGGCCCGCTCTGCGTGGGCATCGACCCGCACGCCTCGCTCCTGGCCGCGTGGGGCCTGGACGACGACATCCAGGGCCTGGAGACCTTCACGCGCACCGTCGTGGAGGCCCTCGCCGACCAGGTCGCCGTCTTCAAGCCACAGGCGGCCTTCTTCGAGCGCTTCGGCTCGCGCGGCGTCGCCGTCCTGGAGCGGGCCGTCGCCGACCTGCGCGCCGCGGGCGGCCTCGTCGTCATGGACGCCAAGCGGGGCGACATCGGCTCCACCATGGCCGCGTACGCTGAGGCCTTCCTGCGCCCGGGCGCGCCGCTGTTCTCGGACGCCCTGACGGTCTCGCCGTACCTCGGCTACGAGTCCCTGCGGCCCGCCGCGGACCTGGCCCGCGAGAGCGGCGCGGGCCTGTTCGTGCTCGCCCTGACCTCCAACCCGGAGGGCGCGGAGGTGCAGCGCGCGCAGCGCGCCGACGGGCGCACGATCGGCGCGACCATGCTGGCGCACCTCGCGCGCGAGAACGCCGGGGCCGAGCCCATGGGCTCCTACGGCGCGGTGGTCGGCGCCACCCTCGGCGACCTGTCCTCCTTCGACCTCGCCATCAACGGCCCGCTCCTCGCCCCCGGCATCGGGGCGCAGGGCGCGACCCCCGCCGACCTGCCCCGCGTCTTCGGCGCGGCCGTGCGCAACGTCGTACCGAACGTGAGCCGCGGCGTGCTCACGGCGGGCCCCGACGCGGGGGCGCTGCGCGGGGCGGCCGCGCGGTTCGCGGACGAGGTACGGCGGGCGGTCGGCGGGGCGTAACCGTCCCGAACTGACACGTTGTTTACGCGACACCCGGCCAAATCCGGGGCATTTTGTCCGGTATGCCTGGCTCGACAGAGGCTGACCTGGACTTTTCGCTTGTTCTCGCTGACTCCGGCGGCCATGGCCGCTAGTCTCCGAGCAGAGCCAACGGGCAAGCGCGTTGCACGTTGCTCCCCTGGTGTGGGGCGACTAGGTTCCTCACCGGTCCGTATCCGACAGTTCGATCTTCGAGGTGACGTAGGCGTGGCTCTTCCGCCCCTTACCCCTGAACAGCGCGCAGCCGCGCTCGAAAAGGCCGCCGCGGCTCGCCGGGAGCGGGCCGAGGTCAAGAATCGACT
Organism: Streptomyces longispororuber; assembly: GCF_014656095.1. Taxonomy (GTDB): domain Bacteria; phylum Actinomycetota; class Actinomycetes; order Streptomycetales; family Streptomycetaceae; genus Streptomyces; species Streptomyces longispororuber. The sequence goes on from NZ_BNBT01000059.1 coordinate 11,337, forward strand.
CAAGCACTCCGGCGCCTCCCTTCACGAGGTCATCAAGCAGGGCCAGGAGAACGACGTCATCGGCAAGATGAAGGTCTCCGCCCTCCTTGAGTCCCTGCCGGGCGTGGGCAAGGTCCGCGCCAAGCAGATCATGGAGCGCCTCGGCATCTCCGAAAGCCGCCGCGTGCGGGGCCTCGGCTCCAACCAGATCGCCTCCCTGGAGCGCGAGTTCGGCGGCAGCGGCGCCTGACGGCTCCGAGCCGTCGCGCGAACCTGGTCTCGGGCACCCCTGAGAACCTGGATAATCGCTGCATGAGTGAACGTCCGCGGCTGACCGTGCTCTCCGGCCCCTCCGGGGTCGGCAAGAGCACGGTCGTCGCCCATATGCGCAAGGAACACCCCGAGGTCTGGCTCTCGGTCTCGGCGACGACCCGCAAGCCGCGCCCCGGCGAGCGCCATGGTGTGCACTACTTCTTCGTCTCCGACGAGGAGATGGACAAGCTGATCGCCAACGGCGAGCTCCTGGAGTGGGCGGAATTCGCGGGCAACCGCTACGGCACGCCCCGGCGCGCGGTCATGGACCGGCTCGAGGCGGGCGAGCCCGTCCTGCTGGAGATCGACCTCCAGGGCGCGCGGCAGGTCCGGGCGTCGATGGCCGACGCCCAGCTCGTCTTCCTCGCCCCGCCGAGCTGGGACGAGCTGGTGCGCCGCCTCACCGGCCGCGGCACCGAGGCCGCCGAGGTGATCGAGCGCAGGCTCCGGGCCGCGCGCGTGGAGCTGGCCGCGGAGCCCGAGTTCGACACCACCCTGGTCAACACCTCGGTCGAGGACGTGGCGCGCGAGCTGCTAGCCTTGATGAAAGTTGTTTGATCTTCACCCCCTTCGGAAGGCAGAGAGTGTCCTCTTCCATCACCGCGCCCGAGGGCATCATCAACCCGCCGATTGATGAACTGCTCGAGGCCACCGACTCGAAGTACAGCCTCGTGATCTACGCCGCCAAGCGCGCCCGTCAGATCAACGCGTACTACTCGCAGCTCGGCGAGGGCCTCCTCGAGTACGTCGGCCCGCTCGTGGACACCCACGTCCACGAGAAGCCGCTGTCGATCGCGCTCCGCGAGATCAACGCGGGCCTGCTGACGTCCGAGGCCGTCGAGGGCCCGGCGCAGTAAGCAGTCATACGTTCACCACAGGCCCGGCAGCGCGACTGCCGGGCCTGTGGTGTGTCATGGAGTCGTGCGCGCCCGTGAGCGCGTACGCGTCGGAGTGCGGGCAAGTGCGGGGAGGCACCGTGGACAAGCCGAAGGTCGTTCTGGGGGTCAGCGGCGGGATCGCCGCCTACAAGGCGTGCGAGCTGCTCAGGCGGCTCACGGAGTCCGGCCACGACGTGCGCGTCGTGCCGACGCGGTCGGCGCTGCAGTTCGTCGGCGCCCCGACCTGGTCGGCGCTGTCCGGCCACCCCGTCTCCACGGAGGTCTGGTCCGACGTCCACGAGGTCCCCCACGTCCGCATCGGCCAGGGCGCCGACCTGGTGATCGTGGCGCCCGCCACCGCCGACATGCTCGCCAAGGCCGCCCACGGCCTCGCCGACGACCTCCTGACGAACACCCTGCTCACGGCGCGCTGCCCGGTGGTCTTCGCGCCCGCCATGCACACGGAGATGTGGGAGCACCCGGCCACCCAGGAGAACGTGGCGACCCTGCGCCGCCGCGGCGCCCTCGTCGTCGAACCCGCCGTCGGCCGCCTCACGGGCGTCGACACCGGCAAGGGCCGCTTCCCCGAGCCGGCCGAGCTGTTCGAGGTCGTACGCCGGGTCCTTGCGCGCGGCACCGGCGGCCAGGACCTCGCCGGCCGCCACGTCGTGGTCAGCGCGGGCGGCACCCGTGAGCCCCTCGACCCCGTGCGCTTCCTCGGCAACCGCTCCTCCGGCAAGCAGGGCTACGCCCTCGCCCGCAGCGCCGCCGCGCGCGGCGCCCGGGTCACGCTCGTCTCGGCCAACGCGGCGCTGCCGGAGCCGGCGGGCGTCGACGTGGTGCCCGTGGGCACCGCCGTACAGCTCCGCGAGGCCGTCCTGAAGGCCGCCGCCGACGCCGACGCGGTGGTGATGGCCGCGGCCGTGGCCGACTTCCGCCCGGCCGCGTACGCCGCCGGGAAGATCAAGAAGAAGGACGGCGAGGACCCCGCCCCCGTCGCCCTCGTCCGCAACCCCGACATCCTCGCCGAGCTCGCGGCCGACCGCCCGCGCCCGGGCCAGGTCGTCGTCGGCTTCGCCGCCGAGACCGACGACGTCCTGGCCAACGGGCGCGCCAAGCTCGCCCGCAAGGGCTGCGACCTGCTCGTGGTCAACGAGGTGGGCGAGCGCAAGACCTTCGGCTCCGAGCGGAACGAGGCCGTGGTGCTCGGCTCCGACGGCAGCGAGACCCCGGTGCCGTACGGCCCCAAGGACGACCTCGCGGACACCGTCTGGGACCTCGTCGCCCCCCGCCTCGCCGGCCCGCCCCTCGACTGAGGCCGCGAGTGCGACGCCGGACGGCCCGTGCCGAAGGCCGTGCACGGGCCCAAGGCATCTGCGTTGCCCTGATCCGACCCGCATGGACCCGTGACGGCCTGCTCCATCCAGTACCGATGGAATCAGTCGCGTACTGACCGGATTCGGCCCGAAGCGACCTGAGTGACCTGATCCGACCCGATTGACCTGATCCGGCCTGAGTGACCTGATCCGGCCTGAACGGCGCGGCGGTGGCACAACCGGAAGGCGCTATTCACCCCACGGGGCGCCGTGGGCCCGCCTTAAACACGTCCTGAACCCGTCGTACGCGGGCCCCGGACCCTCTGGTGGAGACCGATCGTCGTATCGCACAATGCAGTGCCGCAGGTCACAGGCCTCGACTGGGACGAGGCGGGTGGCCCTGCGGCCCTGCACGACCGATAAACTGGTCTCGGACGACGTCGAGCGCAGCTCTCGGCCCGTCCGCCAATGATCAGCCAGCAGCCGCTGCAACCACAGGGAGCGATGTGTCCCGCCGTCTCTTCACCTCGGAGTCCGTGACCGAGGGCCACCCCGACAAGATCGCTGACCAGATCAGCGACACCATTCTCGACGCGCTTCTGCGCGAGGACCCGACGTCCCGGGTCGCCGTCGAAACGCTCATCACGACCGGCCTCGTGCACGTCGCCGGTGAGGTCACGACCAAGGCGTACGCGCCGATCGCGCAGCTCGTGCGCGACAAGATCCTCGAGATCGGCTACGACTCCTCGAAGAAGGGCTTCGACGGCGCCTCCTGCGGCGTGTCGGTGTCCATCGGCGCGCAGTCCCCGGACATCGCGCAGGGTGTCGACACGGCGTACGAGCAGCGTGTCGAGGGCGACGAGGACGAGCTGGACAAGCAGGGCGCCGGCGACCAGGGCCTGATGTTCGGCTACGCCTGCGACGAGACCCCGGAGCTCATGCCGCTCCCGATCCACCTCGCGCACCGCCTCTCGCGCCGCCTGTCCGAGGTCCGCAAGAACGGCACCATCCCCTACCTGCGCCCCGACGGAAAGACGCAGGTCACCATCGAGTACGACGGCGACAAGGCCGTCCGCCTCGACACGGTCGTGGTCTCCTCCCAGCACGCCTCGGACATCGACCTGGACTCCCTGCTCGCCCCGGACATCCGCGAGTTCGTGGTCGAGCCGGAGCTGAAGGCCCTGGTCGACGACGGCATCAAGCTGGAGACCGAGGGCTACCGCCTGCTGGTCAACCCCACCGGCCGCTTCGAGATCGGCGGCCCGATGGGTGACGCCGGTCTGACCGGCCGCAAGATCATCATCGACACGTACGGCGGCATGGCCCGCCACGGCGGCGGCGCCTTCTCCGGCAAGGACCCGTCCAAGGTCGACCGCTCCGCCGCCTACGCCATGCGCTGGGTCGCGAAGAACGTCGTCGCGGCCGGCCTCGCCGCCCGCTGCGAGGTCCAGGTCGCCTACGCGATCGGCAAGGCCGAGCCGGTCGGCCTGTTCGTCGAGACCTTCGGCACCAACACGGTCGACACCGACAAGATCGAGCAGGCCATCGGCGAGGTCTTCGACCTCCGCCCGGCCGCGATCATCCGCGACCTCGACCTGCTCCGCCCGATCTACTCCCAGACCGCCGCGTACGGCCACTTCGGCCGGGCGCTGCCGGACTTCACCTGGGAGAAGACGGACCGCGTCGACGCCCTGCGCAAGGCCGCGGGCCTGGAGGGCTGACACCCTCCCCTCCGGCTCCACCGAGGCCCGGCGCCCCTGTTCGGGGGCGCCGGGCCTCGGCGCGTCAGGAGGGGGCGGCCGGTCGCGGCGGGTCCGTGTCCGGTGCCGCCCCGTCCCCGTTCCTGTCCCGTGCCCGCCGTCGTACGGCGACGAGATGTCCTGCCACCGGGACGGGGACCCCTGCCCGCCCGCGCCGGCGGATGTCGAGAAGGCGAAAGCAGCCAGTCGGCGGGCGCGGGAGGTGGGGTGTCCCGGCGGGCTGGGGTGTCGGAGTCGTCTGGTAGGAATGCTGCTGTGAGCAGCGAGAACGAGGAGGGTGAGCGGTCCGCCGGGGTGCAGCCCGAGCAGCTCGCGCTCATCAGGGACAGCGTGCGCAAGGCCAAGGTGCCGCGGGCCAAGCCGCGGACGTGGCGGGGGGCCGCGCTGGCCGGGTCGCTGCCGGTGGCGCGGGTGGTGGTGGACAAGGGGGTGCTGCACCTCGACCGGTACTTCGACTACGCGGTGCCCGAGGAGCTGGACGCGCAGGCGCAGCCCGGGGTGCGGGTGCGGGTGCGGTTCGGCGCCGGGACGCGGAACGTGCGCGACGGGCGGCGCGAGGGCGGCGGCCTCGTCGACGGCTTCCTCGTCGAGCGCGTCGCCGAGTCGGACTACACGGGCCCGCTGGCCGCGCTCGCCCAGGTCGTGTCGCCCGAGCGCGTGCTCGACGAGGAGCTGCTCGGGCTCGCCCGCGCCGTGGCCGACCGGTACGCGGGCAGCCTCGCCGACGTCCTGCAGCTCGCGGTGCCGCCGCGGCACGCGCGCGCGGAGGGGCTCCCGTCGCCGCCTCCGACCGCCGCGCGCCCGGAGCCGGACCCCGGCTCGTGGCGGAGGTACGCGCGCGGGCCGGAGTTCCTCGCTGCGCTGGCCGCGGGCGGGGCGCCGCGGGCCGTGTGGACCGCGCTGCCGGGGCCCCTGTGGGCCGAGGAGATCGCCCGGGCCGTGCAGGCGACGCTGGCCTCGGGGCGCGGCGCGCTCGTCGTCGTACCGGCCGGGCGGCCCGCCGCGCGTGTGGACGCGGCGCTGCGGGCGCTGCTCGGCGAGGGGCAGCACGCCCTGCTGACCGCCGACGCCGGTCAGGAGAGGCGGTACCGGGAGTGGCTCGCGGTGCGCCGCGGCGCCGTGCGCGCCGTCGTAGGCACGCGGGCCGCCATGTTCGCGCCGGTCAGGAAGCTCGGTCTGGTCGTCGTGTGGGACGACGGCGACCCCGGCCACGCGGACGAGAACGCCCCGTTCCCGCACGTGCGCGAGGTCCTTGAACTGCGCGCCTCACGGGACAAGTGCGCGTTCCTGCTGGGGGGTTGGAGCTGTACGGTCGAGGGGGCCCAGCTCGTCGAGAGCGGCTGGGCCGCGCCGCTCGCCGCCGACCGGGAGCAGGTACGCGCCGCCGCGCCGCTGGTACGGACCGTGGGGGACGGCGACCTCGCCCGGGACGAGGCCGCGCGGGCCGCCCGGCTGCCGAGCCTGGCCTGGCAGATCGCCCGGGACGGACTGCGGCGGGGCCCCGTCCTCGTCCAGGTGCCCCGGCGGGGCTACGTACCGCGGCTCGCGTGCGAGCGCTGCCGGGAGCCCGCCCGGTGCCGCCACTGCGCCGGGCCGCTGGAGGCCCGGGACGCCGGGCCCCTGGTGTGCGGCTGGTGCGGGCGGGACGAGGCCGCCTGGCACTGCCCGGAGTGCGGTGGCTTCCGGCTGCGCGCGCAGGTCGTGGGCGCGCGGCGCACCGCGGAGGAGCTGGGCCGGGCGTTCCCGGCGGTCCCGGTGCGCACCTCGGGGCGCGAGCAGGTCCTGGACACGGTGGGCCCGGCCCCCGCCCTGGTGGTGAGCACGCCGGGCGCCGAGCCGGTGGCCGAGGGCGGGTACGCCGCCGCGCTGCTCCTGGACGGCTGGGCCATGCTCGGGCGGCCGGACCTGCGGGCCGGTGAGGACGCGCTGCGGCGGTGGATCGGCGCTGCCGCGCTGGTACGGGACCAGGGTGAGGGCGGCACCGTGGTGGTGGTCGCCGAGCCGACGCTGCGGCCGGTGCAGGCGCTGGTGCGCTGGGACCCCGCCGGGCACGCCGTGCGGGAGCTGGCCGAGCGGGCGGAGCTGGGGTTCCCGCCGGTGTCGCGGATGGCGTCGGTGACGGGTACGCCCGAGGCGCTCACCGAGTTCCTGGGCCAGGCCCACCTGCCCCCGGACGCCGAGGTGCTCGGCCCGGTGCCGGTGCCCGCCGTCGAGCCCGGCCGTCCGCGCCGCCCCGGCGACGCGCCGCCGGGGGAGCGGTGGGAGCGGGTCCTGGTGCGGGTGCCGCCGGGCAGCGGCGCGGCGCTGGCCCGCGCCCTGAAGACGGCGCAGGCCGCGCGGATGGCGCGGGGCCTGGGGGCGCAGCAGGCGGTGCGGGTGCGGATCGATCCGGCGGACATCGGGTGAGACGGCCTCGGGCCGGGGCCCGCGGGGGCGGCCGGTGCGGGTCCATCGGTACAGCGGGCCCCCGGGCGCGGCGCGTGCCCGGGGACCGGAGCCCGAGCCCCCGGACACACCGGAGCCTCCGGATACACCGGAGCCTCCGGATACACCGGAGCCTCCGGATACACCGGAGGCCCCGGACACACCGATGCCCCCGCCCGCCGTCGACGTGACGGCGGGCGGGGGCACTCGTGTGGTCAGCCGTTGCGCGGGCCGGGGAAGGCGCTGGGGCGGACGTCGTCGCGCAGGCCGGGGCTGCCCGCTGTCGGCTGGGTCGGCATGGCCCTGGCCGCGGGGACGGAGGGGAGCGGGGGGCCCATGGGGACCGTGCGGGCGGTGGCGGCGGCGGTGGCCGGCTCGGCTGCGCGCTCCGGCTCGGCGGTGGTCGTGGCCTGCGGAGTGGTCCGCCGGGCGCCGTACCGGCGGTGCACCGCCTGCTTGGTGACGCCGAGCGCGGAGCCCACCGCGTCCCACGAGAAGCCCAGGGAGCGGTCGAAGTCGACCGCGGCGGTGACCAGCGTCTCGACGCTGTCCCGCAGTTCCTGGGCGAGGCGGACGGTCGGAGCGGGTGCGCGCCCGTACACGACGAAGCCCGCGGAGGGGCTGGAGCGACGCGGGCGGTAGACGTTGCCGAGCTGCGCGGTGAGGGTGCGCAGCGCGTCCACCTGCCGGCGGACCCGCTCGATGTCCCGCACCAGCAGGTGCAGGCTGGCCCGTGCCTGGGCGTCGTGGGTTGCGTGGTCGGCCATGAACAAGCCTCTCGAACCGGCGTTGAGGGATCGGGGTCGGGGAGTTGTCGACAAGGAAGGTCTGTGGTGCGGGGGAGTTCGGTGGTGCGGGGAGTTCTGTGGTGCGCGGGCGTTCGGTGGTGCGGGGACGGGCGGAGCGGGGGGACGTCGGTGTCCTGACTGCCTGACTGCCTGCCTGACCGCCGGGACGTACGGGAGGGAACTTTTGTGGTGATTGGTGGTGCTGGTAGGGGGTATGGGGAGTGGGCCGCGTCTGCCTCGTGCGGCCCGTTCCGGTCAACCTTTTCTTGACCAACGCGCTACGCCGTGTGTGGTCACGGTTGCAGGGCGTATCCGCATATGCGCAGGGCGCACGAGCGTGCGTACGCCCCCGGGGCGCCGCATAGGGCCGTGCGCCGTCGGGGCGCCACCGACGGGGCATCCCCCGGACGGCTCAGCGGCCGCCGCCGCGCTCGGCGCGGGCGGACGTGGGCGGCGGGCCCGTGGCGACGGCGCGGACCGGGCCCCGTGGTGAGGGCGGGCGGCCCGCAGGGGGCGGCACCGTGGCGGCCTAGACTGGTGCGCCGCCGTGCCCGCACGGCGCGTCGCCGCCGAGAGCCGCCGCCGACCCCCAGAAATCCGAGGTAGCACCCAGTGAAGCTGGTCTTCGCAGGCACCCCCGAGGTCGCCGTCCCCGCCCTGGACGCCCTGATCGCCTCCGGCCGGCACGAGGTGGCCGCCGTCGTCACGCGCCCCGACGCCCCCGCGGGCCGGGGCCGCAGGCTGGTGGCGAGCCCGGTGGCCGAGCGCGCGCAGGAGGCCGGCATCGAGGTCCTGAAGCCCGCGAAGCCGCGCGACGAGGAGTTCCTGGCCCGGCTGCGCGAGATCGCGCCCGACTGCTGCCCGGTCGTCGCCTACGGCGCGCTGCTGCCGAAGGCGGCCCTCGACATCCCCGCCCACGGCTGGGTCAACCTGCACTTCTCGCTGCTGCCCGCCTGGCGCGGCGCGGCCCCCGTACAGCACGCGATCATGGCCGGGGACGAGATCACCGGTGCCTCCACCTTCCTGATCGAGGAGGGCCTGGACTCCGGCCCGGTGTACGGCACGGTCACCGAGGAGATCCGCCCCACCGACACCAGCGGCGACCTGCTGACCCGGCTCGCGTTCGCGGGCTCCGGGCTGCTGGCCGCGACGATGGACGGCATCGAGGACGGCACGCTGACCGCCGTGCCGCAGCCCGCCGACGGCGTCACCGTCGCGCCGAAGATCACCGTCGAGGACGCCCAGATCGACTGGGCGGCCCCGGCGCTGCGCGTGGACCGCGTGGTACGCGGCTGCACGCCCGCCCCGGGCGCCTGGACCGTCTTCCGCGGCGAGCGCCTGAAGCTGATCCAAGCCGTGCCGGTGCCCGACCGGACCGACCTCGCGCCCGGCGAGCTGTCCGCGGGCAAGAAGAACCTGTACGTCGGTACGGGCTCGTACGCCGTGGAGCTGCTCTGGGTGCAGGCGCAGGGCAAGAAGCCCATGGCCGCCGCCGACTGGGCACGCGGGGTGCGGATCGCCCCGGACGAGCGGCTCGGCGCGTAGGTCCGCCGCCGGGGCCGGGGCCGGGGCCGGGGGACCGGTGGGCCGGGAGGCGGGTGGGAGGGCCGGGGCGGCCGACGTACGCTGAGGGGGTCCGCCCCGTGGCGCGCGCCCCGCGTACGCGCCGCCCGCCGCCCGGGACGCTCGCGCGTACCCGCGCCCGCACGCGGACCCCGTACCCACGCTCGTACCCCATCAGCGGAGCACCTTTGAACGACCAAGCCAAGCGCCGTCCGCGCAAGCCCGGCAAGCCCTACCGGCGGCCGCAGAAGGACCCCGTGCGCATCCTCGCCTTCGAGGCGCTGCGGGCCGTGGACGAGCGCGACGCGTACGCGAACCTCGTCCTGCCGCCGCTGCTGCGCAAGGCCCGCGAGCGCGACGAGGGGTTCGACGCGCGGGACGCGGCGCTCGCCACCGAGCTCGTGTACGGCACGCTGCGCCGGCAGGGCACGTACGACGCGATCGTCGCCGCCTGCATCGACCGGCCGCTGCGCGAGGTCGACCCGCCCGTGCTCGACGTGCTGAACCTCGGGGTGCACCAGCTCCTCGGCACCCGCATCCCCACGCACGCCGCCGTGTCCGCGTCCGTGGAGCTGGCGCGCGTGGTGCTCGGCGACGGGCGGGCGAAGTTCGTCAACGCCGTGCTGCGCAAGGTCGCGGGCGACGACCTCGACGGGTGGCTGGAGAAGGTGGCCCCGCCCTACGACGACGACCCCGAGGACCACCTCGCCGTGGTGCATTCGCACCCGCGATGGGTCGTCTCGGCCCTGTGGGACTCGCTCGGCGGCGGCCGGGGCGGCATCGAGGACCTGCTGGAGGCCGACAACGAACGGCCCGAGGTGACCCTCGTGGCCCGCCCCGGACGGTCCACCGCCGACGAGCTGCTGGACACGCTGGGCGAGGACAGCGCGGTGCCGGGGCGCTGGTCGCCGTACGCCGTGCGGCTCGCCGAGGGCGGCGAGCCCGGGCGCATCGACGCGGTGCGCCTCGGCCGTGCCGGGGTGCAGGACGAGGGCAGCCAGCTCGTCGCACTCGCGCTCGCGAACGCCCCGGTCGACGGGCCCGACACGAAGTGGCTGGACGGGTGCGCCGGGCCCGGCGGCAAGGCCGCGCTGCTCGCGGGGCTCGCCGCTGAGCGCGGGGCGGTCCTGCTCGCCTCCGAGAAGCAGCCGCACCGGGCCGGCCTCGTGGGCCAGGCCCTGGCCGGGAACCCGGGGCCGTACCAGGTCATCGCCGCCGACGGTACGCGCCCGCCGTGGCGGCCCGGCACGTTCGACCGGGTCCTGATGGACGTGCCCTGCACGGGGCTCGGCGCCCTGCGGCGGCGGCCCGAGGCGCGGTGGCGGCGCAGGCCCGAGGACCTGGAGGGGTTCGCCCCGCTGCAACGGTCGCTGCTGCACAACGCGTTGGAGTCCGTACGCGTCGGGGGAGTCGTGGGGTACGCCACGTGCTCGCCGCACCTCGCGGAGACCCGGGCCGTGGTGGACGACGTGCTCAAGCAGCGGGGCGGCGCCGAGTTGCTCGACGCGCGGCCGCTGCTGCCCGGGGTGCCGGGGCTGGGGGAGGGGCCTGATGTGCAGTTGTGGCCTCATGTTCATGGCACCGATGCGATGTACTTGGCGGTCATGCGGCGGGTGAACTGACCGGGGCCCTGGCGGGCCCCGGGCCCCGGGCTCGGGCCCGCCGGGGCTTCGCCCCTGGGCCCCCTTTTCGCGCTGCGCGCTTGTCCTCAAGCGCCGGACGGGCTGATTTGCCGTGCGCTTGTCTTCGCGTGCCGGACGGGCTGGGTTGTCGCGCTGCGCGCTTGTCCTCAAGCGCCGGACGGGCTGATTTGCCGCGCGTTTGTCGTTAAGTGCCGGACGGGCTGGGTTGTCGCGCGCTTGTCTTTGAGTGCCGGACGGGCTGGGTTGTTGCGCTGCGCGCTTGTCCTCAAGCGCCGGACGGGCTGATTTGCCGTGCACTTGTCTTTGAGTGCCGGACGGGCTGAGTTCTGTGCTGGTGTGTGGGGGAGTTATCCCGGGGTGTGGGTGGGGGGCTTTCGGGGCCACCAGACTTTTTCTCCTGCGTCCAGGAACAGGCTGGTGACCAGGATCGAGCGGACGATGAAGGTGTCCAGGAGGACGCCCAGGGCGACCGCGAAGCCTATTTCCACGAAGGCGACCATGGGGATGGTGCCGAGGACGGCGAAGGTGCCCGCGAGGACCAGGCCCGCCGAGGTGATGACCGCGCCGGTGGCGGCCAGGGCGGTCACCACGCCGGGGCGGGTGCCCTGGAGCCCTGCCTCCTCGCGGATGCGCGTGGTGAGGAAGATGTTGTAGTCGATGCCCAGGGCGACGAGGAACACGAAGACGAACAGTGGGAAGTCCGTCGTCTCGCCGGGGAAGTCGAAGACGTGGCGGAAGACGAGCGCGCTGATGCCGAGGGCCGCGGAGAACGACAGGATGACCGTGGCGATGAGCAGCAGCGGCGCCACGACCGCCCGCAGCAGCACGGTGAGGATCAGCAGCACCACCACGAGCACGAGCGGGATCACCACCTTGTCGTCGTGAATGGTGGCCTTGTCCATGTCGAGCAGTGTCGCGGTGCCGCCGCCGACCTTCGCGTCCGCGTCCGGGATCGCGTGCACCGCGTCCCGGACGCGCTCGACGGTGTCCTTGGCCTCGTCGCTGTCGGACGGGTCGGTGAGGACCGCCTCGTACAGGACCTTCCCGTCGTGCTCGGGCTTCGTGCCGGGCGGTACGGCGACCCCGGCCGGGTCCACGCCCTCGGTGCCCGCGACGACGCGGGCGACCTCCTTGGCCCGCGCCCGGTCGGCGACCACGACCAGGGGGTCGCCGGAGCCCGCCGGGAAGTACTTGGCCTGCACCTCCTGGCCCGTGACGGAGTCCGGCTTGTCGAGGAAGGCGTCGTCGTTGCTGACCCCGGCCGCGCGGAGCTGGAGCAGGCCGAGGGAGAGCGCCGCGAGCGCCACGGAGGTGAGGACCCAGGTCATGCGGGGGCGGCGCGCGACGAGGCGGCCCGTGCGGGCCCAGAAGCCCTTCTCGGCGGGGTCGGCGGAGCCGTGGTGCGGGATCTTCGGCCAGAACAGCCAGCGGCCGCAGATCACCAGCAGGGCGGGGAACAGCGACAGCATCGCGAGCAGCGCCACGGCCACGCCGATCGCGGCGACCGGGCCGAGGCCGCGCGTGGAGTTCATCTCGGCCGTGAGCAGCACCAGCATGCTCAGGACCACCGTCGCGCTGGAGGCGATCACGGCGGGCCCCGCCCGGTGCAGGGCGAGCGCCATGGCCTCGTGCCGGTCCTCGTGGCGGCGCAGCTCCTCGCGGTAGCGGGCCACCAGGAGCAGGGCGTAGTCCGTGCCGGCGCCGAAGACGAGCACGGTGAGGATGCCCGCGCTCTGGCCGTTGACCGTCAGGCCCGCGTGCTCGGCCAGGAGGTAGATCAGCGCCTGGGCGACGTAGAGGGAGACGAACGCCGAGAGGAGGGGCACCAGGAGCAGGACGGGGCTGCGGTACGTGATGAGCAGGGCGACCACGACGACGGCGCCCGCGGCGAGCAGCAGCGTGGAGTCGAGGTCGCCGAAGACCTCCGCGAAGTCGGCGTTCACGCCGGCCGGGCCGGTGATGTGGACGTCCAGCCCGCCCGCGCTGCCGCCCACGCGGTCGCGGACGTCGTCGACGGCTTTCGGCAGGTCGTTGTAGGTGTCGTTGTCCATGGTGAGCGGCACGTACACCTGGGCAGCCCGGGCGCCGTCGCCCTTCTTGTCGAACGCGGGACCGCGGGTCTCGTCGCCGCGGATCGAGTGGGACCGCAGTTGCTTGATCCCGGCGACGCCCTCCTGGACGCGCTCGCGGTCCGCGGCCGTCAGGGGGCCGTCCTCGCGCGCGTACACGACCACCATCGGCATGGACTCGGGCCGGAACTCCTCGGCGAGGTCGAGGACCTGGGTGGACTCCGCGGAGCGCGGCACCCAGGACGAGGTGGTGTTGTCCTGCTCGTCGGTGAGCTTCTGGGCGAACGGTGCCGCGACGACGAGGACGACCAGCCAGAACACGAGGACGAGCCATTTGGTGCGCCGGCCGCAGACCAGCCACGCCACTCCCTCGCGAGCCGCCCGGGGCCGCTCGCGTCCCGCCTTCCGCGTCCCTGGCATAGGTCCCCCCTGCCGCCCACGCGCCTCTGGTGGACGGCCAGCATGGCACGCGGCGCACGGGCGCGGGAGGCTGCCCGCAGACCATGGCGGGACCGGGGCGGGCGGGCGGCGCGGGGCATGGCAGGCTTGGGGCATGGCCGCGCAGATCAACCCGAGCATCCTGTCCGCAGACTTCGCCCGCCTCGCCGACGAGGCGAAGGCCGTCGACGGGGCGGACTGGCTCCACGTCGACGTGATGGACAACCACTTCGTACCGAACCTCACCCTCGGGGTGCCGGTCGTAGAGTCCCTGGCACGGGCGACGGAGACGCCGCTGGACTGCCATCTGATGATGGAGGACCCCGATCGATGGGCCCCGCAGTACGTCGAGGCGGGCGCGGGCTCGGTCACCTTCCACGCCGAGGCGGCCGCGGCGCCCGTACGGCTCGCGCGCGAGATCCGCGCCAAGGGGGCGCGCGCCTCCATGGCGCTCAAGCCCGCGACGCCCATCGAGCCGTACGAGGACCTGCTGCCCGAGCTGGACATGCTGCTGATCATGACGGTCGAGCCCGGCTTCGGCGGGCAGGCCTTCCTCGACATCATGCTCCCCAAGATCCGCCGCACCCGTGCGCTCATCGGCAAGCACGGCCTCGACCTGTGGCTCCAGGTCGACGGCGGCGTCTCCGCCGACACCATCGAGCGCTGCGCCGAGGCCGGGGCCGACGTCTTCGTCGCCGGGTCCGCGGTCTACGGCGCCGAGGACCCGGGCCGGGCGGTCCGCGCCCTGCGCGAGCGGGCCGAGGCCGCGACGGCGGACGCCGGGTGGGCCCCCGGTCACTGACCCCGCGCCGGCGGAGGGACCCCCTCCGCCGGTGACCGGGCCCTCGTCCGGCAGCGGGCCGGGGACCCGCCCGGCCAACGGCTTGGCCACGGGAACGTGAACGCAGTCCATCAGGGCTGATCACGTACGCGGGATCTGCGAGGATGAACAACGCATCCAGGTGTACGAATGTCGTGATCAGCAGTGAGCAGTCATGAGCAGTGAGGAGAGCGCCGTGTCGGCCATGTCGGCGGGTCGGTCAGCCATGCGGATGGGACCCGCGGAGCTGGTGCAGGCGGCGGCCATGGCCCGCCGCTTCTATCTCGAGGGCAAGTCCAAGATCCAGATCGCCGAGGAGTTCGGCGTCAGCCGCTTCAAGGTGGCCCGGGTCCTGGAGACGGCGCTCGAACGTGACCTTGTACGGATCGAGATCCGCGTGCCCGCGGAGCTGGACGCCGAGCGCTCGGACGCGCTGCGCGCCCGCTACGGCCTCCGGCACGCCGTCGTCGTCGAGTCCCCGACCTCCGCCGACGACCCCGACGACTCCCCCGATCCGGAGAACCTCGGCGAGGTCGCGGCGGGACTCCTCGGCGAACTGGTGACCGAGGGCGACGTGCTCGGCCTCGCCTGGGGCCGCTCCACCATCACCATGGCGGCGGCCCTCGAAGCACTGCCGCCGTGCACGGTCGTGCAGCTCACCGGCGTGTACGACGCGGGGACCGCCGAGCGCGGCTCGGTCGAGGCCGTGCGCCGCGCCGCGCAGGTCTCCGGGGGTGACGCCCACCCCATCTACGCGCCGATGCTGCTGCCCGACGCGGCGACGGCCGCCGCGCTGCGCCACCAGACCGGCATCGCCCGCGCCTTCGAGTACTTCGACAAGGTCACCGTCGCCGCCGTGTCCATCGGCTCCTGGGAGCCCGGCATCTCCACCGTGCACGACATGCTCACGGACGAGGAGCGCGCGCACTACGCCTCCCTCGGCGTCGCCGCCGAGATGTCCGCGCACCTCTTCGACGCCGAGGGCCGCCGCGTCGGCCGTGACCTCGGCGAGCGCTGCATCACGGTCGAGGCGGACCGGCTGCGCCGCATCCCGGAGGTCGTCGCGATCGCCGGGGGCCAGCGCAAGGCGGCGGCCATCGACGCGGTGCTGCGCTCCGGGCTCGTGACCAGCCTGGTCACCGACACGGCGGCCGCCGACCGCCTGCTGGAGGCCGGACCGGCGCCGCGCCCCGCGCTCGACCGCGCGGACCCCGACGGGAGCTGACCCGCTCCTTCGGAACGGCCCCGGCCGGACGCCCCGCACGGCGTCCGGCCGGGGCCGCTCCGGCCGTCGGCGGGTGCCGGGGCACGGCGGCTGTGGCAGCATCGGGCCCATGATCGTTCGGTCGGCCGGGCGGGTGCTCGGCGCGCTCCTGTGCTGCCTCGCGGTGCTCACCACGGGCTGCGGCACGGAGCGCGAGCAGGCCGGGCCCACGGCCTCGACGCCCGCCTGGGCGCGGGGCATGCCGGCCGTCACGGCCGAGCGGCTGCCCGCCGAGGCCCGCCGCACCCTGCGCCTCATCGACGAGGGCGGGCCGTACCCGTACCCGAAGGACGGCACGGTGTTCGGCAACTTCGAGGGCGAGCTGCCGCGCAAGCCGCGCGGCTACTACCGCGAGTACACCGTCCGCACCCCCGGCGAGCGCGACCGCGGCGCCCGGCGCCTGGTCACCGGGCGTGCGGGGGAGACGTACTACACGGACGACCACTACGCGTCGTTCACGGCCGTCCTCAGATGACGGAGGCGCAAGCGTGACGGAGGCAGGGAGCGTGACGGTGACGGAGGCGGGAGCGTGACGGGGGCCGGCGGGACGGACGGGCCGCTCGCGGGGGTGGCCGGGGCCGTGCGGGGCACGGGGTGGACCACGGTCGCCCTGGACCTGGGCGGCGTACGGGACAAAGGCGCGTTCATGGACCGGTGCGCCACCGCGTTCACGCTGCCGCGGTGGTTCGGGCGCAACTGGGACGCGCTGGCGGACTGCCTGACGGACCCGTCCTGGGCCCCGACGCCGCCCGGCCGCCTCGTGGTGGTCACCGGCTGGCAGGAGTACGCCCGTGAGGCGCCGGGCGACTGGGAGACCGCGCAGGACGTCTTCGCCGCGGCGGTGGACCACTGGCGCGCCACGGACGCGGCCCTGGAGGTCGTGCTTGCCCTCGGCACCTGACCGCGGCCCCGGATGCCGGGGCCGGTGCCGCCGCCCAGGCCGGGCCTGCGCGGGAAGGGCCTTTGGAGGATCTGACCAGCGCGTCCCGGGGGTGCCTGGGGGATCGTCCCAGGCGGCGCAGCACGTCCGGCATGGGACAATGAAGTACGTGCTTTTCCCCCGGCCGTCCGGTCCGGGGGCCACCTCTGATCGACTGGGATGAGCAGCACGTGCGTTTCCTCAATGACATCCAGCCTGCGTACGACCTGACGTACGACGACGTCTTCATGGTCCCGCGGCGCTCGGCCGTCGGCTCCCGCCAGGGCGTCGACCTCGCCTCGCCCGACGGCACCGGCACCACGATCCCGCTGGTCGTGGCCAACATGACGGCGATCGCGGGCCGTCGCATGGCCGAGACCGTCGCCCGCCGCGGCGGCCTCGTCGTCATTCCGCAGGACATCCCGATCGAGGTCGTCACCGAGGTCATCTCCTGGGTGAAGACGCGGCACCACGTCCTCGACACCCCCATCGTCCTCGCCCCCACGCAGACCGTCGCCGACGCCCTGTCGCTGCTGCCCAAGCGCGCGCACAACGCGGGCGTCGTGGTGGACGGTGACCACAGGCCGGTCGGCGTGGTCACCGACACCGACCTGAACGGCGTGGACCGCTTCACGCAGCTCTCCGAGGTCATGTCGAAGGACCTCCTGCTGCTGGACGCGGACATCGACCCGCGCGACGCCTTCAACAAGCTGGACGGCGCCAACCGCCGCTACGCGCCCGCCGTCGACAAGGACGGCCGCCTCGCGGGCATCCTGACCCGCACCGGCGCCCTGCGCGCGACCCTCTACAAGCCCGCCGTGGACGCCAACGGCAAGCTCCGTATCGCCGCCGCCGTGGGCATCAACGGCGACGTGGCGGGCAAGGCCAAGCAGCTCCTCGACGCCGGCGTGGACACGCTCGTCGTGGACACCGCGCACGGCCACCAGGAGTCGATGATCGCCGCGGTCAAGGCCGTGCGCGCGCTCGACCCGAAGGTTCCGATCGTGGCGGGCAACATCGTCGCCGCCGAGGGCGTGCGCGACCTGATCGAGGCCGGTGCCGACATCATCAAGGTGGGCGTCGGACCGGGCGCCATGTGCACCACGCGCATGATGACCGGCGTGGGCCGCCCGCAGTTCTCCGCGGTCCTGGAGTGCGCCGCCGAGGCCAAGAAGTACGGCAAGCACGTCTGGGCCGACGGCGGCGTGCGGCACCCGCGCGACGTGGCCATGGCGCTCGCCGCCGGCGCGTCCAACGTCATGATCGGCTCCTGGTTCGCGGGCACGTACGAGTCCCCGGGCGACCTCCAGCAGGACGCGAACGGTCGCTTGTACAAGGAGTCGTTCGGCATGGCCTCGGCCCGCGCGGTGCGCAACCGCACGGCCGAGGAGTCCGCCTACGACCGCGCCCGCAAGGCGCTGTTCGAGGAGGGCATCTCGCACTCCCGCATGTTCCTGGACCCGGCGCGCCCGGGCGTCGAGGACCTGATCGACTCGATCATCGCGGGCGTCCGCTCGTCCTGCACCTACGCCGGCGCCGCCTCCCTGGAGGAGTTCGCCGAGAAGGCCACCGTCGGCATCCAGAGCGCCGCCGGATACGCCGAGGGCAAGCCGCTGCACGCGAGCTGGAGCTGACCCCTTCCCGCCACGCCGACGGCCCCCCGCGAGCACGCTCGCGGGGGGCCGTCGGCATTTTCCCGGAGCTCCTGGGCAGACGGGTTCCCGGAGCCCCTGGGCGGGCGGGTTCCCGGAGCCCTGGGCGGACGGGAAAACGGAAGCCGGAGGTCCGTGCGCGCACCGGAGCAAAACGGGCGTCACGCAACGGACGAAAGGGGCGGCGCAACAAAGTCCCGCCAGGGCGGCAGTCACGCAACGATCTTGTGCTGATGCGCAACGTTGCTGCATTTCGGCTGGGAAGCGCAACCCCTTAGAGTCGGGCGCTGTACGTGGCGTGGCGGGGACTGCCTGCTCGGTGGGTTCCCGTGTTCTCCACGGGCTGCCGTGAGGTCCCGCCCACCGACCGACAGCGATTGAGGAGCCAGCCCGATGCTCGACCAGGGCGCACCCCCGCAGCCCCGCCCACGCCCCCAGGGCGTCGGTGGGCTCGGCAGCCGAATGACACGGCGCAAGCCGGTGGACCGCCTGATCGCCGAGGGTGGTCAGGGCGAGGGCGGCACGCTGCGCCGCACCCTCGGCATGTGGCAGCTCACCATGATCAGCATCGGTGCGACGCTCGGCACCGGCATCTTCGTGGTGCTCGGCGAGAGCGTCCCGAAGGCCGGTCCGGCCGTCACGATCTCCTTCGTGATCGCCGGTCTCACCGCCCTCTTCTCGGCCCTCTCCTACGCCGAACTGGCCGGCTCCATCCCGGTCGCGGGCTCCTCCTACTCGTACGCATACGCAACGATGGGCGAACTCGTCGCCTGGGTCTGCGGCTGGTGCCTGGTCCTGGAGTACGGCGTGTCCGTCGCGGCCGTCGCCGTCGGCTGGGGCGAGTACCTGAACGAGCTGCTCGACGGCACCATCGGCGTCACCATCCCGGACGCGCTCTCCGCGGCGCCCGGCGAGGCCGACGGCGCCCTCATCAACCTGCCCGGCCTGATCGTGGTGCTGCTCGCCATGGTGTTCCTGCTGGGCGGCGCCAAGGAGTCCGCCCGCGCCAACACGATCATGGTCATCGTGAAGATCGCGGCCCTGATCCTGTTCTGCGCCGTCGGCTTCACGGGCTTCAAGTCCGGCAACTACTCCGACTTCATGCCGCTCGGCGTCGCCGGCGTCAGCGCGGCCGGGGCCAGCCTGTTCTTCTCGTACATCGGCTTCGACGCCGCCTCCACCGCCGGTGAGGAGGCCAAGAACCCGCAGCGCGACCTGCCGCGCGCGATCATGCTCTCGCTGATCATCGTGACCGCGCTGTACGTCCTGGTCGCCGCGGTCGCCGTCGGCGCCTGGAACTGGAAGGACTTCGAGGGCTCCGAGGCGTCGCTGACCGCGATCATGAACGACGTCACGGGCCAGACCGTCTGGGGCACGCTGCTCGCCGCCGGTGCGGTCATCTCCATCGCCAGCGTCGTCCTGACCGTGCTCTACGGCCAGACCCGCGTGCTGTTCGCGATGTCCCGCGACGGCCTCGTGCCCAAGGCGTTCGCCCGGGTCAGCGGCAAGACCGGCACGCCCCGCGTGAACACCGTCCTGGTGTCGCTGTTCTGCGGCGCGCTCGCCTCCGTCGTCCCGCTCGGCAAGCTCGTCGACGCCACCAGCATCGGCACGCTCTTCGCCTTCGGCCTGGTCAACATCGCCGTGATCGTGCTGCGCCGCACCCGCCCGGACATGCCGCGCACCTTCCGGGTGCCGCTCGGCTGGCTCTTCCCGGTGCTCGGCTTCGGCTTCTGCGCCTACAACATGTACAACCTCGACGCGGTCACCTGGGCGGTCTTCGGTGTCTGGATGGCCGTCGGGCTCGTGTTCTACTTCCTGTACGGGATGCGCCGCTCCCGTCTGGAGACCGAGTCCGCCGCCGGGGAGGTCTCCACAGCGAAGTGACCCGCGTGCAGCGCCACGCAGAAAAGTGAACGACCCCCTGTGCGACTGAACGATCTCGACGAACGCATCGTGCACGCCCTCGCCGAGGACGCCCGCCGCTCCTACGCCGACATCGGCCAGCTCGTCGGCCTGTCCGCGCCCGCCGTGAAACGGCGCGTGGACAGGCTGCGGGCCACCGGAGCCATCACCGGGTTCACCGTCCGGGTCGACCCGGCCGCGCTCGGCTGGGAGACCGAGGGGTTCATCGAGATCTACTGCCGGCGCAACACCTCGCCGGAGGCGATCCAGCGGGGTCTGGAGCGGTACCCCGAGATCGCGTCCGCCTCCACCGTGACCGGGGAGGCGGACGCGATCGTGCAGGTCTTCGCCGCGGACATGCGGCACTTCGAGCGGGTGCTGGAGCGGATCGCGGGGGAGCCGTTCGTGGAGCGGACCAAGTCCGTGCTGGTGCTGTCGCCCTTGATGCGCCGGTTTTCTTCTGGTTCGCCCGCCTAGGGGGTGCCGTGGTTGGTTCGCTCGCGACTGCGGGTGCGATCGGGCTGGTCGCGCCCACGCGGCGGAGCCGCACAGGGAATCAGCCCCGCGCCCCTTCGGGGCGCTTCCCCCAAGGCGCCTCAGGGAGTCGGGTACGGCACCTTCCACGGGAGTACGTGAAAGTCGCCCGTGCCCTTCTTGACCTTCTCGAAGGGGGCGGCGCTGGTGCACTTCGTCAGCTTCTTCGTGCCGTCGGGGCCGCCGATCGCGGCCCAGCTATAGCCCAGCCGGTCCTGCTTGCCCTGGTCGTGGACGCTGAAGCCGACGCGGCTGCCCTTGATCTCCTTGATGTTGGACTCGGTGATGATGCCGGTCGCCGACGCCACCTTGCCGCCCGTCAGCAGGCAGTCGATGCGGCCCTTCGCCCAGCCGCCCTCGCCGCCCGGCCGGTCCAGGTGCACGAACCTGAAGATGCCGGTCGCCTTGTCCGGCCGTTTCCTGTCCTTGGCGGCCAGGTGCGCGTCGAAGGTGAACGTGACGTCCTCCGTCGTCTTGCGGAACAGCTTGGCCGAGCCGGTGAGCGCGGCGGCCTCGCGCGGCTTCGCCTCGGCGGCGGGTGCCGGGCGCGTACCGTCCTCGCCGGACGCCACGGCGGCGCCCGCCGCGCCCGCGGTGAGCAGGAGCGCGGCGCCCACGGCCAGGGCGCGGGTGCTGGAGCGGGTGAAGGTGATGCGGCTCATGGGAAGCCCTCCGGTCTGTCGGTCGGCCCGGTCGTTCCGGGTGACCTCACGATCTCCCGGAGCGGGGCCCCGGCACGTCGCGCCCGAGGCTGCTCTCCGCTTCCGCCGCGCGGGGGAGGGGCCGGGCGCCCGGCTGCGCCCCGGGGCGGACGGCGACGGCTACCGCAGGGCTACACCGCCCGTACGCGTTTCGTACGGCTTGCCCGCGAGGCCCGTACGCCCGTGCGCAACGAATCGCCGCCGGAGCGCCCCGACGCGCAACGGATCACGCAGGCAGCCGCAACGGTCGTGTCTTGTCCCGCCGCTCCCGTGAAACGTACGGTCTATCCGACTCACTCACCCCTTTCCCCGCGTCCTTGAGGTCAGCCATGCCGTCGCTGCGCACCGCCCTGCTCCAGAGCTCGGGGCGTCCCGGTTCCGTCGCCGCCAACCTCAAGGCCCTGGACGAGGCCGCCGCCCGCGCCGCCGCGGCCGGGGCGCGGCTCCTGGTGACGCCGGAGATGTTCCTGACGGGCTACGCGATCGGCGCCGACGTGCCGCGCCTGGCCGAGCCCGCCGACGGCGAGGCGGCCGACTCCGTCGCCGAGATCGCGGCCCGCCACGGCGTGGCCGTCGCCTACGCCTACCCGGAGCGCGACGGCGCGGACGTCTTCAACGCCGTCCAGCTCATCGGCGCCGACGGCACGCGCCTCGCCAACTACCGCAAGACCCACCTCTTCGGCTGCTTCGAGCGCGACCACTTCACACCGGGGGAGCGGGCCGTCGTCCAGGCCGAGCTCGACGGCCTCACGGTCGGCCTGATGATCTGCTACGACGTGGAGTTCCCGGAGAACGTCCGCGCGCACGCCCTCGCCGGCACCGACCTGCTGCTCGTCCCGACGGCGCAGATGCACCCCTTCCAGTTCGTCGCCGAGTCCGTCGTGCCGGTGCGCGCCTTCGAGAACCAGATGTACGTCGCGTACGTCAACCGCGTCGGGCAGGAGGGCGAGTTCGAGTTCGTCGGCCTGTCCACGCTCGCCGGGCCCGACGGTGTGGCCCGCGCCCGGGCCGGGCGCGGCGACGAGCTGGTGTTCGCCGACGCCGACCCGGAGTTCCTCGCCGCCTCCCGCGAGGCCAACCCCTATCTGCGCGACCGCCGCCCCGGCCTGTACGCGTCCCTGATGTGACACCTCCCCCCCCCGCACGAGCTTCCGTACCTTGCCGCAAGGAGTCCGTACCCCATGACGTCCACGGTGCCCACCGCCATCCAGCACACCGACGCCCAGCCGCCCATCACCATGTTCGGGCCGGACTTCCCGTACGCGTACGACGACTTCCTCGCGCACCCGGCCGGCCTCGGCCAGATACCCGCGACCGAGCACGGCGCCGAGGTCGCCGTCATCGGCGGCGGCCTGTCCGGCATCGTGGCGGCGTACGAGCTGATGAAGATGGGCCTCAAGCCCGTCGTGTACGAGGCCGACCAGATCGGCGGCCGGCTGCGCACCGTCGGCTTCGACGGCCCCGAGGCCGAGGGCCTGACGGCCGAGATGGGCGCGATGCGCTTCCCGCCGTCCTCCACGGCCCTCCAGCACTACATCGACCTGGTCGGCCTGAAGACCCGGCCGTTCCCGAACCCGCTCGCCGAGGCGACGCCGTCGACCGTCGTCGACCTCAAGGGCGAGTCGCACTACGCCGAGACCGTCGACGACCTGCCGCAGGTCTACCGCGACGTGGCCAAGGCGTGGGCGGACTGCCTGGAGGAGGGCGCGGACTTCTCCGACATGAACCGCGCGCTGCGCGAGCGCGACGTGCCGCGCATCCGGGAGATCTGGGCGAAGCTCGTCGAGAAGCTCGACAACCAGACGTTCTACGGCTTCCTCTGCGAGTCCGAGGCCTTCAAGTCCTTCCGCCACCGCGAGATCTTCGGCCAGGTCGGCTTCGGCACCGGCGGCTGGGACACCGACTTCCCGAATTCCATCCTGGAGATCCTGCGCGTCGTCTACACCGAGGCCGACGACCACCACCGCGGCATCGTCGGCGGCTCCCAGCAGTTGCCGCTGCGGCTGTGGGAGCGCGAGCCGCAGAAGATCACGCACTGGCCGCTCGGCACCTCCCTGGCCTCGCTGCACGACAACCGCGCGCCGAAGCCGGCCGTGACCCGGCTGCACCGCACCGCGGGCAACCGCGTCACCGTCACCGACGCCAACGGCGACATCCGCACCTACCGGGCCGTGATCTTCACCGCCCAGTCCTGGATGCTGCTCTCCAAGATCGAGTGCGACGACTCGCTGTTCCCCATCGACCACTGGACGGCGATGGAGCGCACGCACTACATGGAGTCGAGCAAGCTCTTCGTGCCCGTCGACCGGCCGTTCTGGCTGGACAAGGACGAGGAGACGGGGCGTGACGTCATGTCGATGACGCTCACCGACCGCATGACCCGCGGCACCTACCTGCTCGACGACGGGCCGGACAAGCCCGCCGTCATCTGCCTCTCCTACACCTGGTGCGACGACAGTCTGAAGTGGCTGCCGCTGTCGGCGAACGAGCGCATGGAGGTCATGCTCGACTCGCTCGGCAAGATCTACCCGAAGGTCGACATCAGGAAGCACATCATCGGCAACCCGGTGACCGTGTCCTGGGAGAACGAGCCTTACTTCATGGGCGCGTTCAAGGCCAACCTGCCGGGCCACTACCGCTACCAGCGGCGCCTGTTCACGCACTTCATGCAGGACCGCCTCCCCGAGGACAAGCGCGGCATCTTCCTCGCGGGCGACGACATCTCCTGGACGGCGGGCTGGGCCGAGGGCGCCGTGACGACCGCGCTGAACGCCGTGTGGGGCGTCATGCACCACTTCGGCGGCGAGACCGACCCGACGAACCCCGGCCCCGGCGACCTCTACGACGAGATCGCGCCGGTCGAGCTGCCGGAGGACTGAGGCCCCCGGGCTCCGCTCAGATCCCGGCCGTACGCGCCGCCGCGTACACCTCGGCGGCGACGTCGATGAGCTCCTTGGCGTCGCGCACGCCGCTCTGGAGGTCGATCAGGATCTCGTCCAGGCCCACCTCGGCGTGCGCGGCCAGGTCCTCGACGATCTGCTCCACGTTCCCCTGGAACGGGGAGCGGTCGTCGCCGTCGTACGGCTCGGGCGTGTAGCGCGTGTTCACGCGCAGCACGGTCCGCAGGGGCCGCTCGCGGCCGCGCTCGGCGGCCGCGTCCCGCACCCGGCGCCACTGCTCGGCGAGCGCGCCGGCACCCGTGGCCACGGGCATCCAGCCGTCCGCGCGGTCCACGAGGCGGCGCAGGGCGCGCGGGCTGCTCGCGGGCAGCAGGACGGGGATGGGCCGCGCGGGCTTCGGACCCACCTCGGCGGACGCGATCCGGGTCAGCTCGCCCTCGTACGCCACCGGGTCCGGGCCCCACACCGCGCGGCACACGTCGATCAGCTCGTCGAGCACCTTGCCGCGCCGCTCGAAGGGGGCCACCGAGGCCGCCGCGTACTCGTCCAGGGACCAGCCGGTGCCGAGCCCCGCCACCACCCGGCCGCCGCTGGCCGCGTCGAGCGACGCCAGCGAGCGGGCGAGCTGCAACGGCACGTGCAGCGGGGCCACCAGGACGCTGGTGCCGAGCACGGCCCGCTCGGTGGCCGCGGCGGCGAGCGTGAGCGTGACCAGCGGGTCGGCGACCGAGCGGTAGCTGTCCGGCCAGGGCAGGCCCGGGACGCCGAAGAGGCCCTGCGTGGGCGGGTCGGGGAACAGGACGCGCTCGAAGACCCACAGGCTGTCGAAACCGGTCCGCTCGGCGGCGCGGGCCACGTCGGGCACGTCGCGCCCCAGGTGGGTCCACTTCATCTGCGGAAGGCCGAGCCCCAGTCGGGTCGCCATGGATGTCCTCCTGCGTCGGTTCGTGGTTGAGCGGTGCAACGTACAACGAACGCAGGGGTGTGCAGGAGGCTGCCGATAGCGGCGTGGCTGGATCCGGCGGCCGGTGCGGGGTGACCCAACGGGTGGTGCGGGATGACCCGGCAGGCGGTCCGGAGCGAGCCGGTGGGCGGTGAGTCGGCGGCCGGTGCGGGGTGGTCCGGCAGGCGGCGCCAGGTGTGTGGTGTGTCAGTCCGGCAGCGGGGTGATCCGGCTCAGGCGGCGCGAGGTGTGTCAGTCCGGCAGCGGGGTGAGCAGCATCCGCCCCACCACGCCCACCGCCCCGTCGAGCCGCTCGCGCAACTCCTCGGCGACGCCCGGGAACGGGCGCAGCGTCCACAGGGTCCGCGCGGCCGACCAGGCGCCGTCCCGGGCCCGCTCCAGGCTCCAGGAGCCGAGCAGATGGGTCAGCGGGTCGGCGACCTGGAACACGTCGGGGCCCGGCATCAGCTCCTCGCGGACCCGCTCCTCCAGGGCCACGAGGATGTCGCCCACGCGGTCGAACTCGTCCTCCAGGTCGGCCGGTTCGCAGCCGATGCCGCGGCAGGTGTCCACGACGGCGAGCGCCAGGTCGTGGCCGATGTGCGCGTTGATGCCCGCCAGGGCGAACTGGACCGGCCGTACGCCGGGATGGCGCCGGAGCTGGAACAGCGGGCGCCAGCACGCGGGCGGGCGCCGGTCGGCGGCCACCGCGTCCACGGCCGCCAGGTAGCGCTCGGCGAACCGGACGCCCAGCGTGGCGGCGGCCTCGGCGTCCGGGAAGGCCCCCGCGCCGACGTGTCGTCCGAGCTCCTGGGTCACCGCCAGGTACACGCGGTTGAAGACCGCCACGCCGTCGCCGCGCGCCCATGTCCCGTCCAGCGCGCGCATGCGCGCGACCACCGTGTCCACTCCGTGCGCCGGGTGCGTGCACTCGGCCAACCGCTCCAACCGCGCCATGGGGGCAGGGTCCCAGCCCCGGCCCGGCGGGCGGGGCCGCCGGGCGGGCGCTTCCCCGAAACGGGGGACGGCGGGCGCCCCTGGCTCGCGGGGCCTACGGCTCGGCGGGCGGCTGCGGCTCGCCGGGGTGCCGGGCGCCCCGCCCGTCCGTCTCCCGCTCGTCGTACGAGGACGTCCCCGCGTCCAGGAGCGGCTCCTGGGTCTTCAGGTGGGCGGGGGCGAACGCGCGCAGCACGTGGTAGCCGGTGATCACCACGAGGGTGCCGAGGGCGATGCCGCTGAGGGAGAAGGTGTCGGTGAACTTCAGGGAGACGTTGCCGACGCCGATGATGATGCCCGCGGCGGCCGGGACCAGGTT
Organism: Streptomyces longispororuber; assembly: GCF_014656095.1. Classification (GTDB taxonomy): domain Bacteria; phylum Actinomycetota; class Actinomycetes; order Streptomycetales; family Streptomycetaceae; genus Streptomyces; species Streptomyces longispororuber. The sequence continues at coordinate 37,460 of NZ_BNBT01000059.1, forward strand.
CAGCGGGTTGCGCAGGTCCACCCCGGCGTTGATCCAGATCTGGGCGCCGAGCAGGCCGATCATGCCGTACAGGATGACGGTGATGCCGCCGAGCACGCCGCCCGGGATCGCGGCGACGACCGCGCCGAACTTCGGGCACAGGCCGAAGAGCAGTGCGAAGCCCGCCGCCGCCCAGTACGCGGCGGTGGAGTAGACGCGGGTCGCGGCCATCACGCCGATGTTCTCGGAGTACGTGGTGTTCGGCGGGCCGCCGACGGCCGTGGACAGCATGGACGCGGCGCCGTCCGCGGAGATCGCGGTGCCCAGCTTGCCGTCCAGGTCGTCGCCGGTCATCTCGCCGACGGCCTTGACGTGGCCCGCGTTCTCGGCGACGAGGGCGATCACCACGGGCAGCGCGACGAGGATCGCCGACCACTCGAAGGCCGGGGCGTGGAAGGAGGGCAGGCCGATCCAGTCGGCGTCGCCGACCGCCGAGAAGTCCAGGCGCCAGTGGTCGGTGACCTTGCCGGAGCCGTCCGCCGAGTGGATCCTGCCGAAGACCGTGTCGAGCACCCAGGACAGCGCGTAGCCGAAGACCAGGCCGAGGAAGATGGCGATCCGGGACCAGAAGCCGCGCAGGCACACCACGGCCAGACCGGTGAACAGCATCACGAGCAGCGCCGTCCACTGGTCCTGCGGCCAGTAGGTCGAGGCCGTCACCGGCGCGAGGTTGAAGCCGATGAGCATGACGACCGCGCCGGTGACGATCGGCGGCATCGCCGCGTGGATGATCCGCGCGCCGAACCGCTGCACCGCGAGGCCCACCACGAAGAGGGCCGCGCCCACCACGAACACGGCCCCGGTCACCGTCGCGCTGGAGCCGCCCTGGGCGCGGATCACCGCGGCCACGCCCACGAACGACAGCGAGCAGCCGAGGTAGCTGGGCACGCGGCCGCGGGTGGCGAGCAGGAAGATGACGGTCGCGACGCCCGACATCATGATCGCGAGGTTCGGGTCCAGGCCCATGAGCACCGGGGCGACGAACGACGCCCCGAACATCGCCACCACGTGCTGGGCGCCGAGCCCGGCCGTGCGGGGCCACGAGAGCCGTTCGTCGGGGCGGACGACGGCCCCGGGCGCGGGGGTGCGCCCGTCGCCGTGCAGTCTCCAGCGCACGCCGAGATCCATGGTGAGTTCACTTTCTGTGCGCGGGACGATCAGCGTCGACATGTTAATGCGACATAAGGACCAGGTCTCTTCGAGCCCCGCGCGGCCCGCCCGCTCACCCCCCTGGTCAGGGCCCTGTGCCCGGCCCGGCGCCGCCCCCCGCGGAGGAGGGTCCCGGCGGCCGGGCCGGGGCCGGTCAGCCCTTCCGCTCCGCCGTCGCCGCCTCCGGGGCGCCCGCGCCCGCCGCCGGGCGGCCGTTCGTGCGCATCACCCCGGCGAACGCCATCAGCCCGCACGCGAGGACCGTGACCAGGCCGAAGGAGGCGACCAGGCTGGTGGCGTCGGCGAGCGCGCCGATCGCCGACGGGGCGACGAGGCTGGAGGTGTACGTGATGGTGGCGACGCCCGCGATGGCCTGGCTCGGGTTCGGCCCGCTGCGCCCGGCCGCCGCGAAGGCCAGCGGGACGACGACCGCGATGCCGAGGCCCAGGAGCGCGAAGCCGGTCATGGCGAGGGCCGCGTGCGGCGCGGTCACCACGAGGAGGCCGCCGAGCGCGGCGCACGCCCCGCCCACCCGCACGGTGCGGACCGCGCCGAACCGGTCGACCACCTTGTCGCCCGCGAACCGGGCCACGGCCATCGTCAGCGTGAAGCCGGTGGTGCACGCCGCGGCCAGGCCCGCCGAGGAGTCCAGCACGTCCTTGAGGTACACCGCCGACCAGTCCAGGCTCGCGCCCTCGGCGAACACCGCGCAGAACCCGACCGCGCCGATCAGCAGCGCCGACCTCGGCGGCAGCGCGAAGCGCGGCGGCGGCTCCTCCTCCGGGGTGCTGCGCAGGTCGAGCACGCCCTGGCAGACGACGAGGCCCGCCACGGTGAGCACCGCCGCCGCGAGGGCGTGGTGCAGCCGCGCGTCCGCGCCCAGGTGGGCCGCCACGGTGCCGCCCGCCGAGCCGATCAGGGCGCCCGCGCTCCACATGCCGTGCAGCCCCGACATGATGGACTTCTCCAGGCGGTTCTCGACCTCGACGCCCAGCGCGTTCATCGCGACGTCCGCCATCCCGGAGGTCGCGCCGTACACGAAGAGGGCCGCGCACAGCGTGACCATGTTCGGCGCGAGCGAGGGCAGCGTCAGCGCCAGCGTCCACAGCGCGAGCAGCCCGCGCAGCGCCGTACGGGCGCCGAAGCGGTGGCTCACCCAGCCCGCCAGCGGCATCGCGAGCGAGGCGCCGATCGCCGGGAAGGCGAGCGCCAGGCCGAGCATGCCGGCGCTGACGCCCGCGTGGTCCTGGATCCACGGCACCCGGGTCGCGAACGACCCGGCGACCGCTCCGTGCACGCAGAAGACGACCGCCACGGCCAGCCGCGCCCGGCTCAACCGTTCCTTGCTGTACGCCACTTGGCCCTGCCCACTCATGCGCTCCACCCCTCCACGGTCCCGGTCGGACCGGCCGCAGTAAACTATCAGGAACCCTGCCTGATAGAAGAGAGGCGGGAAACCGAATATCGCGCGCGACCGCGCGGCCGCCCCGGCGGACCGGCGTGAGCGCTGTGGAAGGATCCGGCCATGCCCGCATCACCGAGCACCGCACGGGCCATCAACGACCGGCTCGCGCTGCGCCTGCTGCAGCGCGAGGGCCCGCTGACGGCGGGGCAGTTGAAGGAGCTCACCGGCCTGTCCCGGCCCTCCGTCGCCGACCTCGTCGAGCGGCTGCGGGACGCCGGCCTGATCACGGTGGTCGGCGAGGCGGGGGAGCGCCGCCGGGGCCCGAACGCGCGCCTGTACGGGATAGTCGCCGACCGCGCCCACCTGGCCGCCCTCGACGTCCGCACCGAGAGCGTGGCCGTCGTCGTCGCCGACCTGCTCGGCCGGCCGCTCGCCGAGGCCTCGCTGCCCATGGGCGACGGCACCGGCACGGGGCGCGCCGTCGAGCGGGCCGTCGCCCTGGTCGAGCGCACCGCGGCCGCGGGCGGCGCCACCCGGCTGCACACCGTCGGCGTCGGCGCCCCCGGCCTCATCGACCCGGCCACCGGGGACCTGCGCGACTCGGCGGGCCTGCCGGCCTGGCACCGGCGCCTGGTGACCGCGCTGACGGAGCGGCTGCCCGCGCGCGTCCTGGTGGAGAACGAGACCAACCTCGCGGCGCGCGCCGAGCAGCGCGACGGCGCCGCCCACGACCGGGACACCTTCGTGCTCCTGTGGCTCGGCGCGGGCGCGGGCGCGGCCGTCGTGCTGGACGGGGTGCTGCGCAGGGGCGCCTCGGGCGGCGCCGGCGAGATCGGCTTCCTGCCGGTGCCCGGCACGGACGGCCTGCCGACGGCGACCGCCTGCGACGGCGGCTTCCACTCGCTCGCCGGGTCCGCGGCGGTGGCCGACCTCGCGGCCGGCCACGGCCTGAAGGCCGAGCCGGAGCCGGGCGAGCTGCCCGCGGCCGCGCTGGTGCGGTACGCCGTCGACACCGGTCACGCGCCGTTCCTGGCCGCGCTCGCGGACCGGGTGGCCATCGGCGCGGCGTCCGTCGCGGCCGTGCTCGACCCGGGGTGCCGGGGGATCGACGGGGAGCTGGGGCGGGCGGGCGGCGAGGCCCTGGCCGCGCGCGTGGCCGAGCGGGTCGCCGTGATGTCGCCGCTGCGCACGGAGGTGCGGGCCAGCGCGCTGGGCGGCGCGGCGGTGCTGCGGGGCGCCCTGCTCACGGCCCGGGACGCGGCGCAGGAGGAGCTGTTCGCGACGGGGGCGTGAGAGGCCCGACCGAAGCCCCTGAAGCAGCCGGCCCCGGGCCCCCGACGAGCCGAAGGCCCCGGCCCGCGGGGAGGAGCGGGCCGGGGCGGGGTGGAAGCCCGGCGGCGGGGCAAGGGCACGTTCTTCCCGCCGCCGGGCGTCTGCGGGAGGGGGCGGGGGAGCGGCTCCCCCGGGCCCCCTCGGTCACGGGTGCCCGGTCAGGGCGTCAGCAGGCTCCCAGGTCCTGCCAGACCCCCCACTGCCCGGTGGAGCCGGGCTCCTCGCCCTTCGTCCACCACTTGGCCTTCCAGGTGTGCGCCTTGTGGGACACGGTCGTCCCGGAGCCGTACTCCGAGGTCGCGCTCCACGCGGGCGCGGTGCACTTCCCGGGCGGGTCCGTCGGCCCGGGCGGATCGGTCGGACCGCCGCCGGGCTCGACCACGGTGGTGCCGCGGGCCAGGTCACCGGCGAGCGCGTACGTCGTGCCGCCGATGGTCACGGTCCAGTTGGAGGGGGTCGACACCGGCAGGTAGTAGTTGAAGGACAGGTCCACGGACGCGCCGGGCGCCAGCGTCTGCCAGGCCGGGAGCTTCAGCGAGACCCGGTGGAAGTCGCCCTTCAGGCCGCCGACGTTGTTCCCGGTGTGGCCGCTGCTGATCACCTTCGTGCCGAAGCCGGACTGGTCGGAGGCGTTGGCCGGGGCGGAGGTGGAGTAGTCGAACTGGAACTCCGTGCCGCCGGGCAGCGTCGTCCTCGTGTTGTTGGTGATCTTCAGCTTCGGCGTGATCGGGTAGTTGGAGTCGCCGAGCTTGAAGTCGCCGAACTCCACGCCGATGTCCACGGCCTTGGCCGGCAGCTCCTTGCCCGCCACCTTCGCGCCGTACGGGGTGGCCGACTTGAACTTCTCGTACATCGCCGTCGTCAGCGTGTCGCCGATCTCGTACTGGCCCTTGGCGGCGTTGTACCCGTAGTCACCGGCCAGCTCCCAGACCATCGTGCCGCCGATGCCCTTGTCGACCACGTAGTCGGCCTTGGCCTTCACCGACTGCTCGTCCTCGGTGGACAGGAAGACCTTCTTGTCGGCGTTCCACAGCCAGGGCGCGACCAGCGTCGAGTCGTACTTGCGCGCGTAGGTGCCGGTGAGCTTGGTGTCGGCGGGGAAGCCGTACTTGGTCACGTAGTCCCCGACGACGCCCTTCTCCAGGTTCTTCGCGTGCCACATCGGGTTCGAACCGGCCGGGGACTCCTTGCCGTTGTCGTCCTTGTCGTGCCACAGGTTGTCGATGCCGACGGCGCCGTCACCGCACTTGGTCAGGCCGGACCCGGCCGGGCAGTTCGTCGTGGCCGCCTTGCCCCACAGCCCGTCGGTGCCGCCCTGCACGTTCTTGAAGCCGCGCGTGTAGTACGGCAGGCCGATGTTGATCCGGCCCGCGGGCATCGAGCCGCGGAAGTAGTGGTAGGCCCAGTCGGTGTTGAGGTAGCCGAGGCCGCCGTACTGCTGGCTGCCGTACACGCCCGCCGCGGCCAGCTCGGAGTCCTTGCCGTCGTCGTACAGCGAGGCGTTGGGGCCGACGTGCTCGTTCCAGGCGCCGTGCAGGTCGTACGACATGATGTTGACGTAGTCCAGGTACTTCTGGACCTGGAAGGTCTCCATGCCGCGCAGCAGGTAGCCGGAGGAGGGGGCCGCCACCGTGAGCAGGTAGTGCCTGCCGTCGGCCGCGCCCGCCCGGTCGAGCTTCTGGCGCAGCGTCTTCATCAGCGCGGCGTAGCCCTTGACCAGGCCCGCGCGGCGGCCGTTGGCGAGCTGCCAGTCCAGCGGGTTGCCCGCGTCCTTCATGGTCGTCGGGTACTCGTAGTCGATGTCGACGCCGTTGAAGCCGTACTTCTTGATGAACGCGACGGTCGAGTCGGCGAAGGTGTCGATGCCCGCCTGGTTCACCGAGCCGTCGGCGTTGGTGGCCATCGAGTAGAAGCCGCCGGAGTTCACGCGCTTGCCGTCGTCGCCGAAGTAGCCGCCGGTCTCGGCCCAGCCGCCCACGGAGACCAGGGTCTTCACGTCCGGGTGCTTCTTCTTGAACTTGTTCAGGAGGTTGAAGTGGCCCTTGTAGGAGAAGCCCGGGTCCATCTCGGCGCCCGCGACCCCCGGCCAGGTCATGCCGGTGGCGGGGTTCTTCTCGCCGTCGGAGCCGACGGAGATCTTGTGGTCCTTGCCGATGTGCGCGAAGGCGTAGTTGAGGTGGGTGACCTTGTCCCAGGGGATGTCGGAGGCGAGGTAGGCGGGCTCGCCGTTCTTGCCGGTGCGCCAGCCGGTGAAGTAGCCGATGACGCGGCGCTGGTGGTCGGCGCCCATCTTCTCGCGGCCGTCGGCGTCGTAGACGGAACAGTAGGGGACGTCGACGCCTGGTGTGCTGTACAGGCCGTCGGGTCTGCAGGACGCGTTGTCCGCGGCGTGCGAGGTCGTCGCGGTGAGCGTGCTCAGGAGCAGACCGGCGGCGGCGGTGCCGGCGGCCAGGAGCGTGACTCTCGCGCGTGTGGGGGTGGGCACGTGGTTCCTCCTGGGGAGGGTGGTGTCACACAACGAACGGGGACGGCGGCCCGAGGCGTGCACACCGGGCGGGCCACTCCTCGGAGGTGACGCAGACGCTAAGAGGACTAGACCAGAGCGTCAATAGGTATGGACCAATAGAAATCCGGAAGGCCGCCTGCCAGTTCTTGGCCGGATCCCGACCACGGCCTGGCGGAGTCCTGACGGAGCCCCGGTGGATCCGGAGCGCGTTTCTGGCGCATCTCTGATGTACCGGTGACGGATCGCTGACGTACTTCTGACCGGATTGGGCCCGGATTGGGCCGCGAATCGGACTCCGGGTCTGATAAGGGAACTCGCTGTGAGCCAGTCCACAGAAGGCGCCCCGCACGCCCGCGACCAGCCGTGGCACACTGGCTGGGTACCAAAAGCAGCGCACTCCGGGGTCGGTGCAATTCCGAACCGGCGGTTAAAGTCCGCGACCCGGCCACCTCCAGTGGCCGGTTGACCAGGTGAAACTCCTGGACCGACGGTGAAAGTCCGGATGGGAGGCAGTGCGCGGCGAGCGGGCACACCCCTGTGTGCCGACCCGCCGTAGTGGCTTGTTCCGTACCCGGGACAGGTCTCCTCCGGCGTCGTCGGCCCCGTGTGCTCCCGCTCGTCCTTGCCGTCGTCTTCTCGACGCGCCCCGGAGTCCGTGCCCGAAGAGGCAGGAGGACCCGGTGGCCACCCAGGCCGAAGCAGCCGCCATGCGGCACGCCCTCGCGCTCGCCGCGCGCGGACTCGGCTTCACCAGCCCCAACCCGGTCGTCGGCTGCGTCGTCCTCGACGCCGCGGGACGGACCGTCGGCGAGGGCCACCACCAGCGCGCGGGCGGCCCGCACGCCGAGGTCCACGCCCTGCGCGCGGCCGGCGAGAAGGCCCGCGGCGGCACCGCCGTCGTCACCCTCGAACCCTGCAACCACACCGGTCGCACCGGCCCCTGCGCCCAGGCGCTGCTCGACGCCGGGATCGCCCGCGTCGTGTACGCCGTCGGCGACCCGAACCCGGCCGCGACCGGCGGCGGCGCCGCCCTGCGCGCGGCCGGCGTGGACGTCGAGGCGGGCCTGCTCGCGGCCGAGGCCGAGGAGGTCAACGCCGCCTGGCTCACCTCCGTGCGCCACGGCCGCCCGCACGTCACCTGGAAGTACGCCGCCACCCTCGACGGCCGCACCGCCGCCGCCGACGGCACCAGCCGCTGGATCACCTCCGCCGCGGCCCGCGCCGACGTGCACCGGCTGCGCGCCGCGGACCACACCGTCGTCGTCGGCTTCGGCACCAACCTCGCCGACGACCCGCACCTGCCCGACCGCGGCC
>NZ_BNBT01000060.1 GCF_014656095.1 Streptomyces longispororuber
GGCGGGGCGGCGGGGCGGTGTCGCCGGGGCCGCGCGCCAGCACCTCGCCCACGGTGCGCAGGTGGTCCCGCAGCGCCGCCACGTCGGCGACGGCCACCGCGTGCTCGGCCAGGAACCGCTCGTCGCCGCGCGCGGACGGGGGCACGGGGGCGCCGGTCAGCGCCAGCATCAGCGCGTCGTCGGCGTAGTCGGTGCCGTCGGCGTAGTCGGTGCCGTCGGCGTAGTCGGTGCCGTCGGCGTAGTCGGTGCCGTCGGTGTCGTGCCGGTCGGCGGGGCCGCCGGGCGCACCGGGCGGGCCGGGTGTGCCGGGTGTGCCGGGCCGGTCCTCCCCGTCGTACGGGTCGTGCGGGTCGTACGGGCCATGCCGGTCGTCGTGCGCCACGGTCACACCACCTCTCCCTCGTGCAGCCGCGTGCGCAGCATCCGTACGGCCGTGTGGAGGCGGCTCTTGACCGTGCCCTCCGGGATGCCGAGCTCGGCGGCGATGTCCCGTACCGGCAGGTCGGCGTAGAACCGCAGGACGACGACCTGCCGCTGGCTGTCCGGCAGTTCGTCCAGGCCCTGTGCCACGGCCAGCGACAGGACGCGGGACTCGGCGCCGTCCTCCTCGGGCCGCTCGGGGCGCAGCGCGGCCAGCCGCTCGCCGAGGCGCTCCTGGCGGCGGCGCGCCCGGTGCCAGTCCATGGCCCAGTTCGAGGCGACGACCGCCGCCCAGGCCGCCACGTCGCGCGGCGCCCCCTCCCCCTTCGCCGCCCGCTCCAGGAGCCGCAGCCTGACCTGCTGGACGCCGTCCTGGAGGTCGCCGTACGGCACGCCGCCGAGCGACAGGACGGCCCGCACCCGGTCCTCCTGGGCCGGGTCGAGCGGGTCGGCCGCGTCGCGCGCCCCCTGGCGCGGTCTTCTGCGCAGCAAAGCCCCTCCCCTCCTGCGTTTCCCCTACGACGCGGGAGCGCGCCGAAACGTTCGCCGGGAGCGGGATCGGACCTCCTCCCGCGCCGAAGAGGCGTACGTCACACCGGTGCCGAAACCGAGACGATGCTCACGCGCCGTGGCCGTGCGGAAGGCCGAAAACCGCCGTATGCCGGGGAGGCGGCCCGGCCGGGGCCGCGCCCGGCGTCTCATCTGCTGGTCACGGGCGCTGTCCCGGCCTGGTCGAGCACGTATCGAATTGGACAGGCGCCCCCGGGTCCCGCGCATCATGGGGAGGCTGAAAGCCAGCCGAGGACGGACACAGGGAGTCGCCGTGAAGGTCGGAATCGTCGGAGCCACCGGTCAGGTCGGCACGGTCATGCGCAAGATCCTGGTCGAGCGGGACTTCCCGGTCGACGAGCTGCGCCTGTTCGCCTCGGCCCGCTCGGCCGGGACGGTGATCGACGGCGTGACCGTCGAGGACGCCTCGGCGGCCGACTACACGGGCCTGGACATCGTGCTGTTCTCGGCGGGCGGCTCCACCTCCAAGGCCCTGGCGGAGAAGGTCGCCGCGCAGGGCGCCGTGGTGATCGACAACTCCTCGGCCTGGCGCCGCCACCCCGAGGTGCCGCTCGTCGTCTCCGAGGTGAACCCGCACGCGGTGGCCGACCGCCCCAAGGGCATCATCGCCAACCCGAACTGCACGACCATGGCCGCGATGCCCGTCCTGAAGCCGCTGCACGCGGAGGCCGGGCTGACCTCCCTGGTCGTCGCCACGTACCAGGCGGTGTCCGGTTCGGGTCTCGCCGGGGTCGAGGAGCTCTTCGGGCAGATCGAGAAGGTCGGCGCGGACGCCCCGAAGCTGACCCACGACGGCTCGGCCGTGGAGTTCCCGGCGCCGGACAAGTACGTCGCGCCCATCGCGTACAACGTGCTGCCGATGGCGGGGTCCGTCGTCGACGACGGGCTGAACGAGACCGACGAGGAGCAGAAGCTCCGGCACGAGTCCCGCAAGATCCTGGAGATCCCCGGCCTGAAGGTCGCCGGCACCTGTGTGCGCGTGCCCGTCTTCACCGGGCACTCCCTCCAGATCAACGCCCGCTTCGAGCGGCCGATCAGCCCCGAGCGGGCCCTGGAGCTGCTCTCCGGCGCGCCGGGCGTCGTCGTCACGGACGTGCCGACGCCGCTGGTGGCCGCCGGGCGCGACGAGTCCTTCGTCGGGCGGATCCGCCGCGACGAGACCGTCGAGAACGGGCTCTCCCTCTTCGTCTCCGGGGACAACCTGCGCAAGGGCGCTGCGCTGAACGCTGTGCAGATCGCTGAGCTGGTGGCCAAGGCCTTGGCCTGAGGCCGGCCGGGCGAGCGGTCCCCGGGGCGGGGGCCTGGCCCCCGCCCGCCCTCATCGCCGCTCCGCGGCTCGTCCTCAAACGCCGGACGGGCTGCATTCCCCCCTCCGCCCGCTCGTGCCTTTCCAGGCGCGGGCGGGCGGGGGCGATTTCGCGGCGCGGCCACGCTCCCGTGCGGCCCTTGACGCCGCTTCGCGGCTCGTCCTCAAGCGCCGGACGGGCTGAATTCTTCCCGCTTGCGCCTTTCCAGGTGGGCGGGGGCGATTCCGCGGCGCGGCCACCCTCCCGTGCGGCTCTTAACGCCGCTTCGCGGCTCGTCCTCAAACGCCGGACGGGCTGAATTCTTCCCGCTTGTGCCTTTCCAGGTGCGGGTGGGCGGGGGCGATTTCGCGGCGCGGCCACCCTCCCGTGCGGCCCTTGACGCCGCTTCGCGGCTCGTCCTCAAACGCCGGACGGGCTGAATTCCCCGCTTCGCGTGCTCGTGTTCAAGCGTCGGGTGGGCTTGTGCCTGCCCCCGGCTCAGGAGGGTCGTGGGTGATCAGGTCGCCCGGCTGGCAGTGCAGGGCCTCGCAGATGCGGGACAGGGTCGAGAAGCGGATGGCCTTGGCGCGGCCGTTCTTGAGGATGGACAGGTTGACGACGGTGATGCCCACCTGGGCGGACAGTTCGGTCAGCGTCATGCCGCGCTCGGCCAGGAGCCGGTCGAGGTGGACGCGGATCCCGTGGACTTCCTCTTCGGGCATCAGATGGTCCCTTCGAGGTCCTCCCGCATGCGTACGCCCTCACGCATGATCTTCCCCATCACCACCGCGGCGAGGCCGGCGAGGACGGGCATCATCGACCCGTCGACCGTCGGCCCGGAGCCCACGATCGGCGCCATGCTCCCGACGAGCCAGGAGTGCGACCACCCTGCGACGAGGCCGGTGAGGACCGTGCCCGCCGCGACGAACCAGCCCAGGACGGTCAGCCGTCGCGCCACGGCCTCGGTGAACGGCCCCTGCCGCACCACGGCGTCCAGCAGCCGGGAGAAGAGCAGCAGGGCCAGGGAGCCGAACAGCAGCCACGGCAGTTGCCCCCCGAGGTCGGCGGCGCGCTGCCCCACCGAGGGGCTGTCCTGGCAGAGGCGCGCGGCGCTGCTGGCCGCCTCGACGCCCTTGCCGACCGGCAGGCCGCCCTCCAGCGAGGCGTTGCGCCAGAAGCCGGTCTCCACACAGACGGCCCCGTCGTCGGCCATGTGCGTGATCCCCGTGCCGACGAAGGCCAGCCCGAGCAGCGCCGCCAGCACCAAGGTCACCGAGGCCAGGGCCCTCGTGAGTCGCGTGTTCATCGTCTACGTCCTATCGATTTTCGATATGCATGGAGCGCGAGGAGCATATCGTTATTCGATAGGACGGGGTCAACAGGCAACGGGGGCGGGGCGGAGGTCGACGTCGGGAAACCGCCAGCCCGGGGGCGGGTTCCTCGGAAAAGTGGCCCTATGACCACTGCGACCACGGCAGTCACTGCCTATGTCCCCCGCCCCATCCACCCCGCCGTCCTCAAGGAGCTCCGCGACACGGACGACGCGGGCCGCGCCTGCGAGCCGTTCGTGGACGAGGAGGGCGGCGACCCGCTCCGCTGCTGCCTCCGCCCGGTCCGTCCGGGCGAGCGCGTCGCCCTGGTCTCGTACGCGCCGCTGCGCCGCTGGGCGGCGGCGACCGGAGCGCGCCCGGGCGCCTACGACGAGCAGGGCCCCGTGTTCATCCACGCGGACCCCTGCGACGGCCCCGCCGAGGCGGCCGGCGCCACGTACCCCTTCGCCCGCCCCGGGGCCCTGCGCACCCTGCGCCGCTACGACGCCCGGGGCCGCATCGTCGGCGGCCGGCTCCTGGAGATCCCCGAGGACACCACGGCGGGCTTCGACGCGGCCCTTGCGGAGGCCTTCGCCGACCCCGGGGTCGGCCAGGTGCACGTGCGCGCCGTGGAGTACGGCTGCTTCCACTTCGTGGTGTACCGCCCCGAGGGCGCGTGACCGAGCCGGGTGCGGGCCGTCAGGCCGCCGCGTCGGCCACGGCCGTGGCGTCCGCCACCGCCCGCGCGAAGGCCCGTACCCGCTCCGTCTCCCCGTCCCGGTGCCAGACCGTCCCGAGGACCGAGTCCGGCAGGCCGCGCACCGGTACGAAGACGACGTCCTCGCGGCCGTGGTACGAGGCCGTCGGCCGGCACAGCAGCATCGCGCCCCGGCCGGCCGCCACCAGCGTGAGGCCCTCCTGGAGGGTGCGCACGGCCGGGGCGGGCACGGGCGAGGGGGCGTGCGCCTCGCGCCAGTAGGCGGGGGCGGGCGCCGCCGCCGCGACGAGCGGCACCTCCCGCAGCTCGGCCGCGCCGACCGCCGCGCGCTTCGCGAAGGGATGGCGTACGGACACGGCGACCGTCTGCGGCTCCCGGGAGAACAGCGGGCCGAGGACGAGGTCCGGCTCGGCCACCGGGAGCAGCACGATCGCCGCGTCCACGTCGCCCGCGCGCACCGCCCCGAAGGGGTCGGCGAAGGGCACCTCCGCGATCTCCGTGACGCACGCCGGGTGCCGCTTCTGGAACGTGGTGATGGCCTCCATGAGCCGCGCGTCCGCCGTCCCCTGGAACCCGATGCGCAGCCGCCCCTCCACCCCGCGCGCCGCGCCCTTCGCGCGGTCCACCACGGCGGCCAACTCGTCGTACGCCGGACGTAGTTCCGCACGGAAACGCTCCCCGAGGGGGGTCAGCCGGACCCGGCGGCTAGTACGCTCCACGAGCCGAGCGCCGATCCGCTGTTCCAGCGCGGCGAGTAGCTGGCTCACCCGGCTCTGGGAGACGTACAGCCGCTCGCCGGCCCGCCCGAAGTGCAGCTCCTCGGCCAGCGCGAGAAAGCACTCCAGCTCCCGTATCTCCACCCCGCCCATATTCCCGCCGCTCCCGCCCTCGACTGTCCACGCCACGGAACTCTCCGCCCCACGGAACACTCCGCCCCGGGTCGACGCGACCCGGGTCGATGCGGGTCTGCCCGACGCGCCCCAGGTCGACGTGGCCCGGATCGACGCGGGTCTGCTCGACGTGACCCGGATCGACGTGATCCGGATCGACGTGATCCGGATCGACGTGATCCGGATCGATGAGTCCCGCTCATTCAAGGATGAGATCTTCGGCGTTGTTCCCGGTCGGGGGGCGGGCGTTCGCTTGTGCCATGGAAACGCCCATGGAAACCCTGTCCCCTCCCCACGTGGACGCGCGACAGCGGTCGGTGCCGCTGTCCGTCGTCGCCCTCGCCGCCGCCACGTTCTCCGTCGTCACCACGGAGATGCTGCCCGTCGGCCTGCTCACCTCGCTCGCCTCGGGGCTCGGCGTCTCCGCCGGGACCGCGGGGCTCACCGTCACCCTGCCGGGTGTGGTCGCGGCGCTCGCCGCGCTGCTGCTGCCCGTCGCGGTGCGCGGGACGGACCGCCGGACCGTCCTGTGCGGGCTGATGCTGCTGCTCGGCGCCGCGAACCTGCTCTCCGCGCTCGCGCCCTCCTTCGCGGTGCTGCTGGCCGCGCGGCTCGTCGTCGGCCTGTGCATCGGCGGCGTCTGGGCCGTGGCGGCCTCGCTGGCGGTGCGCCTGGTGCGGGCCGAGGCCGTCGGCCGGGCCACCTCCGTGGTCTTCAGCGGCATAGCCGTGGCGTCCGTGCTCGGCGTGCCCGCGGGCACGTTCCTCGGCGAACTCGCGGGCTGGCGGTGGGCCTTCGGCGCGGTGGCCGGACTCGGCATCGCCGTCGCCGCGCTGCTCGCCGCCGTACTGCCGCCGCTGCCGCCGAGCGAGCCGGTGCGCCTCGGGACCTTCCCCGGCCTCCTCCGGCTGCCCCGGCTGCGCACCGGCCTGGTCGCCGTGGCGCTCCTCGTCGTCGGCCACTTCGCCGCCTACACCTATGTCCGCCCGGTCCTGGAGCGGGTGCCGGACGTCGGCGCGGGCCTGATCAGCACGCTCCTGCTGTGCTACGGCGTGGCGGGCGTCGCGGGGAACTTCCTGAGCGGCACCTCCGCCGCCCGCGACCCGCGCCGCGCGCTGCTGTTCATCTCCGCGGCCCTCGCCGCCGTCGTCCTGCTCCTGGTCCCCGCGGGCGCCTCGCTCCCGGTCTCGGTGGCCCTGCTCGTCGCCTGGGGCCTCGCGTACGGGGGCGTCTCCGTCTCCTCGCAGAACTGGGTGATGGCCGCCGCGCCCGAGGCCCGCGAGGCCGCGTCCGCGCTGTTCGCCGGGATCTTCAACCTGGCGATCGCCGTGGGCGCCCTGGCCGGCGGCCGCGTCGCCGACGCGTACGGCACCTCGTACGCCCTCTGGCTGGGCGGAGGCCTCGCCGCACTGGCCCTGGCCGTGGTGGCAACGGCCCGGCCCACCCGCTAGCTACGCGCTCCGACCCCCGGCCCGCGGGACCCCGCCGATCCGCGACGATCAGCTCGGACACGTCCCCGACCCGGCCGAGGCCTCGCGCACCGGGGATTACGCGGGGCGAAGGGGGAGTTAGGGCTTGCGGTGTACGGCCAACTAGGCGGGGTCCCGCGTGGATTGGGGCTTACGCCCGTCGGAGGGGCTCCCGGCACGGCGCTGGCCGTCACCCCGTCGGGCCGGTTGCTCCGACGGCGGAGACGGCTACCGCCACTGGGTCGGGGGCGGGTGGGTGGGAGCAGACCCGTGGGGGGGGCACTGCGCCCTGGGTGCGGGGCGGGTGTGGGTGAGCCCGCGGTGGGCGCCGCGCGCCGGGTGGGTGGGCGGGCGGGTGGGAGCAGGCCCGCGGGTACCGGATGGGCTCAGGGGCAGGCCTGCGGGCGCGCGCCTGCGTACGGGGCGGGTGGGTGGGAGCAGACCCGCAGGGGGCACCGTGCCCTGCGTACAGGCCACGCTGCAGCAGGCCCGAAGCCGCGGCCAGGCTCAAAAGCACGCCCCCCAAAGCCACGGCCAGGCTCAGCACGGGGTCAGGGGACGCTCCAGGAGGGCCTCGTGTTGAGCTCGGTGACGTCCGTGCCGGTGGTCCACCGGTACGCGTCCCGCAACTCCCCCAGCTCCTCCGCCGTCAGCACGTCCTCCACCCGCGCGAACCCGTCCGGCGCCCGCTCGGCCACGGCGGCCAGGTAGCGGTCGGCGGGCATGCGGCGGTTGGCCAGGACCAGGGCCGTGGTGGCCTCGCGGCGTACCTCCTCGTAGGCGCGCAGCCCCGCGACGCGGTCGGGGTCGGCCCGGGCCAGGCAGCGGGCCAGGACGCGGGCGTCCAGGACGGCCTGGGAGCCGCCGTTGGACCCCACGGGGTACATGGGGTGCGCGGCGTCGCCGAGGAGGGTGACCGGGCCCTTGCCCCACCACGGCAGCGGCTCGCGGTCGACCATGGGGTACTCCAGGATGCGGCGGGTCGCCGCGAAGAGCGCGGGCACGTCCAGGTCGCCGACGCGCCAGCCCGCGTAGTGGGGCAGGACGTCGGAGAGGCGCCCGCCCCGGTTCCAGTCGGCGGAGCCGGGACCGCTGCCGGGCTCCGGCGGGAACCGCACCTCGGCCACCCAGTTGAGCAGGGCGCGCCCCCGCAGCTCGGCCTCCCGGGAGATCGGGTAGACGACCAGCTTGGCCTGGGCGTTGCTGCCCGCCACGGCGACCGTGCGGCCACCGAGGACCGGGTGCCACTCCGTCACCCCGCGCCACATGCGGATGCCGTTCCACAGCGGCGGCCCCTCGCCGGGGTGGAGGCGGGCGCGGACGCTGGAGTAGAGGCCGTCCGCGCCGACGAGCGCCCGCACCCGCACGGCGTGCTCGCGGCCCCGCGCCATGTCCCGCAGCACCACCCGCAGGGCCCTGCCGTCCTCCAGGAAGCGGACGAACGCCGTACCGGTGACCACGGCCCGCTCCCCGAGCCGCCGCCGCACCGCGTCGAGCAGCAGCATCTGGAGTTCGCCGCGGTGGATGGAGTACTGCGGCCAGTGGTAGCCGAGCGCGCGGCCGCGCGGCTCGCCCCAGATGCGGTTGCCGTGCCGGTCGTAGTGGACCATCTCGGCGGTCTGTACGCCGGTCGCGGCGAGCGCGTCGCCGAGGCCCAGCTCGGTCAGCTCCCGCACCGCGTGCGGGAGGAGGTTGATGCCGACGCCGACGGGCCGCAGCGCGTCGACGGAGTCGACGACGCGGACCTCGATGCCCGCCGCGTGCAGGCTCAGCGCGGCGGTGAGCCCGCCGATGCCCGCCCCCGCGACCAGTACGTCCACGGTCATGGCCGCCGCACCGCCCGCCCGACCTCGGCCCGCAGCCGGACGAACTCCGGCAGGCCCCGGGTGGCGACCCGGTCGCGCGGCGCGGGCAGGTCCACCCGCAGGTCGCTGTGGACGCGGCCGGGGGCGCCGGTGAGGACGACGACGCGGTCCCCGACGTACACGCTCTCGTCGATGTCATGGGTGACCAGGAGGATGGTCATGCGCCCCGGCGGCCGTTTCGCCGTGCCGCCCTCCCCCGCGGGGCCGCCCTCCCCCGCAGGGCCGCCCTCCCCCGCAGGGCCGCCCCGTACGGCCAGGAGCAGGTCCTCCAGGTCCTCCCGGGTCTGCGCGTCCACCGAGCCGAACGGCTCGTCCATCAGCAGCAGCGACGGCCGGTAGGCGAGCGCGCGGGCCAGGGCGACCCGCTGCTGCATGCCGCCGGAGAGCTGCCACGGGTAGCGGCTCCCCGTGCCGTCGAGGCCGACCTGCGCGAGGGCCTTGGCCGCGCGGGCGCGCCGCTCGGCGCGGCCGAGGCCGTGGCGGCGCAGCGGCAGCGCGACGTTGTCGCGGACGGTCAGCCACGGGAAGAGGGAGCGGGTGTAGTCCTGGAAGACGACGGCCAGGTTGGGCGGCACCGCTCCCTCCACGGCCCGTCCCCCGACGGTGATCCGGCCCGCGCTGGGCCGCTGCAGGCCCGCCACGCACCGCAGCAGCGTGGACTTGCCGCAGCCGGACGGGCCGACGATGCTGACCAGTTCGCCGCCCTCGACACTGAGTTCGATGTCGTCGACGGCCTGGTGCCCGTCGTCGTAGCGGTGACTGAGCCCCGTGATGTCCAACATGCCCTGTGTCCCCCTGTGCCCTCGGCACCGACGGCCCGCCGGTGCCAACTAGCGCGTGGTCTATGTGCATTGAGTGCTCCCGTGCTCCAGGCGTTCCCGCCGCTCCGGGTGAACCGGTGGTGCGGGGGAACGGCGGGCGCCCCCGCGCCCTAGGTCCGTGTGCGCCGGGCGCCCCGGTGCCAGGCGAGTACCGTCCGCTCCACGAGCAGGAAGAGTCCGTTGAGTACGCAGCCGACGGCGCCGAGCAGCAGGATGCCCGCCCACAGCCGGTCGGGGCGGAACTCCCGCTCGGCCGCGTTGAGCCGGGCGCCGATGCCGTCGCCCGACCCCATCAGCTCGGCGATGACCATGAGGATCAGCGCGAAGCCGAGCGCCACGCGCAGCCCCGCGAAGATCTTCGGCGCGGCGGCGGGCAGCACGACGTACCGCAGCCGGGCCGCCCCGCCGATGCCGAAGGCGCGGGCCGTGTCGAGCTGCACCGGCTCCACGGACCGCACGCCGTCGGCGGTGTTGAGCAGCACGGGCCAGACGACGCCGAAGACGATGGTCGCGAGCTGCATCGAGGTGCCGAGCCCGAAGACGACCATGAACAGCGGGATGAGCGTGGGCGGCGGCACCGCACGGCCGAACTGGAGCACCGGGTCGAGGACGTGGTACGCCACCCGCGACAGGCCGATGCCCACGCCGACGGCGATGCCCACGGCGCCCGCGAGCGCCCAGCCGAGCAGCAGCCGGCCGAGGCTGGGCGCGAGGGCGTCGAGGGCGGGGTCGTCGAGCAGGGTGCGCACGATCCGGCCGGGCGGCGGGAAGTAGATGTCCTCCGCCCGCCGCGCGGCCACCTCCCAGGCGACGACGAGCACGGCGAGCAGCCAGCCCCGCAGCAGCAGGAACCGTACGGCGCGGGCGGCCATCACCCGCCCCGTCCCGCGGCCGCGCGGGCGCTGTGCGGGAAGGCGAGCCGCCCGGCCCCCACGAGCACCGCGTTCGCGGCCGTGCCCAGGGCCCCGGCCCAGACGGCGCCCGCCACCATCAGGTCCGGCCGCCCGCCGCCGGACTGCGTCTGGAGCAGATACACGCCGAGCCCGGAGTCGCCCCCGGCCCGCAGCTCCGCGCTGACGGCCACGATCAGCCCCACGGACGCGGCGATCCGCACCCCGGTGAGCACGAAGGGGCCCGCGCTCGGCAGCGACACCCGGACGAGCACGGCCGGCGCCCCGAAGCCGAAGGCGCGCAGGGTCTCCTTGGCGACGGGGTCGACGTCGCGCAGCCCGTACAGCGTGTTGAGGAGGATCGGCCACAGCGCGGCGTAGCAGACGAGGGACCGCTCGACGCGGACCGGCTCGGCGAACACCAGGATCGCCAGCGGGATCAGCGCGACGGACGGCACGGGCCGGGCCAGTTCGACGACGGCGAGGCCCGCCCGGTCCAGCCACGGCAGCGAGCCGAGCAGCAGCCCGGCAGGGACGGCGAGGGCGACGGCGAGCGCGAGCCCGCCGAGCCAGGCGGAGACGGTGGTGCCGAGGTGGCCGAGGAAGCCGTCGTCGACGGCCATCCCGGCGGCGCGGGCCAGCACGGAGGTGGCGGGCGGCAGGGCGTCGTCGTCGACGGCTCCGCCGCGGGCGAGGAGTTCCAGGACCAGCACCGCCCCGCCGGCGCCGAGCGCCCCGAGCAGGGCGCGCCCCCAGCGGCGGGAGACCAGCGCGCCGGGGCGCAGGAGGGCGCGCGCGGGCGCCCGGGGCTCCGGCCCCGGACCCGCCCCGGCGCGCGCCGGCCCCGTCACCGCACCGCCCTCACTCCCCCTCGGTCACGGGCCCGGCCGCACCAGCAGCGGCTCCACGTCGACGTTCCGTTCCAGGTAGCCGAACTCCCGCATGAGCTGCACCACGCGGCGCAGCCGGGCCGGGTCCAGGGCGACGGGGTAGCCGCCGAGGCTGAGCCGGTCCGCCTGCTCGGGGGTGATGCGGGTGTAGTCGGGGAGCGTGCGCACGACCGTCGCGCGGCGGGCCGCCTGCTTCTGGGCGCGGGCCATGGCCCGCTGGAAGGCCGCCACGGTCTGCGGGTGCTTCTTCGCGAAGGCCGCCGTCGTGGCGTACCCGGCGATCGGGAAGCCCGCGGTCGGCGGCCTGCCGAGGTCGGCGACGACGCGGCCGGCGCCGGACTCCTCGATCGCGCTGACGAACGGCTCGACGGCCTGCACGGCGTCGACGCTCCCCGACGTCAGGGCGGTCTCCATGGCGGGCATGTCCACCTCGGCGAAGTCGCCGTCGTCGAAGGTGACGCCCTCCGCCTTGCCCGCCTTCTGCACGAGCAGGGCGCTGATGTTCCGCTTCGTGTTGACGCCGATCTTCTTGCCGTCCAGGTCCTTCAGCGTCCGCGCCGGCGAGTCCTTGGGGACGAGGACCGCGTGGGTGCGGGGCGCGGAGGCGAAGGCGTCGGAGACGAACCGCACGTCCACCGCCTTGTTGGCGTGCGCGAGGAAGTAGGAGACGTAGTTGCCGAAGGAGATGTCGAGGGCGCCCGCGCGCAGCCGGTTCACCGACTCGGCGCCACCGCTGAGCGTCGTCGTGCGGACGGTGAGCCCCTCGGCCTTGAAGAAGCCCTTGTCCATCGCGAGCTGGAGCGGCGCGGTGTCGGCGACGGGCATGGTGCCGACGGTGATCCGCGTCTTCTCCGGGCCCCGGCCGTCCGCGCCGCCCCCGTCGGCGCCGTCGCCGGAGCCGCCGCAGCCGGTCGTGGTGGCCGCCAGCAGGGCCAGGACGGGCAGCACCGTCCGCGGGGGCGACCCCCGTAACCGGCCCCGTGCTCCCCGTGCCATATACACCCGCTTCCGCCCGTCCCCGCCACCGCCCGGACCGCCCGTGCGGCGCCCCGGGCCTGTGCCGACGCGCGGATGCTAGCCGCAGGGCGGGCCGGGGACAATGGGCCCCGGGCACGCCGTGGTCCCGCATGGAAGGATGGCGGGACACATCACGGAAACGTCGCAAGTCGCACCGAGGAGATGACGCGTGCCCGGCACCAATCTGACCCGCGAAGAGGCGCAGCAGCGGGCGAAGCTGCTCACCGTTGACTCGTACGAGATCGATCTCGACCTCTCCGGAGCGCAGGAGGGCGGCACGTTCCGGTCGGTGACCACCGTGCGC
This sequence comes from Streptomyces longispororuber, assembly GCF_014656095.1. Lineage (GTDB taxonomy): Bacteria > Actinomycetota > Actinomycetes > Streptomycetales > Streptomycetaceae > Streptomyces > Streptomyces longispororuber. The sequence continues at coordinate 12,451 of NZ_BNBT01000060.1, forward strand.
TTCGACAGCGCCGAGGCGGACGCCGAGACGTTCGTCGACCTGGTCGCCCCCGCCGTCCACGAGGTGGTCCTGAACGGCCACGCGCTGGAGGTCGCCGCGGTCTTCCGCGACGCGCGCATCGCCCTGCGGCACCTGCGCGAGGGCCGCAACGAGCTGCGGGTCGTCGCCGACTGCGAGTACACCAACAGCGGCGAGGGCCTGCACCGCTTCGTCGACCCGGTGGACCAGCAGGCGTACCTGTACACGCAGTTCGAGGTGCCGGACGCGCGCCGCGTCTTCGCCTCGTTCGAGCAGCCGGACCTGAAGGCGACGTTCCAGTTCACCGTGAAGGCGCCGAGCGGCTGGACGGTGATCTCCAACTCGCCCACGCCGGAGCCCTCGGGCCCGGGGGGCGACGTGTGGGTCTTCGCGCCGACGCCGCGCATCTCCACGTACGTCACCGCCCTGATCGTCGGCCCGTACCACGCGGTGCACTCCTCGTACGAGAAGGACGGGCAGAGCGTGCCGCTCGGCATCTACTGCCGTCCCTCGCTCGCCGAGTACCTCGACGCCGACGCGATCTTCGAGGTCACGCGGCAGGGCTTCGACTGGTTCCAGGAGAAGTTCGACTACGCGTACCCCTTCGCGAAGTACGACCAGCTCTTCGTGCCGGAGTTCAACGCGGGCGCGATGGAGAACGCGGGCGCGGTGACCATCCGCGACCAGTACGTCTTCCGGTCGAAGGTGACGGACGCGGCGTACGAGGTGCGCGCCGAGACCATCCTGCACGAGCTGGCCCACATGTGGTTCGGCGACCTGGTGACGATGGAGTGGTGGAACGACCTGTGGCTGAACGAGTCGTTCGCCACCTACACCTCCATCGCCTGCCAGGCGTACGCGCCCGGCTCGCGCTGGCCGCACTCCTGGACGACGTTCGCCAACTCCATGAAGACCTGGGCGTACCGGCAGGACCAGTTGCCGTCCACGCACCCGATCATGGCGGACATCCGCGACCTGGACGACGTGCTCGTCAACTTCGACGGCATCACCTACGCCAAGGGCGCGAGCGTGCTCAAGCAGCTCGTGGCGTACGTCGGCATGGACGCCTTCTTCAGCGGGGTGCAGGCCTACTTCAAGCGGCACGCCTTCGGCAACACGCGCCTGAGCGACCTGCTCGGCGCGCTTGAGGAGACCAGCGGCCGGGACCTCGGCACCTGGGCGGAGAAGTGGCTGCGCACGGCGGGCATCAACGTGCTGCGCCCGGTGGTGGACGTCGACGCGGCCGGCGTCATCACGTCCTTCGCCGTGAAGCAGGAGGCCCCGGCGCTGCCCACGGGCGCCACGGGTGAGCCGACGCTGCGGCCGCACCGCATCGCCATCGGCCTGTACGACCTCGACGCCGCCACCGGCAAGCTGGTGCGCACCGACCGGGTCGAGCTGGACGTCGACGGCGAGCTGACGGCCGTCGAGGCGCTGGTGGGCCGGGCCCGCCCGGCGGTGATCCTGCTCAACGACGACGACCTGTCGTACGCGAAGGTCCGCCTGGACGCCGAGTCCCTGGCCTTCGTCACCGCGCACCTGGGCGACTTCGAGGAGTCGCTGCCGCGGGCGCTGTGCTGGGCGTCGGCCTGGGACATGACCCGCGACGCGGAGCTGCCGACGCGGGAGTACCTGGCGCTCGTGCTGTCCGGCATCGCCAAGGAGTCCGACATCGGCGTCGTGCAGTCCCTGCACCGCCAGGTGAAGCTCGCCCTCGACCTGTACGCCGACCCGGCCCGCCGGGACGCGCTCCTCGCGCAGTGGTCCGAGGCCACGCTGGCCCACCTGCGCACGGCCGAGCCGGGCAGCGACCACCAGCTCGCCTGGGCGCGGGCGTTCGCCGCGGCGGCCCGTACGCCGGAGCAGCTCGACCTCCTGGAGGCCCTCCTGGAGGGCACCCGGACCATCGAGGGCCTGGCCGTGGACACGGAGCTGCGCTGGGCGCTCGTCGGGCGCCTCGCGGCGGTCGGCCGCTACGACGAGGCGGAGATCGCCGCCGAGTACGAGCGCGACCGCACGGCGGCGGGCGAGCGGCACGCGGCCGCCGCGCGGGCCGCGCGGCCGACCCCCGAGGCCAAGGCCGAGGCCTGGGCGTCGGTCGTCGAGTCCGACAAGCTGCCCAACGCCGTGCAGGAGGCGGTCATCTCGGGCTTCGTCCAGACCGAGCAGCGGGAGCTGCTCGCGCCCTACACCGAGAAGTACTTCGCCGCGGTGAAGGACGTGTGGGAGTCGCGGTCGCACGAGATGGCGCAGCAGGTCGCGGTGGGGCTGTACCCGGCGGTGCAGGTGTCCGCGGCGACGCTGGAGGCCACCGACGCGTGGCTCGCGTCGGCTGCGCCGACGCCGGCCCTTCGGCGGCTGGTCGGCGAGGCCCGGGCCGGGGTCGAACGCGCCCTGCGGGCGCAGGCCGCCGACCGGGGCTGACGCCGCCGCTTCCCCCTGCGGGTGGGTGGGCCTCTTCCGCCGCTACCGCGGCGGTGCTTCCCACCCACCCGCCCACGACCACCCGGCTTCGCCCGCCCAGCCTGTCCGCTGTGGGCAATCGCCCTCCAGGTGAGTGGGCCGTTCCCGCCGCTGCCGCGGCGGTGCTTCCCACCCACCCGCCCATGACCACCCGGCTTCGCCCGCCCAGCCTGTCCGCTGTGGGCAATCGTCCCGCTGGGCGGGTGGGCCGTTCCCGCCGCTGCCGCGGCGGACTTTCCCACCCACCCGCCCATGACCACCCGGCTTCGCCCGCCCGGCCTGTCCGCTGTGGGCAATCGTCCCGCTGGGCGGGACGGGTGGGCACAGCGCCCAGGTGCCGCCCGGCTGTTCGCAGGGGGCCGGGGTTCAGTGAGCCGCCGCCCGCAGGGCGGAAAGGACGTGGGCCACCGCGGGCCCGGCTCCGCGGCGGGTCGCGGCGACCACGTGGCGGTGGGGACGGTCCGCGTCCAGGCCCCGCGTCACCACCCCGCCCCGCCCCCCGCCGGAGGCCATCCGCGGCACCAGCGCCACCCCCATCCCCGCCTCCACCATCGCCAGGATCGCCGTCCACCCGGCGGCGCTGTGCGCCCGCTCGGGCACGAACCCCGCCGCCTCGCACGCGGCCAGCGTGATGTCCGACCAGGGCCCCGACCCTCCGAAGATCCACGGCTCCTCGGCGAGGTCGGCCAGGCGCAGCCCCCGCTCGCGGGCCAGCGGGTGCCCCGCCGGCAGGGCCACGTCCAGCGGGTCCGCGAGCAGCGTGACCCGGGTGAACCGGGGGTCGCCCCCGGCCGGGGCCCGCGCCGCCAGCGACAGCGCCAGGTCCACCTCCCCCGCGGCCAGCAGCTCGTACGCCTGCGCGGCCTCCGCCTCCCGCACCCGCACGAACACCCCCGGGTGCGTCTCCCGCAGGGCCCGCACCGCGGGCACCACGAGCGCGGGCACCGCCGTGGAGAAGGCCCCGACCCGCACCTCCCCCGCCTCCCCCTGCGCGTACGCCGCCAACTCCGCGTCGGCCCGCTCCAGTTGCGCGAACACCGCCTCCGCGTGCCGCAGCACGAGGTGCGCCGCGCCGGTCAGCCGCACCCGCCGCCCGTGCGCCTCCAGGAGCTCCACGCCGAGCTGCCGGGCGAGGTTGGACAGTTGCTGGGACACCGCCGACGGCGTCATGTTCAGCGACCCCGCCGCCGCGGTCACCGTGCCGAGGTCCCGCAGCGCCCGCAGGATCCGCAGCTTCTTGATGTCCCACTCGCTCATGGCGCCAACGTACCCGGGGGCCCGCCGCGCCCCCGGCGGCACGTGCGCCTACCGCCGCCCGGCCGCCGAGCCGAGGACCACACCGCCGAGGATGAGGCCCATGCAGCCGACCTGGAGCCACCCCATGCCCTCGCCGAGCAGGGCGAAGGACAGCAGCGCCACGCACACCGGCTGGAGGTGGTAGACGACTCCGGCGCGGGCCGCGCCGATCAGGGCGATCGCCTTGTTCCAGGCGAAGAAGGCGACCGCCGAGGAGACCACCCCCACGTAGAGGAGCGGCGTCACCGTGCCGGGCGTGGGGCTGAACCCGCCTTGGAGCGCGAGGCTGACGGCGTACGCGGGCAGCAGCATGAGCGCGCCGAGCACGAACGTCGCGAAGAGGAAGGGCAGGCCCCCGATCTCCGGGGGCCTGCGCCGCAGCAGCGCGCTGTACGAGCCGAAGGCGACCGCCCCGCCGATGATCCACAGGTCGCCCGCCGCGAAGTCGAGCGCGAGCGAGCCCTTGCCGACCAGGAGCAGCACCCCAACGCAGGCGACCGCCATGCCCGTGGTGCGGCGCGCGCCGAGCCGGGTCCCGCCGAGGCGTTCGTACACCGCCATCAGCACCGGTGACGCGGCCATGATCATGCCCATGTTGCCCGCGGTGGTGGTCACGCCCGCCTGGTTCACCAGGGTGTTGTAGACGGTGACGCCGAGCAGGGAGGCGCCCAGGAGGTAGCCGATGTGGCGGCGCAGGAGCGCCCGTTGGCGCCAGGTCGCGCGCGCCGCGAAGGGTGCGACCGCCGCGATGGCGATGATCCAGCGCCAGAACGCGTGCTGCACGGGCGGCACGCTGTCGGCGAGGGCCCGGGACGTGACGAAGCTGCCGGACCAGACGACGGTCGCGACCAGCGCGAGCCCGAGCCCGGCGCCGAGGCCGGTATCGATTCCGGTGCCGATTCCGGTGCCGAGCCTGGCCCCGAGTCCGGTGCCGGGTGCGCGCCGGGCGGGGCCGCCCCGGGCGCGGTCCGCGCCGCCGGTGGTCGTCTCGGTGGTCCGGTCCAGGGCGGTCGCCACGGGTGTCCCCTGCCTCTCTGCCCGCTGGAGGCGGGCGGTGGGTGCGTCGTTCGCCGGACCACCGTCGCACCGGCCCACCGCTCAGGTCCATCGAATCTTTTCGAGCGTTCCTTGAAGCTGAGCTGAACGTTTCGCGGGTGCGTACGCACGCGAGGGCGCCCCTCGGCGGCGTACACCTTCGGGGAGACGTCTGACGAGGTCTCACCGTGTACGTCGCCGAGGGGCGCCCTCGGCGTTGTCAGCAGCGGGCGGCTCAGCCCTGCTTCTGCTGCTTGCGGGACTTGTCACCCACCATGACCAGGCCCGCGATCACCAGGAAGAGGACGATCGGCGCCGCGACGTAGAGACCGAGGGTCTCCGCCACGCTCAGCTTGGGCGCCGGGTCGTCGCCGTCGTCGCGGGTGAGCGCGAACGCGGGGGACGACATGAGCAGCATCATCAGCGTCGTTCCGGAGGCAAGGGCTCCGGCGCGCAGGGCATTCTTCTTGTCCACGATGCCAACGTAGCGAACCGCTCCCCGGGCCGCGCGCCCGGGGTGCCATCAGGGGGCGGCGCCCCCGCCCCGGCGCCCGGCCCGCGAGACCCGCGAGACCCGCGAGACCCGTGAAACCCGGAAAACGTCGAGCAGCGCGTGCAGCCGTGGCGACGCCGTGAGCTCCTCCAGGGACACCGGGCGGCCCTTCGCGTCGGCGATGGGCAGGCGCCAGTTCGGGTACTGGTCCCAGGTGCCCGGCACGTTCTGCGGGCGGCGGTCGCCGACCGTGTCCGGCAGCCAGATGCCGACCAGCCGGGCCGGGGTCGCGAGCAGGAACCGGTGCACCGCGCGGACCTCGTCCTCCTCGCTGCCCGCGCCGCCCGGGAGCAGCCCGAGCCGGGAGATCAGCGCCAGCCACTCGCGGACGTCGGCGTCGGCCTCGGCGCGCTCGGCGGCCAGGGGGCGGGTCAGCAGGCCGAGCTCGTGGCGGAGCCGGACGTGCTCGCCGGTGACGCGGGCCGCCGTGGACGGCAGGTCGTGGGTGGTGGCGGTGGCGAGGCAGTCCGCCCGCCACGCCTCGGGCGGCAACGGCCCCCCGTCCCGCGCCCCACCGCCCGCTTCCTCCTCGGCTCCGTCCTCCGCCTCGGCGCCGGCTTGCGCCTCGGCTCCGACTTCCGCGACAGCGCCGACGACCGTCTGAGCGCCGCCTTCCGCGTCAGCACCGCCTTCCGCCTCGGCGCTCCCGCCCGGCTCCGTCTCCGGCTCGGTGCCCTCGTCCGCTCCCTGGCCGGAGGCCGCCCCGTGCCAGTCGCGTTCGAACCACAGCACGGACGTGCCGAGGATCCCGCGCTCGCGCAGCGCCTCCCGTACGCCCGGTTCGACCGTGCCGAGGTCCTCGCCGATCACGAGGGCCCCGGCGCGGTGGGCCTCCAGGACGAGGACGGCGAGCATCGCCTCGGCGTCGTACCGGACGTACGTTCCCTCGGTGGGGCGGCGGCCCTCCGGCACCCACCACAGCCGGAACAGGCCCATCACGTGGTCGATGCGCACGGCGCCCGCGTGCCGCAGCGTGGCGCGCAGCAGGTCGCGGAACGGCGCGTACCCGGACTCGGCGAGCCGGTCGGGCCGCCACGGGGGCAGGCCCCAGTCCTGGCCGTGCGCGTTGAACGCGTCCGGGGGCGCGCCCGCCGACATGCGCGCCGCGAAGTAGCGCCGCTGCGCCCAGGAGTCGGCGCCGTGCGGGTGCACGCCGACGGCCAGGTCGTGCACCAGGCCGATGTCCATGCCGGCGTCCCGCGCGGCCCGCTGGGCCGTGGCGAGCTGCTCGTCCACGTACCAGGCGAGGCGCTCGTACAGGTCGACGCGGTCCATCAGCTCGGTGCGGGCGCGGGCCGTCTCGCGGCTCGCCGGGTCGCGCAGGGGCGCGGGCCAGGCGTGCCAGTCGGGTCCGTGCCGCTCGGCGAGGGCGTACCAGGTGGCGTGCGCCTCCAGGGCCTCGCCGTGCTCGGCGAGGAAGTCGCTGTACGCGGCGCAGCGGCCGGGCCCGAGCGGCAGCCGGGCGACCAGCTCCAGGGCCGCCGACTTCAGCTCCCACACGGCGTCCCGGTCGATCAGCGCCCCCTCCGCCAGGACGGAGCGGCGCAGCGCGTCGGCCCGCCCGGCGATCTCCCCCGCCGCCTCCCGGTCGGCGCCCCGCAGGTGCGCGAACTCCGGTACGGCCTCCACGCGGAGGTGCACGGGGTCGGGGAAGCGCCGCGACGACGGCCGGTACGGGGACGGGTCGCTGCTGCCGCCCGGCGGCGCGGGCACCGCGGCGTGCAAGGGGTTGACCTGGATGAACCCGGCCCCCACCGCGCGCCCCGCCCACGTCGCGAGCTCCGCCAGGTCACCGAGGTCGCCCATCCCCCAGGAGCGTCCGCCGAGGAGGGAGTAGAGCTGCACCAGGAACCCGTACGACCGGTCCCGCGGCCCCGGTGCGCGGCGCGGGGCGACGACGAGGTGCGCCTCGGCGGTGGTGCCCTCCGGGGTGGTGACGCGCAGTCGGTGCGCGCCCAGGGGCAGGGGCGGGGGCGGCTCGGGGGCGTGCCAGGTGAGGGTCTCGCGCTGCTCGGTGCGCAGGTCGATCCGGGTGCGGGGCGGGAGGTCCGCGAGGGGGCCCCGGCGGTCCTCCGTGCCGCTTGGAGTGTCGTCGCCCTGGGTGTCGTCGCCCTGCCAGAGGACCACCGTCGGCGGCAACAGCCGCTCGCGCAGGGCGCGTTCACGGGCGGCCAGGGCGTCGCGGACCGCGTCGGGGGTGCTCGCGTCGACGTCGAGCGCGGCCAGGGCGGCGACGACCGCGTCGTCGGAGGCCGGGACCGTGCGGCCCGGCGACGGCGAGTAGGACGTGGCCACGCCGTACAGGCCGGCGAGGCGGGCCAGGGTCACGCGGCCCCCTAGACGACGGCCGGGTCCAGGCCCGCGGCCGCGCCCGTGGAGGTCGGCTCGCTGGTCAGCGGCGCGGCGTCGGTCAGCGGCGGCTCACTCGTCAGCGGCGCGGCGTCCGGCAGCGGGGGCTCGCTGGTGAGCGGCGGCTCCAGGCAGCCGCAGGAGCAGGAGCCGTCGAGGCCGGAGTCGGGGTGCGAGACGTCGCGGGGGAAGCCGGGCGGGAGAAGATTCGCCGAAGGGGGCACGGAACGCTCCTTGTTTCGCGGGTGGGCGCGGGTGGGCGTGGGATTTCGCGGTTTCCGGTTCCCGGGGGCATACCCACTGCGCGGGGCCGCACCCGTAAACGGTAGAGGAACGTGGCGCTGGTCACAGCCCGGGGGCCTCGCGGGGGGCGCCCCAGTCCCGCCCCTTTCCCGAAACTGGGGCTCCGCCCCAGACCCCGCTCCTCAAACGCCGGAGGGGCTGGAACTGTACGCCGGGCCGCGCTGAACAGTTCCAGCCCGTCCGGCGTTTGAGGACGAGGCGCGGAGCGCCGAAAAGCGGGGTCCAGGGGCGGCAGCCCCTGGTTACGGGAAGGGGCGGGACTGGGGAGCCCCCGGCAGGGCCCCACCCGCGTGGCGTTGACACCTCCCCCGCCCCAATGGTGGGCTCAGAGCGCTACGTAACCACGCGTGCGACGACAGTGACGAGGAGGGCGCCATGCCCCTGCGCCGGGGAAGGAGCGCGGCCGCCCTCGCGGCCGCCCTCCTCGCGGGCACCCTCACCCCGGGCGCCCCGGAACCCGCCCACGCCACCCCGCCCGCCCCGGACGGCCCCCGGACGGGCACCCCGGACGACCCGCACAGCGGCGCCGCGACCCCGCAGGTGTGGCCCCGCCCGCACAGCGTGGAGCGCTCCGCCACGGGCCCGGTCACCGTGGGCGACACGGCGGCCCTGGAGGCGGACGGCGCCGACCCGCACACCGTCGAGGCCCTGCGGAACCTGCTGCGCCGGGCGGGAGCACGGCGGATCACCGAGGTCCGCCCCCACGCGCCCCCGCCCCCCGGCGCGCACCTGCTCGTCCGCGCCGGGGGCCCCGGCGCGGACGACGCCCTGCGGGCGCTCGGCGCGCCGCCGCGCGCGGACCTGCCGCCGGGCGGCTACCGCCTGGCGGTGGGCGAGGTCGCGGGCCGCGACACGGTGGCCCTGGACGGCGTCGGGCCCGACGGCCTGTACCACGCGGCGCAGACGCTGCGGCAACTGGCGGACCCCGCGACCCGGCTGATCCCCGGCGTCCGCGTCCGGGACTGGCCCGCGGCCCCGGTGCGCGGCCTGACGGAGGGCTTCTACGGCACCCCGTGGACCCGCCGGGAGCGCCTGGCCCAGCTCGACTTCATGGGCCGCACCAAGCAGAACCGCTACCTGTACGCCCCCGGGGACGACCTGTACCGCCAGGCCAGGTGGCGCGAGCCGTACCCGGCGGCGCAGCGCGCGGAGTTTCGGGCGCTCGCCGAGCGCGCCGCGCGCAACCACGTGACGCTCGCCTGGGCGGTGGCCCCCGGCCAGGGCATGTGTCTGTCCTCCGACCGGGACGTGCGGGACCTCGTCCGCAAGGTCGAGGCCATGTGGGCGCTGGGCTTCCGGGCGTTCCAGCTCCAGTTCCAGGACGTGAGCTACAGCGAGTGGCACTGCGGCGAGGACGCGGACACCTTCGGCTCGGGCCCCGGGGCCGCGGCGCGGGCGCAGGCCCGGGTCGCGAACGCCGTGTCCCGGCACCTGGCCGACCGGCACCCCGGGGCGCCGCCGCTGTCCCTGATGCCGACGGAGTACTTCCAGGACGGTGCGACCGCGTACCGCGCGGCGCTGGCCCGCCGCCTCGACCCCGGGGTGCAGGTGGCGTGGACGGGCGTCGGCGTGGTGCCGCGCACGATCACCGGGCGCGAACTGGCGGGCGCGCGCGAGGCGTTCGGCGCGCACCCGCTCGTCACGATGGACAACTACCCGGTGAACGACTTCGCGCGGGACCGCGTCTTCCTCGGCCCCTCCACCGGCCGCGAGCCCGCCGTCGCGCAGGGCTCGGCGGCGCTGCTCGGCACCGCGATGGAGCAGCCGGCCGCGTCCCGCGTCGCGCTGTTCACGGCCGCCGACTACGCCTGGAACCCCCGGGGCTACCGCCCCCGGGAGTCCTGGTCCGCGGCGATCGACGACCTGGCGGGCGGCGACGCGCGGGCGCGCCGCGCGCTGCGGGCGCTGGCCGGGAACAGCGCCTCGTCCGTGCTCGGCGCGGAGGAGTCGGCGTATCTGCGGCCCCTGCTGCGGGCCTTCTCCGCGGCCCGCGCGGCGGGCTGCCCCCAGTGGGCCGAGGCGGCGGCGCGGGAGCGGCCCTCGGCGTTCGGCGTCCTGCGGACGGCGCCCGCGCACCTGGCGGGGACGGAGGTGGCGCGTGAAGTGGCCCCGTGGACTGCCCGGTTGGCGCGCTACGGCGAGGCGGGCGAGGCGGCCCTCGACATGCTGGGCGCGGCGGCCCACGGCGACGGCGCCGCCGCCTGGCGCGCGGCACGGACGCTGCGCGCACTCCGCACCGCGCTGCGCGGGGGCGGCGTGACGGTCGGCCAGGGTGTGCTCGACCCCTTCCTCGCGCGCGCCGAGCGGGCGTACGGCACGTGGGCGGGCCTGGACGGCGAGCACGCCGCCGAGGGCGCGGGCACCCGCTGGGGGCGGGCCCGGCCGCTGGCCGCCGTGACGGTCCTCACCGACCCGGGCACGCGCGGCACGGTGGAGGCGCACGTGCCCGGCGCGGGCTGGCGCCGCCTGGCCGCGCTGTCCCCGTCGGGCTGCACGGAGGCACGGCCCGACCCCCGGGGCGCGCCCCGCGTCGACGCGCTGCGGGTCGACGCGTCCGGCGGAACGGTCCGGCACCTCGCGCCCTGGTTCGCCGACGGGCCCGCCGCGCGGCTCACCCCCGCCCGGACCGAGGTGGACGCCGAGATCGGCGGCGGCCCGCAGCGGGTGACGGTGAAGCTGCTCTCCCGGCGCCCGGGCGACGTCCGCGGCGGCGTCGGCGAGCGGCCGGCCCGGGGCGTCGAGGCGCGCGTCCCGGAGGTGGCGGTGCTGCCGCGCGGCACGGAGGTGGCGGTGCCGCTCGACCTCACCGTCCCGGCCGGCACGCGCGCGGGCACCTATGAGGTCCCGGTGTCCTTCGCGGGCGCGGATCGGACGGTGACGGTGCGGGCCTGGCCGCGTACCGGCGGCCCGGACCTGGCGCGCGGCGCGGAGGCGTCCTCGTCGGGCGAGGAGACGGCGGACTTCCCCGCGTCGGCCGCCGTCGACGGCGACGCGGCGACCCGCTGGTCCTCACCCGCCGAGGACAACGCCTGGTGGCAGCTCGAACTGGCCGGGCCGGTGCGTCTCGGGCAGGTGGTGCTGCGCTGGCAGGAGGCGTACGCCGCCGCGTACCGGATCCAGACCTCCGCCGACGGCCGGACCTGGCGCACGGCCGCCACCGTCCGCCACGGGCGCGGCGGGCGCGAGTCGGTGCGGATGGACGCGCCCGGCACCCGCTTCGTCCGGGTCCAGGGCGACCGCCGGGCGACCCGGTTCGGCTACTCGCTGTGGTCCGTGGAGGCCTACGCCGTGGTGGCCGGTCCGGGCGCGGCGGGCTGACCGGGCGGCCGGGGCACGGAGGAAGAGGAGGGAAGGTACGGCTGAGCGGAGCCGCCGCCCCCGGCCCTGCGCGCCGTACGGCCGTACGGCGCGCCGCGGGACGGCACGCCGTACGACGAAGGCCCGAACCGATCCCCTAGGCGGAGATGCCGTCGATCCGGGCCATCGCGTCGTCCGCGCCGAACGGCTGCAAGTACGGCAGCCAGCGCGGGTCCCTATGCCCGGTGCCGATGATGCGCCAGGCGAGCCCGGTGGGCGGGGCGGGCTTGTGGCGCAGGCGCCAGCCGAGCTCCATCAGGTGCCGGTCGGCCTTCACGTGGTTGCAGCGGCGGCAGGACGCCACCACGTTGTCCCAGGCGTGCTGGCCCCCACGGCTGCGGGGAATGACGTGGTCGACGCTGGTTGCGACGCCACCGCAGTACATGCACCGGCCGCCGTCACGGGCGAACAGCGCACGGCGGGTCAGGGGAACGGGCCCCCGGTAGGGGACCCTCACGAACCGCTTGAGCCGGACCACGCTGGGAGCGGGGACGGTGCGGGTCGCGCTGTGCAGGAAGGCGCCGGACTCCTCGAGGCAGAGTGCCTTGTTCTCCAGGACGAGGACGAGCGCGCGGCGGAGCGGTACGACGCCGAGGGGCTCGTACGACGCGTTGAGGACCAGGACATGCGGCACGGATGCCTCCTTGTACGCCGGCGGCGCGTGGCTCGCGCCGGGACGATCTGCGCTCCAGTTTCCCCTCATGCCTGGTCGAAGCGCCACCATGTCCCCGTAACGGCCTTGAAGTGTTTTCGACCACACCCCGGAAGCGGCACCTCCCCTCGGTGCGGAGCAGCCGCTGGTCACCGGTTGATCGTCCGGCCCTCTTCGAACATGACAACGATCCCCACACAATGCCCCGTTAGTGTGGTGTGTCTGCCCGGAGCATCTTCTGCGCAGACCGCTATGCCTGGAGGTATCCGCCGTGTTCCTGTCCGTGCTCTCGGCCGCCGGGACGGACCCGGACCCGACGAAGACACCGAAGCCGGTCACCCTCGACGACGCCCACCAGAGCGCCGAGAACGCCGCGAGCTGGGTGGAGGAGAACTGGTCGACGTGGCTCGCCATCGGGCTGCGCATCCTGCTGATCGTCGTGATCGCGATGGTCCTCAGAGCGGTCGTACGGCGCACCATCACCAAGTTCATCGACCGGATGAACCGGACGGCGCAGGCCGTGGACGGCACTCCGCTCGGCGGGCTCCTGGTCAACGTGGAGCGGCGCAGGCAGCGCTCGCAGGCCATCGGGTCGGTGCTGCGCTCGGTGGCGTCGTTCCTGATCCTGGGCACGGCCGCGCTGATGGTGCTGAGCGCCTTCGAGATCAACCTGGCGCCGCTGCTCGCCTCCGCCGGTGTGGCCGGCGTCGCGATCGGCTTCGGCGCGCGCAACCTGGTCACCGACTTTCTGTCCGGCGTGTTCATGATCCTGGAGGACCAGTACGGCGTCGGTGACTCCATCGACGCGGGCGTGGCCTCCGGCGAGGTCATCGAGGTGGGGCTGCGCGTGACGAAGCTGCGCGGCGACGACGGTGAGATCTGGTACGTGCGCAACGGCGAGGTCAAGCGCATCGGCAACCTCTCCCAGGGCTGGTCCACGGCCGGGGTCGACGTGACGGTGCGCTCGGACGAGGACCTGGACCAGGTCAAGCGGGTGCTCGGCGAGGTCGGTGAGCGCATGGCCAAGGAGGAGCCCTGGAACGAGCAGCTCTGGGGCCCGGTCGAGGTGCTCGGCCTGGACAGCGTGCTGCTCGACCAGATGGTGGTGCGGGTCGCGGCGAAGACGATGCCGGGCAAGTCGCTCGGCGTGGAGCGGGAGCTGCGCTGGCGGATCAAGCGGGCCTTCGACGCGGAGGGCATCCGCATCGTGGGCGGCGTCCCGCTGCCGCAGCAGGAGGACGCACCCGCCGCGGACCCGACGGCCGGTATGGCCGCGCCGTCCGCGTTCGCCTCGGCGACGTCCCCGCAGTCGCTGACGGCGTCCCCGATACCCCCGCCGCCGCCGAACCCGAACCTGTCGAAGTAGGAGCGTTTTCGGACACCCTCCACACCGTCCCTGAGGGGGCGCCCGGCATCTGCCGGGCGCCCCCTTCGTATGCGTGTGCCCCCGCGCGCCCGCCGGAGATAACGACTTGGTTGCCCCCGCGCCGCCCACTCTTGACGGTTCCTTCACGGCGGCTTACGTTCCTCGCAACCAATAGGAAGCCTTCCTAACAGTCAAGTGGGGAGGCGGGCCGCCGAAAGGCAGGTGTCGTCAGCGATGGCTGGAACCTCCCCCTCCGCGGGGTCGCCCGGTGTGCCGGGCACGCCTCGCGTGCTCCGCGCCATGAACGACCGCGCCGCGCTCGACCTGCTCGCCGCCCACGGGCCGCTCACCCGCACCCGCATCGGCGAGCTCACCGGCCTGTCCAAGCCCACCACCTCGCAGTTGCTCAGCCGCCTGGAGAGCGCGGGCCTGGTCCGCACCACGGGCCGGCAGAGCGGGCGCCCCGGCCCGAACGCCGTCCTGTACGAGATCGACCCCGCCGTCGGGAGCGTCGCCGCGCTGTCCGCCGACCCGAACGGGCTCACCGCCCTGGTCGCCGACGTCACCGGGCGCGAGGTGGGCCGCTTCCGGGTGGAGGCCGACGCCGTCGCCGAGGACGTGCGCCACCGCACCGCCCAGCTCGTCGTCGAGGCCGTGGACGGCGCCCTCGCGCAGGCCGGGCTCGGCCACGACGACCTGCGCGCCACCGTCATCGGCACCCCCGGCGCCATCGACCCGCACGACGGGCGCCTGCGCTACGCCCCGCACCTGCCCGGCTGGCACTCGCGCACCCTGCGCGCCGAGCTGGCCGAGGTGCTCGGCACCCCGGTCACCATCGAGAACGACGTCAACCTCGCCGCCATCGCCGAGCAGTACGAGGGCGCCGCCCAGGACCACGACGACTTCGTGCTGGCCTGGCTCGACGAGGGCGTGGGCGCGGCCATCGTGCTCGGCGGCACCCTGCTGCGCGGCGCGACCGGCGGCGCGGGCGAGATCGGCTACATGCCGGTGCCGGGCGCCCCGCTGCTGCGCGGCCCCGAGGGCACGCCCGGCTCGTACCGGGGCGGCTTCGAGAGCCTCGTCTCCGGCGCGGTCGTCCGCGAGCGCGCGGGCGGCAAGGAGCTGCCCGACGCCCTCGCCGACCCCGCCGTGCGCGACGAGCTGGCCCAGCACATCGCCACCGCCCTCGCCGCGGTCGTGGCGGTCGTCGACCCCGAGCTGGTCGTCCTGTCCGGCCAGGTGGCCAAGGCGGGCGGCGAGGAGCTGCGGCTGCGCGTGACGGAGGAGCTGACCGGCCTCGCCCTGCCGTGCCCGCTGCTGCGCATCAGCGAACTGGAGGGCGACCCGATCCTCACCGGCGCCCTGCGCACGGCCCTCACCCAGGCCCGCGACACCGTCTTCGACACGGCCTGAGCCGCACCGCACACCCGTACGCCCCGAACGCGCGTACGCCCGCTTCTCCGCCCCCCGGGTCTCCCTGTCCCCGGGCCCCCGCACCACCGCACCCCGCACTTCCTCCCCGCCCCCTCCCGCAAAGGAAGTCCGCCATGCCGCGATGGCGCATACGCGCACGCGTGCCGGTCGCGCTCGCCGCCGCCGGGCTGTTCCTGTCCGGCTGCGCCAACCCGAGCACCGGCAGCGCCGACGACGACCCCACCAAGCCGGTGACGCTGAAGTTCTGGCACGGCTGGTCCGCGCCCAGCGAAGTCGAGGCGATCAACGAGAGCATCGACCGGTTCGAGAAGCTGCACCCCAACATCACGGTGAAGGCCACCGAGAACGTCACCGACGCCACCATCAACCAGGCCCTCAGGGCGGGCGGCGGCGAGAGCCCCGACGTCGTGGTCTCCTTCACCACCAACAACGTCGGCCAGTACTGCGACTCCGGCATGTGGGTCGACCTCGACCCGTTCATGAAGAAGACCGGGCTCGACAAGAAGAAGACGTTCCCCAAGACCCTGCTCGACTACACGAGCTACGAGGGCACCCAGTGCGCGCTGCCGCTCCTCGCGGACGCGTTCGGCATGTACTACAACAAGGACGCCTTCGAGGAGGCGGGCATCGCCCGCCCGCCGCGCACCATGTCCGAGTTCAAGAAGGCCGCCGCGAAGCTCACCGTGCGCCGCGGCAAGGACTCGTACGAGCGGGTCGGCTTCATGCCCAACTTCCGCCTGTACCAGAACAGCCCGGACCGGCTGTTCGCCCAGTGGGGCCCCCGCTACTTCGACGCCGAGGGCAAGTCGCGCCTTGCCGACGACCCCAAGACGTACGACTATTTCAAGACCACCAACGAGCTGATCGACGCCCAGGGCGGCTACGCGGACCTGGAGAAGTTCCGCGCCACCTTCGGCGACGAGATGTCCAGCCAGAACGCCTTCCTGACCGGGAAGCTCGCCATGCACCTGGACGGCGAGTGGCGCGGCCTGATGCTGAAGGACGCCAAGGCGAAGTTCGACTGGGGCGTGGCGCCGCTGCCGGTCCCCGACGACCAGGCGGACACCTACGGCCGGGGCTTCGTCACCGGCACCGTCGCGGGCATCGCGCACAGCAGCAGGCACCAGAACGCGGCGTGGGAACTGGTCCGGTTCCTGACCGCCGACACCGACCAGGTCGTGGACTTCGCCAACGCCATCCACAACGTGCCGTCCACCTACGCGGCCCTCAAGTCGCCCCGCCTGGACGCCGACCCGCGCTTCCGCACGTTCTTCCGGATCCTGGAGAACGAGCACAGCCGGGCGATGCCGCCCTCCACCAACGGCGGCGCGTACATCGTCTCGCTCGGGGACTTCGCGTACTCCGTCGAGGCCGGGCGCGAGAAGGACCTGCGCAAGGGCCTTCGGGAGCTCGACGACCAGATCGACGCCGACAACGTCCAGGCCGAGAACTGAGGAGCGCCCCGCCATGGCCCTGACCCTCTCCAGGCCCGCGCGCCGCCGACTGCGCGTGCTGGGCTTCCTCTCCCCCTGGCTGATCGGCTTCAGCGTCTTCTTCGCGTACCCGCTGATCGCCACCGTCTACTTCTCGTTCATGCACTACAACCAGATCAAGGAGCCCACGTTCGTCGGGCTCAAGAACTGGCGGTACGTGTTCGAGCAGATGCCGCTGTTCGGCCCGGCCCTGTGGAACACGCTGTGGCTGGTCGTGGTGATGGTGGCCCTGCGCGTGGTCTTCGGGCTCTCGCTCGGGCTGCTCGTGACGAAGCTCAAGAGCGGCGTCGGGTTCTTCCGCACCGCCTTCTACATCCCCTACCTCGCCCCGCCGGTGGCGGCCACGGTCGCCTTCGTGTTCCTGCTCAACCCGGGCACAGGACCCGTCAACGAGATCCTCGGCAAGGTGGGCATCGACGCGCCCGCCTGGTTCAACGACCCGACCTGGGCCAAGCCGTCGCTGGTGATGCTCTCCCTGTGGGGCATCGGCGACCTGATGGTGATCTTCATGGCGGCGCTGCTCGACGTCCCCAAGGAGCAGTACGAGGCCGCCGACCTGGACGGCGCGGGCGCCTGGGCCAAGTTCCGCTACGTCACCTGGCCGTCGATCACGCCGATCGTGATGTTCGCCGTGGTCACCGGGGTCGTCCAGACCATGCAGTACTACACGCAGGCCCTGGTCGCCGGAAAGGTCGCCTCCGGGGTGTCCATCGGACCCGGCTCGGTGATCCAGCCCGGCTACCCCGACCACTCGACCCTCACGGTCCCCCAGCTCGTCTACTCGATGGGCTTCCAGAACTTCAACACCGGTGCGGCGTGCGTGCTCTCGCTCGTGCTCTTCGCCATCGCCATGGCCGCGACCCTGCTGCTCATGCGCAAGCGCTCGGGCCTGCTCGCGGCGGAGGACTGATCGACGATGACATCCACGACCCTCGGCGCGCCCGCGTCCACGCCGGCCGCCGCCCCCGTCACGGAGCGCGGGCCCGCCGCCGCCCGCGCCCGCCGCAAGCGCGTCCTGCACTGGATCGCGGTGCACAGCGTCGCGATCGCCGTGGCCCTGCTGTTCGTCCTGCCGTTCGTGTTCGTCTTCCTGACGTCCGTGATGAGCGACGAGCAGGCCATGAGCGGTGACCTGTGGCCCAGCTCCTGGCACTGGGAGAACTACAGGACCGTCTTCGAGACCGACGGGTTCCTCACCTGGTGGCGCAACTCGCTGCTGTACGCGGGGCTCGGCACCCTGTTCACCGTGTGCTCGGCGATCCCCGTGGCGTACGCGCTCGCCAAGTTCCGCTTCCGCGGCCGGCGCACCGCGATGCTCCTCGTCATCTCCACGATGATGCTGCCGCCGCAGGTCATCGTGATCCCGATGTACCTGGTGTGGGCGCAGCAGTTCCACCTGTCGGGCACGCTGTGGCCGCTGATCATCCCGATGGCCTTCGGCGACGCGTACTCGATCTTCCTCCTTCGGCAGTTCCTCCTCACCATCCCCCAGGAGTACCTGGAGTCCGCCCGCGTCGACGGCTGCGGCGAGCTGCGCACGCTGCTGAAGATCGTCGTACCGATGGCCAAGCCCGGCATCGCGGCGATCGCGCTGTTCCAGTTCTTCTACTGCTGGAACGACTACTTCGGCCCGCAGATCTACGCCGCGCAGGACCCGGGCTCCTGGACCCTCTCCTACGGCCTGGAGTCCTTCAAGAGCGCCCACATGGTGAACTGGAACATGACCATGGCGGCGACGCTCCTGGTCATGGCTCCGGTCATCGTCATCTTCTTCTTCGCACAGAAGGCCTTCGTCGAAGGCGTCACCCTCACCGGAGTAAAGGGCTGATCCAGCAATGAAGCTCGCAGTGGTCGGCGGAGGCTCGACCTACACACCCGAACTCATCGACGGCTTCGCCCGGTTGAGGGACACGCTGCCCATCGAGGAGCTGGTCCTCGTCGACCCGGCGGCCCAGCGCCTGGAGCTCGTCGGCGGCCTCGCCCGCCGCATCTTCGCCAAGCAGGGCCACCCCGGCCGCATCGTCACCACCTCCGACGTGGACGCGGGCGTCGCCGACGCCGACGCGGTGCTGCTCCAGCTCCGCGTCGGCGGGCAGGCGGCCCGGCAGCAGGACGAGACGTGGCCGCTGGAGTGCGGCTGCGTCGGCCAGGAGACGACGGGGGCGGGCGGCCTGGCGAAGGCCCTCCGCACGGTCCCCGTCGTCCTGGACATCGCCGAACGCGTCCGCCGCGCCAACCCGGACGCCTGGATCATCGACTTCACCAACCCCGTCGGCATCGTCACCCGCGCCCTGCTCCAGGCCGGGCACAAGGCCGTCGGCCTGTGCAACGTCGCCATCGGCTTCCAGCGGAAGTTCGCCGCGCACCTGGGCGTCGACCCGGCCCGGGTGCACCTGGACCACGTGGGCCTCAACCACCTCACGTGGGAGCTGGGCGTCCGCCTCGGCGGCCCCGACGGCGAGGACGTCCTGCCGAAGCTGCTCGCCGACCACGGCGACGCCGTCGCCGACGACCTGCGCATGCCGCGCTCCCTCGTGGACCGCCTCGGCGTCGTCCCCTCCTACTACCTGCGCTACTACTACCAGCACGACGAGGTCGTCCGGGAGCTGGCCACGAAGCCGTCCCGCGCCGCCGAGGTCGCCGCCATGGAGGAGAAGTTGCTGGAGATGTACGGCGACCCGTCCCTGGACGAGAAGCCCGAGCTGCTGGCCAAGCGGGGCGGGGCCTTCTACAGCGAGGCCGCCGTGGACCTCGCCGCGTCGCTGCTCGGCGGTGGCGGCAGCCCGTACCAGGTGGTCAACACGTACAACGACGGCACGCTGCCGTTCCTCCCCGACGACGCGGTGATCGAGGTCCAGGCCGCGGTGGGCAGGGACGGCGCCGCCCCCCTGTCCGTGCCCGCCCTCGACCCGCTGTTCGCCGGGCTGATCGCCGACGTCACCGCGTACGAGGACCTGGCGCTGGCCGCCGCGCTGCACGGGGGGCGCGAGCGCGTCTTCCGGGCGCTGCTCGCGCACCCGCTGATCGGCCAGTACGCCTACGCCGACCAGCTCACGGACAAGCTGCTCGCCCACAACCGGGAGCACCTCGCGTGGGCCTGAGGACCGCACGGGGCACCGTGCTCGCCATCGACGCGGGCAACAGCAAGACCGACGTCGCGGTGGTCGCGGCCGACGGCACGGTCGTCGGCGCGGCCCGCGGCGGCGGGTTCCAGCCGCCGCTGGTCGGCGTGGAGCCGGCGGTGGACGTGCTGGCGGAGGCGGTCGACCGGGCGCTTGCCGAGGCCGGGACGCCGTCCGTCGACCACGTCTCCGCCTGCCTGGCCAACGCCGACCTGCCCGTCGAGGAGGAGCAGTTGGCCGCCGCCCTGCGCCGCCGGGGCTGGGGTGCGGGCGTGGCCGTGCGCAACGACACCTTCGCGGTGCTGCGGGCCGGCCTCCTGGAGGACGCGGAGCCGCGCGGTGTCGCCGTGGTGTGCGGCGCCGGCGTCAACTGCGCGGGCATGCTGCCCGACGGCCGCACCGCCCGCTTCCCCGCCATCGGCAAGATCTCCGGCGACTGGGGCGGGGGCGCCGGGCTCGCCCTGGAGGCGCTGTGGCACGCCGCCCGCGCCGAGGACGGCCGCGGCGGGCCCACCGCCCTGATGCGGAGCCTGCCCGCGCACTTCGGGCTCGACTCCATGTACGCGCTCATCGAGGCGCTGCACCTGGGGCGCATCGAGGCGGCGCGCCGGCACGAGCTGACGCCGGTCCTCTTCGCCACCGCGGACGGGGGCGACGCGATCGCCCGCGAGCTGGTGGACCGCATGGCGGAGGAGGTCGTCACCATGGCCGTGGTGGCGCTGGAGCGGCTCGGCCTCCTGGAGGAGGCGGCACCCGTGCTGCTGGGGGGCGGCGTCCTGGCCGCGCGGCACCCGCGGCTCGACACCGGTGTCCGCGTACGCCTCGCGGAGCGGGCGCCCAAGGCGGTGCCCCGCGTGGTGACCGAGCGGCCGGTCCTGGGCGCGGCCCTCCTGGGCCTCGACCACCTCGGGGCTCCGCCTCACGTCCACGCCCGGCTCCGCGCACACTACGCCTCGGGCTGAGCCGCCGCCGGGGCCCTTCTTTCCCACCCACCCACCCGCCCGGCCCCGGCGCCCCACCCCGGCCCCGACCTAGCGGCTCGCACCGCCGTCGTCAGCCCCGCGCCGAGGCACGGCAGTTCCAGCCCGTCCGGCGTTTGAGGACGAGGCGCGGAGCGCCGATACCCAGCGGCCCAGCCAGTATCGCCAGCCTTGCGCCGGGGCACGGCAGTTCCAGCCCGTCCGGCGTTTGAGGACGAGGCGCGGAGCGCCGTAAAAGGGGGTCCAGGGGGCGGAGCCCCCTGGTTTCGGGAAAGGGGCGGGCATGGGGGCACCCGCAGGGAACCGAACACTTCTCCGGTGCGTGTTCCCCTATGCCCGGCCCGTCCACCATCCGCGCAAGATCAGGGCAAGCCCCGTGCGCAACCCCGCCCCGACGGCGATACTTGCGGCCGAGCACCGCTTCCCCGCCCCGGGCCGAGG
The DNA here is from genome assembly GCF_014656095.1 of Streptomyces longispororuber. GTDB lineage: Bacteria > Actinomycetota > Actinomycetes > Streptomycetales > Streptomycetaceae > Streptomyces > Streptomyces longispororuber. The sequence continues at coordinate 33,313 of NZ_BNBT01000060.1, forward strand.
GCCGGGAGACGGCGCCACGTCCGCTGACCGAGGGGGAGGTCGAGGCCGAGGTGACACACCCGCCCGCAGCACCAGAGGCACCACCCAAGGCGCCCGCCCGGCAGAGCGCCTGGTCCGAAGGCGTCGACCGGCTGCGCAGGGCGGCCACCACCGAGCCCGGCAGGCTCCGCGTCATCGGCGCGGTCCTGGCCGCCCTGATCCTCGCGTTCGGCGCGGTCACCACCTGGGAGACGACGTCCCGCGCCGACGCCGCGGACCGCGTCCTGCACCGCAGCCAGCCCCTGAGCGCGGACGCCGCCGCGATCTACCGCTCGCTCGCGGACGCCAACACCGCGGCGTCCACCGGATTCCTGGGCGGCGGCCAGGAGCCCCCGAAGGTCCGCGACCGCTACCGCGAGGACATCGAGCGGGCCAGCGAGAAGCTGGCCACGGCCGCCTCCAACGCGGGCTCGGGCGGCAGCGGCTCCTCGGCCGCCGCGATCAGCGAGCTCAACAAGCTGCTGCCCCAGTACACGTCCCTGATCGAGCGGGCCCGCGCCAACAACCGCCAGGGCCTGCCGCTTGGCGGCGCCTACCTGCGGTACGCGAACGACACCATGCAGACCCGCATGCTCCCGGCCGCGGAGAAGCTCTACCAGGCCGAGAACGAGCGCCTGGACGACGACTACGACGACGCCGAGCCCTACCCGTGGGCCGCGATCGGCCTCGGCGTGCTCACCCTGGCCGCCCTCGGCTGGGCCCAGCGCCGCAACTACCGCCGTACCAACCGGGTGTTCAACCCCGGCCTGGTAGCCGCCACCACGGCCACCGCCGTCGCCCTGCTGTGGCTGCTCGTGGGCCACACCGTCGCCCGCGCCGGGCTCGGCCAGTCGTACGACGACGGCGTACGCTCCCTGCACGTCCTCAACGACGCCCGCGTCAACTCCCTGAAGGCCCGGGGCAACGAGAACCTGACCCTGGTCAGCAGGGGCGCCGAGACGGTCGCCACGGCCGGCGGGGCCAAGGACAAGTTCGACATGGCCTACCAGGACCAGATGCGGAAGCTGGCCGGGGACTCCGGGCTGCTGTCCCGGGCCTCGCGCCTCGCCGACGACGACAAGGGCCTGGCTCCGGTGCGGACCGCCGCGAGCAGCGTGAGCGAGTGGAAGGCGCGGCACAAGTCGGCCCGGGCGAGCGACGACGCCGGGGACTACGAGGGCGCGCTCAACAAGGTCATCGGCTCCCCCACAGCCACGAACAAGGAGTCGACCGGCGAGTCCTTCGACACCGTGGACGCGGCCCTCGACGCCGCCCTCGCGCACGAGCAGCGGGAGTTCCAGCGGGCCGCCGAGGACGGCAAGGGCGCGATGGCGGGCCTGCCCGTGGGCGCCGCGATCCTGGCGGTGCTCGGCGCGGTCGCCGCCGTCCTCGGCATCGGCCGCAGGCTGTCGGAGTACCGGTGACCGGGGCACGGGCAACCTGGGCGGCACCCGCCGCACCCGCGGCGCGCGCCACACCCGCCGCACGGGTGACGCGGACGACACGGATGTCGCGGGTGATACGGGCGACATGGGTGACGTGGATGTCGCAGGTGACACGGGTGACATGGGTGCCGCGGGTGACGCGGTCGACTCGGACGACGCTCATGACGTACATGAGGCACGTGCAGTGCATGACACACATGACGCACGTGCAGTGCATGACGCACACGACGCAGGTGACACGGTGAAGGGAGGCATGGGGACGATGCGTGCACGACGCGAGGCACGGGCACGGGTACGGGCACGGGAGCACGGCGCCGGGGCGCCCCCGCGCGGGGGCGTGGCGCGGCTGCGCGGCTGGGGAGGCGTGGCCACCATGGCGCTCGCCTGTCTGCTCGCCGCCGCGCTCGTGCTGGTCCTGCCCCGGCTGAGCGACACCGGCGGCACGGCGGCCGCGGGCGGCGCGCAGGACGTGCGGCGGATGGCGCAGGCCGCGCCCACGCGCGCCGAGGAGTGCAGGACGCCCGAGGCGAGCCTGCGGCCCTCGCCCAAGGACGGCCCCGTCCTCGCGGCCATCAAGAAGCGCAAGGTCGCGAAGCTCGTCGTCGGCGTGGACCAGAACAGCTACCGCTGGGGCTACCGCGACCCCAACAAGGAGCGTGGCCGGCTGGAGGGCTTCGACATCGACCTCGCGCGGGAGATCGCCGAACGCCTGCTCGGCGACCGGGAGGCCGTGGTGTTCCGGGCGATCCCCACCAGCCAGCGCATCCGGGCCATCCAGAACGGCCAGGTCGACATGGTCGTCCGCACGATGACGATCAACTGCGAGCGCATCAAGGACGTCGCCTTCTCCACCGCCTACTTCGAGACCGGTCAGCAGATCCTCGCGCCCAAGTCCTCGGCCATCACGGGTTACGACGCGTCCCTCCGCGGCAAGCGGGTGTGCACGGCCGAGGGCTCCATCGCGTGGCAGGCCCTCAAGGAGAAGAGCTTCGGTGCCGACACCAAGACCACGGTGCCGAACCAACTCGACTGTCTGGTCCGGCTCCAGCTCGGCGAGGTGGACGCGGTCCTCACCGACAGCGCGCTCGCCGCGGGCCAGGCCGCGCAGGACCCGACGGTCGAACTCAAGGGCAAGCCGTTCACGAGGGAGTACTACGGCGTGGCGATGCAGAAGGGCGCCGACGACCTCGTGCGGCGCGTGAACGACGTCCTGGAGGACTACCGCGAGGACGGCTGGAAGCAGTCCTACGACCGGTGGCTCGCCGCCGGCCTGCGCGAAGACGCCCGCCCGCCGAAGCCGCTGTACAAGGACTGATCCGCCCCCGGAGGAAGGCGGCGCCCCGGGGCATCCCGGCCCCCCTGGGGTGGGTAACGGACCTGATACCACTGAAGAGTTACGGAAGACGCCGGAGACGCCCGGACCCCGGGGCGGACCGGGCACGCGCGGCAGCGCAGAGCGGAGAGGTGATCGATGAGCGTCGCGGGACCCCCCGGGCCTGTGCTGGACCGGGACGAGGTGGACCGTGCCCTTGCCCGCCTCGACGCCGAACACGAGGCGATCGAGACGTCGCTCCTCGCCCTCCAGGACCACGCCGGCCGCCGTCTGCTGGAAGGTGCCCGGCTCACCGGCACCACCCAGGAGCGCTGGCAGGCCACCGAGCGCCGGATCACGCTCCTGTGGACGTACTTCGACGCGTACGCGGGCGCCCTGCGCGCCGCCCGCGAGGTGCGCGAGCGCCGGCGCTGGCCCAACCGCGACGACCTGGCCGAGCTGACGCTGCTGCTGCGCGGGCAGAGCGTCACCGTCGCGGGCAGCTCCACGTCCGGCGCCGACCCGTCGGCCACGGGCCCCGCCAAGCTCACCGAGCGCTTCACCCTCGAGGAACTCGTCGCGCGCATGAACGACCTGTACGCGCGCTCCCTGGACACGGTCGTCGCCGCCGACGCGGTGTGGTCGGCGCTGCCCGCGCGCATCGACCTGCTCGCCGCCGAGCTCCAGCGCACCCGGCAGCTCGCGCACTCCGTGGGCGTGCGCCCCGGCGAGCACCCCTCCGGCGACGACCTGGAGCACATCACCGCGGAGCTGGCCCTGCTGCGCGAGCAGGTGATCTCCGACCCGCTGGCGTTCTGGCAGCCCGCGCCGGGCAGTTCGGCCCCCGGCGGCGGCCGCCCCCACACCGACCGCTACGACCACGCCGCCCGCGCCCTGGAGGACGTACGCCGTGAGATCGACGCCGTCCTGACCGTCAGGCAGGACGCCGAGGCCCGCCTCGGCAAGCTGCGTGACCTGCTGTCGCGGGCGGACCGCACCCTCGCCGAGGCCCGCTCCGCGCGCGGCGAGGTGCTGGCGAAGATCGCCGCCTCCGAGGTGCCCGCGGTCTCCGGGCCGCCGACGGCGCTCCAGGAACAGCTCGCCCAGGCCGCGGAGTACCGCCGCAACGCCCAGTGGCACCGCCTGTCGCCGCTCCTGGAGTCCCTTGAGCGCAAGGCCGAGGACGAACTGGAGCGCGCCCGCGCGTCGCTGACCGCCGTGACCGCGCCGCTCGCGGTCCGCGCGGAGCTGCGCGGGCGCCTGGACGCGTACAAGGCGAAGGTCGCCCGGCACGGTCTCGCCGAGGACCCGCTGCTCATCGAGCGGTACGACGCGGCCCGCCGGATGCTGTGGAGCGCGCCCTGCGACCTGCGCGTCGCCGAGCAGGCGGTGCTCCGCTTCCAGCAGGCGGCGGCCGAGGCACTGGCGCCGAGGGTCCCGCGGCCGGGCGGGCCCGTCGACCGGAGGGAGGACGCATGAGCGAGCGGAACGGCGGGTCCGCCGGCGGGCGGGCGCCCTGCCAGCGGCCCGGCTGCGCGGGCGCGTACGAGGACGTGGGCGGCGGCGAGCTGTACTGCGACACCTGCGGTCTCGCCCCGGTCCTGCCGCAGCACGGCGTGCCGGTCCCGGCCGGGGCCGGGCTCCCCGGCGCGGACGCGGACGCCGCCGGGGGCGCGGGCGCCCCCGGCGGTTCGAGCCGGTCGTCCGCCGCGTCCCGCTCCACGCGCGGCAGCGCGCGCTCCTCGCGCTCCCAGTCCTCGCGCCGCTCGGTCTCCGGCCGCCTCTCCCGCTCCCTGTCGGGCCGGGCGTCGTCGCGGTCGGTGTCGGTGCGCAGCTCGGGCTCGTCCACCGGTGCCTCGGCCCGCTCCCGGCTCGGCATGGGCCTCGTCACGGTGCCGGCGGTGCCGCGCCCGGACCCGCGCGGCGCGGTGCAGCACGACCCCGAGGTGCCCGAGCGGAAGCGGTTCTGCTCGCGCTCCGACTGCGGCGCCCCGGTGGGCCGGCCGCGCGGCGACCGGCCCGGGCGCACGGAGGGGTTCTGCACCAAGTGCGGCCACCCCTACTCCTTCGTGCCGAAGCTGAACCCGGGCGACATCGTGCACGGCCAGTACGAGGTCGTGGGCTGCCTCGCGCACGGCGGCCTCGGCTGGGTGTACCTCGCCGTGGACCGCGCGGTCTCCGACCGGTGGGTGGTCCTCAAGGGGCTGCTCGACACCGGCGACCAGGACGCCATGGCCGCCGCGATCGCCGAGCGCCGCTTCCTCGCCGAGATCGAACACGCGAACATCGTGCGCATCTACAACTTCGTCGAGCACCTGGACCAGCGCACCGGCTCCATGGACGGCTACATCGTCATGGAGTACGTGGGCGGCAAGTCCCTCAAGGAGATCGCCAACAGCCGCCGCACCGAGTCCGGCAAGCGCGACCCGCTGCCGGTGGAGCAGGCCTGCGCCTACGGCATCGAGGCCCTGGAGGCGCTGGGCCACCTGCACAGCAGGAACCTGCTCTACTGCGACTTCAAGGTCGACAACGCCATCCAGACCGAGGACCAGCTCAAGCTCATCGACATGGGCGCGGTGCGCCGCATGGACGACGAAGAGTCCGCGATCTACGGCACGGTGGGCTACCAGGCCCCGGAGGTCGCCGAGGTCGGCCCGTCCGTCGCCTCCGACCTGTACACGGTGGCGCGTACGCTCGCGGTCCTCACGTTCGACTTCCAGGGCTACACCAACGTCTTCGTGGACTCCCTGCCCGACCCCGAGCACATCGAGGTCTTCCAGCGGTACGAGTCCTTCTACCGGCTGCTCGTCCGGGCCACCGACCCCGACCCGGCCCGCCGCTTCGGCTCCGCGCAGGAGATGTCCGAACAGCTCACGGGGGTCCTGCGCGAGGTCGTCGCCCTGCAGAGCGGCCGCCCGCGCCCGGCCCTTTCGACCCTGTTCGGCCCGGAGCTGAAGGTGACGGACACCGAGCTGTTCGAGGAGCTGGAGGGCGAGGTCTCCCTCCTCGGCGCGCCCGCCGCGGCCACCGTCCCGGCCCCGCGCACCGCCGCCGGGGGCACCGCTCCCGCCGCGGGCACCGTCCCCGCCCAGGCCCAGGCCCCGGCTTCGGCTTCGGCTTCGGCTTCGGCTTCGGCTTCGGCCACGGTGCCGGTCCCGGTGCCGGTCCCGGTCCGCCCCCTGGACGCCCCGGCGGCGGCCCTGGCCCTGCCCGTGCCGCGCGTGGACCCCGGCGACCCGAACGCGGGCTTCCTGGCCGGTCTCGTCGACACCGCGGGCGGCGGCGAGCTGATCACCGCCCTCCAGGCGGCCCCGGCCCGCTCCCCCGAACTGCGCCTGCGCGAACTGCGCGCCCGCCTCACCCTCCACGAGTACGTCGCGGCCGCGCACGCCCTGGACGAGCTGGAGAAGGACCACCCCGACGACTGGCGGGTCGTCTGGTACCGCGGCGTCGCCGCGCTCGCCACCGGCGACCACGAGCACGCCGCGCTGTCCTTCGACGCGATCTACGACGCGTTCCCCGGCGAGCCCGCGCCGAAGCTGGCGCTCGGCCTGTGCGCCGAGATACTCGGCCAGCTCGACAACGCCGCCGAGTACTACCGCCTGGTGTGGACGACCGACCCGAGCTACGTCAGCGCCGCCTTCGGCCTGGCCCGGGTGCAGCTCGCCACCGGCGACCGGCCGGGCGCGGTCCGCACCCTGGAGTCCGTACCGGAGTCGTCGATCCACTACACGGCGGCCCGGGTCGCGGCGGTACGGGCGCGGCTGCGCCGGCGTATGAGCTTCGACACGACGGGCGACCCGGGCGCGGCGTTCCTCGACGACCTGCGGGCCGCCGCCCGGCAGGTCGAGGCGCTCGCCGGGTTCGGCCTCGACGCGGTGCGGCGCGAACGCCTGTCCACCGAGGTCCTCGGCACGGCGCTCGACTGGGTACTCTCCGGTAGGCACTCTGGTCGCGCCCCCGCCCCGCCGACGCCCCCGGGCGACGGGCACACGCGGACCGTACTGCTCGGCAGCGATCTGGACGAACGCGGCCTCCGGTTCGGTCTGGAGCGCGCGTACCGGACGCTCGCCCGGCTCGCCCAGGGTGGCGAGGAAAGGATCGAACTGGTGGAGCGGGCCAACCGCTTCCGCCCCCGGACGTGGGTGTGAGGATGTCGGAGATGCACCAACCGGCGGCCCTGTCGACGTGCCCGAGCTGCGAGTGGCCCCTGGAATCGGGCGATTTGTACTGCGGCGCGTGCGGCTACGACCTCTCGGCGGCCCCCGAGCCACCGCGGGACCACCCCACCCTGGCCGTCAACGGCCGCCCCGGCGACGCCGCCGCGCCCCCCGCGGCCCCGGCCGACTGGCCCACCGCGCCCGGGGCCGCCGCGGAGCCGGACAACGGCCTCGGCACGGTCGAGACGCAGGACGCGGGCGACGTACGCGTACGGGACAGCGCCGACGAGCGGAACGGGCAGCACGTGCACCACCAGAATCAGAGTCACAGTCAGAATCAGCGGCCGGGTCAGGGCCAGGGGCAGGACGGGCGGCTCGGGCACGCCGGGCCGAGCAGTCCGAGCGTGCCGAGCAGTCCGAGCGGGCAGACCGGGCCGACCGGGCCGACCGGACAAGGCCTCGACGGCCGACAGGGGTTGGACGGCGTACGGGGCGTGGGTGACGGCCGGGACGTACCGGGCGTACGGGATGGTCTGGACTCACGGGACGGGCGGGACGGCCGGGGTGGCCGGGACGGTTGGGACGGTCCCGCCGGGGCCGGGCCCGACGACTACCCCCTGCCCGCCCCCGACCCCCGCGCCACCGCCCCCGCGGCGGCCCCCGCGCCCGCCAAGGTCTGCGTCGCCTGCCGCGCGGGCAGCGTCGCCGCGGACGGCTACTGCGAGAACTGCGGGCACGCCCAGCCGCGCGAGCGCGACCACATGGAGCAGGAGCTCGACGCCGTCGCCGCCGTCAGCGACCGCGGGCTGCGCCACCACCGCAACGAGGACGCCTTCGCCATCTCCTCGGCCGCCCTCGCCGACGGCACCCCCGCCGCCGTCGCGATCGTCTGCGACGGCGTCTCCTCCGCCACCCGCCCCGACGAGGCGTCCCTGGCCGCCTCCCGCGCCGCCAGCGCCTCCCTGGAGGCGGCCCTGGTCCGCGGCACCCACCCGCAGCAGGCCATGCACGACGCGATCCTCGCCGCCGGGGAGGCCGTCAACGCCCTCGCCGACGAGCCCGTCCCGGCCCGCGAGCACCACCCGCACCAGAACGCGCCCGCCTGCACCCTCGTCGGCGCCGTCGTCACCGGCGGCCTGCTCGTCGTCGGCTGGGTCGGCGACAGCCGCGTCTACTGGGTGCCCGTGGACCGCACCGGACCCGCCGTCCGCCTCACCGAGGACGACTCCTGGGCCGCCCAGATGGTCGCCGCGGGCCTGATGAGCGAGGCCGAGGCCTACGCCGACGAGCGCGCCCACGCCATCACCGGCTGGCTCGGCGCCGACGCCTACGAACTGGAGCCGCACACCGCTTCCTTCAAACCGGACCGGGCGGGTGTAGTGGTGGTGTGCACCGACGGCCTGTGGAACTACGCGGAGGCGGCCGAGGAGATGGCCGCGGCCGTGCCCGCCGACGCCGCCGAGCGGCCGCTGCACAGCGCCCAGGTCCTGGTCGGCCACGCGCTCGACGGGGGCGGGCACGACAACGTAACAGTGGCGGTCCTGCCGTTCCCCGCCGCGCCGCGAGGGGCAGGATCGGCCTAGCGGTCCGGGCGCGACGCCACGCCCGCGCCGGGGTTCGCGGACGACAGCGGCCCGCGACCGGCCGCCGTACGCCCGCACGTCACCCGTGCGCCCACACCGTGGGGGCAGCCGTGGGAACAGTCTGAGGGGGGAACAGCGTCCATGGCCATTTTCTCGAAGTCGCCCGTCCCGCAGTTCACGGTCGACGTCTACCAGAACGCGTACCTGCCGGAGGGCGGCCGCGAGGTCAACGCGATCGCCACCGTCACCTCCACCGGCGGCGGCACCATCGGCTCCGCCGTCAGCGCGCCCCACCTGTACGCGGCGGGCGCGGGCCCGAGCGCCGCCGTGGCCGTCATGGTCGACTGCTCGGGCTCCATGGACTACCCGCCGACCAAGATGCGCGGCGCCCGCGACGCCACCGCCGCCGCCGTCGACGCGCTGCGCGACGGCGTGCACTTCGCCGTCATCGGCGGCACCCACGTCGCCACGGAGGTCTACCCCGGCGACGGCCGCCTCGCCGTCGCGAGCCCGCAGACCCGCGCCCAGGCCAAGGAGGCCCTGCGCAAGCTCAGCGCGGGCGGCGGCACCGCCATCGGCACCTGGCTGCGCCTGGCCGACCGGCTCCTCGCCACCGCCGACGTATCGATCCGCCACGGCATCCTGCTCACCGACGGCCGCAACGAACACGAGTCACCCGACGCGCTGCGCGCCAGCCTCGACGCCTGCGCGGGCCGCTTCACCTGCGACGCCCGCGGCGTCGGCACCGACTGGGAAGTGAAAGAGGTCACAGGCATCGCCTCGGCGCTCCTCGGCACCGCCGACATCGTCGCCGACCCCGCCGGGCTCGCCGCCGACTTCACGCGGATGATGGAGGCCGCCATGGGCAAGGAGGTCGCCGACGTCAGTCTGCGGCTGTGGACCCCCATGGGCGTGGAGATCGTCTTCGTCAAGCAAGTGGCCCCGACCGTCGAGGACTTGACCGCCCGGCGCACCGAGGCCGGGCCCCGCGCGGGCGACTACCCCACCGGCTCCTGGGGCGACGAGTCCCGCGACTACCACATCTGCGTGCGCGTCCCCGGCGCCGAGATCGGCCAGGAGATGCTCGCCGCCCGCGTCTCCCTCGTCGTACCGGCGGCCGACGGCACCGCGCAGACGCTCTCCCAGGGCCTGGTCCGGGCCGTGTGGACGGACGACATGGCCGCCTCCACCTCCATCAACCCGCAGGTCGCCCACTACACCGGCCAGGCCGAGCTGGCCCAGGTGATCCAGCAGGGCCTCGACGCCCGCAAGCTGGGCGACCTCGACGGGGCAACGGCCAAACTGGGGCGCGCCGTTCAGCTCGCCGGCGCCTCCGGCAACGAGGACACCGCGCGGCTGCTTTCGAAGGTGGTGGACGTCGTCGACGCCACGACGGGTACTGTTCGATTGAAGGCGCGCGTCGCCGAGGCCGACGAGATGACACTCGAGACGCGCTCGACGAAAACCGTTCGTGTGAAGAAGTAGAACGACCGCTCGCCTCACGCTGTAGTGGAGTAGCACGAGCAAGCGACGTGTCCCTCGTCATACGACGGTACGGGGCGTCGTGATACGACGGCGCAGTACGTCTGCCGCAGCGGCAGGTACGCCCGTACCGGACAAGCACCGCACACGGCCCTCGGGCCGAAGAAGGAGAGGGGGAAGCGCCGACATGCCGACCTGCCCGAACGGACACCAGTCGGGTTCCGACGACTGGTGCGAGGTCTGCGGTCACCGCATGGCTGGTGCCGTACCACCGCCGCCTCCCCCGCCGCCCCCGGCCGCCGGGTACGGCTATCCGCCGCCTGCGGCCGGACAGCCCGGCCCGCCGCCCGGCCGCCCGCACCCCTCGGCGGCTCCGGACGCCGAGCCCGAGCTGTGCCCCCAGTGCCGCACCCCCCGCGAGGCGAACGCGCCGTTCTGCGAGGAGTGCCGCTGGAACTTCCTGACGAACACGGCGACGTCCTACACCCCCGCCGCGCCGAACCCCCCGCTGCCCACATCCCCCGGCATGCCCGCCGGCGGCCGGGGCCCGGGCGGCCCCGGCGGGCGTCCCGGCTTCGACGGGCCCGGGGGCCGCTCCGGTTTCGACGGACCTGGGGGCCGCCCTGCTTTCGACGGGCCGGGGGGCCCGGGCGGGCCTGCGGGGCCTGGTGGGCCCTCGGGTCCCGGTGGTCATCCCGGTGGCCCGGGTGGGCCTGGCGGTCCCGGGGGTCCGGGCGGGCCTGGCGGTCCCGGCGGGCCCGGTGGTCACGGTCCGTTCGGTGGTCCGGGTGGGCCCGGTGGGCCTGACGGTCCCGGTGGGCCCGGTGGGCCTGACGGTCCCGGTGGGCCCGGCGGGCCTGGTGGTCCTGGTGCGCACGGTGGGCCCGGCGGGCCTGGTCCGTTCGGCCGCCCTGAGGGGCCGGGTGGTCCCGGGGGCTCTGGTGGGCCTGGTGGGCACGGTCCGTTCGGTGGGCCCGACGGTCCCGGTGGTCCCGGTGGCCCTGGCGCGCCCGGTCGTCCTGGTGGGCCTGGCGGTCCCGGTGCGCCTGGCGGTCCCGGTCCGTTCGGCGGTCCGGACGGGCCCGGTGGTCCTGGGGGCCCCGGCGGTCCTGGCGCGCACGGTGGGCAGGGTGGTCCCGGCGGGCCCGGTCCGTTCGGGCGTCCTGAGGGGCCCGGGGGGCCCGGGGGCCCTGGCGGTCCTGGGGGTCCGGGTCCGTTCGGCCGTCCCGACGGGCCCGGCGGCCCGGGTGGCCCCGGCGGTCCTGGCGCGCACGGTGGGCCCGGCGGGCCCGGTCCGTTC
>NZ_BNBT01000061.1 GCF_014656095.1 Streptomyces longispororuber
ACGGCCACGATGGCGCGCTGCGCGCGCTCGCGCGGGCCGAGCGGGAGCTGGCGCGGCGGCGCGAGAAGCAGCTCCTGGACGCGCCGGGCGAGCTGGCCCGGCTGCTCGCGGCGGTCGCGGCGGCGGGCGCCGCGCACGCCTACCTGCTGACGGAGAACGACCGGGGTGACGGCGAGAGGGACGACAAGTGAGCGCGCGGAAGGACGAGTTGGCGGCGGTGCAGGCGGCGCTGCGCGCCGAGCACGCGGCCGTGTACGGCTACGGGGTCGTCGGCGGCCGCGTCGGCGACGGGCGCCGGGACCAGGCCCGCGCGGCCTACGACGCGCACCGGGCGCGCCGCGACGAGCTGCGCCTCGCGGTGCGGGAGCTCGGCGGGCGGCCGGAGCCGTCGGCCGCGGCGTACGCGCTGCCGTTCACGGAGCCGGACGCGGCGACGGCGGCCGCGCTGGCGGCCGAGCTGGAGGAGCGGGTGGCCGGGGTGTACGCCGATCTGGTGCGGGCCGTCGAGGGGGACAGGCGGGCCGCGGCGGCCGAGGCGCTGCGGGAGGCGGCGGTCCGGGCGGCGCGCTGGCGGGGCGGGAGCGTAGCCTTCCCTGGGCTCGCCGAGCGGGCCGAGGCGTCCGGGCACCCGACCGGGACGCCGCGGGCGTGAACCCGCCACCGCACACACGCACACAGGGCAGCCGGAAGGGAACACCTCGCGCATGGCACTCGAACCGCCGCCGCGCCTGATCCGTGCGCTCGGCGAGACGCCGCGCGACGCGGACACCGACGACTGGCTCCGGAAGCTGCCGGAGCTGGCCGAGGAGGCCGTCGCCCGGCGGGACCTGACCGTCGAGCGCGTGCAGGTGCCCGGGGGCCGCAGCAGCCTCGTGGTGCTCGTCCGGCTCGCCGACTCCACGCCGGCCGTGCTGAAGCTGGTGCCGCCGCGCTCCCGGCCCGCGGGCGAACGGGCCGCGCTGGCCCACTGGGGCGGGCTCGGGGCGGCCCGGCTGCTCGATCCCGCCGCGGGGGACGGCGCACTGCTCCTGGAGCGGCTCCAGCGGGACGTCTCGGTGCGCTCCCTGCCCGAGGCCAAGTCCATGCTGGAGGCGGCCGGGACGCTGCGGCGGCTGTGGGTGGCGCCGCCCGGCGGCCACCGCTTCGAGACGGTGGCCGAGCGTACGGGGCGGCAGGCCGAGGCCATGCGGGCGTGCCCGGACCCCGACGCCGCGCCCCTGGTGGCGGCCGCGCTGGCCGCGCGGGAGGCGCTGCTGGCGGGGGCGCCGGAGGAGCGGCTGCTGCACGGCACCTTCCGGCAGAGCAAGGTGCTCGCGGGCGAGCGGGTGCCGTGGCTGGCCGTGGGCCCCGATCCGGTGGTGGGCGAGTGCGCCTTCGACCTGGCGCGGCTCGTCCGGGACCGGGTGGAGGACCTGATCGCGACGCCGTCCGGGGCGGCGGTGACGCGGCGGCGGATCAAGCGGCTGGCGGAGTCGCTGGACGTGGACCAGGAGCGGTTGCGGGGCTGGACCCTGTTCCGGGCCGTGGAGTCCGGCGTACGTGCCCTGCGGGTGGGCCGCGTCCAGGACGCGGAGCTCCTCCTGGAGTTCGCGGGCTGGCTGTAGCCCTCGCGGGGGGCGCCCCAGACCCGCCCCTTTCCCGTAACCAGGGGGCTTTGCCCCCTGGACCCCCGAAATCGCGCTGGCGCGCTCGTCCTCAAACGCCGGACGGGCTGGAATCTGCCCCAAGCGGATAGTTCCAGCCCGTCCGGCGTTTGAGGACGAGGCGCGGAGCGCCGAAAAAGCGGGCGGCGCCAGTCCCTGCCTTACGCCGAGAGGCGAGCGATCGCCTCGGCCACGGTGAGCTCCTCGCGCTCGCCGGTCCGGCGGTCCTTGAGCTCCAGGACCCCTTCCGCGGAGCGGCGGCCCGCGACGAGGATCTGGGGGATGCCGATGAGCTCCGCGTCGGTGAACTTCACGCCGGGGGACACCCCGGCCCGGTCGTCCACGAGGACCCGCACGCCCGCGGCGTTCAGCTTCTCGGCGACGTCCAGCGCCAGCTCGGTCTGGACGGCCTTGCCGGCGGCCACCACGTGGACGTCCGCGGGCGCGACCTCCTTGGGCCAGCACAGGCCCTTGTCGTCGGCGGACTGCTCGACGAGCGCGGCGACGGCGCGCGAGACGCCGATGCCGTACGAGCCCATGGTGACGCGGACGGGCTTGCCGTTCTGGCCGAGGACGTCGAGCTGGAAGGTGTCGGCGTACTTGCGGCCGAGCTGGAAGATGTGGCCGATCTCGATCGCGCGGCCGATCTTCAGGCCCGCGCCGCAAGCCGGGCAGGGGTCGCCCTCCTCGACCACGACGACGTCGAGGTACTGGTCGACCTCGAAGTCGCGGCCGCAGACGACGTCCTTCGCGTGCGTGTCGGGCTTGTTGGCGCCGGTGATCCAGGCCGTGCCGGGCGCGACGCGCGGGTCGGCGAGGTAGCGGACCTTCAGGCCCTGCGGGCCGACGTAGCCGCGGACGAGGTCGGGGCGGTCGGCGAAGTCCTCGGCCGTGACCAGCTCGACCTCGGCCGGGGCGAGGTGCTCGGCGAGCTTGCCGAGGTCGACCTCGCGGTCGCCGGGCACGCCGACGGCGACGATCTCGCCGTCGACCTTGACGAGGAGGTTCTTCAGGGTCGCCGATGCCGGGACGCCCAGGTGCTCGGCGAGGGTCTCGATGGTCGGGGTGTCGGGGGTGTCCAGCTCCTGCGCCGCGGGGTGCTCGGCGCCCTCGACCGGCTTCAGGGCGAAGGTCACGGCCTCGGTGTTGGCCGCGTAGTCGCAGGCCGGGCAGTCGACGAAGGTGTCCTCGCCCGCGGCGGCCGGGGCCAGGAACTCCTCCGAGGCCGAGCCGCCCATCGCGCCGGAGATGGCGGAGACGATGCGGTAGTCCAGGCCGAGGCGCTCGAAGATGCGCTGGTAGGCGGCGCGGTGCAGGGCGTAGGACTCGGCCAGGCCCTCGTCGGTGGTGTCGAAGGAGTACGAGTCCTTCATCTGGAACTCGCGGCCGCGGAGCACGCCCGCGCGGGGCCGGGCCTCGTCGCGGTACTTGGTCTGGATCTGGTAGAGGATCACCGGCAGGTCCTTGTAGGACGCGCACTGGTCCTTGACGACCTGGGTGAAGATCTCCTCGTGCGTGGGGCCGAGCAGGTAGTCGGAGCCCTTGCGGTCCTTGAGCCGGAACAGCAGGTCGCCGTACTCCTCGTAGCGGCCGCTCGCCTCGTACGGCTCCTTGGGCAGGAGGGCGGGCAGGAGGACCTCCTGGCCGCCGATGGCGTCCATCTCCTCGCGGACGACGCGGGCGACGTTCTCGTAGACCTTCTTGCCCAGCGGCAGCCACGTCCAGATGCCGGCGGCGGTGCGGCGCACGTAACCGGCACGGACGAGCAGCTTGTGGTTGAGCGTCTCCGCGTCCGCCGGGTCGTCGCGCAGTGTCTTGACCATCAACCGTGACATGCGCTGGACCTGGGCCATGATGAACAACTCCTGCGTTTTCCTGACGGGGGCGTCTTGTGCCGGGGATCGGCCTTCGACCTCGTCCTCGAACGCCGGACGGGCTGAGTCCCCCGGGTGCTGGGCGCAGGTTATCCGGGGCACGGGCACTCGTGGAAATCGGTCAGCGGGCGCCGGGCCGTCGCAGGGGCAGGGGTGCGCCCATCACCGCGTACGGCTTCGGGGCGCTGGGGAACACCACCCGGCAGGCCAGGTCCGCGTAGCCGAGCGAGCGGTACAGGGCGCGGGCCGGGCTCTCGACGTCGATGGCGGAGAGGATGGAGCGGGGTTCGGCGGCGGTGTCCGTCATGGTGGTGATGAGGGCGCGGCCGATGCCCCGGTTCTGGTAGCCGGGCCGGACGTGCAGTTCGGTGATCACGAAGGAGTCGTCGAGCCAGTCGTCGAGGCCGGCGGCGCGCAGATAGGGCTCGACGACGGTGGACCACCAGTGGGCGCGGTCGTTGGGCATGCCGTAGACGAAGCCGACGAGCCGCCCGTCGGGGGTGGTGGCGCCGAGCGCGCGGGCGCCGGGGTAGGTGAGGTGCCGCAGGACGATCTGGCGTCGTACGGCCACCTCGTCGTCGCCGAGCCCGAAGGCGAGGGCCTGCACGCGCAGCGCCTCGTCCACGCGGGCGGCCAGGTCGAGGGGCCCGATCGCGACGTCGTCAGTCATGCCGGAACCCTACTTCCCGGCCCGTCGCCGCAGCACGGGAGGGAGCGACGCGGCGGTCCGGATCACGCCGTCGGCGTCCGTCCGGGCGCGTCCGTGCGGGGCCCGGGGGGCGGGCGGTCAGAACAGGACGCTCATGAACGCGCCGACCTCTTCGAAGCCGACCCTGCGGTAGGTGGCCCTGGCCGGCGTGTTGTAGTCGTTGACGTACAGGCTGACGACGGGCGCCACGTCGGCGAGGGCGTAGCGCAGGACGGCCGCCATGGCGGGGGCGGCGATGCCCCGGCCGCGGTACTCGGGGGCGACCCAGACGCCCTGCACCTGGCAGGCGCGGTCGGTGGCGGCACCGATCTCCGCCTTGAAGACGACCCGGCCGTCCCGGTCGATGCGGGCGAAGGAGCGGCCGGAGCCGACGAGTTCGGCGACCCGCGCCTGGTAGAGCAGGCCGCCGTCCCCGGCGAGCGGGGAGACGCCGACCTCCTCGGTGAACATCGCCACGCACGCCGGCATGATCGTCTCCATCTCGTCCTTGCGGACGCGGCGGACGTACGGGTCGGGCGTGACGTCGTCGGGCAGCCGGTCGGTGACCATCAGCGGCTGGCGGGGGCGGACCTCGCGGGCGGGGCCCCAGGAGGGTTCGAGGAGCCGCCACAGTTCGGCGGTGGGTTCGGCGGGGCCGACGATGGAGGAGCAGCGGCGACCGGTCCTGCGGGCCCGGTCGGCGAAGGCGCGTACGGCGCGCGGGGTGGCGCAGATCGGCACGAGGTTGGCGCCCGCGTAGCAGAGGGACTCCAGCATGCCGTCGGCGTACCAGCCCCACAGCTCGCCGCCGAGGCGCCAGGGGTCGAGGCCCGCGGCCCGCACCCGGGCCGTGACGAAGGCGTTGGCGACCGGCTCGCGGTCGAGCACGGCCAGTGCGGCGTCCAGGTCACTCGGTTCGAGGACCCTGGTGGTGGTCTGAGTCAACACGGGCGGGGCCTCACCATACGGTCTGCTGATCTCCGCACTGTACCTGGCGGGATTCCGCGGTGCCGACCCGTCGCCGAGGGCCGCCGGACGGCCACGCGCGGTGCCTGCGGTCCGGCGGCGGCGCGGCGGTGCCCCGTGCCGTGCTCCGGGACGCCCCGGGCGCTCCGACACCGGGCGGCCCGCGGCGAGGTCCGGCGGCGGGCGGGCCGTAGGGGTCGGCGGTGAGGGGGGCGGCGATCCGGTGGGCGGCGGCCCGGCGGCGGACTGGCCGCACGGGGGCGGCAGTCCGGCGGCGGGGGCCCGCAGGGGGGCGGCGATCCGGCGGGCGGGCCGGTCCGCAGGGGGGCGGCGATCCGGCGGGCGGGCCGGTCCGCGGGGTTCAGCCGACCGTGACCTCGGGCTCGCCCGAGGCGATCCCGTCCTTCTCCATCTGCTCGGCGATCTTCATCGCCTCGTCGATCAGGGTCTCCACGATCTTCGACTCGGGCACGGTCTTGATGACCTCGCCCTTGACGAAGATCTGGCCCTTGCCGTTGCCGGACGCGACGCCCAGGTCCGCCTCGCGGGCCTCGCCGGGGCCGTTGACGACGCAGCCCATCACGGCGACGCGCAACGGCACCTCCATGCCCTCGAGTCCGGCGGTGACCTCGTCGGCGAGCTTGTACACGTCGACCTGGGCGCGGCCGCAGGACGGGCAGGAGACGATCTCCAGGCGGCGCTGGCGCAGGTTCAGCGACTCCAGGATCTGGATGCCGACCTTGACCTCCTCGGCGGGCGGCGCGGACAGCGAGACGCGGATCGTGTCGCCGATGCCCTCGCTGAGCAGCGCGCCGAAGGCCACCGCCGACTTGATGGTGCCCTGGAAGGCCGGCCCGGCCTCGGTCACGCCGAGGTGGAGGGGGTAGTCGCACTGCGCGGCGAGCTGCCGGTAGGCGTTGACCATGACGACCGGGTCGTTGTGCTTCACCGAGATCTTGATGTCGCGGAAGTCGTGCTCCTCGAAGAGGGACGCCTCCCACAGGGCCGACTCCACCAGCGCCTCGGGGGTGGCCTTGCCGTACTTGGCGAGCAGCCGCCTGTCCAGGGAGCCCGCGTTGACGCCGATGCGGATCGGGGTGCCGGTCTCCTTGGCGGCCTTCGCGATCTCCTTGACCTTGTCGTCGAACTGCTTGATGTTGCCCGGGTTCACCCGGACCGCCGCGCAGCCCGCGTCGATCGCCGCGAAGACGTACTTGGGCTGGAAGTGGATGTCCGCGATCACCGGGATCTGCGACTTCTTCGCGATCGTCGCCAGGGCGTCGGCGTCGTCCTGGGTGGGGCAGGCCACGCGCACGATCTGGCAGCCGGACGCCGTCAGCTCGGCGATCTGCTGGAGCGTCGCCCCGATGTCGGACGTGCGCGTCGTCGTCATCGACTGCACCGACACCGGTGCGTCCCCGCCGACGGCCACCGAACCGACCTGGATCTTGCGGCTGACCCGTCGGTCGGCGAGCTTGGTCGGAACGGACGGGATTCCGAGAGAAACGGCAGTCATCTGGCGTGCATCCCCAAGGTGTGGATCAGGTCCCGAGTCCGGCGGGCTCCGGGCTTCGCGGCATCGCTACTACATCGCTTGTACGCGCGTCCGAGATTACGGCACCCTCCGTGCCGCGAGCACATCCCGTCCCGAGGTCCACCCATTGGCAGGGGGGACCGCACATATGACGGTGGCCGGTCACAAAGCGTGCCCGGCCACCGCAAACCTCGTACTCCTAGGAGATTCTGACCGGATTCACCACATCGGCGATCAGCACGAGGATCGTGAAGCAGATGAAGATCCCGGCCACCACATAGGCCACGGGCATCAGCTTCGCCACGTCGAAGGGGCCGGGGTCCGGGCGCCTGAGCACCTTCGCCGCGTTCCGGCGCAGCGACTCCCACAGTGCTCCCGCGATGTGCCCGCCGTCCAGGGGCAGCAGCGGCAGCATGTTGAACAGGAACAGGGAGAGGTTGAAGCCCGCGAGGAGGAACAGCATCATCGCGATCTGGTTCTGCGGCGGGATGTCCAGGGTGAACACCTCGCCGCCGACCCGGGCCGCGCCGACGACGCCCATCGGGGAGTCCTGCTTGCGCTCCCCGTCGCCGAAGGCCGCGTCCCACAGGTCGGGGATCTTGGAGGGCAGGGCGAGGATCGACTCGACGCCGTTCTCCATCATGTCGCCCATGCGGTCGACGGACTCGCCGAAGGACTGCTGGACGATGCCGGAGGCGGGGGTGAAGCCGAGGAACCCTGCGTAGACGTACTTACCCTCGACGTAGCCGCCGTCGCCGTCCGTCTTGCTGACCTGGTTCTTGATCAGGTTCGCGTGCAGGTCGAGCCGCTCGCCGCCGCGCTCCACGGTGATCGTGGCGGGGCCGATGGTCTCGCGGATACGGGACTGGAGCGTGGACCAGTCGTCCACGTCCTTGCCCTGGAAGGCGACGATCTTGTCGCCCGCCTTCAGGCCCGCGGCCTTGGCCGGGGCGGGCTTGTCGCCCTTCTGGCAGGTGGCGCGGTTCTCGCCGGCCTCGATGACGCAGTCGGAGACCTTGCCGACCGAGGTGGTCTGGGTGCTGATGCCGAAGGTCATCATCACGCCGAGGAAGATCACCACGGCCAGGACCAGGTTCATGAACGGCCCGGCGAACATCACGATCACGCGCTTCCACGGCTTGCGCGTGTAGAACAGCCGGGTCTCGTCGCCGGGCTTGAGCTCCTCGAACGCGGCGGAGCGCGCGTCCTCGATCATGCCGCGCCAGGGCGAGGTGGACCGCGCCTCTATCTTCCCGTCCGGGCCGGGCGGGAACATGCCGATCATGCGGATGTAGCCGCCGAGCGGGATGGCCTTGATGCCGTACTCGGTGTCGCCCTTCTTGCGGGAGAAGAGCGTGGGGCCGAAGCCGACCATGTACTGCGGCACGCGGATGCCGAACATCTTCGCCGTCGACAGGTGGCCGAGCTCGTGCCAGGCGATCGAGAAGAGCAGGCCGATCACGAAGACGACTATGCCGAGGATCATCATCAGGGTCGTCATGCACGGGCCTCCGCGGTCGTCCGCTGTGTCGCTGTCAGTTCCCGGGCCCGGGCCCGCGCCCAGGTCTCCGCCTCGAGGACGTCCGCCACGGTCAGGGAGGTTCCCGTCCGCGGGGTGCCGTGCTCGGTCACGACCCGGGTGACGGTGTCCATGATGCCGTTGAAGGGCAGCGCGCCCGCCAGGAAGGCGTCCACGCACTCCTCGTTGGCGGCATTGAACACCGCCGGGGCCGTGCCCGCGAGCTCCCCGACGTGCCGGGCGAGCCCCACCGACGGGAACGCCTCGGTGTCGAGCGGGAAGAACTCCCAGGTGGAGGCCTTCGTCCAGTCGAAGGCGGGGGCCGCGTCCGGCACCCGCTCGGGCCAGCCGATGCCGACGGCGATGGGCCCGCGCATGTCCGGCGGCGTGGCCTGGGCGAGCGTGGAGCCGTCGGTGAACTCGACCATGGAGTGCACGTACGACTGCGGGTGCACGACGACCTCGATGCGGTCGAAGGGGATGTCGTAGAGCAGGTGGGCCTCGATGACCTCCAGGCCCTTGTTGACCAGCGTCGCGGAGTTGACCGTGATCACCGGGCCCATGGCCCAGGTCGGGTGCGCGAGCGCGTCCTTCGGCGTGACGTCGGCGAGCTCGGCCCTGGTGCGGCCGCGGAAGGGGCCGCCGGAGGCGGTCACGACGAGCTTGCGGACGTCGGCGCGGGTGCCCGCGGCGAGCGCCTGGAACAGCGCGGCGTGCTCGGAGTCCACGGGGATGATCTGGCCGGGCTTGGCGAGCGCCTTGACCAGCGGGCCGCCGACGATCAGGGACTCCTTGTTGGCCAGCGCGAGCGTCCGGCCAGCCTCCAGGGCGGCGAGCGTGGGGGCGAGGCCGATGGAGCCGGTGATGCCGTTGAGGACCGTGTGGCAGGGCGAGGCCGCGAGCCGGGTGGCCGCGTCCGGGCCCGCGAGGATCTCCGGCACCGGCTCCCCCGCCCCGAACTCCTCCCGCAGCGCCTCGCGCAGCGCCGGGACGACGTCCTCGCGGGCCACCGCGACGGTCCGCACCCGCAGGCGCCGGGCCTGCTCGGCCAGCAGCCGCACCCGGCCGCCCGCGGCGGACAGGGCGGTGACCCGGAAGCGCTCGGGGTTGCGCAGGACGAGGTCGATCGCCTGCGTGCCGATCGAGCCCGTGGAGCCGAGGACGACGATCTCGCGCGGCCCGTCGGCGCTGACGGGGTCGAAGACGAGGTGCGGGTCGGCGAGGGGTGCGGGGCTTTCGCTCATGCCCCCATTGTGGCCGCAGCGAGGGGCCCGCCGCCCCGGGCCCCGCCGTTTACCGGCCGTCGGCCCCGCCCCCGGACGCCGGACGGCCCTCGCGCCCACCCGCGCGGTGCCGGAGCGGGTGGGCCGGGGGGTGCGTCAGCGGACCGGGAGCGGGTCAGCGGACCGAGGGCCGCGTCAGCGGACCGGGAGGGCGCGTCAGCGGATCGGGCGGTGGACGTTCTCGCGCTCGCTCGCGCCCGGCGAGGCGTCCGCGATCCACGGGCCGTCGTCGCTGGGGTCGACGACGCCCTGCTCCAGCCAGGTGTACGTGCCGGACAGGACGCCCTTGACGACCTTGCGGTCCAGGTCGTCGGTGTTGGTCCACAGCCGTCCGAACAGCTCGTCGGCCCGGATGCGGGCCTGCCGGCAGAAGACGTCGGCCAGTTGGTACGCCTCGCGGCCGTGGTCCTCGGTGGTGCGGAGCAGTTCGGCGCGGACGCAGACGGCGCTCATCGCGAACAGCTCCGCGCCGATGTCGACGATCCGGCCGAGGAAGCCCTGCTTGGTCTCCATGCGGCCCTGCCAGCGGGACATGCCGTAGAACGTGGAGCGGGCCAGGCGCCGGGCCGCGCGCTCGACGTACCGCAGGTGGCCGGAGAGGTCGGCGTGGCCGGGCGGGTGGAAGTCGGCGTACGCGCGCGGGAGCTGACCGGGGCCGGCCACGAGCTTGGGCAGCCAGCGGGCGTAGAAGGCGCCCGCGGCGGCCCCGGCCCTGGCCTTGTCGGACAGGGTCTTCTCGGGGTCGATAAGGTCGCCCGCGACCTTCAGGTGGGCGTCGACGGCCTCGCGCGCGATCAGCAGGTGCATGATCTCCGTGGAGCCCTCGAAGATGCGGTTGATGCGCAGGTCGCGCAGGATCTGCTCGGCCGGGACGGCCCGCTCGCCGCGCGCCTTGAGGGAGGCGGCGGTCTCGAAGCCGCGGCCGCCGCGGATCTGCACCATCTCGTCGGCCATCAGCCAGGCCATCTCGGAGCCGTAGAGCTTGGCGAGGGCGGCCTCGATGCGGATGTCGTTGCGGTCCTCGTCGGCCATCTGCGAGGACAGGTCGAGGACGGCCTCCAGGGCGAAGGTGGTGGCCGCGATGAAGGAGATCTTCGACCCGACGGCCTCGTGGTACGCCACCGGCTTGCCCCACTGCTCGCGGGCGCCGGTCCACTCGCGGGCGATCTTCAGGCACCACTTGCCCGCGCCCGCGCACATCGCGGGCAGCGAGAGGCGCCCGGTGTTCAGCGTGGTCAGCGCGATCTTCAGGCCCGCGCCCTCGGGGCCGATGCGGTGGGCGGCGGGCACGCGCACGCGGTGGAAGCGGGTGACGCCGTTCTCCAGGCCGCGCAGGCCCATGAAGGCGTTCCGGTTCTCCACGGTGACGCCCTCGGACGCGGCCTCGACCACGAACGCGGTGATGCCGCCGGGGTGGCCGTCGGACCGCGGCACCCGCGCCATCACCACGAGCAGGTCGGCGACGACGCCGTTGGTGGTCCACAGCTTCACGCCGTCCAGGACGTAGTCGTCGCCGTCGGGCACCGCGGACGTGGCGAGCCGGGCCGGGTCGGAGCCGACGTCGGGCTCGGTCAGCAGGAAGGCGGAGATGTCGGTACGGGCGCAGCGCGGCAGGAACGCGTCCTTCTGCTCCTGGGTGCCGAACAGCTTCAGCGGCTGCGGGACGCCGATCGACTGGTGCGCGGAGAGCAGGGCGCCGAGCGAGGGGCAGGCGGAGCCGACGAGCGCGAGGGCCTTGTTGTAGTACACCTGCGTCAGGCCGAGACCGCCGTACTTCGTGTCGATCTTCATGCCGAGCGCGCCGAGCTCCTTGAGCCCGTTGACCACCTCGTCCGGGATGAGCGCCTCCCGCTCGATGCGCTCCGCGTCGATCTTCGTCTCGCAGAAGTCGCGCAGCTTGGCGAGGAACTCCTCGCCGCGCTGGGCGTCCTCGGCGGCGGGCATCGGGTGCGGGTGGATCAGGTCGAGCCGGAAGCGGCCGAGGAAGAGCTCCTTGGCGAAACTGGGTTTGCGCCAGTCCTGTTCCCGTGCGGCCTCGGCGACCTCGCGCGCTTCGCGCTCGGTGACGGCCGGGCGGCCGGGGGTGGGGGTGTGTGGTGCGGACATGAGGGTCACCTCGCCGCGAGTCGGGATCATCGGTCCGGGAGGGGTGATCACGCCTCTCGTGCGCTTGCTGTGCGCTTCTCGGGCGCCGGGCGGGATGATCACCCTGAATGGTTACTCACCGGTGCTACTGGATCGTTGGTACCCGATTCCGGGCATTGTCACCAGTCCTCGCGCAGCGGACGGCGCAACGCGTGCCGCCCCGGGGCGGGCGGAGCGCACGCGGGACGGGAACGCGGGACGGGAACGCGGGACGGGAACGCGGGACGGGAACGCGGGACGGGAACGCGGGACGGGAACGCGGGACGGCCGGAGCCCCCGCACAGCGGGCTCCGGCCGTCTCCTCCTGTCCTGCGGGGCGCAGGTGCGGGCGTGTCGTTACAGCTCCAGGCCGGTCAGGACCATGACGCGCTCGTACGTGTAGTCCTCCATGGCGTAGCGGACGCCCTCGCGGCCGACGCCGGACTGCTTCACGCCGCCGTACGGCATCTGGTCCGCGCGGTAGGAGGGCGCGTCGCCGATGACGACGCCGCCGACCTCCAGGGCGCGGTGGGCGCGGAAGGCGGTCTGCAGGTCGTGCGTGAACACGCCCGCCTGGAGGCCGTACTTGGAGTCGTTCACGGCGTCGAAGGCGGCCTGCTCGCCGTCCACCTTCGTGACCGTGAGGACCGGGCCGAAGACCTCCTCGCAGGCGATCGTGGTGTCGGCCGGCACGTCGGCGAGGACGGTCGGCGCGTACGTGGCGCCGTCGCGCTTGCCGCCGGTGAGCAGCCGGGCGCCCGCCTGGACGGCCTCGTCGACCCAGGACTCCACGCGCTTGGCGGCGTCCTCGTTCACCAGCGGGCCGACGTCGGTACGCGGGTCGGAGGGGTCACCGGTGACCTGGCTCTCGACGGCCGCGACGACCTTCGGTACGAGCCGGTCGTACACGGAGGCGTCGGCGATGACGCGCTGGACGGAGATGCAGGACTGGCCGCCCTGGTAGTTGGAGAAGGTCGCGATGCGGGTCGCGGCCCAGTCCAGGTCCGCCTCGGAGGAGAAGTCGCCGAGGACGACGGCCGCGCCGTTGCCGCCCAGCTCCAGGGTGCAGTGCTTGCGCGGCACCGAGTCCATGATCTGGTAGCCGACCTTGTCGGAGCCGGTGAAGGAGATGACCGGCAGCCGCTCGTCCTGGACGAGGGCGGGCATCTTGTCGTTGGCGACCGGCAGCACGGACCAGGACCCGGCCGGCAGGTCGGTCTCGGCGAGCAGCTCGCCGAGGACGAGGCCGCTGAGCGGGGTGGCCGGGGCGGGCTTGAGGATGATCGGCGCGCCGACGGCGATCGCGGGGGCGACCTTGTGGGCGCACAGGTTCAGCGGGAAGTTGAACGGCGCGATGCCGAGGACGACGCCCTTGGGGAAGCGGCGCGTGAGGGCCAGGCGGCCCTGGCCGCCCTGGTCGGTGTCCAGGCGCTGGGCCTCGCCGCCGTTGAAGCGGCGGGCCTCCTCGGCGGCGAAGCGGAACACCGAGACGGCGCGGCCGACCTCGCCGCGGGCCCACTTGATCGGCTTGCCGTTCTCGGCGGAGATGAGCTGCGCGATCTCCTCGGTGCGCTCCACGAGGCGCTTCGACACGTGGTCGAGGGCGGCGGCGCGGACGTGGGCCGGGGTGGCCGCGAACTCCTCGGTGACCGCGTGGGCGGCGGCGACGGCCTCCTCCACCTGGGCGTCGGTCGGCACGGCCGCCTGGGCGACGAGGCGCCCGTCCCACGGCGAGGTGACGTCGAGGGTGGTCTCACCGGTGGCCTGGCGACCGGCGAGCCAGAAGGCGTGGAGGGAAGTCATATGCGTTCCGGTCCTTCCGTGGAGGGGGGTGTTCCTGCTGGTACGGGGTCCACCGTAGGGGTGGAGGTTTTGGTGGGGGGTTGTCCGGGGCGGCGTAGTGGGGGTGGGGGGCGCGCCGGATTGTCAGGGGCGGGGTCCTCGTCCTCCTCCCACCCGCCCACCCGTACAGCCCCGGCGACCGGCACCGGCCCCGACCTGGCGGCTCGCGGGTACGCCGCCAACTGACCGCCCACCGCCGCTACCGCGACGGCCCTTCCCACCCGCCCACCCGTACAGCCCCAGCAACCAGCACCCACCCCGACCTGACGGCTCGCGGGTACGCCGCCAACCGACCCGGCCCACCGCCGCTACCGCGACAGACCTTCCCACCTACCTGGACAGCCCCAGCAACCGACACCCGCTCCCCCGGCCTGACGGCTCACAGGTACGTCGCCGACCGACCGATCCGCCGCCGCTACCGCGACAGACCTTCCCACCCACCCACCCGGACAGCCCGGTGACTGGCTGCGGCCCCGACCTGGCGGCTCGCGGGTACGTCGCCGACCGACCGATCCGCCGCCGCTACCGCGACGGACTTACCCACGCGCCCCCCGTGCAGCCGGGTGACTGGCCGCGGCCCCGACCTGGCGGCTCACAGGTACGTCATCGGCCGACCGGCCCCATCTGCCGCTCGCCCGGACGCGCGCCCCGCTGTTCCTCAGCAGAGGGGCGCGGGCGAGAGAAGAGTCTGTGTGGGGCTGCCCTGGGGATGGGGCGGTAGGTGGGGAGCTGCACCGGTGGGGACGGCTCGGCTCGGGGCCTGGCACCCGCCCCGACCTGACGGCCCACCGGGTACGGCATCGACCGACCGGCCTGCCGCTCACCCAGATGCGCGTACTTCCGCCGTTCAGCAACGGAGGAGGCGGACGGGGGAAGAGCCTGCGGTGTGGGGCCGCCCCGGACTTGGGGCGGTAGGTGGGGAGCTTCGCCGGTGGGGCGGCCCGGGCTCAGGAGCCCGGCACCCGCCCCGACCTGACGGCCCACCGCTACGGCATCGGCCGACCGGCCCCACCTGCCGCTCGCCCAGATGCGCGTACCCCCGCCGTCCCGCAGCGGAGGGGGCGGGCGGGCGGGAGAAGAGCCTGCGGTGCGGGGCCGCCCCGGACACGGGGCTGTAAGTGGGAAGGGCTTGGCCAACGGGGTGGGCCGGGCTCGAGGGCCCGGCACCCGAGCCCGGCCCGGCGGCCCACCGCTACGTCACCGGCCAACCGGCCCCACCTGCCGCTCGCCCAGATGCGCGTACCCCCGCCGTCCCGCAGCGGAGGGGGCGGGCGGGTGGGAGAAGAGCCTGCGGTGTGGGGCCGTCCCGGGCACGAGGGCGGTAAGTGGGGAGGGGCTTGGCCAACGGGGTGGGCCGGGCTCGAGGGCCCGGCACCCGAGCCCGGCCCGGCGGCCCACCGCTACGTCACCGGCCAACCGGCCCCACCTGCCGCTCACCCGGGCGCGCGTACCCCGCCATTCCTCAGCCGAAGGGGCGGGTGGGCGGGAGAAGAGCCTGCGGTGTGGGGCCGCCCCGGGCACGAGGGATGTAAGTGGGAGGGGCTTGGCCAACGGGGTGGGCCGGGCTCGAGGGCCCGGCACCCGCCCCGGCCCGGCGGCCCACCGGTACGGCATCGGCCGACCGGCCCCGCCGGCCGCTCGCCCGGACGCGCGTGCCCCGCCGTTCCGCAGCGGAGGGGCGGGCGGGTGGGAGAAGAGTCTGCGGTGTGAGGCTGCCCCGGATGTGGGTGGGGAAGGGCTTCGCCGGTGCGGGAGGCCGGGTTCGGGGCGCGGTAGAGGCGCCCTTTTGGGGGTGGCCGGGCTCTCGGGGCCCGGGGAAGGTGCCCCCCGAGCCGGGGGAAAGGGCCCCTCGGGGCGGGGCCGGGCCGGGAACGGCGCGTGGGGCCGGGCCGCGGTGGTGGGGCGGGCCCCGTCAGGGGGCTTCGGCCGTGGGGATCGACGTGGCCTTCAGGGACAGCCACAGTTCCATCCGGACGTCCGGGTCGTCCAGGGAGCGGCCGAGGATCTCCTCGACGCGCCGCATCCGGTAGCGCAGGGTGTGCCGGTGCACGCCCAGGTCGGCGGCGGCCGCGTCCCACTGGCCGTGCCGCGACAGCCACGCCCGCAGCGAGGCGACCAGGTCGCCGCGCCCCGTGGCGTCGTGCTCGCGCAGCGCCCGCAGCAGCCCGTCCGCGAAGGCCCGTACCGCGTCGTCCGCGAGCAGCGGAAGGACCGAACCCGCGGCCAGCTCCTCGTGCTCGACGAGGGCCTTCCCGCGCCGCCGCGCCACGGACAGCGCCTGCTCGGCCTGCTTGTAGGCGGCCGCGGCGGCGCTGGGCCCGGCGGGCGCGGACAGCCCCATGAGGAGGCCGGGCTCCTCGCGCGGCGCTTCCGGGGAGGCGTACGCGGTGGCGGCCTCCTGCGCCGCGCCGCCGTCGGCGACGAGCAGGACGAGCCGTTCGCCGTACGGCACCACGAGCAACGCCTCGCCGCGGCGCGCGGCCGCCGACTCGACGGCGTCGACGAGCGGCGCGGACCACGGGCCGTCCTCGCCGGCGGCCGGGGGCGGGCACTCCGCGACCATGAGCCGGAACGGCGCGTCGAGCAGCCCGCCGTACAGGTCCCCGGCCACGGCCCGGGCGTGGTCCGGCTCCCCGGCGAGCAGCATGCGCAGCACCGCGGCGCCGACGCGGCCCTCCGCGGCGGCCAGGGACCTGGAGCGCTCGGTGGTGAGGGTGAGGAGCGCGATCGCGGAGTGCACGGCGTACCGCTCGGCGGTGCCGAGGGTCGACGCCGTGCCGACGGCGAGCGCGGCGCGCGGACGCCGCCCGGTGCCGAGGGAGTGCAGCTCGATCCGGTCCTCGGCCCCGGCGACGACGAGGCTCGCGGGGGCGGGCCGCTCGCGCAGCCGCTCCACGTCGGGCGTGAGCCGGGCGGCGCGGCGCGCGGCCCACTCCGGCGCGGTGGCGACGACCGCGCCCGAGGCGTCGTACAGCGCCGCCCACCCGTCGACCTGTCCGGCGAGCGCGCCGAGCAGCCCCTCGGGGCCGTCGCCGAGCGCCTGCCGGGTCAGTTCGCGCTGGGCGGCGAAGCCCGCGGTGACCGCGCGGTACTGGTCGGCGGCGATGGCGGCCGACACGGCCTTGCTGATGGCGAGGAAAGGGGTGCGGCGGGGCACCTCGATGAGCGGCAGGTTCTCCTCGGTGGCCGCGTCGAGGAGCGCCTTGGGGATGTCGGGGTAGTTGACGCCGACGGCGAAGCCGAGCCCGACGACGCCCGCGCCGACGAGCCGCCGCACGTACCGCCGCATCGCCTCGGGGTCCTCCGCGTCCAGCTTGAGCGCGGTGATCAGGAGCAGCTCACCGCCCTCCATGTACGGCACGGGGTCGGCGAGTTCGCTGACGTGCGCCCAGCGCACGGGGGTGTCCAGGCGGTCCTCGCCGGCGCGCACGGTCAGCTTGAGCGCGGAGTGGTGGACGAGCGAGGCGAGCGTGGGCGGCATGGGACCTTCAGGGCGTGCGGCGGTGGTGGGGGCGGGCACCGTCGGTGGGCCGGCGCGGATGATCCATTGGCCGCGGTGTATGACGGCTACCGTCGATTCTGCCCCACCGTACGGTCGCCACGGCACCGTGCGGGGTATATCCGCCCGGGGTTTTCCCGCCCCGGGCCGGGGCCCGCGTCCGTGAGAGCCTCCACCCCGGGCCGGGGTCGGCTGTCCTCCGTGCGGGCCTCCACCTCGGGCCGGAGTCCGCTGTCCTCCGTGTAGGCCTCCGATCCACTGCTCCCCGCACAGGCCTCCACCCCGGACCGGGGCCCGCTGCACCCCGCGCAGGCTCCGCCCCGGGCAGGGTCCCCCCGGAGGGCCTCAGCCCCGCAGGTCCACCAGGAGCGGCGGCGCGTGCTCCCCCCGTACGTCCGTCAGGGAGAGCACCGCGTGCCCCGGGGGCACCGCGTGCGCCAGCTCCGAGGCCGACCAGCGCTCGCGCTCGACCTGGCGGACGGTGACGGCGCGGGCCGTGGGCGCGTGGCCGGTGATCACGCGGCGCAGGATGTGCAGGGCCTTTCCGGCGGGGGTCTCGGCGATGATCTGGCGGTCGGTGACGTCGCGGGCCTCGATCCACTCCTTGCCCCACACCTCGGCGAAGTCCTGCCCGTCCCAGGGGGTGAGCCCCGACAGGGCCATGCGGCAGCCGACCGCGCCGAGCAGCGGCGAGCGCAGCGGGCGCGGGACGTCGTCGAGGGTCCGCAGGGTCAGGACGACGCCCGCGTTCGCCGAGCGCAGCCGCTGGATCCGGCGCACCGACTCGGGCGTGACGGTACCGGTGGCGTCGTCCAGGACGAGGCAGGCGAACAGCGAGCGGTCCTCGCGCGCGGCGGCGCTGGCGGTGAACTGGGCGAGGACGAGCCGGGCGAGGATGCGCGAGGCGTCGGCGTGGCCGCGCTCGGGCAGGTCGACGCGGACCCGCACCGGGTGGTCGAGGGCACGCAGCGAGAAGGGGGTGCTGCGCCCCGAAGTGTCGAAGAAGGCGGCGAACGCGGGCCGGTCGAGCAGCGCGATCCGGTCGGCCAGGATGGCGCCCAGGTCGCCCGGGTGGCCCAACTGGCGCTCGCGCGCGTCCAGTTCGCGGAGCATGACCTCGTGCCCGGAGTCCTGGAGCGCCTTGCGGAGCGCGCCGAGCGGCTCGGGCACGCCGTCGAGCAGCGCGCGCAGCTCCGGCACGGAGGGGAAGCGGCCGTGGACCGCGCGGTACGGGCCGAGGAGCTGGGCGAGGACGGTCGTCGAGCGGCGGGTGTCGGCGCCCAGGTGCGGGTCGACGAGGTCGCCGACGAGGGCCTCGGCGAGCACGGCCGCGGCCTCGTCCGGGTCGGTGGTGCCGCCGTACAGGTCGAGGTCGTACACGGAGTCCGGCCGGCCGACGCGGATCACCACGTCGTAGGCGTCGGCGGGCCCCAGGCCCGCGCCCGCCGCGCCGACCACCACGACCGCCGCCCGCCCGGCGAGCGCCTGCAGGCAGAGCGCCTCGGCGATCGGCCAGACCACGGAGCCGGTCTTGCCGGAGCCCGCGGGGCCGACGGCCAGCAGCGAGGTGCCGATCAGGTCGGGGCCGAGGGCGAGGCCGGTGCCCCGGTAGGCGTAGGGGTTGCGCGGGTCGTCCACGGTGGCGCCGAGGCGTACCTGCGCGGTGGCGAGGTCGTGCCGGGCGGCCCGCGCGGGCAGGTCGCGCTGCCCGGAGGGGTGCGGGCAGGCGGCGGCGCCGTCGCGGGCCACGGCGTCGGTGAAGGCGGCCAGCGGGCTGTTGCCGGAGCGCACGGAGCGCCAGGCGCGGGCGATGCGGGCGGCGTCGATGTCCTTCATCAGCCCCGCGCGGGCGTCGGCGGCCAGCCGGTCGGCCGCGGGCCCGGCGCCCCCGGCCCGCAGCTTCGGCCACTGGGCGGGGTCCTCCTCGGGCACGGGCACGGGCTCCTCCGGCCGCGGGCGGCGCAACCGCGGCGCGACGAACCGGCGCCAGATCTCGCCCCAGCGCCCCACCTTGCCGACACCGATCATGATGGCGAGGACCACGAGCAGGGTGTAGCCGTCCCAGACGAGCAGATTGACGAGCTGGCTGTCGCTGGTGCGCCAGGAGTCCGGCGTGAAGAGCTCCAGCGGAACGATCCACCAGCTCCCCAGGTAGCCGTTGTACAGCAGCGACCAGATCAGCCAGCCCACCAGGAACGCGATGCCCGCGCCGGTCAGGAGCTGGCGGGTCGGGACGGTCTCCGGCTCCTGCTCGGGCCGCGGGGTGTGCCCGTACCGCCACACGCCGGGGGCGGCCTTGGGCCGCGGGGTGCGCAGCCAGGCCAGGAACTCCTCGCCGGCCTGTCCGGGGGCCGCGCCCGGCGCCCGTGCGGGCCGGGGCGGGAGCGCGGGCGGCGGGGGGTGGGCCGTGCCGCCGCCGGGCGGCGCCTGCCGTGGCACCGGCGTGGCGTGCGTACCGCGAGCGTCGTACGTGCCGCGAGCGTCGTACGTGCCGTCGGAAGTCATGGCCCTTGCCCCCTGACCTGCCCTGTCATGGCTCTGCGTGCTGGTTCGCGGCTCAATCTAGTGCCAGGGCGGCGGGGTTGGGCCCCGCGTCCGCCGATCACGGCCCGGGACGCCGCCCCGGCGGCCGGACCGTGGCTATGTCCACCGCGGACAACCGCCGCGCCCAACCCCTCCCCCGTGGAGCATGCCCGCCTCCGCCCGCCACCCCTAACCTGCGGGGAAGAGTCAGAAGCGTCCGCAGGTCGAGCGTCGTACCCCACGACCCGCGCCGGAGGCGTCCGCACGAACCCCCCCCCCAGGAGCCCTCATGACCGACCTTCCCCAGGAGCGCCGCGTCGTCACCGCCATCCCCGGGCCGAAGTCCCAGGAGCTGCAGGAGCGCCGCCTCGCCGCGGTCGCGGGCGGCGTGGGCTCCGTGCTGCCCGTGTTCACGGCCCGCGCGGGCGGCGGCATCATCGAGGACGTCGACGGCAACCGCCTGATCGACTTCGGCTCCGGCATCGCCGTGACGTCCGTCGGCGCCTCCGCCGAGGCCGTCGTCCGCCGCGCCTCGGCGCAGCTCGCCGACTTCACCCACACCTGTTTCATGGTCACGCCGTACGAGGGCTACGTGGCCGTCGCCGAGGCGCTGGCCGAGCTCACGCCGGGTGACCACGCGAAGAAGTCGGCGCTGTTCAACAGCGGCGCCGAGGCCGTCGAGAACGCCGTCAAGATCGCCCGCGCGTACACCAAGCGGCAGGCCGTCGTCGTCTTCGACCACGGCTACCACGGCCGCACCAACCTCACCATGGCGCTGACGGCGAAGAACATGCCGTACAAGCACGGCTTCGGCCCGTTCGCCCCCGAGGTCTACCGCGTCCCGGTCGCCTACGGCTACCGCTGGCCGACCGGCGCGGAGAACGCAGGACCCGAGGCCGCCGCCCAGGCCGTCGACCAGATCACCAAGCAGGTCGGCGCCGAGAACGTCGCCGCGATCATCATCGAGCCGGTGCTCGGCGAGGGCGGCTTCATCGAGCCCGCGAAGGGCTTCCTGCCCGCGATCAGCCAGTTCGCCAAGGACAACGGCATCGTCTTCGTCGCGGACGAGATCCAGTCCGGCTTCTGCCGCACCGGCCAGTGGTTCGCGTGCGAGGACGAGGGCATCGTCCCCGACCTGATCACCACGGCCAAGGGCATCGCGGGCGGCCTGCCGCTCGCCGCCGTGACCGGCCGCGCCGAGATCATGGACGCCGCGCACGCAGGCGGCCTCGGCGGCACCTACGGCGGCAACCCGGTGGCCTGCGCGGGCGCGCTCGGCGCCATCGAGACGATGAAGGAGCTCGACCTCAACGCCAGGGCGAAGGACATCGAGGCGGTCATGAAGGCGCGCCTGACCGCCATGGCCGAGAAGTTCGACATCATCGGCGACGTCCGCGGCCGGGGCGCGATGATCGCGATCGAGCTGGTCAAGGACCGCGCCACCAAGGAGCCGAACCCGCAGGCGACCGCCGCCCTCGCCAAGGCCTGCCACGCCGAGGGCCTGCTGGTGCTGACCTGCGGCACGTACGGCAACGTCCTGCGCTTCCTGCCGCCGCTGGTGATCGGCGAGGACCTCCTGAACGAGGGCCTGGACATCATCGAGGCCGCGTTCGCCACGGTCTGAGCCGCGCGGGCGCCGCGCGCCCGACCGTGCCACCAGAGCCGGGGCCGTCCCTTCGCGGGGCGGCCCCGGTTCCGCGTCCGGGCGGCCCGGCGCGCACGGCCCGGCCCGGCCCGCGAGGACGAGCGGCCGGGCGACCGGGGTGTCCAAGTGTTCAGCGCGCCGGGCCGCCGCGCGGGAGCGGGAGGGGCACGCCCGCTGACATGTGGGGACCTCACCGGGTACGAAACCGGTGACCGAGAGTGACGGTCAGGGCCTGTGAAGAACGTGTGCGAGCCCCATGACGGCACCCGGTTCCGGCTGTTGGGCCCCGAGCTCCTGACGTACGGTTTCTGCAGATGAGAGAAACACGTCGCCTGCGGGAGACCGCGGGTGACACCGGGTGAGGGCCTCCCCAGCTCCACTCCGGTCGTGCCGTCGCGCACACATCTGGAGCCAAGTGCTCCGGAACTCCTCACTGATCGGAACGCCGTCCGTCCCAACCCCCCCGGGCCGGACGCCACGCCGATCACGTCGGCCGTCCCGGAACCACCCCCCCTGTTCCGGGACGGCCGACCCTCCACCGCGGCAGGCGCTCCTGAGAAGCTGTCCGCCATGCGCACCTCCCCCGACCCGGGCGGCCCGCCCGCCCCGTCGGGCACCACGGACAGCGGCCGTCCCCCTCGGTGGTGGCCGGGCCCGCTCGTCCTCGGTGCCCTGTTCGCCGTGCTCACCTGGCAGGTGGTCCGAGACACCCCCCTGCGGCGCCTCGACGAGCGGCTCGGCGACGGCCTCCGCGGCGGCCCTCTGCCACGGCCCTTCGCCGAACTCCTCGCCGACCTGGGGAACATGACGGTGGCGCTGCCCGTGCTCGCCGCCGTCGTCGCGTACACGGCCCGGCGGGGCCGGCGCGCCGGCGCGGAGCGCTGGTGGGCCCCGCCGCTGGCCGCCGCCGGGGCCATGGCCGCCGTGCCCCTCCTGGTCGTCCCCCTGAAGGTGGCCGTCGACCGGGGCGCGCCACCCGGCATGGACGGCAGCGGGTACTACCCGTCCGGCCACACGGCCACCGCCACCGTCGCCTACGGCGCCGCCGCGCTGCTGCTCGCCGACCGCGTCCGCGCGCCCCGCGCCCTGGCGCTCGCGTGCGTCCTGGTGAACCTCGGCGTCGGCCTCGGGCTCGTCGTCCGCGGGTACCACTGGCCCGCGGACGTGGTGGCGAGCTGGCTGCTCGGCGGCGCGCTGCTGCTGGTCGCGGCCCGGCCGCTCAGCCGAAGTACCGGTCGAAGTTCTTCGAGAACTCCCCGTTGTTGAAGCGGTCCCAGTTGATCGACCAGGTCATCAGGCCGCGCAGGGCGGGCCACCTGCCGTGGGGCTTGTACGTGCCGCAGTTGGTGTTCTTCGTCAGGCAGTCGAGGGCCTTGTTGACCTCGCTCGGCGGCACGTGCCCGTTGCCCGCGTGCGGCGAGGCGGGCATGCCGATGGCGATCTTCTCCGGCGGCAGGGGCGGGAACGTGTGCGCCGGGTTGCCCTTGACCGGGAAGCCGGTGAGCAGCATGTCGGTCATGGCGATGTGGAAGTCCGCGCCGCCCATCTGGTGGTACTGGTTGTCGAGGCCCATGATCGGGCCGGAGTTGTAGTCCTGGACGTGCAGCAGCGTCAGGTCGTCGCGCAGGGCGTGGATCACCGGCAGGTACGCGCCCGCGCGCGGGTCGGCGCCCCACTGGCCGGGGCCGTAGTGCTGGTAGCCGAGCTGCACGAAGAACGTCTCGGGCGCCATGGTGAGGGTGAAGCCGGGGCCGTACCTGGCCTTGAGGGTCTTCACGGCGGAGATCAGGTTCACGACCACCGGGGTCGTGGGCTTGCGGAAGTCGGTGTCGTTGGCGTTCAGCGAGAGGGAGTGGCCCTCGAAGTCGATGTCCAGGCCGTCGAGTCCGTACTCGTCGATGATCGCCGACACCGAGGAGACGAACTTGTCGCGGGCCTGCGCGGTGGTGAGCTGCACCTGGCCGTTCTGGCCGCCGATGGAGATCAGAACCTTCTTGCCCTGGGCCTGCTTGGCCTTCACGGCGGCCTTGAACTCGTCCTTCGTCTCGACGTTCGGGCACTCCGTCTTCGGACAGAGGCTGAAGCGGATGTCGCCGGAGGTCGGCGAGGTCGGCTCGCCGAAGGCCAGGTCGATGACGTCCCAACTGTCCGGGGTGTCGGCGAGCCGCGTGTAGCCGGAGCCGTTGGCGAAGCTGGTGTGGAGGTAGCCGACGAGGACGTGGGCGCCGAGGACGGCCCCCGCCCGGGGCGCGCGGGGCGCGGCCGGCGCGGCCGGGGTGTCGGAGGTGCCCGACGCGCCCGCCGGGCTCTGGGCGGCGAGCGTGCCGGACGCCGCGAGCGCGAGCACGGCGACCGCGGTACGGAGTCTGGGCCTGGGGGTGCGCGAGCGTGCCACAACTGCCTCCGGGGGTGGGGGTGGTGGAGAGCAGGACACCGCTCAAGTTGGTCCAGACCAATGCGCTTGTCAAGTCCCTGTCATTCAGGGCGAGGCCCGCTGCCCGGGTCCTCCGGGCTCCCCGGCTCCGGCACGGCCCCGAGCTCCTCCGGCCCGTTCGCCTCCGGCACGGCCCCGAGCTCCTCCGCCCCGTTCGCCTCCGGCACGGCCCCCGGTGCGAGCCGCGCCGCCGCCTCGTGCATGGCGAGTTCCAGCAGCGCAGGGTCGGTCAGCGTGCCCGAGCCGTCCGGGGGGATCAGCCAGCGCACGGTTCCGGTGGCGCGGGCGGGGTGGGGCACGACGATCCAGGTGCCGCGGCCCGCGCCCCGCACGCCGGTGCCGACCCAGCGCGCGACCGTGCCCGGCGGCACGAAGAAGCCCACGCGTCCGTCGCCGAAGTCGGCGAGCACCGGGCCGGGGCGGTCGACCACCCGCGTCAGCACGTCCAGTGTGGGGCGGCCGAGCTCCCCCGGCAGGATCAGGACGTCCCAGAGTTCGCCCGCCGGGAGCAGCGCGACCCCCGAGGGGCCGCGCTCCCACTCCCAGCGGCAGGCTCCCGGGTCCGGTGCCGCCGAGACCAGCCACTCCACCGCCGATTTCGCGCCCGAGCCGTGCATGGAAGGACCTCCCTGTCGTCGTGTGCGTACGTACGCCTGTCACGAGGGAGAGCGGCCCGGGAGCCGGGCATTACGCGAGTGCGTGTCCTGAGCGGTGGTGAAGTGTGCCGCGGCGCGGGAGGGCGTACGCCGGGTGCACGGCGGCGGGCGGGTGTCCGCCACCCGCCCGCCCGGACGCGCCCCGCCCGCCCGGGGCGGCTAGCTGTCGAAGCCGAGCCCCAGCCTGTCCATCGCCCGTAGCCACCCGCTGCGCCGGCCGCCCTGGGCGTCGGCGCGGGCGAGGGCCCTCTTGGTCAGGGTGATGCCCGCCCAGGCGAAGGGCTCCGGCGGGAACGGCAGGGGCTTGGAGCGGACCATCTCCAGGGCGGTGCGCTCCGTGCGCTCCCCGGCGAGCAGGTCCAGCATCACGTCGGCGCCGAAGCGCGTGGCGCCGACGCCGAGCCCGGTGTACCCGGCGGCGTACGCGACGCGGCCGCCGTGGGCCGTGCCGAAGAACGCCGAGAAGCGCGAGCAGGTGTCGATCGCGCCGCCCCACGCGTGCGTGAAGCGCACCCCTTCGAGCTGCGGGAAGCAGGTGAAGAAGTGGTCGGCGAGGCGCGCGTACGTCTCGGGGCGGTGGTCGTACTCGGCGCGCACCTTGCCGCCGAAGGGGTAGATGGCGTCGTACCCGCCCCACAGGATGCGGTTGTCGGCGGAGAGGCGGAAGTAGTGGAACTGGTTGGCCGCGTCGCCGAGGCCCTGGCGGTTGCGCCAGCCGATCGCGGCCATCTGCTCCGCGCTCAGCGGCTCGGTCATGAGGGCGTAGTCGTACACCGGGACCGTGTACGCGCGCACCCGCCTGACCAGCGACGGGAACACGTTCGTGCCGAGGGCGACGTGCCGGGCGAAGACCCTGCCGTACGGGGTGCGCACGGCCATGCCCGCGCCTGCGGGGGCGAGCTGGAGCGCGGGCGTGTTCTCGTGGATCCGTACGCCGAGTTCGCGGCAGACGCGCTTGAGGCCCCAGGCCAGCTTCGCGGGGTGCACCAGCGCGACGCCGTCGCGGTCGTGGAAGCCGCCGAGGAAGGTCGGCGAGTCGACCTGCGCGCGCACCTCGTCGGCGTCCAGCATCTCCGTGCCGCCGGTGAGGCCGCGGGCCGTCAGCTCCTCGTACGTCTCGTGGAGTTCGGCGAGCTGGTGCGGCTGGGTGGCGACGTCGATCTCGCCGGTGCGCTCGAACTCGCAGTCGATGGCGTAGCGCTCGACGGCGGCCTCGATCCCGTCGAGGTTGCGGCGGCCGAGCTCCTCCAGGGCGGCGATCTCCTGGGGCCAGCGGGCCAGGCCGTTGGGGGTGCCGTGGGTGAGGGACGCGGCGCAGAAGCCGCCGTTGCGGCCGGAGGCGGCCCAGCCGATCTCGCGGCCCTCGACGAGCACGACGTCGCGTGCGGGGTCGCGCTCCTTGGCGAGCAGGGCGGTCCACAGGCCGCTGTAGCCGCCGCCGACGACGAGCAGGTCGCAGCGCTCGTCGCCGACGAGGGCCGGTTCGGGTGCGGGCCGGGCCGGGTCGTCGAGCCAGTACGGGACCGGCTTGGCCTCGGCGAGTGCGGCGGTCCAGCGGTTCATGGCGCTACCGGCCATGATGTCAACTCCCTAGGTACTGCTTGTCGGGTGCGGAGGGAAGGGCCGGCCGGTCCGGACGGCCGGCCGGAGGGTCGAGGGTCAGGTGGACTTCCTGTTGCGGCGCCTGCCGACGAGCATTCCGGCGAGCACCAGGACCACGGCGACGAGGAACATCGCCGTACCGATCACATTGATCTGAACGGGCGTGCCCCGCTGCGCGGATCCCCAGACGAACATGGGGAACGTCACAGTGGACCCGGCGTTGAAGTTCGTGATGATGAAGTCGTCGAACGACAGCGCGAAGGCGAGCAGCGCTCCCGCCGCGATGCCCGGTGCCGCGATCGGCAGCGTGACCCGCAGGAACGTCTGCACGGGTCCGGCGTAGAGGTCCTGCGCGGCCTGTTCCAGACGCGGGTCCATCGACATCACGCGGGCCTTCACGGCGGTGACCACGAAGCTCAGGCAGAACATGATGTGCGCGATCAGGACGGTCCAGAAGCCGAGCTGGGCGCCCATGTTGAGGAACAGCGTGAGCAGCGAGGCGGCCATGACCACCTCGGGCATCGCCATCGGCAGGAAGATCAGCGCGTTCACGGCGCCGCGGGCCCGGAAGCGGTAGCGCACCAGGGCGAAGGCGATCATCGTGCCGAGCACGGTGGCGCCCAGCGTCGCCCAGAACGCGATGCGCAGGCTGAGCGAGAGCGAGCCGCACATGTCGGCGACGCCGCACGGGTCCTGCCAGGCCTCGGTGGAGAACTCCTGCCAGGAGTAGTTGAAGCGGCCCTTCGGCTTGTTGAAGGAGAACACCGTGACGACGACGTTGGGCAGCAGCAGATAGGCGAGCGTGAGCAGGCCGGCGATGACGACGAGGTTCCGGCGCAGCCAGCGGAAGGGCGTTCTCACTAGACCAGGTCCTCCGTCCCCGCCTTGCGGATGTAGAACGTCACCATGAGCAGGATGGCGGCCATGAGGAGGAACGACAGGGCCGCGGCCGTCGGGTAGTCCAGGATGCGCAGGAACTGCGTCTGGATCACGTTGCCGACCATGCGGGTGTCGGTGGAGCCGAGCAGGTCGGCGTTGACGTAGTCGCCCGCGGCCGGGATGAAGGTGAGCAGCGTGCCGGAGACGACACCGGGCATCGACAGCGGGAACGTGACCTTGCGGAACGTCGTGGAGGGCCGGGCGTAGAGGTCGCCCGCGGCCTCGTGCAGCCGCGGGTCGATCCGCTCCAGGGACGTGTACAGCGGCAGCACCATGAACGGCAGGAAGTTGTACGTGAGCCCGCAGACCACGGCGAGCGGCGTGGCGAGGACGCGGTCGCCGTCGGTGGCGCCGAGCCAGTTGGTGACGTCCAGGACGTGCAGCGCGTTCAGCGCGCCGACCACGGGCCCGCCGTCGGCGAGGATCGTCTTCCAGGCAAGGGTGCGGATGAGGAAGCTGGTGAAGAAGGGCGCGATGACGAGGACGAGGATCAGGTTGCGCCAGCGGCCCGCGCGGAACGCGATGAGGTACGCCAGCGGATAGCCGAGCAGCAGGCACCCGGCCGTGGCGGCGCCCGCGTACAGCACCGAGCGCAGGAACTGCGGCCAGTAGTCGCCGAGCGCCTCCCCGTACGTGGCGACGTGCCAGGTGACCTCGTACCCCTCCTCCAGGGAGCCGGTCTGCACCGACGTGGAGGCCTGGTAGACCAGCGGCAGCGCGAAGAAGACGAGCAGCCACAGCAGGCCGGGCAGCAGCAGCCAGTACGGGACGAGGCGGCCGCGCCTGCGGGGCCCGGCCGGCGGCGGGGCACCGTCGGTGGGCGCGGGCGCCTGGACGGGGGCCGTCACGCGTCCTCCTCGACCTTCTCGATGCCCGCCTCGACGTCCTGGCCCGCGTCGAGGCCGAAGGTGTGGGCGGGGTTCCAGTGCAGGACGACCTCGGCGCCGGGGGTGAGCCGGGGGTCGCGCTCGACGTTCTGCGCGTACACCTCGAAGGCGGCGCACACGGGGCTGTCGATCACGTACTGCGTGGAGACGCCGAGGAAACTGGCGGCGGCGATGCGGCCCGTGAGGCGGTTGCGGCCGTCCGGGACGGTGCCCGCGTCGTCGGCGTGGGCCAGGCTGATCTTCTCGGGGCGGACGCCGGCGAGGACCTTTCCGCCGGGGCCCGTGGCGGCGGCGCACCGGTTCCTCGGCAGCACGAGCTTGCCGTCGCCCGCCGTGAGGACGACGTCGTCGCCGCTGACGGAGTGCACCTCGGCCGCTATGAAGTTGGAGGTGCCGAGGAAGTTCGCGACGAACGTCGTGCGCGGGTTCTCGTACAGCTCGGCGGGGGCGCCCTGCTGCTCGACGCGGCCGCCGTTCATCACGGCGACGGTGTCGGCCATCGTCATGGCCTCCTCCTGGTCGTGCGTGACGTGGACGAAGGTGATGCCGACCTCGGTCTGGATGCGCTTGAGCTCCAGTTGCATCTGGCGGCGCAGCTTCAGGTCGAGGGCGCCGAGCGGCTCGTCGAGCAGCAGCACCTTGGGGTGGTTGATGAGGGCGCGGGCCACGGCGACGCGCTGCTGCTGGCCGCCGGAGAGCTGGTGCGGCTTCTTGCGGGCCTGCTCGCCGAGCTGGACCAGGTCGAGCATCTCGCCGACCTGCTTCTTCACGGACTTGATGCCGCGCCGGCGCAGGCCGAAGGCGACGTTCTCGAAGATGTCGAGGTGCGGGAAGAGCGCGTACGACTGGAAGACGGTGTTCACCGGCCGCTTGTAGGGCGGCAGCGCGGTGACGTCCTGCTCGCCCAGGCACACGGTGCCGGTGCTGGGCTCCTCCAGTCCGGCGATCATGCGCAGGGTGGTGGTCTTGCCGCAGCCGGAGGCGCCGAGCAGGGCGTAGAAGGAGCCCTGGGGCACGGTGAGGTCGAGCGGGTGGACGGCGGTGAACGAGCCGTAGCGCTTGCTGATCCCGGTCAGGCGGACGTCGCCGCTGGTGTCGGTCATGAGTTCTTCCCAGAGGTGTGAGCGGTCGGGGCGGGCGCGGGACCGGGGCGTCAGGCGCCCGCGAGCCGGGCGAACTTCTCCTCGTACGCGGTCTCTTCCTTCGGCGTGAGCGACCGGAAGGCGTGGGACTTCGCCGCCATCTCCTTGTCCGGCAGGATCAGCGGGTTGCGCGCCGCCTTCGGGTCGATCCGGGCGAGCGCGTCCCGGACGCCGTCCACCGGGCACACGTAGTTGATGTACGCGGCGAGCCGGGCGGCGGGCCCGGGCTCGTAGTAGTAGTCGATGAGCCGCTCGGCGTTGCGCTTGTGGCGCGCCTTGTTGGGGACCAGCAGGTTGTCGGTTGAGGTGATGTAGCCGCTGTCCGGGATCGCGAACTCGACGTCGGGGTTGGAGAGCTTGAGCTGGACGACGTCACCGGCCCAGGCCACGCACGCGGCGAGGTCGCCCTTGTCCAGGTCGGCGGTGTAGTCGTTGCCGGTGAAGCGGCGTATCTGCCACCGGTCGACGGCCTTCTGCAGGCGGGCGATCGCCGCGTCGAAGTCGTCGTCGGAGAACCGCGCCGGGTCCTTGCCCAGGTCGAGCAGGGTCATGCCGACGGTGTCGCGCATCTCGGACAGGAACCCCACGCGCCCCTTGAGCTTCGGCTCGTCGAGGAGCTGCGAGACGGAGGTGATCTCCTTGCCGTCCGTGGCCTTCTTGTTGTACGCGATGACGGCGGAGATGCCGGTCCACGGGTAGGAGTACGCGCGTCCGGGGTCCCAGTCGGGCGAGCGGAACTGGGCGGAGAGGTTGGCGTAGGCGTGCGGCAGGTGCGCCGGGTCGAGCTTCTGCACCCAGCCGAAGCGGATGAGGCGGGCGGCGAGCCAGTCGGTGACGCAGATGAGGTCGCGGCCGGTGTCCTGGCCCGCGGCGAGCTGCGGCTTGATCTTCCCGAAGAACTCGCTGTTGTCGTTGATGTCCTCGGTGTACTTGACCGTGATGCCGGTGCGCTTCGTGAACGCGTCCAGGGTGGGCCGCCGCTCGTCGTCGTCCACGTCCATGTACTCGGTCCAGTTGGAGAAGGTCACGCGCTTCTCCTTCGCCGAGCGGTCCTCGGCGGCGAGGCCGCCCGTGCCCCGGCCCGCGGCGGGGATGCCGCAGGCGCTCAGGGCGCCGAGGCCGCCCGCGGCGACCGCGGCGCCGCCGGTGGCGCGCAGCAGGGAGCGGCCGGTGAGCGCGTCCCGGCCGCCGCGCAGGCTCCGGTGCCAGGCGGCCCGCAGGGCCGGGGAGAGACGGTCGGGCTCGTACTGCTCCATGCGCTGGTCTGCCCTTTCGGGAGGGTCCCTTGCGGGAGGGGTTCCTTGCGGGAGGGGTACCTTGCGGGAGGGTTCCTTGCGGGAGGGTGAGGGGGGCGCCGCCGGTCACGCGGCGCCCTCACCCGGGTGTCGGCTGTCCCCCGCGGACCGGCCGCCGGTGGCCCGTCGGCCGCTACCGGTCCCCGAAGACCGTGCGGTGCCAGTCCTTGCGGGCGGCCGCGGTGTTGTCGAACATGACGTGCTTGATCTGCGTGTACTCCTCGAAGGAGTAGGCGGACATGTCCTTGCCGTAGCCGGAGGCCTTGTAGCCGCCGTGGGGCATCTCGCTGAGGATCGGGATGTGGTCGTTCACCCAGACGCACCCGGCCTTGATCTCGCGGGTGGCGCGCTGGGCGCGGAACACGTCCCGGGTCCAGGCGGAGGCGGCGAGCCCGTAGGGGGTGTCGTTGGCGAGCCGCAGCCCCTCGTCGTCGCCGTCGAAGGGCAGCACGACGAGGACGGGCCCGAAGATCTCCGCCTGTACGGCCTCGCTGTCCTGGGCGGCGCCGGTGATGAGGGTGGGGCGGTAGTAGGCGCCCGGGTGGTCGAGCGGGGCCCCGCCGGTGACCACGCAGGCGTAGGCCCGGGCCCGCTCGACGAAGGCGGCCACGCGGTCGCGGTGGGCGTGCGAGATGAGCGGCCCGAGGTCGGTGGCCGGGTCGAGGGGGTCGCCGAGCCGGACGGTCGCCATGAGGTCGGCGACCCCGGAGACGAAGGCGTCGTACAGGGGCCGCTGCACGTACGCGCGGGTCGCGGCGGTGCAGTCCTGGCCGCTGTTGATGAGCGCCCCGGCGACGGCGCCGTGCACGGCCGCCTCCAGGTCGGCGTCGTCGAACACGACGAAGGGGGCCTTGCCGCCCAGCTCCAGGTGCAGGCGCTTGACGGTGGCGGTGGCCAG
Organism: Streptomyces longispororuber; assembly: GCF_014656095.1. Taxonomy (GTDB): domain Bacteria; phylum Actinomycetota; class Actinomycetes; order Streptomycetales; family Streptomycetaceae; genus Streptomyces; species Streptomyces longispororuber. The sequence continues at coordinate 30,994 of NZ_BNBT01000061.1, forward strand.
CTCGGCGACGCGCTTGCCGACGCCGGTGGAGCCCGTGAAGGACGTCATGGCCACGTCCGGGTGGCCGACGAGGTGCTCGCCGGCGTCGCGGCCCGCGCCCGTGACGACGTTCACGACCCCGTCCGGGATGCCCGCCGCGGTGGCGGCTTCGGCGAACATCAGCGAGGTGAGCGGCGTCAGCTCGGAGGGCTTGAGCACGATGGTGTTCCCGGCGGCGATCGCCGGCAGGACCTTCCAGGCGGCCATCTGGAGCGGGTAGTTCCAGGGCGCGACGGACCCGACGACGCCGATCGGCTCCCGGCGGACGTACGAGGTGTGGTCGCCGCCGTCGTACTCCCCCGCGGACTGGCCCGAGAGGTGGCGGGCGGCCCCGGCGAAGAACGCGGTGTTGTCGACGGTCCCCGGCACGTCGAACTCGCGGCTCAGCTTGATCGGCTTGCCGCACTGGACGGACTCCGCGCGGGCCAGGTCCTCGGCGCGGGCGGACAGTTCGGCGGCGAAGCGGTGCAGCGCGTCGGAGCGCTCGCCGGGGCTCGCGCCCGCCCAGCCGGGGAAGGCCTCGGCCGCGGCGGCCACGGCGGCGTCCACGTCCGCGGTGCCCGCCAGCTCGTAGCGGAGGACCTCCTCGCCGGTGGCCGGGTCGACGACCGCGTGGCCGCGGCCCGAGGTGCCCCGGGTGAGCCGCCCCGCGATGTACTGCGCGCCGTCCGCGAAGCGGTCCCGTGCCGGGAAGAACTGGTCACGCGCCTGGAATGTGTGCATCCCGCTCTCCTCCGCCACCCCTCCCGAAAAAGGGGCCGACGTCGTTCCAGATCGATTTGAGTGCCGATCCTGACAGAGGGCCCCTGGTCCAACAAGTGATTCCGTAGTTGCCTTTTGGTTACGCGACGGAATCTGTCGACCAGGTGTCGAGTCCCCCGGGAAAAGGCAGGACGGAGTGTCCGTGGTGCGTGTCAGGGTGGCGTGCATGAACGACAGCACGGGGGCGGGCGCGGTGCGCGCGACGGACGACATCCGCTCGGTGGCGGAGCTGAGGGCCGCGGTGGAGGCGGGCCGGCGGGCCGCGCGGCTTCGCTTGCGCTGAGCTGGGGCGGGTTTTCTTTCCCGCCCTCCCACCCGTGACACCCTGCCGCCAGGCGCGGCCCCAGCGCGGAGCGCTGTCCCGCCGTCGTGCGTTCTTCTCCCACCCGCCCACCCGTTGCTCCCCGGCTCCGCCCGCATGGCCCCGGCGCGGAGCGCTTTGCGCCGTTGTTGGTTTCTTCTCCCGCCCGCCCACCCGTGACCACCCCGGTGCCCAGAGCGGCCCCGGCGCGGAGCGCTTGTCCGTTTGCTTGTGGGGGGCGCCTACGATGACCCCGACCCCTCGGGGGTCGCCCGATCAGCCGATCACCTTGTTCCGGGGAGGAACCATGACCGACACCGCCCAGACCCCAGTCGGCAGCTTCATCGCAGGGCTGCCCAAGGCGGAGCTGCACGTGCACCACGTCGGCTCGGCCTCCCCGCGCATCGTGTCCGCCCTCGCCGCCCGCCACCCCGACTCCAAGGTGCCGACGGACCCCGAGGCCCTCGTCGACTACTTCACGTTCACGGACTTCGCCCACTTCGTCGAGGTGTACCTGTCCGTCGTCGACCTCATCCGCACGCCGGACGACGTCCACCTCCTCACCTACGAGGTGGCCCGCGAGCTCGCCCGCCAGAACGTGCGCTACGCCGAGCTGACCATCACCCCGTACTCCTCCACCCGCCGCGGCATCGACGAGCGCGCCTTCATGGCTGCCGTCGAGGACGCCCGCAAGACGGCGGAGGCGGAGCTCGGCGTGGTGCTGCGCTGGTGCTTCGACATCCCCGGCGAGGCGGGCCTGGAGGCGGCGGAGGAGACCGTGCGGCTCGCCACGACCGACGGCCTGCGCCCGGAGGGCCTGGTCTCCTTCGGCCTCGGCGGGCCCGAGATCGGCGTGGCGCGCCCGCAGTTCAAGCCGTACTTCGACCGCGCGATCGCCGCGGGCCTGCACTCGGTGCCGCACGCGGGCGAGACCACCGGCCCACAGACCGTGTGGGACGCCCTGACCCACCTGCGCGCCGAGCGCATCGGCCACGGCACCAGCTCCGCCCAGGACCCGTGGCTCCTCGCGCACCTGGCCGAGCACCGCATCCCGCTGGAGGTCTGCCCGACGTCGAACATCGCGACGCGCGCGGTCGCCACGCTCGACGAGCACCCCCTCAAGCAGTTCGTGGACGCCGGGGTCGTCGTGACGATCAACTCCGACGACCCGCCGATGTTCGGCACGGACCTGAACACCGAGTACGCCGTCGCCGCCCGCCTCCTCGGCCTCGACGAGCGCGGCATCGCGGACCTCGCGAAGAACGCCGTCGAGGCGTCCTTCCTCGACGAGGCCGGCAAGCGCCGCATCGCCGCGGAGATCGACACCTACACCGAGGCCTGGCTGTCCCGCTGAGCCACGGGGCCCGCGCGTGATCGCCCGGGCCCCCACAATGGGCCCATGCGCACCGTGACCGTCGTGGCCCACCGAGGCGATCCCCACCGCGTCCGCGAGAACACCCTGCCGTCGCTGCGCTCCGCGCTCGACCGGGGCGCGGACGTGGTGGAGATCGACGTCCGCCTGACCGCCGACGGCGTACCCGTGCTGCTGCACGACGCGTCGCTGAAGCGCCTGTGGGAGTACGAGCGGCCGCTGGCCCTGCTCTCCGCGGCCGAGGTCTCCGGCGTCACGCGGGGCGGCGTCCCCACCCTGGAGGAGGCGCTCAAGGAGACCGAGGGCCACCGCGTGCTCGTGGACCTGCCGGACGCGACGCCCAGGACCGCCCGCACCGTCGTCGGCACCGTCGCCGCGTGCGGGGCCGGTGACCGCGTGGCGTACTGCGCGGGGCCCGCGGAGATGCTCGCGGTGCGGGACGCCGACCCGGCGGCGGAGATCGCGCTGACGTGGACGACGCTCGCGCCGCCGCGCCCCGCCCTGCTCGCCGCGATCAGGCCACGCTGGCTCAACTACCGCTTCGGGCTTGTCACTCCACCCCTCGTCGACCGCGTGCACGCCCAGGGGTACCTGATCTCCGCGTGGACTGCCGACACCCGCCGCACCATGCGTAAGCTCGTGTCCCACGGAGTGGACTCGATCACCACGAACCGCGTGGACGCGCTCGCCGCCGTACTGCGGCGACGTCGGGAAACGGGGAGGGAACCGCAGGCGTGACCACAGACAGCACCGCCAGGATCCGCACGGACATCGCGCACAACGCCCGGGTGTGGAACTACTGGCTCGGCGGCAAGGACAACTACCAGGTGGACCGGGCCGTCGGCGACCAGGTCACCGCGATGTTCCCGGGCATCGGCGAAGTGGCGCGCGCGGACCGGGCGTTCCTCGGCCGGGCGGTCTCCCACCTGGTGGGCGACGCGGGCGTGCGCCAGCTCCTGGACATCGGCACCGGCCTGCCCACCGGCGAGAACACCCACGAGGTGGCGCAGCGCCACGCGCCGGACGCCCGCATCGTGTACGTCGACAACGACCCGATCGTGCTGGCCCACGCCCACGCGCTGCTCACCAGCTCGCCCGGGGGCGTGACCACGTACATCGACCAGGACGCCCGCAACGCGCGCGAGATCCTGGACGCCGCCGCCGAGACGCTGGACCTGACCCGGCCGGTCGCCGTGATGCTGCTCGGCATCCTGAACTTCATCCCGGACACGGACGAGACGCACCGCATCGTCCGGACGCTCATGGACGGGGTGCCGTCCGGCAGTTACCTCGTCCTGACCCACCCCACGTTGGACGCCGACGTCGGCGGCGCGGGCAACCAGGCCGCGATGGACTTCTGGAACGCCAACGCCACGCCCCCGATCACCGGCCGCAGCCGCGCGGAGTTCCTGTCCTACTTCGACGGCCTGGAGCTGCTCGACCCGGGCGTCGAGTCCTGTTCGCGCTGGCGCTGCCCCGAGGAAGCGCCGGTCCCCCAGTTCGGCGCGGTGGGCCGCAAGCCCTGACCTTGGGCCAGGGGCCCGCGCCACGGGCCGTGCGCCGCCCGGCTCGTCGACGTCTCGTGCCCCGGCCGTAGGTGCGGGAGGCGTGCACGGCCGGGTCGTCCGACGCGCCGTGGCGGTCGCCGCGCTCCAGGTGCACGCCACCGGAGGCGCCCCCTCCCGACGGGCGCGGAGGCGTCAGGCGTTCGTCCCGCCGTCCACCGTGAACTCCGCGCCCGTGACGGCGCGGCCGCCGGGGCCCACGAGGTGGGCGACCGTCGCCGCCACGTCGTCGGCGTGGGCGTACCGGCCGAGGGCGGACAGACCGCGCTGGAAGTCGGCGTGCTCGCCGTCGGCCGGGTTCATGTCGGTGTCCGTGGAGCCCGGGTGGACCGCGTTGACGGTGATGCCGCGCGGCCCCAGCTCGCGGGCGAGCGCCCGGGTGAAGCCGCTGAGGGCGGACTTGCTCATGGAGTACAGGACGATGCCGCCGAACGGCACCCGGTGCACGAGGTTGCTGCCGATGCTCACGATGCGCCCGCCCTCGGGCAGGTGCGCGAGCGCGGCCTGCGCGCCCACGAACGCGGCCCGGGCGTGGATGGCGAGGACCCGGTCCAGCTCGTCGAGGGAGACCTCCTCGAACGGGCCGTGCGGGAACACGCCCGCGTTGTTCACCAGGATGTCGAGGCGGCCGAGCTCCCGCGCGGCCCGCTCCACCGCCGCGGTGACCGCGTCGGCGTCCGCCGCGTCTGCCTGGACGGCCACCGCCCGCCGGCCGAGCGCCTCCACCTCGGCGACGACGGCCTCCGCCTTCTCCTTCCCGGCCGGGCTCACATAGGTGAACGCCACGTCCGCGCCGTCCCGCGCGAGGCGCTTCACGATCGCCGCCCCGATGCCCCGGCTGCCGCCCGTGACCAGTGCCGCCTTGCCCTGAAGATCCGTCATCGCCTGCCCCAAGTCTCTGCGTACGTACGGCGGTTCGCGGCGTCGCGCCCCCCGCACCGATTTCTGTGTCGACCAGCACAGAAACTCTCACACGCGCCTCCCGCCACGTCAAGGCCTATATTTGTCAGTCGGCACAGAATTCGGCCCAGGGAGGCGCGGACGATGGCGACACGTGGACGGCCCCGGAGCTTCGACCGGGACGCGGCGCTGCGCCGGGCCATGGAGGTGTTCTGGGAGCAGGGGTACGAGGCGACGTCGATGACGGACCTCACCTCGGCCATGGGCATCGCCTCACCCAGCCTGTACGCGGCGTTCGGCTCCAAGGAACAGCTCTTCCAGGAGGCCGTCGCCCTCTACAACGCCACGGAGGGCGCGGCCATGACGCGCGCGCTCGCCGAGGAGCCCACCGCGTGCGCCGCCGTGGAGGCCGTGCTGCGCGAGAACGCCCGCGTCTACGCGGGCGAGGGCCGGCCGAGCGGCTGCATGATCGTGCTGGCCGCCACCAACTGCTCACCGGCGAACGCGCCCGTACGGGACCACCTGGCGACCTGGCGCAGGGCGGGCGCCGACATGATGGCCCGGCGCCTGGAGCGCGCCGTCGCGGAGGGCGAACTCCCCGCCGGCACCGACACACAGGCCGTGGCGGCCTTCTACACCACGGTCATCCAGGGCATGTCGGTCCAGGCCCGCGACGGCGCGACCCAGGCGGACCTGGACAAGACGGTGGACCGCGCGATGGCGGCGTGGGACGCGGTGGTCACGCCGCACGACGGAGGCGGAACGCCTGCCTGAGCACGGGCTCCGGTACGCCGCAGCGAGCACACGCAGGCCCCCTCGGGCAGGGGCGCACCCGACCAGGCAGGCGGTGCGTACGGCGAGGACGCCGCGCCGATCCGCAGAGGGGCAGCCAGCCACAGCGGCGCGCCCAGCCGCACAGCCTCGGCCAACCGCAGCCGCAACCGCAGCGGCGCAGCCAACCGCACGGCCGCAGCCAGCCGCCCAGGCAACCGCAGAGGCGCGCCCAGCCGCACAGCCTCAGCCACCGCAGCCGAAACGGCAGCGGCAGCGGCAGCGGTGCAGCCAGCCGCACCAGGCACAGCCTCAGCCAACCGCACAGCCGCGCCCAGCCGCAGAGGCGCAGCCAACCGCCCAGCCGCACAGCCGCAGCGGCGCAGCCAACCGCACAGCCGCACAGCCGCAGCGGCGCGACCCAGCCGCAAGCGCGCCCGAACCGTAGGGCGTGCCCCCTACGGCCACGCCCCCTACCGCCGCACCACCCGCCGGGCCCGCGCGGCCGCCGCGCCGGCCGCGGCCCCCGCCCACGCGAGCCTCGCGAGCACCTCCCCGGTCCGCGTGGGCCGCAGCACCCCCGCGCGGCGCAGCCGCCCCCGCGCCCACAGGGTGAACGGCACCACGAGCAGCGGCGAGGTGACCGCCCCCGGCGTGTAGCCACGGACCGCGGCGGCCTGGGCGAGGTGCACCAGGCCGTGCAGGCCGAAGCCGTTGAGGACCGTCTGGTAGGCCGGGGAGCGGCCCCCGCTGCGCGCCCCGGCGGCCGCGGCCGCCGCCATCATGGCGCCCACCACGCCGACGGCCACCGCGAACTCCCGCTCGTCCACCGACTCCAGCGCCCGCCACAGCCGCCCGGGCACCCAGGGCGCGGTCTCGCGCAGCTCCGGCACCCGCGTCCGTACCCACCGCGGCAGCGTCAGCAGCTCCTCGGCGTCGTGCAGCGCCCACGCCGCGAACAGCCCGTACGTCGCGGCCGCGGGCACCGCGCCGCCCGCCTCGCCCGTCGTCACCGTCGCGTTCCCCGTGTCGTCGATCATGCGGTCGAGCCTGCTACAGCCCCACGAGGGAGTTCCACCGCTTCGCCAGATCCGGCCGTTCCTCGGGCGTGATGTCCCGGGCGATGGCGAGCCGCTCGCGCAGCGCGCCGTCGGGGAAGACCAGCGGGTCCTCGGCGAGCGCGGCCAGCTCCTTGTCCTTGGACGAGGCGAGGACGTCGCGGGCGGCGGGCACGGGGCAGACGTAGGCGACCCACGCGGCGAGCCGGGCCGCGACCTCGGGGTCGTAGTAGTGGTCGACGAGGCGCTCGGCGCTGCGCTTGTGGCGGGCGAGGTTGGGGATCATCAGGGACTCGGCCCACAGCTCGGCGCCCTCCTCGGGGACGACGAACTCGATGTCCGGGTCGTCGGCCTGGAGCTGGATGACGTCGCCGCTGTAGGCCTGGCAGGCGAGGACGTCGCCGCCGGCCAGGTCCTTGATGTAGTCGTTGCCGGTGAAGCGGCGGATGTGGCGGCTGCGGACGCGCCGCTCGACCTGGTCGCACATACGGTGGAAGTCGTCCTCGGCCCACCGCGTGATGTCGACGCCGTCGCCCTGCATGAGCAGCGCGAACGCCTCGTCGAGCCCGGACAGGAGGGTGACCCGCCCCTTCAGGTCACCGGCCCACAGGTCGGACACGTGCCGGATCTCGCGGCCGAGCCTGCGCCTGTTGTACGCGATGCCGGTGATGCCGGACTGCCAGGGCACGGTGAACCGGCGCCCCTCGTCGAAGTGCGGCGTCCGCAGCAGCGGGTCGAGGTACCGCGCGACGTTGGGCTGGCGGGTGCGGTCCATCTCCTGCACCCAGCCGAGGCGCACGAAGCGCGCGCACATCCAGTCGCTGATGACGACGAGGTCCCGGCCGGTGTCCTGGCGGTTCATCAGCGACGGGCTGATCTTGCCGAAGAACTCGTCGTTGTCGTTGATCTCCTCGGTGTAGCGGACGTCGATGCCCGTCCGCTCCTCGAAGGCGTCCAGCGTGGGGCGGCGGGCCCGGTCCCGGTCGTCGGTGTCGATGTAGAGCGGCCAGTTGGCGAACGTCAGCCTCCGGTCCCGGCCGGAGAGGTCCTTCCCGGCCCGCTCGGACGGCTCGATGTACGCGGCGGGCACCCCGCAGCCGGCGAGGGCCCCGAGGGCTCCCGCCGCGCCGATGCCCTTGAGGACCGTACGACGTGCGGCAACTGTCATGGGCCCAGCCTCACTTCACGCACGAGGGGCGGGCAATGGACAAGGTGTCCACCGCCCGCCCCGAAGACGCCGCAGAACGTCAGCCCCGCGCACGGCCGGCACGCGCCAGCCGAACGACGCCACCGGCCGAACGCCACCGCCAGCCGAGCAACGCCACCGGCCGATCGACGCCACCGGCCGCTCGACACCGCCAGCCGAGCGACGCCCGCGACCCCTCGACGCCGTCAGCCGAGCGACGTCATCACGTGCTTGATGCGCGTGTAGTCGTCGAAGCCGTACGCCGACAGGTCCTTGCCGTAGCCGGACTTCTTGAAGCCGCCGTGCGGCATCTCGGCGACCAGCGGGATGTGCGTGTTGATCCAGACGCAGCCGAAGTCGAGCGCCTTGGACATGCGCATCGCGCGCGCGTGGTCCTTGGTCCACACCGAGGAGGCCAGCGCGTACTCGACGCCGTTGGCGTACTCCACGGCCTGGGCCTCGTCCGTGAAGGACTGCACGGTGATGACCGGGCCGAAGACCTCCTTCTGGATGATCTCGTCGTCCTGCTTGAGCCCGGAGACGACGGTCGGGGCGTAGAAGTAGCCCTTCTCGCCGACCCGGTGGCCGCCCGCCTCGACCTTGGCGTGCGCCGGGAGCCGGTCGATGAAGCCGGAGACCTGCGCGAGCTGGTTGGCGTTGTTCAGCGGGCCGTAGGAGACGTCCTCGTCGTCCGGCTGCCCGGTCCTGGTGTCGGCGGCGGTCTTGGCGAGCGCGGTCACGAACTCGTCGTGGACCGACTCGTGGACGAGCACGCGCGTGGCGGCCGTACAGTCCTGCCCGGCGTTGAAGAAGCCCGCCTCGGAGATGCCGGAGACGGCACCGGCGATGTCGGCGTCCTCGAAGACCACGACGGGCGCCTTGCCGCCGAGCTCCAGGTGGACGCGCTTGAGATCCTTGGACGCGGACTCGGCGACCTGCATGCCCGCGCGCACCGAGCCGGTGATGGAGGCCATCGCCGGGGTCGGGTGCTCGACCATCATGCGGCCCGTCTCGCGGTCGCCGGTGATCACGTTGAAGACGCCGGGCGGCACGATGGAGCCGATGATCTCGGCGATCAGGACGGTCGACGCCGGGGTGGTGTCCGAGGGCTTCAGGACGACCGTGTTGCCCGCGGCGAGGGCCGGGGCGAACTTCCACACGGCCATCATCATCGGGTAGTTCCACGGCGCGACCTGCGCGCAGACGCCGACCGGCTCGCGCCGCACGATGGAGGTCAGGCCCTCCATGTACTCGCCGGCCGCCCGGCCCTCCAGCAGCCGGGCCGCGCCCGCGAAGAAGCGGATCTGGTCGACCATGGGCGGGATCTCTTCGGTGCGGGTGAGGCCGATGGGCTTGCCCGTGTTCTCGACCTCGGCGGCGATGAGCTCCTCGGCCCGCTCCTCGAAGGCGTCGGCGATCTTCAGCAGGGCCTTCTGCCGCTCCGCGGGCACGAGGTCGCGCCAGGCGGGGAACGCGCCGGCGGCGGCCTTCATGGCCGCGTCGACGTCGGCCTGGCCGGACAGCGGCGCAAGGGCGTAGGCCTCGCCGGTCGCCGGGTTGATCACCTCGGTGGTCCGTCCGTCGGCCGCGTCCCGGAATTCTCCGTTGATGTAGTTGCGCAGACGGCGCAGCTCGGTGCTCACTTCCGGCCCTCCAGTCAGATGCCCGGGCACGGGAGCCGGGGACGGGCTTCCGTGTGCGGGTGTCCAGTAGATGAGACACCACCCTAATCCGTACACCGACGCTTTCAACATACCCAGCTCCCCAGGACTACGAAATCCGCACACACAAAGTCTCAGTACAACGAATTTCATCGATCGGCCCTTGCGGAACTGTCGAGACCTCGTGCACAGTGACGTCGTGGCCAGTCGAAGCGCAGACCCCAGCAGCCCCCGGGAGGGGGCGACCACCAGCCCCCGCGAGGGCGCGACCACGCGCGGCACCGCCGGCGGCGGTCGCGGTCCGGGCGGATCGCCGGCGGTCGACGCCGTCTCCCTGGCGATCATCGAGCAGCTCCAGGAGGACGGCCGCCGTCCGTACGCCGCCATCGGCAAGGCCGTCGGCCTGTCCGAGGCGGCCGTGCGCCAGCGCGTCCAGAAGCTGCTCGACCAGGGCGTGATGCAGATCGTCGCCGTCACCGACCCGCTCACCGTGGGCTTCCGCCGCCAGGCGATGGTCGGGATCGATGTGGAGGGCGACGTCGACCCGGTGGCCGACGCGCTCACCGCCATGCCGGAGGCGGAGTACGTGGTGATGACCGCGGGCTCCCACGACCTGCTCGTGGAGATCGTCTGCGAGGACGACGACCACCTGCTCGACGTGATCAACAAGCGGATCCGCGCGCTCCCCGGCGTGCGCTCCACCGAGAGCTTCGTCTACCTCAAGCTGAAGAAGCAGACCTACATGTGGGGAACCCGATAGCCGTGAGCAAGGACCTCAGCAAGACCGCGTACGACCACCTGTGGATGCACTTCACGCGCATGTCGTCGTACGAGAACACGCCCGTGCCCACGATCGTGCGCGGCGAGGGCACCTACATCTACGACGACCAGGGCCGGAAGTACCTCGACGGTCTCGCGGGCCTGTTCGTGGTCCAGGCCGGCCATGGCCGCCGCGAGCTGGCCGAGGTCGCCGCCAAGCAGGCCGCCGACCTCGCCTTCTTCCCCATATGGTCGTACGCCCACCCGGCCGCCGTCGAGCTGGCCGAGCGCCTCGCCCACCACGCCCCCGGCGACCTGAACAAGGTCTTCTTCACCACCGGCGGCGGCGAGGCCGTCGAGACCGCCTGGAAGCTGGCGAAGCAGTACCACAAGCTCACCGGCAACCACACGAAGTACAAGGTCATCTCCCGCGCGGTCGCCTACCACGGCACCCCGCAGGGCGCCCTGTCCATCACCGGGCTCCCGGCCCTCAAGGCCCCGTTCGAGCCCCTGGTCCCCGGCGCCCACAAGGTCCCGAACACCAACATCTACCGCGCCCCGATCCACGGCGACGACCCGGAGGCCTTCGGCCGCTGGGCCGCCGACCAGATCGAGCAGGAGATCCTCTTCGAGGGCCCCGAGACCGTCGCCGCGGTCTTCCTGGAGCCGGTGCAGAACGCGGGCGGCTGCTTCCCGCCCCCGCCCGGCTACTTCCAGCGCGTGCGCGAGATCTGCGACCGGTACGACGTGCTGCTCGTCTCCGACGAGGTCATCTGCGCCTTCGGCCGCCTCGGCACGATGTTCGCCTGCGACAAGTTCGGCTACGTCCCCGACATCATCACCTGCGCCAAGGGCATGACCTCGGGCTACTCCCCCATCGGCGCCGCCATCGTCTCGGACCGCATCGCCGAGCCGTTCTACAAGGGTGACAACACCTTCCTGCACGGCTACACCTTCGGCGGCCACCCGGTCTCCGCCGCCGTCGGCCTCGCCAACCTCGACCTCTTCGAGCGCGAGGGCCTCAACCAGCACGTGCTCGACAACGAGTCGGCGTTCCTGACCACCCTGCAGAAGCTGCACGACCTGCCGATCGTCGGCGACGTCCGCGGCAACGGCTTCTTCTACGGCATCGAGCTCGTCAAGGACAAGGCCACCAAGGAGTCCTTCACCGACGAGGAGTCCGAGCGCGTCCTGTACGGCTTCGTCTCCAAGAAGCTGTTCGAGTACGGCCTGTACTGCCGCGCCGACGACCGGGGCGACCCCGTCATCCAGCTCTCGCCGCCGCTGATATCGGACCAGTCGACGTTCGACGAGATCGAGTCCATCGTCCGCCAGGTCCTCACGGAGGCCTGGACCAAGATCTGATCCCCTCGCCGTTCCCCCGCCGTTCCCCCGGCACACGAGGCCCGGGTGCCCCATCCGAGTGAGATGGAGGCACCCGGGCCGCGTCCTTGTCCGAGGTCCCCCGCGGAATCCTTAGCGTGCCCAGTGACCGATCGGCCCAGCCTTCGTTCCCCCGTACGGGGGACGCGAACTGATCTGAACCGAGGTGTACGCCCATGGTGGCTCCGCCGGACAACGACGTGCTGTGGGCACGCGCCCTGCACATCACGCTCAACGGCTCTCCCGCGCTCACGGGCGTCTCGCTCGGTGTCCGCGAGAGCGAGATCCTCGCGGTCGGCGGGCCGCGCGGCAGCGGCAAGACCACGCTTCTGCGCTGCCTGTCCGGCCAGTTGCTGCCCCAGCGCGGCGAGGTCTGGTTCAACTCCGCGCCCGTGCACACCATGGGCCCGCTGGCGCGCGAGCGGCTGCGCCGCGACCGGTTCGGCTGGATCGACCCCGAGCCCCACCTCGTACCGGAGCTGACCGCCTGGGAGAACACCGCGCTCACCCTGCTCCTGCGCGGCACCTCGCACCGCGCCGCCAAGCGCACCGCCCTGGAGTGGCTGGAGCGCCTCGACATCGGCGACTGCGCGCGCAAGCGCCCGTACGCGCTGACCCGCGCGGAGTGCCAGCGCGTGGCCGTGGCGCGCGCCCTCGCGGCCGCCCCCTCCGTCCTCTTCGCCGACGAGCCCACGGCCACGCTGCACCGCGCCGACCGGGCCCACGTGCTGCGCACCCTGACGACGGCCGCCCGCTCGCACGGCATCACCGTCGTGCTCGCCACCCACGACCCGGACGTCGCCGCCCTCGCCGACCGCACCGTGACACTCCTCGACGGCCGGTACGTCAACACGATCCGCCTACCGGACGACGAGCCGACCTTGGACTTGGGCGCGGCTGCTTCGGCGCTGGGAGGTGCGCGTGCTACGGAGCCGGGTGCGACCGGCGCGGAGCCGGTGCTGTCCGGCACGGTGCCGGGGCTGCCGCGGACGGAGCCGGGGCTGCCCGGCACGGAGCCGGTGCCGCCGCGCACGGGGCCGGGGTTGCCGCTGACGGGGCCGAAGGCGAACGGCACGAAGCCGGGGGCGAACGGCACTAAGCCGGGGGCGAATGGCACGAAGCCGGACCTGCCCCGCACGGAACCGAAGGCCACCGGCGCGAAGCCCAAGCCGAACGGGACCGAGCCGAGGGCAACCGGCACCGAACCAGGCACGACCGGCGCGAAGCCGGGTGCGAGCGGCGCGAAGCCGGACCTGCCCCGCACGGAACCGGAGGCAACCGGCGCGAAGCCGGGGGTGGCCGCCCCGGGCACCGCCCCGGCCCCGGTCGCGGGTCCCGATCCCGTCCCGACTCCTGCCTCCGACACCACCTCGCCTTCCGTCCCGGCCGCCGCTGCCGCCCCGGCCACCGCGTCCGTCCCGGCCGTCGCGCCCGTCCCGGCCGTCCCGTCCGTCACGGGCTCCCCTTCCGTCCCGGCCGCCGCTTCCGTCGCGGCCTCGGCCTCCGTCCCGGCCTCCGCCGTCGGGTCCGCCGCCTCCCCGGCCACCGACGGGTCCGCCCGCGCGGACGGGGTCGCCCTCAGCTCCGCCTCCGCCACCACGGCCGGGCCCGCCACTGCTACCGCCACGGACGGCGCGGCCCCCGTTCCCACCGCCACGGCCGGGCCCGCCTCCACCGGCGCGTCCGTCAGCGCGGAGGCGTCCGCCCCCGCCGACGGGTCCCCGGCCCCCGCGAACGAACCCACCGCCCCCGAGGGGCCCACCGCCCCGGCCCCCCGGGACGCCGCCCCCGCGCCACGCG
>NZ_BNBT01000062.1 GCF_014656095.1 Streptomyces longispororuber
GGCCCCGGCGGGCCGGTCGGCCACCGCCACGGCCAGCCACGGCGCCCCGCCGAGCCGCGACCCGGCGGCAAGCTCGGCCCGGGTCCCGCCCGCCATGAGGTACGCCCCCTCGCCGGTGCGCCGGGCGACGCGCTCGGGGAAGGCGAGCGCGGCCACGAGCCCGAGCACGCCCTCGTCACCGCGGACGGGCGCCTCGGCCGTGGCGGGGCGGAGCCCGTCCGCCGCCGCGCCACCGGCGGCCGTGCGGGCAACCCCCGCGGTACCCACGGCGGCGGAGAGCCGCGACACCTCCGCCCGCCACCGCGCGGCATACCCGTCGCCCCCGCGCCGGGCCTCCCGCAGGGCCGCCGCCAAGTCGTCCCCGTACTCCCGGGGCGGCTCCTCGCTCAGCAGGGCGACGGCCTCGGCGACCCGGTGGGCGCCGAGCGCGAGCGCCGCGGCGAGCAGGGCCCGCGCCAGGCGCGGGTGCACGCCCACCCGGGACAGCCGCAGCCCCCGCTCGGTGGCCCGGCCGCTCGCCCCGTCGACCGCGCCGACGGCGGTCAGAACCTCCCGGGCCGCCGCCATGGCGCCGCCGGGCGGCGGGTCGAGCAGCGCGAGCCCGGACGCGTCCGGGTCACCCCAGCACGCCGTCTGCAGGGCGAACGCCGTCAGGTCCGCGACCTTGATCTCCGGGGCGGGGAACCGCGGCAGCCGCCCGTCCTCCGCCTGCGACCAGCACCGGTACACGGTGCCCGGCGCCTCACGCCCGGCCCGCCCCGCCCGCTGCCGCCCCGCCGCCTGCGAAGCCCGTACCGTCGTCAGGGAGCTCAGGCCCCGCGCGTGGTCCACGCGCGGCTCCCGGGCCAGGCCCGCGTCGACGACGACCCGCACCCCGGGCACCGTCAGGGACGACTCGGCCACGGACGTCGCGAGCACCACGCGCCGCCGCTCGCCCCCGGCGAGCACCGCGTCCTGCGTCGCGGCCGGGGCCCGCCCGTGCACCTGGAGGACCTCCACCCCGTCCAGGCCGCCGAGCTGTCCGGCCACCCGGCCGATCTCGCCGACCCCCGGCAGGAAGCACAGCACGTCCCCGTCCCGCTCCTCCAGGGCCCGCCGCACCACCGAGGCCACGTGCGCGAGCAGCGCCGGGTCCACGCGCAGGCCGTGCGGCGGGCGCACCGGGCGCGCCGGGGGCGCCCACACGACCTCCACGGGGTGCGCGGTCCCCGCCGCCTCCACCACGGGCGCGCCGCCGAGGACCCGCGCCCAGCCCGCCGCGTCCGTCGTCGCCGACGCGGCGATCAGCCGCAGGTCGGGGCGGAGCGTCTCGCGTACGTCGACGAGGAACGCCGCCACGGTGTCCGCGTCCAGGTGCCGCTCGTGGCACTCGTCGATGATCACGACGTCGACGCCGGGCAGCTCCTGGTCGCGTTGCAGCCGCTGCAACAGCACGCCGGTCGTGACGACCTCCACGCGCGTGCGCGGCCCCACCACGCGCTCCCCGCGCACCGTCAGGCCGACCCTGTCGCCTGGCTTCTCGCCGAGCAGCCAGGCCATGCGCCGGGCGGCGGCGCGCGCGGCGATGCGCCGCGGCTCGGCGACGAGGACGCGGTGCCGGGGGCCCTCGCCGGTCAGGCCCGCGAGCGCCAGTGGCACGAGCGTCGTCTTGCCGGTGCCCGGCGGCGCGCACAGCACGGCGGCACCGGACCCCTCCAGGGCGTCGCGCAGCGCGGGCAGCGCCTCACGCACGGGCAGGTCAAGAGCGGCGTCACGGATCACCCACCCAGTGTCGTACGGGCCCGGAAGCACCCCGCGCGCGGGCGCGGGCCTCGCTTCGGCCGAGCCACCCCCGCGCGCGGGCGCGAGCCGCACTCCGGTCCGGCCACCCGTGCGCCGTGCGCGCGCCTCAGTCCCGCTCGCAGACGAAGACCGCCGTGCCGGGGATCAGGTTGCCGCGCAGCGGGGACCAGCCGCCCCACTCCTGGGTGTTCCACGCGGGCCACTCCGGCTCCACCAGGTCCACCAGGCGGAACCCGCCGGCGACGACGTCCCGCACCCGGTCGCCAACCGTCCGGTGGTGCTCGACGTAGACCGCGCGGCCGTCCTCGTCCTGCTCCACGTACGGGGTGCGGTCGAAGTACGAGGCCGCCACCGTCAGGCCCTCGGGGCCCGGCTCGTCCGGGAACGCCCAGCGGATCGGGTGCGTCACCGAGAACACGAACCGGCCGCCGGGCCGCAGCACCCGCCGCACCTCCTTGAGGACCCGCACCGGCTCCGCGACGAACGGCAGCGCCCCGTAGGCGGAGCACGCCAGGTCGAAGGAGCCGTCCGCGAAGGGCAGCGCGCCCGCGTCGGCGCACACCAGCGGGAAGTCGCCGCCGATGCGCAGCGCGTGCTGGAGCTGGCGGTGCGAGAGGTCGAGCGCCACCGGGCGGGCGCCCTGCCCGGCCAGCCAGCGCGCGCACTGGGCCGCGCCCGCGCCGATCTCCAGGACGGTCTTGCCCTTCAGCTCCTCCGCCGGGCCGAGCAGCTCCGCCTCCACCTCGTCGAGCCCCTCGGGGCCCCAGACGAAGCGGTCGTCACCGAGGAACGTGCCGTGCTCGGTCTGGTACTCGTCGGCGTTCCGGTCCCACCAGCCGCGGTTGGCGCGCACACTTTCGGTGACGTCGGCGGCACGGCGCGTGGCCTCGGGCTCGGGTGCGGCGGACTCTTGGATGATCTGCTCCCTGGTCGGTACGCTGCGGGGCGCTGCCGTCCGGGCGCGGCGCGGCAGGGCGCGCTGCGGCCCGTGTGGCCTCTTGTAACTGGTTTTGTGCCGGGAATGCGGCGATCCGCCCCGGGTGTGCGCCTTCGCGCATTGACCCTGTCCGGCAGCCCCCGTATGCTACAAGTTGCGCTGCGGGCCTGCGTTCCTCAGACATAGCAGGTTGCGCTCGCGTCTGTTGTATGTCCCCTCGGTTGTCGAGGCGCCTTCCGTTTCCTTTGGGAACCCGGGAAGTAGGGCGCCTCCTAGGCTGTCCGGCTTCTGCAGAGCGAAACGGGCTCCGGCGTAAGCAGTACCTACGACTTCAATGTCCGTACCGGAGCCCTTTCCCACATGACGAGCAGCACCGAGACCACCGCCACCACCCCGCAGGTTGCGGTCAACGACATCGGTAACGAGGAAGCCTTCCTCGCCGCGATCGACGAGACGATCAAGTACTTCAACGACGGCGACATCGTCGACGGCGTCATCGTGAAGGTCGACCGGGACGAGGTCCTGCTCGACATCGGTTACAAGACCGAAGGCGTCATCCCGAGCCGCGAGCTCTCCATCAAGCACGACGTCGACCCGAACGAGGTCGTCGCCGTCGGTGACGAGATCGAGGCCCTCGTCCTCCAGAAGGAGGACAAGGAAGGCCGCCTGATCCTCTCGAAGAAGCGCGCCCAGTACGAGCGTGCCTGGGGCACCATCGAGAAGATCAAGGAAGAGGACGGGATCGTCACCGGTACCGTCATCGAGGTCGTCAAGGGTGGTCTCATCCTCGACATCGGCCTCCGCGGCTTCCTCCCGGCCTCCCTGGTCGAGATGCGCCGTGTCCGCGACCTGCAGCCCTACGTGGGCAAGGAGCTCGAGGCCAAGATCATCGAGCTGGACAAGAACCGCAACAACGTGGTCCTGTCCCGCCGCGCCTGGCTGGAGCAGACCCAGAGCGAGGTCCGCCAGACCTTCCTCACCACCCTCCAGAAGGGTCAGGTGCGCTCCGGCGTCGTCTCCTCCATCGTCAACTTCGGTGCCTTCGTGGACCTGGGTGGCGTCGACGGTCTCGTCCACGTCTCCGAGCTGTCCTGGAAGCACATCGACCACCCGTCCGAGGTTGTCGAGGTCGGCCAGGAGGTCACCGTCGAGGTCCTCGACGTCGATATGGACCGCGAGCGCGTCTCCCTGTCGCTGAAGGCGACCCAGGAAGACCCGTGGCAGCAGTTCGCCCGCACCCACCAGATCGGCCAGGTCGTGCCCGGCAAGGTCACGAAGCTGGTTCCGTTCGGTGCGTTCGTCCGCGTGGACGAGGGCATCGAGGGTCTGGTCCACATCTCCGAGCTGGCCGAGCGCCACGTGGAGATCCCGGAGCAGGTCGTCCAGGTCAACGACGAGATCTTCGTCAAGGTCATCGACATCGACCTCGAGCGCCGTCGCATCAGCCTCTCGCTGAAGCAGGCCAACGAGTCCTTCGGTGCCGACCCGGCCTCGGTCGAGTTCGACCCGACCCTGTACGGCATGGCCGCGTCCTACGACGACCAGGGCAACTACATCTACCCCGAGGGCTTCGACCCGGAGACCAACGACTGGCTGGAGGGTTACGAGGCCCAGCGCGAGGCCTGGGAGACCCAGTACGCCGAGGCCCAGCAGCGCTTCGAGCAGCACCAGGCGCAGGTCATCAAGTCCCGCGAGGCCGACGCCCAGGCGGCGGCCGAGGGCGGCGACGCCGCGGCTGCGGCTCCGGCCGCTTCCGGTGGCGGTTCGTACTCCTCCGAGGGCCCGGACAACTCCGGCGCCCTGGCTTCGGACGAGGCGCTGGCCGCGCTTCGCGAGAAGCTCGCCGGCGGCCAGAGCTGAGGCTCGCCTCTAGGCGTTAGCAGGTGACTGTGGGCCCGCACTCTTCGGAGTGCGGGCCCACAGGCGTTTTTTTGGGGGCCGCGCGTTTCTTCCTCGTCCGCGGGCCCCTTTGGGCTGGTCGCGCAGTTCCCCGCGCCCCCTTTGGGGCGGGGGCTTCGGGCTATGGCGTCACGGGGATGTTCGTCAGGCCCTTGCCGGACGTGACCGTGTTGCTCGCGTGGACCGTCGTGCGGCAGGTGTCGCTCTGGTTGGTCACGTTGATCGCCAGTTGCCGGGGGCCCGTCGCGCCCGTGAGGTCCGACCTGTTGCCGCGGAAGACCGTGCCGCAGCCCCAGCCGGGCTGCTGGGTGTGGGTCTCGTAGCCGTTGTTCGTGGTGTTCCTGCCGGTGTTGTCCTCGATGACGTAGCCGTTGCCCTTCACGTCGACCCACGAGTCGTCGTAGTGGTTGCCCGTCAGGCCCCGGCCGTCGAAGGTGTTGCCCGCGACGCGGCCGTTCCTGGTGCCCTCCTTGAGGTCGACGGCCTCACCGCCGACGTCAGGACCGATGACGTTGTTCAGGATCTGTACGTGGTCACTCCGGTCGGAGAGGGTGTTCGCCGAGCCGACGTACACGCCCTCGCCCATGCCGCGGTTGTCGTTCCCGGTGTCGTATATCCGGGAGTTCTTGATCACGCCGTCGCTGCTCGACCTGCGGAAGTGCACCCCCTCCATGGCGAGGCCGTGGACCGTGACGCCGTCCACGACGACACCCCGCGCCGCGTCGATCATGATGCCCTTCTGGCCGCCGGTCACGGTGACGCCCTTGACGGTCCAGTACGAGGCGCCGTCGAGGTGCAGGCCGTAGCCGCCGCCCGCCTTGAGGACCGCCTTCGGGGAGCCGGTCAGGGTGATGCGGGACCCGGCGCTCGCGGCGGCGGCAGTCTTGAAGTTCCCGGTGTACGTGCCGTCGGCGAGGCGGATCGTGTCGCCGGGCGAGGCGGACGCGAGGGCCGCCTTGAGCTGGGCGGCCGTGGAGACCTCGATGGTGCCGGCGGGCGCCGCGGCCCACGCGTGCGGGCCGAGGGTGAGAGAGCCCGCGGCGACGGCGGCGGCCAGGGCGGGGGTGAGCAGGGAGCGGCTGCGCATGGGGGGGTGCCTTCCCGTCGGGTTCCTGTACGCGGATTCTTGTGCGCGGATTCTTGTACGTGAATTCTGGGCGGGGATCTGAACCCTGCCGCTTCGTGACGGTAGGGCTGGGGCGCACCCGCGTCAAGGTCCGTACCAGAACCCTGGGTGCGACGACGTGCGTTGGGCGGGGCGCGGTGCGAACTCGTCGACGTGGATGGGCAGTTCATGGATGGGAACGCTCGGGGAGTCCCGGCCCGTCCGCGGGGCCTTCCTGGTCAGGCTCCGGTGCGCGTGTGCGCTGTGTCAGCGGCATATCAACCGACCCTGTGAATCTGGCCTGCGGGGAATGCCCGCCTCGCGGGGCGCGTTCTGCTCTATGAACACGAGGAGGAGCGGTCACTGTGCTTGATCCGCAGGGTTTGTACGCGTGGGAGCCCAAGGGGCTCGCGGTCGTCGACATGGCGCTCGCCCAGGAGTCGGCCGGTCTTGTCATGCTCTACCACTTCGACGGATACATCGACGCCGGTGAGACCGGCGACCAGGTCGTCGAGCGGCTCGTGGACAGCCTGCCCGGGCAGGTCGTGGCCCGCTTCGACCACGACCGGCTCGTGGACTACCGCGCCCGCCGCCCGCTGCTGACCTTCCGCCGCGACCGCTGGAGCGCCTACGAGGAGCCCACGCTGGACGTGCGGCTGCTCCAGGACGCCACCGGCGCGCCCTTCCTGCTGCTCTCCGGGCCCGAGCCGGACATCGAGTGGGAGCGCTTCGCCGCCGCCGTCAAGGAGATCGTCGAGCGGCTCGGCGTCCGGCTCTCGGTGAACTTCCACGGCATCCCGATGGGCGTCCCGCACACCCGCCCGGTCGGCCTGACCCCGCACGGCAACCGCACGGACCTGGTGCCCGGCCACACCAGCCCCTTCGACGAGGCGCAGGTCCCGGGCAGCGCCGAGGCCCTCGTCGAGTACCGCCTGGCGCAGGCCGGCCACGACGTCCTCGGCGTCGCCGCCCACGTGCCGCACTACGTGGCCCGGTCCTCCTACCCGGACGCCGCCCTCACCGTCCTGGAGGCGATCACCGCCGCCACCGGCCTGGTCCTGCCCGGCGTCGCGCACGCGCTGCGCACGGAGGCCCACCGCACCCAGACCGAGATCGACCGGCAGATCCAGGAGGGCGACGAGGAGCTGGTCTCGCTCGTCCAGGGCCTCGAGCACCAGTACGACGCGGCGGCCGGCGCCCAGGCGCGGGGCAACATGCTCGCCGAACCCGCGGACATCCCGTCGGCGGACGAGATCGGCCGCGAGTTCGAGCGCTTCCTGGCGGAGCGTGAGGGCGACGGCTGAGCACGGCCCCCCACGGCCCCGCGCCCAGGCCCTAAGCTGCCCGTCATGCTGAAGGTGGGTTTGACCGGCGGTATCGGCGCCGGAAAGAGCGAGGTGTCCCGGCTGCTCGTCGCGTCCGGGGCCGTCCTGATCGACGCCGACCGCATCGCGCGCGAGGTGGTGGCGCCCGGCACGGACGGGCTCGCCCGGGTCGTCGAGGCCTTCGGCGAGGACGTCCTCGCCGCGGACGGCTCCCTGGACCGGCCCAAGCTCGGCTCGATCGTCTTCGCCGACCCCGCGAAGCTCGCCACGCTCAACGGCATCGTCCACCCCCTGGTCGGCGCCCGCTCCGCCGAACTCGAGCGCGCCGCCGCGCCGGACGCGGTGGTCGTGCACGACGTGCCGCTGCTCACCGAGAACGGCCTCGCGCCGCTGTACGACCTCGTGGTCGTCGTCGACGCGAGCCCCGAGACCCAGCTCGACCGCCTGACGCGGCTGCGCGGCATGACCGAGGACGACGCCCGCGCCCGCATGGCCGCGCAGGCGACGCGCGAGAAGCGCCTCGCCGTCGCCGACATCGTCATCGACAACGACGGGCCCCTCGGCGACCTCGCCCCGCGCGTGGCCGCCGTGTGGCAGGAGCTGCGGAAGCGGGCGTCCGCCTAGCCGCACCGGGAGGGGGCGAGGCCCGTGGTCGTCCTGGCGTCGTTCACCGCGCTGGGCGGGCTCGTGGCGCTGCTCGCGGGCGCGTACGGCCTGTGGCGGACCCGGCGCATCACCGAGGCAGGGGCCCTGGCGGAGGCGCTGGTCAAGGCCGTACGACAGGGCGCGGACCGGCCCACGCTGCAGTTCGAGACGGCGGACGGCCGGGTCGTGGAGGTCGGCTCCCCGGTCCCGGGGACCCGGCGGCGGCCGCTGCGGGCCGGGCAGCGGGTGCCGATCGCGTACGACGCCGACGACCCGCGCGACGTGGTGGTGCTCGGCAGCGAACGCCGCGGCCTCGACCGCGCCTTCGTCGCCGCGGGCGCGGGCCTGGTGGTCCTCGGCCTGGCCCTCGCGCTCACGGCGTGACCCGCGCTCACGGCGTGACCCGCGCTCACGGCGTGACGGGACCGCGGCCCCCGGCGGCCCGGAGCCGGTGCGCGGAGCAGGCCCGTGCGAGACGCCGTACGGTGCGCGGAGCACGCCCGTGCGAGACGCCGCACCGCACGCGGCGCATGCCCGTGCGGGGCCCGGAATAGGCGTGCCCGTCCGAGGCGTTGCACCGGGGAGGCAAGGGAAGGAGTCCGGCGTGCCCGAACGCAGTCCGGAGAGCCATGTCATCGACTTCCGCGCGGCGGAGCAGCTCCTCGCCGCACGCGACCCCCGCGGCGCGGTGAAGCTCCTCGACGAGGTCATCGCCGCCCACCCGGAGAACACGGCGGCGCGCCTGCTGCGGGCCCGCGCGTTCTTCGCCTCCGCCCAACTGCGCGCCGCCGAGCTGGAGTTCAGCATCGTCCTGGAGCGCGAGCCGGACAACGCGTTCGCGCACTTCGCGCTGGCCCGCACCTATGAGCGCGCCGCGCGGCCCGACCAGGCCCGCCGCCACTTCCGGCTCGCGGCGGCGCTCGACCCGCAGCCCGAGTACCTGGCGGCGGCGCGGTTCGACCGGGCGGACGGCGCCGACGGCAGCACGTGAGGCCCCGCCCCCCCGGCCGCCCCGCACTCCGCCCCTCCTGGCCAGGGACCCCGGTGGGCTCCCACGCGGCCCCCTCCCGGCCCCGGCGGGCCCCCGCTCAGGACCCCGGCGGCTCGTACGGCGGCACGTCGCGGCCCGGCTGGTAGTGCGGCCCCTGCCGGATGTGGCGCAGCACCAGGACCAGGTCGACGGTGACCACGAGCCACAGCGCGCCGCACGCCGCCGCCCAGCCGGGGCGCCCGGCGAGCGCGAAGGCCACCGTGCCCGCAATCGTCCAGACCAAGCCCCATACGCTGAACCAGAAGCGCATGCGCAGGGGGCTGCGTGCCGTGACCGGTTCACTGCCTGTGCGCATCGGACGTCACCTCTCCTTCCAGGGTCCCCCCCGGCGCGGGCGGAGCGGAAGGGGCGATTCGAGGGAAGGGCGGGACCGTGCTGGACGTGCTGCGGGCCGCGGCGGAGAGTGACCAGGGGCTCGCCGCGTGGCTGAAGGAGCTGCGGGAGGCGGGGGAGCCGCGGACCGAGGTGGTCCTGCCGGACCCCGACGACCTGCCCGAGGTCCTGCTCGACCTGGCCGTGCCCCACGAGGACGTCAACGCGCTCGTCGCCCTGCGCGCGCACGTCCTGGGCCACGACGACACCCGCTGGCTCCTCGCACGCTGCGCCGACGCGCTCGTACGGGACCTGGGCGAGCCCGGCGGGCAGCCGCGGACGCCGGTCCTGCCGGAGGAGCTCGGCGAGCTCGGCACCTGCTTCTACGTGTTCGTGTTCCTCGCCGCGCTGCCGCACGTGCGCGCCTACCACCGCCGCCGCGGCATACCCGACGACGTCGCCCGCCGCACCCTCGCCGACCTCGGGCGGCACATGGCCGTCCACCGCAGGGGCCACGGCGGCCGGGGCGTCCCGGTGCCCGGCTGGAACGCGCTGCACTTCCGGGGCGAGCTCTACCAGCTCGGGCGGCTGCAGTTCCAGCGGGCGCGGCTCGGCGCGCGCATGGCGGAGGCCGTCGCCCGGGACGGCCGCGCGCTCGGCCCCGACGACCGCTGCCTGAGCGTGCACATACCCGACTTCCACGGCCCGCTCCCGCCCGCGGCGTGCGACCGGTCGGTGGCGCTCGCCCGGGACTTCTTCCGGCGCCACTTCCCCGACGAGCGCTACGAGGTCGCGGTGTGCCACTCGTGGCTCCTCGACCCCCAGTTGCGGCGCTACCTGCCCGCCGACGCGAACATCGTGCGCTTCCAGGACCGCTTCCGGCTCGTCCCCAGGGGAGCCGACGAGGAGCCGGACGACACCGTCCCCATCGGCTTCGTCTTCGGCGACCGCGACCTG
Organism: Streptomyces longispororuber; assembly: GCF_014656095.1. Classification (GTDB taxonomy): domain Bacteria; phylum Actinomycetota; class Actinomycetes; order Streptomycetales; family Streptomycetaceae; genus Streptomyces; species Streptomyces longispororuber. The sequence goes on from NZ_BNBT01000062.1 coordinate 10,014, forward strand.
CCGGTGGACCGGCTGCCCCGGCGCACCCGCGTGGAGCGCGCCGTCGGGGACCATCTGCGCGCGGGCGGCCACTGGTACGGCGGCGACGGCTGGTTCGCGCTGTAGGCGCCGTGCCCGGGGCGGAGGACGCGACGCCGTGCCCGGGGGTGGGGGCCGCGACGCCGTGCCCGGGGGCGGAGGACGCGACGCCGGGGGCGGTGGCCGCGGCCTCCGCCCTCACGCGTCCGAGGGACCGTCCTTCCGGCCCAGCACGCCCCGCAGCCGCTCCAGCTCGCGGCGGTCCCGCTTGGTCGGGCGGCCGGCGCCCCGGTCGCGGACGCCCGCCGGGGCCACGGCCTCGCGCGGGGGCGGCGGCGGGCTGTTGTCGACGTAGCACTCCACGGCGACGGGCGCCCCCACGCGCTTGCGGATCAGGCGCTTGACGACCACGACCCGCTCGCGGCCCTGGGCCTGGCGCAGCCGGACCTCGTCGCCGGGCTTCACGCCGTGGGCGGGCTTGACCCGCTCGCCGTTCACCCTGACGTGGCCGCCCTTGCAGGCCGCCGCGCCCATCGACCGGCTCTTGACCAGGCGTACCGACCAGATCCAACTGTCGACGCGCACGGTGCCGCCCGCCGCGTCGCCTCCCGAAGTCTCCGAAGCCATGTGCCGACCTTAATGCGACATCGGTGCGGGTGCCCGGGGCGACCGGCGAGCCGTCCGTCATCCGCGTGCCACCGCACCCGATAATGCGGGCTTATCGTGGCAAAGCGTGCGCCCCAGCCGGTGCGGAGGATGCGGAGGTGCTGCCCATGACGCCCCAAGAGCCCGCCCCCACGGCCGAAGGGCCGGCGGACGGCTCCCGCGGGGGCCGCGCATGAGCGCCCCGCCACCCCCGCCCGGCGGCGAAGGGCCCGCGGCCGGCGGTGAAGAGCCCGCGCCCGGCGGTGAAGGGCCCGCGCCGCGGGCGAAGTTCACCTTCCCCAGCGCCCTGACCGTGCTGGTGGTCGTCACCGTGGCGGTGTGGCTGCTCGCCTTCCTCGTCCCGTCCGGGGTCTACGACCGCGACGACAAGGGTGCGCCCGTCCAGGGCAGTTACCACCGCGTCCCCGGCGACCAGTCCGTCACCGACCGGCTCGACGAGCTGTTCCTGGCGCCCGTCAACGGCCTGTACGGCGTGCGCGACCCCGAGTCCGGCCGGGTCGGGCCCGACCTCACCGGGGAGCTGTACGGCAGCGCGGGCGTGTTCCTCTTCGTCCTCGCGATCGGCGCGTTCATCACCGTCGTCTTCGCCACCGGCGCCCTCGACCGCGGCATCGGCCGCCTCGCCCACCGGCTGCGCGAGCGCGGCGCGCTGCTCATCGCGGGCGTCATGGTGGTCTTCTCCCTCCTCGGGACGGTGGAGGGCTTCGCCGAGGAGACGCTCGGGTTCTACGGCCTGGTCGTGCCGCTGATGCTGGCCCTCGGCTACGACCGCATGACCGCCGTCGGCGTGATCATCCCGGGCGCGGGCATCGGCGTGCTGTGCTCGACCGTCAACCCGTTCGCGACGGGCGTGGCCTCCTCGGCCGCGGACGTCCCGCTCGGCGACGGCATCGTGCTGCGCGGGGTGATGTGGCTGGTCCTGACGGGGGTGACGGTCGCGTACGTCCTCCGGTACGCGCGGCGCGTACGGAAGGACCCGGGGCGCTCGCTCAGCGGCTTCCTGCCCGGCGACCGCGAGCGGGCCGGCGCCGGGCGGGCGGCCGCGGAGGCGCCGCCGCTGACCCGGCTGCACCGGACCGTGCTCGTGGTGGTCGCCCTCGTCTTCGCCTTCATGATCTTCGCGGTGGTGCCCTGGTCGAGCGCGCTGACCGGGGACGCGGACGCCGCGCCGTACGGCTTCGAACTCGGCTGGTCCTTCCCGCGGTTGGCGGCCCTGTTCCTGTGCGCGGCGGTGCTCGTGGGCCTGGTCGCCCGGATGGGGGAGCAGGAACTCAGCGCCACGGTCGTCCGCGGCGCGGCCGACTTCCTCACGCCCGCCCTGGTGATCGTCCTGGCGCGCGGGGTCACGGCCGTCATGAACAACGCGCGGGTCACGGACACCGTGCTGCACTCGATCGAGGGCGTGGTCGAGGACACCTCGTCCGCGGTGTTCGCGGTCGCCGTGTTCCTGGTCAACCTGCCGCTGGCCTTCCTCATCCCGTCCACGTCCGGGCACGCCACGCTCGCCATGCCGATCCTCGTGCCGCTCGCGGACTTCGCCGGGGTGCCGCGGTCGGTCGTCGTCACCGCCTGGACCGCGGCCAGCGGGTGGATGAACCTGTGGGTGCCGACCACCGCCGTGACGATCGGCGGGGTGGCGCTGGCGAAGGTCGGCTACGACGCCTACCTGCGGTTCGTGTGGCCACTGCTGGCGCTGCTCGCCGTGCTCGTCTGCGGGTTCGTGGCACTGGGCGCGGTGGTGACGTGACGGGCCGCCGTTCCCCGGGCCTGCCGGGTCGCCGTTCTTCGGGCCTGCTGGGTCGCCACGTTCCGGGCCTGCCGGGTCGCCGCGTTCCGGGCCCGCCGGGCCACCGCTCTCCGGGTCGCGCTTCGGCTCCACCGGGTCGCAGCTTCCCGGACCCACCGTCCACCCCCGGCGCGGTCGGCCCCGTCCGCCGCGCCCCGTTGTCCCCCGTCCTCCGCGCCCGGCCGCACCCGTCGGCCGGGCCCAGACCCTTCCCGGGAGCCCGGATGTCGTTCCTGCCTGCCGCCCGCCGCCTCGTCGTCGCCGTCCTCGCGCTGGCCGCCCTCGCCGCCGCCCCGGCCCCGGCTCCCGACCGGGACGAGGGCGACGACGACGTCTCCTTCTGGGTGAACCCGGACACCGGCGCCGCCCGGCAGGCCGCCGCGTGGAGCCGCCAGGGGCGGTTCGCCGACGCCTGGACGCTGGCCCGCATCTCCGTACGGGCCCAGGCCGAGTGGTTCAGCCAGGACGACCCCGGACCCCGGGTGCGGTCCGTCGTCGAGCGGGCGGCCGAGGCGGAGCGCGTCCCCGTGCTCGTCGCGTACTTCGTCCCGGACCGCGACTGCGGCGCGTACTCGGCCGGGGGCGCGAGCGACGGCGACCACTACCGGCGGTGGATCGACGACTTCGCGGCCGCGCTCGGCCCGCACGGCGCGTACGTGGTCGTCGAGCCGGACGCCGTCGCGCACGCGGTGGCGGAGGACTGCGAGGGGGCCGACGACGAGGAGCGGTACGAACTGCTCGCGTACGCCGTGGACCGGCTCAAGCGGCAGGCGGGCACCCGGGTGTACCTCGACGCCGGCAACGCCGGGTGGATCCCGCAGGTGCGCCGGCTGGTCACGCCGCTGCGGCTGGCGGGCGTCGAGCGCGCCGACGGCTTCGCCCTGAACGTGTCCAACTTCCACACCGACGAGGTGAGCGCCGCGTACGGGCACGAGCTCGCCCGGGCCCTCGGCGGCGAGCCGCACTTCGTCATCGACTCCAGCCGCAACGGCAACGGCCCGTACGAGGGCGACGAGCCGTGGTGCAATCCGCCCGGCCGCGCCCTCGGCAGGGCGCCCACGACCCGCACCGGCGACCCCGCCGTCGACGCCTACCTGTGGATCAAGCGCCCCGGCGAGTCCGACGGCACCTGCCGGGGCGGGCCCGCGGCGGGCCGGTGGTGGCCCCGGTACGCCCTGGAGCTGGCCCGCAACTCCCTGGTCTGAGGCCGGTCCCGTCGGCGGGTCAGGGGCGCCAGACGTAGCGCACGTCCGGCACGCCCTCCTCGTTGTCGCCGTCCGTCCAGCGGTCGGCGGTGAAGCCGTGGCGCTCGTAGAAGCGCCGGGCGGGCGCGTTGACCTGGAACGTCCACAGCGACAGACCGCTCGGGGAGCGCTCCTTGGCGAGCGCGACGAAGCGGTCGCCGATGCCGCGGCCGCGCCGGTCGGGGGCGAGGTGGAGCTGGCTCAGCTCGGTGCCGTCCAGGACCATCATCCCGACCACCGCGCCCGCCTCCTCGGCGACCCACGTGGTGCCGCGCTCCACCACGTGGCGGAAGAAGTCCCGCACCTCGTCGTCGGTGTGGGCGCGCCGCACGGTCGGCAGGGCCGCGTCGTACGCGCGCAGGTAGACCTCGGCGACGGCGGGTCCTTCGGCGGCGGTGGCCGGGCGCAGGGTGACCGTCGCCGGTCCTGCCGTCACGCGCCGGTGCCTTCCGGTACGACGGCCGTGGCGGTGATCTCCACGAGCTGCCCGGGGTAGCCGAGGACCGTCACGCCGAGCAGCGTGGACGTGTGCGGCTCGGTCGCGAGCAGCCCCGAGGCGCGGACGACCGCCCAGGCCTCGCTGAGGACGCCGGGCTCGTCCCCGACGACGTACACCGTGCTCGCCACCACCTGGGACAGGTCGCTGCCGACGGCGCGCAGGGCCTCGTCGAGGTTGGCGACGACCTGCCGGGTCTGCGCCGCGACGTCGCCCGCGCCGACGAGCGCGCCGTCGGCGTCCAGCGGCACGGAACCGGCCATGAAGGCGAGCCGGGTCCCGGCCTCGACGACGGCGGCGTGGGCGTAGCCCGGGGGAGGGAAGAGGGACGGGACGACGGTGCGGTGGGTGGCCATGGCCGCATCCTCCGGGTCCGCGCCCGCGCCCGCACCTGAATTTCACACGCCTCCGGCACGGCGCCGCACCCGCATGTCGCGCCCCTCCGGCACGGCGCCGCAGCCGCGTTCCGCGCGCCCCCGGCGCGTGCCGCGCCCCCGGGGCGCGCGGCGTCGGGCTCAGCGCACCACCGCCGGTGAACTCCCGCCCGGCACCAGCAGTTCCGGGCGGCCGGAGCCGTCGGCGGGCACCGTCCAGATGTCCGACTTCCGCCCGTCGCGGCCCGGCAGGGCGTACGCCAGGGTGCCGTCGTCGCGCCACGCCGCCTGGTCGTCGACGGAGCGGTCCTCGGCGAGCGGGCGCTCGCGCATCGTGCGCAGGTCCAGGACGTACAGCCGCCAGGGGTCCTTCGTGCCGCCCCGGACCCGCTTCTTGAAGGCGAGGCGCGTGCCGTCGGGGGACAGGGACGGGCACTCGGCGTTCTCGCGGAGGGTTTCGGCGGTCCACTTCCGCAGGTCGCCGCGGACGAGGTACGTCTTCCCGCGCGTCGAGACGGTGGCGTAGAAGCGGTTGTCGTCGCGGGCGAAGGTGACGCCCCAGTAGTTGACGTCGGGGGAGTGGTACCGGCGGCCGCCGAGGGTGAGCGGGATCTCCTCCATGTTCTTGATCAGGTAGCCGGTGCGGGTGTCGAGGAGGGAGGTGCGGGTCGAGAAGGACGCGCCGCCGCCCGCGTAGGAGTCGCCGGTGGTGAACATCGTCCACGACAGCATCCGGCCGGACGCCGACACGCGGGCCCGGTTCGGGATGCCCGGCAGCGCGATCCGGCGCTTCTCCCGCAGCCTGCCGTCCAGGACGACGGCGTACGCCTTGGGCGGGATGCCGGGGCGGCGCAGCAGGCACAGGCCGGTGCCGCCGGACGCGTGGAAGCGCTCGCAGGAGGGGCCGTCGGTGGTGCGCCGCCCCGCGCCGGTGAGGGGCAGCCGGGCGACACGGCCCGCGCCCGCCTCGGTGGAGCGGAAGTACAGGTGTCCCCGGTCGAGGGCGAACGCGGAGGTGGCGGCGGTGGGCTGGGCGTCGTGGGCGGCGCGCACGGTGTAGGTGACCGCCACGGTGGCGAGGACGGCGGCGGCCACCGAGACGGCGAGGACGCGCAGTTTGGGGGAGACGTGCGGGAAGGCGTTCATACGGTCACGCGGTCCTTTCCGAGGCGCGGGCACCGGCGGGGGGAGCGGAGGAGCCGGTCCGGGGCAGCAGGGCCGCCGCGCCCGCGATGGCCGCCGTGAGCGCGAGGGCCGCGCAGGCCAGCGCGGTGCCGACGCCCCACAGCGTCCAGGCGGCACCGAACCCGGCGGCGGCGACGAGGCGGCTGAGCGCCTGGCCGGTCTGCACCACGGCCATGCCGCTGGCCCGCCGGTCCGGCGGCACGTACGGGGCGACGAGCGCCATCAGGACGCCGTCGGTGGCGGCGTAGAACACCCCGAGGGCGAGCAGCACCCCGACGAGCAGCGTCCGGCCGCCGGTCGGCAGGAGCAGCAGCGCGTACGCGGCGAGCAGCGCGGCGTGCCCCGCGAGGAACGGCCCGCGGCGCCCGAACCGGTCGGCGAGCCGCCCCACGGGGACGGCGAGCAGCAGGTACACGGCGGCGGTGCCGAGCGGAAGCAGCGGGAACCAGCTCTCCGCGAAGTCGAGCCGCCGCTGGAGCAGCAGGTACAGGAAGGCGTCGCCGACGGTGGCGGCGCCGAGCAGCGCGGCGGCGCCGCACACCCGCCGGAAGGCGCGGTGGCGGAGCAGGGCGAGGGCGGAGCGGGCCCCTGCGGCCGCGCGCGCCCTGCGGCCGGCGCGCCCGGCGCCGGGGGAGCGCTCCGGCGACGGCGGGCCCGCGGGGACGAACGCGACGAGCAGCAGCACCCCGAACAGCCCGAAGCAGAAGCTGACGACGAACACGGCGTCGTACGCGTCCGCCGTCGCCCACAGCAGCGCGAACGCCGCGAGCGGGCCGAGCAGCGCGCCGACCGTGTCCATCGCCCGGTGCACGCCGAAGGCGCGGCCCAGGGCGTCGGGCGGGCTGTGCAGGGAGATCAGCGCGTCGCGCGGGGCGGTGCGGACGCCCTTGCCGAGCCGGTCCGCGGCCAGGGCCGCGCCGATCCCGGCGGTGGCCCCGCCCGCGAGCAGCAGCCCGAGCCGGGAGAGCGCGGACAGCAGGTAGCCGGAGCCGGCGACGGCCTTGTGCCCGCCGCGCCGGTCGGCGACGTACCCGCCGAGCAGCCGGACGACGGCCGTCACCCCGTTGTACAGCCCGTCGAGGAAGCCGAACTGGAGCGGGGAGAGCCCGAGCCCCAGCACGAAGTAGAGCGGGAGCACGGCGGCGACCATCTCCGAGGAGATGTCCGTGACGAGGCTGACCGCGCCGAGCGCGAGGACGGGACCGGTGACGCGGCCGCGCGTGCGGCGGTTGCCCGCGGCGGTGGCGACCGCGTCCGTACTGGCCAGATACATGGGCGGGGACCGGGTCCGGCGTCAGCGGCAGGAGTAGGCGGGGCTGGTGTCCTTCGTGGACCCGTCGGTGCCGACGAGCTTCCACGAGTACCCGTCGTCCCTGAAGTCGAACTGCACCACGCCGTAGACGTTGGTGATCCGCTTCTGGCTGTGGGGCTGCACTTCCTCGATCTTGTACGGGTTGGCGCCGCCGGTCCCGGCGATGACCTCGACGATGCCCTTGCTCGCGTCGGCCTTCCCGTTCTCGTCCTGCGGCGCGAACCGCTCGTAGTGGTGGTCGTGCCCGCCGAGCACGAGCTCCGTCCTCGCGCCGCGCAGCAGCTTCCACACGGGCTTGCCGACGGGGTTGTTGCCGTGCCCGCCGGAGGAGAACAGCGGGTGGTGGAAGTACGCGGCCACGCACTTCTTGTCGTTGTCGGCGAGGTCCCGCTTGAGCCAGTCGATCTGCGCGCGGTCGTCGAAGCTGTTGGAGTCCAGCGCGATGAAGTGCCAGTTGCCCTTGTCGAAGCTGTAGTAGCTCTTGCCGTCGGGGTAGGCGACGGACCCGAAGTAGCTCTTGTACCCCTTGAGCGGGCCCGCCGGGTCGTACGTCTCGTGGTTCCCCGGCACCGGCCGCGTCTTGTCCTTGAAGGCGCCCCACGTGGTCGCGTAGTACTTCTGGAAGTCCTTGAGCCGGGCGTCGTCGTACTGGTTGTCGCCCATGGTCATCACGAAGTCCGGGTTGAGCCGCTGCACGAGCGCGGCGGTCTTCGGGTGCGCGCAGTCGCTGTCGCTCTTGGTGCACTGCTCGGCGATGTCGCCGACGGCTACGGCGGAGAACGCGGCGGCCGCCCGGCTGGGACTGGCGCCGGCCTCCCCGGCGGGGGACCAGAGCAGCAGCCCTCCGGTGACGGCGAGCGCGGTGGCGGCGGCCACGGGCACGAGCCGGCGGGCGCGGCGCGCACGGTGGCCGGCGGCGGGGCCGGTGTCGGTGGTGGTGCCCGTGGCGGTCTCGGCGGTGGCGGCGCCGGGCTCGCTCGCGGCGTCGCCGTTCGTGGCGTCGCGGTTCGTGGCGTCGGGTGTCTGCGGCATGTCCGTCTCCTGGGTGGGGGGTGCGGGAGGGGGCGTGCGGAAGCGGCGCGCGGGGCGGTGCACGGGCTGTGCACCGGCGGTCCGCGGGGCCGTGACAGGAATGGTGGCCACTGGTCATGAGCAGGTCAATGGGCTCGACCGAGAATTGTTAGGAAAGTTTCCTACCGGATGTGGGCGGCGCGCAACACCAACTGCCGGACACGCGGCTACCGTTGACGTGAAGCGGCCGCCGACCGCTGTCGGCCCCTGACGAAGGAGACCCCGTGGACGCAGAGTTGGCCGCCCTCGCGGCGTCCGGTGCTACGGCGCTCGTGCAGGCGATGGTGGGGGACGGGTGGGCCGCCGCGCGCGGGCGCGTCGCGGCCCTCCTCGGGCGGCGGGGCGGCGCCGGTGAGGACGCGGTGGGGCGCGAACTCGACGCGGCCCGGGCCGAGTTCACCGCGGCCCAGGACGCCGGGGACGGCGCGGCCGCGGACGACGTACGGGCCGAGTGGCGCGCCCGGATGCGGCGGGCGCTGCGCGCGGACCCCGAGGCGGCGGCGGAGCTGCGGGCACTCCTCGACGAGCTGGGGTACGGGGACGACGGCCGGGGCGGGACCGTGCGCAACACCATCAGCGGCGGGGTGCAGCACGGCGGCGTGATCCAGGCGCACACCGTGGGGGACGTGCACCTCGGGTAGCGCCCCGGCCGGGCCAGGCCGGGGCGCGCTCTCTCAGAAGTCGACCCGGGCCCGGTCGTCCAGCCGGCCCACCGACTCCTGCGCGAACTTCTTCTCGTAGTCCGAGCGGATCTCCTCGATGAGCTTGTCGCGCCGCCCGGCCTGGGCCGTGGGGTACAGCAGGATCAGCTCGTAGCTGCGCTCCCGCTCGATCGTGCCGCTGCGGTCCTTCCACTGGCCGCGGCCCTGCTGGATGGTCAGGCCGTCGGGGAAGCCCGGTGTCACCTCGGTGTCGACGAACCGCATGAACTGCTTGTCCGTGACGGCGGGGCCGCCGTCGGGGCGTGCGGTGCCGAAGAACAGGTGGGTCTCGACGTAGGGCTCGCCCCGGGACTGCGTCGCGCCGGCGGCCGCGGGCCGCGGCTGGTCGCCGTCGAGCGCCGCGTACGCGGTGGGCGCACCGACCGCGAGCGCGGCGGCCGTCGCCGCCAGGGCCAGGCGGGGGCCGGTGAGCGTGAGGGTGAGGGGCATGGCGGGGGCCTTTCCGTGGTCGGGCGGGGCAGGGGGGTGGACCTCTGCCCGCGGGCTCCGTCGGCGGGCGTGTGGCTGTGGTGGTGGCTGGTGCGGTCGGGGGGGGGTGCGGCCGGGGGTGGTGCGATCGGTGGTGGTGCGGCTGGTGATGATGCGGCCGGTGGAGGTGTGTCCGGCGATGGTGTGTCCGGCGGTGGTGCGACGGGTGGCGGTGTGTCCGGTGGCGGTCGACCACAGTAGGGGCCGCGGGGGGTGCGCGACGGCCACGCCGTGCCGGGTGGCCGTAAAGAGCCGTCTTCCGTGACGCCACGTCAATCCCGTACGTTTCCGTGGGCTTGATCAGCGGACCTGATCAGCGGATTCCATCAGTGGTGCGGAAGGGGACGGTTGTGCGCGCGGTGACGGTGCGGAAGGCGGTACGCGGGGTGGTGGCGGGGTGTGTCGCCGCGGGGGTGCTCGCGGGGACACCGGTGGCGGCACAGCCCCGGACCACCGCCACGGACGACCCCTCGTACGCCGCGACCACCGGGGTGGGCCTGCACAACGCGTACGAGAAGGCCAAGTACCCCTACCTCGCCGACGCGCTCGACTCCGGCGCCGCCATGCTTGAACTCGACGTGTGGACCAACGCCTTCGGCCGCGGCTGGCGCGTCTCGCACGGCAACCCCCTCGGCAACGACAACAACTGCGAGAACGCGCAGCGGCCCGAGGAACTGCGCACCAAGCCGCGCGACCAGCGGCTCGACGGCTGCCTGGCGGACCTCAGGGCCTGGCACGACGCCCACCCGGGGCACCGGCCCGTGCTCCTCAAGATCGAGCTGAAGGACGGCTTCCAGGCGCGCCACGGGCGCGGCCCCGCCGACCTCGACGCGCTGCTGCGCACCGGGCTCGGGGACGCCCTGTACCGGCCCGGCGACCTCGCGACGGGCGGGCAGACGCTCGACGCGGCCGTCCGCGCCAAGGGCTGGCCCGGCCGGTCCGCGCTCGCGGGGAAGTTCGTCGTCGAACTGATCCCCGGCACCGTCGAGCAGAACAACCCGGTCGACACCCTGTGGACCGACCGCGAGTACGCCACCCACCTGCGGGACCTGGCCGCCGCGGGCGGACTCGGCGACGCCGCTGCCTTCCCCGCCGTGCTCGGCGCCGCATCCGGCGACCCGCGCACGCGGTACGCGGACGCCTCGATCCGGCCGTGGTTCGTGCTGTTCGACGGGGACGCGTCGGTGTACGCGGGCGGGTCCGTCGACACGAAGTGGTACGCCGACCGGGGCTACCTGGTCGTCATGACCGACGCCCACAAGGTGCCGCCCGCCATCGACGGCACCCGCCCGACCGAGACCCAGGCCCGCGACCGGGTCACCCTGCTCGCCCGCCGCCACGCCAGCGTCGTGTCGGCGGACTGGTATCCGCTGCCGGGGGTGCTGTCGACGGTGCTGCCGCGCGGTTAGGGCGGCGCCTTCGGGTCTGGGGGCTCGGGCTCGGCGGCCTGTCCGGGCTCAGTGGCCTTTTCGGGGAGTGGTGGCTGCCCCTTGGGGTGTGGCGGGCCCTTCGGGTGGCGGGCGCGCGTGCGGTGGTCGGGCCGCGAGGGGCGCGTGTCCGGGCCGGAGCGGCCGTGCGCCCTTGCTGGACCCCGCCCGGCGCCCGCGCCGGACCTGCCCCGCACCCGCGCCGGACCTGCCCCGCACCCGCGCCGGACCTGCCCCGCACCCGCCCCGGGCCCGCCCCGCACCCCTGCCGGAACGGCCCGCGCCCCGTACCGTGAACGGATGACAGCGCCCCCCGCCCCCGCCGACCTCGTCATCAGCGGCTGCACCGTCCTCGTCCACGACCCGGCGGAGGGCATCGCCTTCGCCGAGGACGCCGCCGTCGTCGTCCGCTCCGGCGTGATCAGTGACGTCACCACCGCCGCGGCGGCCGCCGGGATCGACGCCGTCGAACGCCTCGACGCACGCGGGCAGGCCGCCCTGCCCGGCCTGATCAACTGCCATACGCACGCGCCGATGGTGGCCCTGCGCGGGGCCGCCGAGGACCTGCCCGTGGAGGAGTGGTTCAACGACCGCGTGTGGCCCATCGAGTCCAACCTCCGCGAGCGCGACGTGGAGCTCGGCGCCCGGCTCGCCTGCGCCGAGCTGATCCGCGGCGGCGTCACCACCTTCGCCGACCACTACTTCGCCATGGACACCGTCGCCGACGTCGTCGCCGAAACCGGTCTGCGTGCCGTGCTCGGACAGGCATACTTCTCCTCGCAGGGGCCCGGCGGCCGGGAGGCGTCCCTGGACTTCGCGCTCCGCCGCGCGGGCGCCGCCGAGGGCCGCGTCACCACCTGCCTCGCCCCGCACGCCCCGTACACCGTCGACGACGCCGACCTCGCCGCCACCGCCGAACTCGCCCGCGACCACGGCCTGCTCGTCCATCTGCACGCCGCCGAGAGCCGCGCCCAGACCGAACACAGCCTCGCCCGGCACGGCGCCACCCCCGTCGAGATCCTGCACCGCGTGGGCCTGCTCGACGTCGACGTCCTCATCGCCCACGGCACCGGCATCGTCGACCGCGACGCCGCCGCGCTGCGCGCCGCCACCGGCCGCGTCGCCGTCGCCAGCGCGCCGCGGGGCTATCTGAAGTTCGCCTGGGACCCCACCCCCGTACGGTTCCTGGCCGACCTCGGCATCCCGGTGGGGCTCGCCACCGACGGCGCGGCCTCCAACAACACCCTGGACGTGTGGGAGTCCATGGCGCTCACCGCGCTCGTGCAGAAGTCCGCCACCGGCGACCCCCGCCGGCTGACCGCCCGCCAGGCCCTCCACCACGCCACGCTCCAGAGCGCCCGCGCCGTCGGCCTCGGCGACCGGATCGGCTCCCTCGCCCCGGGCCGCCGCGCCGACCTGATCCTCGTCGACCTCACCGGGCCGCACACCCAGCCCGTGCACGACCTGGCCGCGACGCTCGTCCACAGCGCCCGCAGCGGCGACGTCCGTACGACGATCGTGGACGGGCGGATCCTGATGCGCGACCGCGAGCTGCTGACCGTCGACGTCGCGGCGGTGGCGGCCGAGTTGACCGAGCGGCTGCCCGCCCTCGTCGAGCGGGGCCACGGCCGGCGGATCCAGGAGTACGACGCGTGAAGGAGACGGTGGGGGTACGGCGCGTGAGCCGCCGCGCGGGCCGGGCCGTTGCCCGTGTGCCGAAGCGGCCTCCCGCCCGTGCGCGACCACAGCCCGGCCGTGAGCCCCCGACCACCACTCCTTAGGGTGAGCACCATGGCGACACCCCGGCCCTCCGCGTCCCCTGACGAGTCCTCCGCGGCCCCTGCGGCTCCCGCACCGCTCGAAGGCGCCCCCGAAGGCGCCCCCGGCACCCCCGACGGGCTCGTCGACGACCCCTACGGCACCTACGCCGCGCTGCGCGAGCACGCGCCCGTGCGCCGCGTCACCGGCACCGACGGCAACGCCGCCTGGCTCGTCACCCGTTACGCCGACGTCCGCGAGGCCCTCGCGGACCCCCGCCTCTCGCTGGACAAGTCGCACGCCCTGCCCGGCAACTACCAGGGCTTCGCGCTGCCGCCCGCCCTCGACGCCAACATGATGAACATGGACCCGCCGGACCACACCCGGATCCGCCGCCTGGTCGTCAAGGCCTTCACCCCCGGCCGCGTCGAGCGGCTGCGCGCGCCCGTGCGCCGCGCCGCCGCCGAACTCCTCGACGCCGCCGAGGAGGCGGGCCGCACCGGCGGCGTCGACCTCGTCGCCGCGTACGCGGCCCCGCTGCCCATCGCCGTCATCTGCGACCTGCTCGGCGTGCCCGCCGCGCTCCGCCGGGACCTGCGGACCTGGACCGACGCGCTCGTCGTACCCGACCCGGAACGGCCCGGGCGCGCCAAGGAAGCCGTCGGTGAGCTGCTCCGCTACTTCACCGCGCTCCTCGCGGAGAAGCGCGCGGCGCCGGGCGACGACCTGCTCTCCGACCTGATCGCCGCCCGCGACGAGGGCGACCGGCTCAGCGAGGACGAACTGATGTCGCTCGCCTTCCTGCTCCTGTTCGCCGGGTACGAGAACGTGGTGCAGCTCATCGGCACCGCCGTCATCGGACTGCTCCGCCACCCCGCCCAGCTCGCCGCGGTGCGCGCCGACCCGGCCCTGCTGCCCGGCGCCGTCGAGGAGTTCATGCGCCACGAGGGCCCGGCGCTCCTCGCGATCCGGCGCTTCCCGCTGGAGGACGTCACCATCGCCGGTGTGCGGGTGCCCCGTGGCGAGACCGTCCTGCTGTCCCTCGGCTCCGCGGGCCGCGACCCGGAGCGCTTCCCCGACCCCGACCGCCTGGACATCACGCGCGACACGAGCGGCCACCTCGCCCTCGGCCACGGCATCCACCACTGCCTGGGCGCGCCCCTCGCCCGCCTCCAGACGACGATCGCGCTCGACGAACTCCTCCGGCGCTTCCCGCGGCTCGCCCTCGCCGTACCGGAGGAGGAGCTGCGGTGGCGCCCCTCCATCCGGGCGCGCGGTCTGCTCGCCCTGCCGGTCACGCTCTGAGGACGTCGTGCCGCTGTGCCGCTGTGCCGCTGTGGGAAGCCCTTCCCGAAATTCCGCGCCGCACCGATGAGTTCCGGTGGCGGCGGGGGTCAACCCTGCCGAGAACCGCGGACCGCGACCCGGAGGAATGCGCCATGGGACTTCCGCACATCGTCACGCGCGAGGAGTGGCAGGCGGCGCGCGACGAACTGCTGGCCAAGGAGAAGGCCGTCACGCGCGCCCGCGACGCGCTCAACGCCGAGCGGCGCGAGCTCCCGATGGTGGAAGTGGTCAAGGAGTACGTCTTCGACGGTGCCGACGGCAAGGTGACGCTGCTCGACCTCTTCGAAGGGCGCGCCCAGCTCGTCGTGCACCACTTCATGTTCGCCCCGGAGTGGGACGCGGGCTGCCGCGGCTGCGCGGCGTTCCTCGACCAGATCGGGCACCTGGCCCACCTGCGGGCCCGGGGCACGACGTTCGTCGCGCTCTCCCGCGCCCCCTTCACCCGCATCCTGCCCTTCAAGGCCCGCATGGGCTGGGTCGTGCCCTGGTACTCCACGTGCGGCGCCGAGTTCAACCGCGACTTCGACGCGACGCGCCCCGACCCGCGGGGGCACCTGGTGGACCGCCCCGGCATCAGTTGCTTCCTGCGCGACGGCGACCGCGTCTTCCACACGTACTCGACGTTCGACCGCGGCCTCGACGGCCTCGGCTCCACCACCAGCCTGCTCGACCTCACCGCGCTCGGCCGCCAGGAGCAGTGGGAGGAGCCCAAGGGCCGCGCCACGGCACTCGGCGCGCCGGCCGGCGGCGGAGAGGTGCGCTACCACGACGAGTACGAGGAGTACGAGCTGCACGGACCGTACGGGTACTGAGCCCACGGGACGGGAGGGGGGACCTGGGGACGGTGGATTCCGTGGGGGCGGGGGTGCGGAATGCCCGGGAACGGCCCCGGCTCCGTCTCGGTTGGGTCACGCCGCGAGTCCTTCCGCGTGTGTCGCGCGTTCTCCTCAGTGCGGAGCCGTCGCTCCGCACGGGACACACACGGGGGATCAAGGAACATGATGAACGGACGAGTGGTGCTGGAGCGCTTTCCCGCGGGCGGGCCGCGTGGATCGTGGCCCGCGGAGGAGTTCGCGCGGGACCGGCGCAGTGAAGGACAGCCCGCCGAGGTCGTGATGGACCTGGCGACCGACGCCTTTCTCGTGATCGTGCGGGACGGGCCGGAGCGCCGGGGTGCCGACGAGTGCTCCGTCGCCTGAGCGGGAGCCGGGCCGAAGGCCATATGCCCGCGACCCGGTGGTGACGGACGGTCATAATGAGCGGTGACAGACAGTCACCCATGCTCCATGGGCCAGGGTCCGTCCGTATCTGACGCAAAACGAACGGATTGCGCCAACAAAAGGGGCGGCGCACGCCGATCGGCGTGCGCCGCCCTCAGTGCTGTGCGCCCGGGAGTCAGGCGCGCACGGGCCCGGCCCAGCCCGGGACGGCGCCGGACATCCGGCACAGGGCCAGGTACAGGGGGATGGGCGGCGTGTACGGCACCGAACTCTCCGGCCGGTGCACGAGCACGGGCTCCCGCGTCGCGTCCGGCACCAGCGCGCCCGGCGAGTAGAACGCCGAGGGCGGCCACTCCAGCGCCACGTCGGACTCCGCGGGAACGATCCACCACCAGCGCGGTCCGTCCTCGTACACGCAGCCGACGCGGGGCAGCCGTTCGAGGAGCCGCGGTCCGAACTCCGCGGGTGCGGCGACGGCGTCGCAGCCGAGCGGCTGCCGCATTCCGGCGGGGACGGCGAGCCGTGCCACTGGCTGCACAATCACGGCTCGCCGTCCGGTCGCCCGCTCCCGCTCGCGCGAGAGCCGTACCAAGGTGTCAAGGTCGAACGGTCGTGCTGTCCCCGTGCTCACATATCCCCCGACCGCATCACTGTCGCACTCGCATCCCTGCCCCGGCGGCTCGCGGGCCGTCGGTCACGCGCTGGTTGGTCCGATGGCGCACGCCGCCGGTCAGGCCTCTGCCGTGGCCGCCGGGGGCGCGGCACCCGCAGGCGCCGAAGCCGTCCGTCTCTGCTGTGTTCCCTGTCCCGGCCGCCGGCCGGAGTGACCGCCGCCGAGGCGATCGGTCCCGCTCCCGCGGTGCTCGGTTCCGAGGCGATCCGTCCCGAGGCGATCGGCCCCGAGTGGATCGCTCACGCGTGGATCGCTCCCGAGTGGACCGGTGCCGAGGAGATCGGTGCCGGTGTCGAAGGCCAGGCTGTCGAGATCCCCGCCGAACTGGTCGGTCGGCGGAGACATCGGTAGCTCCGCCCACACCGAAAGGCCGGTTCCGGACTGCTGGACACCCCATGCGTTGCTCACGGCACTCACGAGGAGCAACCCCCTCCCGTGCTCCTCGTCAGGCCCGCGCAGGCCGGTCGGGCGTGGAACCCCCGATCCACAGCCCTCGTCGCGTATGGCTATCCGCACGGTGTCGGCTTCCGTGCGGATCTCACAGACGACGGTCCGGCTCGCGGTGTGCACGATGGCGTTGGTGACCAGCTCCGACACGACGAGCGCCGCGGTGTCACAGGCGTCGTCGCCGACCGCGAGGGAACTGAGCCGGTCGCGCGTCAGCCGCCTGGCACGGCCGACAGAGCTCGGCAGCGCGGCCAGGGTGAAGGTGACGCAGGGATCGGCGCCCTCGGTCCGCTCCTCGGCGCGGGCGCCAAGTCGGGGCTCGGTGGCTTCAGTTCCTAACGATGCGGGCGGAGTCACGCTCTCCACTATCGCCCCGTCGCGAACACCTTGGCAAGAGCCACTCTGAAAAGTGCACAGTGACATGTTCCTTTGAGACGTCCCATGGCACACTTCTCGCAACGCCTCACCATGCGGCGTGAGTTGACGCACCGCGTGACTACGTACAGTGACGCGAAGTGGCAAGATGCGATGCAGAGAGTGACGCGTAGTGGGTGGAGGTAAGTCGTGAGCGAACCGCGGTCGGCGCCGACCGTCGGGCAGGTCGTTCTCGGTCGTCGCCTGCAGGACCTGCGTGAGCGCGCGGGACTCAAGCGCGACGAGGCCGCGCGGGTCCTGCGTGTGGCCCCGGCCACCGTGCGCCGCATGGAGACCGCCGAGGTCGCGCTGAAGATCCCGTATCTGCAGCTCCTCCTGAAGGCGTACGGCGTGCCGGACGACGAGGCCGAGGCGTTCGTCGCCCTCGCCGAGGAGGCGAACAAGCCGGGCTGGTGGCAGCGGTTCCACGACATCCTGCCGAACTGGTTCAGCATGTACGTCAGCCTGGAGGGCGCCGCCAGCCTCATCAGGTCGTACGAACCGCACTTCATGCACCGGTCTGCTGCAGACCGAGGACTACGCGCGTGGCGTCCTGCTGTCCGGGGCCATCGGTCAGACCCGGCCCGAGGACATCGAGCGCTACGTCGCCCTGCGCATGGAGCGCCAGACGCTGCTCAGCCGCGAGGACGCGCCGCGCCTGTGGGTCGTCATGGACGAGACGGCGCTGCGGCGGCCCGTCGGCGGCCCCGAGGTGATGCGCGCGCAGATCGACCGGTTGCTCGAGGCGACCGAGATGCCGCATGTGACGTTGCAGGTCGCGCCGTTCGCGGCGGGCCCGCACCCGGGCACGTTCGGACCGTTCGTGCTCTTCCGCTTCGCCATGGCGGAGCTTCCGGACATGGTCTACAGCGAGTACCTCACCGGCGCCGTCTACCTGGACGCACGCGCCGAGGTGGCGACGCACCTGGAGGTCATGGACCGCATGGCGGCCCAGGCCGCTACCGCACAACGCACGAAGGAGATCCTCCGGGATGTCCGCAAGGAGCTGTGAATGGACCGAGATCGACACCGTGCGGGCACGGGCCCCGCGTCCCGGCCCGACACCCGCGCCGATTCCCGGCCCCCAGGGTCCTCCCGGGTCTACAACGGCATGCCCGCCCGCGACCTCGGCAACGAGGGCTGGCACAAGCCCTGGAGCGGCGGCAACGGCGGCAACTGCCTGGAAGCCATGAAGCTCGCCGACGGCCGCGTCGCCGTACGCCAGTCCTCCGACCCCGACGGCCCCGCCCTCATCTACACCGATGGCGAGATCCGGGCGTTCATACAGGGCGCGAAGGCGGGGGAGGCGGACTTCCTGCTGTCGTGACGCGCGTAGCGGCCCCGCGCCGCACGCGTCCGGATCTGGCGCGATCCCTACGCCCGCCCGCACCTTTGTCCGTACGGTGTCCGTAAGTTGTCCACCGCCCCTTCCGTACGTGGCTGTGCCTGGGCCACCGTGCGGGACGTACGAGGTGCGCGTGCAAGCTGCCGCGGTCCGTTGCGGCCGAGCCGACGAGGAGTCCCCATGACCGGGTCCGGAGCCGGCCGCCCCCGCGCCGCGGCGGAGGCGGCCGCGTCGCCGTACATCGACACCAGCAAGCCGCACCCCGCGCGGATGTACGACTGGTGGCTCGGCGGCAAGGACAACTACCCGGTCGACGAGGAGATGGGCCGCCGGCTCGTCTCCATGGACCCGCGCATCCCCGGCATCGCGCGGGCCAACCGGGCGTTCATGCAGCGCGCGACGCGGTGGCTGGCGGCGTCCGGGGTCCGCCAGTTCCTCGACATCGGCTCCGGCATACCGACCGAGCCGAACCTCCACCAGATCGCGCAGGGCGCCGTACCCGACGCCCGCGTCGTGTACTGCGACAACGATCCCATCGTGCTGGCCCACGCGGAGGCACTGCTCCGCTCGACCCCCCAGGGCGCGACGGAGTACATCCAGGCGGACGTCCGCGAACCGGCGGCGATCCTCGACCGGGTCCGCGCGACGCTCGACCTCACCCGGCCCGTCGCCCTCTCCCTGATCGCCCTGCTGCACTTCGTGCCGGACCAGGACGGCCCGTACGAGCTGGTGGACCGGCTCATGTCCGCGCTGCCGTCGGGTAGCTGGCTGATGCTGTCGCACGGCACCGGCGAGTTCACCCCCGACCGCGCCAAGGCCGCGGGGGACCTGTACAGGTCCCGCGACCTGGACCTCGCCCTGCGCGACCGCGCGGACGTCCTCCGCTTCTTCGACGGCCTCGATCTCACACCCCCGGGCGTGACGGTCGTGGACGCGTGGCATCCCGAACTGGGGGAGCCCGTTCCGGTGGCGGGCGAGGGGCCGGTGCCCATCTACGGCGGCGTGGCACGGAAGGCGTGACCCGCGGGGTGTGACCTCTCGCGGTGTGGTGCCGTGGCGTGGTGCCGTGGCGCGGGGGAGGGGCACGGGAGTGCCGCGGGACGGGCAGCGGGTCAGGCCGCACGTCAGGCCGCGGGGCGGGCCGCGGGTCAGGTGATGCCGAGGTCAGGTGATGCCGATGACGAAGGACGCCGCGGCGGCGGTGGCGGCACCGGTGCGGACGTGGTTCCACACCGTCCACTCCCGCACGTACGTACGCCAGTACGCGGCGCCCTGCTCCGACTCCGCGTCCACCTTCGCCAGCGCGTCGTTGCGCGGCACGTTCGCCGCCACGGTCACGCCGAAGCAGCCCACCAGGTACAGCGCGGCGCCGAGCAGCAGCTCCACCGTGCCCTCGTCCGGCCACAGCACGAAGGTGACCACGGCGAGCACCGCGCACAGTCCGGTCGCGCCCATGAACAGGGCCATGAATGCCGGCGTGACCGCCGCGACGTTGATGGCGTTCATCGCGGCGATGCCCCGGGCCGGGTCCAGCGCGGCCAGGCCCTTCATCACGAACGTGGAGAAGCCGATGAACACACCCGCGACCAGACCGCAGGCGACGGCGCCGAGGACGGTGAGCACGAAGTAGGGTCCCTCGATCATGGCAACTCCCTGACTGGTCCGGCCTTCGGACGATCGCTGCTCCCGGGGGACCGGGCCTCGGGGCGGTCGGCGCGCCGCGCAAGATCCTGCACGGTGTGGTGTGTCTGCGACAAGTGAAATGCCACGACGCGCTTTCGGCCATGTCCCTGCCCCGCCCCCTCATACGCGCCCGTCTCACCGCCCTGCCGGGCCCCGCCCCGGCGGGGTCACTCCCGCCAGACCCGCAGGGCCGCTTCCACCGCGCCCGCCGTGTGGCGCCTGGCCTCGCCGCGGGGGACGCCCCGCATCAGCAGCGCGTCGTACTCCGTCCCGCCGTGGCGGACCGCCGCGGTCACGGCCGCCGTCACCGCGCCCGGCGTGAGCGCCCGGCCGGCCGCGCTGCGGCCCACGCGACCGCTGCCGCGCACCGAGGCGTGCCCGGCGATCCGCCGGGCCCGCTCCGGCGGACAGCGGGGGAAGAGCCGCAGTATCTCCGCCGCGAACGCCGCCGCGAACCGCTCGTCCCCCGCCGCCCGCCGGACCGCGTCCCGCGCGCGGCGCCGCGCCCGCGCCTCCGCGTCCGCGAGGCACCGCTCCTCGGCCCGCGCGAGCGCCGCCTCCTCGACCAGCACGCCCTGGCGCTCGTACCGGCTCTTGCGCCGGTTGAAGCGGACCACCACCGCCCACAGGCCGCTCCCCTCCCGCGACCGCCGGGTCAGGGCGGTGTCGCCGCGCGGCAGGTACACCAGGTGGCCGAGGTCGGCGCAGCCCAGACAGCGCGGCCTGCCGTCCGCGAGGACGAGCAGCGACAACGGCCCGGCCCCGCACTCCGCGCACCGCTTGCGCTTCAGGGGCCGGAACACCACAAGGCGCGCGGTGCCCTGGGCCGCCGCCGGCTGGGGCGGGGTCGTGGAGGGCTCCAGGGCGGGTTCCACGGCGGGGTCCACGGTGGGTCTCATGGGAGGTTCCTTCCCGCCCGATGGCAGGCCGTACGCGGAAGCGCCCCCAGGCCGATCGGCCCGGCCCGGCCCGGCCCGCGCCCCGGGCCGCCGGGCATCATGGCCCCGTGCGACTCGAAGCGATCACCTGGGAACGGCTCACCGACAGCCTCGCCGACCGGCTCCTGGAGCTGAGCCCCGCGGACGGCGCCCCCTGGCCCCGCGTGGCCTTCGACGGCGCGCCCGCGGCCCGGCCCGGCGACCTCGCGGCCCGGGTCGGCGAGGCGCTGCGGGTACGCGGGCGGCCCGCGCTCGTCGTCGGCACGCAGGGCTTCCTGCGGCCCGCCTCGCTGCGGTTCGAGTACGGGCACGAGGACGTCGAGGCCTACTACAGCGGCTGGTTCGACACGGCCGCCCTGTGGCGCGAGGTCTTCGGCCCCCTGGAAGCGGGCGGCACCGGCCGGGTCCTGCCCGACCTGTGGGACCCGGTGTCCGACCGCGCCACACGCAGCCCGTACGTCCACCTCGCTCCCGGCAGCCTGCTGTTGCTGCACGGCCCCCTGCTGTTCGGTCACTGGTTCCCCTTCGATCTGACGGTGCACGTACGCCTCTCCCCGGGCGCGCTGCGGCGGCGCACGCCACCGGAGGAACAGTGGACGCTGCCCGCCTTCGAGCGCTACGAGGCCGAGCACGACCCCGCGGCCGCCGCCGACGTGCTCGTCCGGGCCGACGACCCCCGGCACCCGGCCTGGAGCGGCTGATTCCGCTGCGGGTGCACCGGCCGGGCGGGGCGATGACAATGAAGTCGTCGGGACTAGCGGTGCCCCCGCGCCGCGCCGGCCGTCCGGCACCGGGAGGTACGTCATGACCACCGCCGGAGACATCATGCACAGCGGGGCCCATTGGATCCCCGCCCACGAGACCCTGGACCGCGCGGCGCAACTGATGCGCCAGCTCGACGTGGGCGCCCTGCCCATCAGCGACGAGAACGAGCGCCTGTGCGGCATCCTCACCGACCGCGACATCGTCGTCCGCTGCGTGGCGATGGGGCACGACCCGTCGCAGGTCACCGCGGGCGAACTCGCCCAGGGCACGCCGCGCTGGATCGCCGCGGACGCCGACGTCGACACCGTCCTTGAGGAGATGCGCGGCCACCAGATCCGCAGGCTGCCCGTGATCGAGAACAAGCGCCTCGTCGGGATGATCAGCGAGGCCGACCTCGCCCAGCACCTGTCGGAGGAGCAGCTCGCGTCGTGGTGCGAGAGCGTCTACGCCAAGAGCTGAGACTGCGCCGGGCCGAGGGCTGACACCTCGCTGCGCCGAGGGCCGGAACCCCACGCGCCGGAGGCTGGGCCCCGCCCGGAATGGGAGCCCGCCGCCGGCGCGGCGCCCCTCACAGCCAACCGTTGCGCCGGAAACCCCGGTACAGCGCGCAGCACGCCGTGGCGATCACCCCCATGACCAGTGCGTAGCCGTACTGCCAGCGCAGCTCGGGCATGTGGTCGAAGTTCATGCCGTAGACCCCGCACACCATCGTTGGCACGGCCACGATGGCGGCCCAGGCGGTGATCTTCCGCATGTCCTCGTTCTGCGCGACCGTCACCTGGGCCAGGTGGGCCTGCAGGATGGAGTTCAGCAGTTCGTCGAAGGCGGCTATCTGGTCGGCCACGCGCTTGAGGTGGTCGTCCACGTCGCGGAAGTACGCCTGTATCTCTGGGGCGATGACGCGCATGGGCTGGGTGGCGAGCACCTGCAGCGGGCGGCCGAGCGGCACCGCCGCCCGCTTCAGCTCCAGCAGTTCACGCTTGAGCTGGTAGATACGGCCGGGGTCGGCCGTGCGCCCGCCGGTGGGGGAGAACACCTCCGACTCGACCTCGTCGATGTCGTTCTGCACCGCCTCCGTCACCGCGAGGTAGTCGTCCACGACCTGGTCCGCGATGGCGTGCAGCACCGCCGCCGGGCCCTGCGCGAGCTGCTCGGGCGTCGACTCGAGCTGCTCGCGGAGCGGGCCAAGGGAACCGTGCCTGCCGTGCCGCACGGTGATGACGAAGTCCCGGCCGACGAAGACCATGATCTCGCCGGTGTCCACCACCTCGCTGGTCGCCGTCAACTCGGCGTGCTCCACGTAGCAGACCGTCTTGAACACGGCGAACAGCGACTGTCCGTACCGCTCGACCTTCGGGCGCTGGTGGGCGTGGACCGCGTCCTCCACCGCCAGCGGATGCAGGTCGAACAACTCGGCGACGTCCCCGAACTCCGCCTCCGTCGGCTCGTGCAGACCCAGCCAGACGAAGCCGTCGTCGTCCTTGCGGACCCGCGTCACGGCCTCGACGAGATCGTCGTCGCGCGCCGTGCTCTGCCGCACCCCCTTGCGGTACGTCACGCACTTCACCACCGAGGAGCCCAGAGGGGACCGGGCCGGGTGGCTCAGGTCGACACGCGGGCTGCGCCGGGTCAGGCGCGCCACCTTCCGCAGACCGCGGACGGTCCGCAGGCTCCCGACCTTGCGGAACCCGCCCACCTTCCGCAGATTGACCCCCATCGACATGAGCGACTCCTTGCATCTGGACTCGATGAACAAGTCTGCCAGCCGACCCCGACATCGCGTGGAGGCCTGTGGGAACGGAAGATTCCGGTCCATATCCCCCTGCCTCGCGCGTTTTTCCTCGCCGCTCCTTCGCTCCTCCCGCTCTCCATCCTCCGCTCCTGGCTGCACTACTCCTTCGCCGCTCCTGCGCTCCTCCTCCGGCGCTCCTGCGTTACTCCTTCGGTGCTCCCGCGATGTCATCCGCCTCGCGGCCGTTCGGCGCTCCGGCGATGTCATCCGCCTCGCGGCCGTGGCAAGGGCGCCGTCGGCGCGGGCACCGGTAGGGAGGCCGTCCGTGGTGGCGGCGCCGGCTCGGGCCGTGCCCCCACCCGCGACACCGCCCGTGCCCCGGCCCGGCAGCCCTCGGCCACCGCGTCCCGCAGGCCCGCTCCGGCGAGCCGCGACGCGATGAACGCGCCGGTGAAGGCGTCGCCCGCGCCCGTGGAGTCCCGTGCCTCCGCCCGCACCGCGGGTGCGCGGACCCGCACCGCGCCACCCCGGGCGACCAGCGCGCCCTCGGCGCCCAGCTTCACGACCACCTCGGCGAACCGGCGGTTCAGTTCCACCGCCGCGGCCGCCGGGTCCCGGAGGCCGGTGAGCAGTTCCGCCTCGTCCCGGCTCGGGAGCAGGACGTCGACGCCGTCCGTCCACGTCAGGAACCGGTCCGGCCCGTGCCGGGCAAGGAAGCCCGCCGAGGCCGGGTCCACGCTCACCGTCACACCGCGCGCCCGGGCCGCGTCGAGAGCTGCCCGCGCCGCCGCCCGGCTCGGCTCGGCGAAGAACAAGTAGCCGGACAGGTGCAGCCAGCCGACCCCGTCGAGCAGCTCGGGCGTCCAGTCGCCGGGCGTGAGGCGCAGGGACGCGCCGCTGTCGGTGAGGAACGTACGCTCCGCCGCGGCGTCGCCCGTGTCGACGAGGCTGATGACCGTGCCGGTCGGTGCCTCGGGGTCGACGGCGAGACGAGCCCGTACGGCCGCCCGGGACAGGTGCTCCTCGTGCCATGACGCCGCGTCGGCGCCCACGCGGCCCAGGAAGCGGACGTCCGGGTGGCCCCAATGGGACGCCCAGCAGGCGACGTTGGCACCCGCGCCGCCCGGCACCACGCGGACGGCGGCGGCCGTGTCGGTGCCGGGGGAGAGCGGCGCGCGGTGCCGGGCGACGATGTCGGTGACGACGTCTCCGACGACCAGCAGGCCTGGGGAGCGGTTGGGCAGGTGGGCGCTGTTCGACGCGCTGCTTGGCATGGTGGTGTCGCCTGGCCGGTGGGCGCTGCTCGGCTTGGAGGCACCGCCTGACCGGTGGCCGCTGCCTGCTGTGGAGGCGCCGCCCGGCCCGCTCCCGGGGCCCTCCTGCCTCATCCCTGCGCCCACGCGGTGGCGATCCGTGCCGCGAGGCGTACGTTGCCGCGTACCGCCGCGAGGTTCGCCTCCAGTGACGCCCCCTCGGTGTGCCGTACCAGGAAGTCCAGGAGGAACGGGGTCACTGCCTGCCCCGTCACGCCCCGCGCGTCGCACTCCCGTAGGGCCCGGTCGAGTACGCGCGCGTGCAGCGTGGGATCGAGCTGCTCCTCCTCGGGCACGGGGTTGGCCACGACGAGCGCCGACTCGGGCCCGTCCAGCGCGTCCTGGGCCCGCATCACCTCCGCCACGTCGTCCGGCGTCCGCAGCGTCCAGTCCACCGGGTGGCCGGAGTCGGCGAGGTAGAAGCCGGGGAAGCGCTCCGTCCGGTACCCGGCGACCGCGACGCCGAGGGTCTCCAGGCGCTGGAGGGTCGCCGCCACGTCCAGGATCGACTTCACGCCCGCGCACACGACCGTGACGCGCGTCCGCGCCAGCAGCCCCAGGTCCGCCGACTCGTCCTGGGTCGCCGTCCACTCGCGGTGCACTCCACCGAGCCCGCCCGTGGCGAACACCCGCAGTCCCGCGCGCGCGGCCAACAGTGCCGTCGCCGACACCGTCGTCGCCCCGCTCGCGCCCGTGGCGACGGCCAAGGGCAGGTCGCGGTGGCCGAGCTTGCGGATGCCGTCCTCCCCGGCGATCCGCTCCACCTGCTCGTCGTCCAGGCCGACGTGCGGGCGCCCGTCCAGGACGGCGATCGTCGCCGGGACGGCGCCCTCCTGGCGTACGGCCGCCTCCAGTTCCCGTGCCACCCGCAGGTTGCGCGGGCGCGGCAGCCCGTGCGCGATGATCGTGGACTCCAGGGCCACGACCGGCCGCTGTCGTGCGAGAGCCGTCTGTACCTCGTCGGACACCACCAACACAGGTCTGCCTCCTGCCGGTCGGGACGCCTTCGCTCCTGGCTTCATCCCTGGCGGCCGGTGCGGCACGGCAAACCCATTAGGGTGACCGGCCATGACCACGAACGATCAGAACGCCGCGTCTTTTGTCGTCCACATTCCGGATGCCGAGCTGGAGGAGGAGCCGCTCGACCCCGAGCAGATCGTGTCGGGTGACCCCGTGGTCACCGGCAAGGTCCTGTGGGAGTCCGCCGACGGCAAGCAGGTGCGCGGCATCTGGCAGATCACCCCCGGCGTGGTGACCGACACCGAGGCCGACGAGCTGTTCGTGGTCGTCAGCGGGCGGGCCACCATCGAGGTGGAGGGCGGCGGCGTCCTGGAGGTGGGCCCCGGCGACGCGGCCGTCCTGCGCGAGGGCGACCGTACGACGTGGACCGTCCACGAGACGCTGCGCAAGGCCTACCACATCACGCAGAGCGCCTAACCGGCCCCTGCGGCGTCCGAGCCCCGCCCGTGGCCCGGCCCCCGGGTACACAGGGCCAGGGCGGCCAGCGGCAGGAGCAGCAGCGCCGCCCCGAGCGTGAGCCAGCCGTAGCTCGCCCGCGCGACCACGAGTCCCGCGACCGCGCCGCCGACGCCCGCCGCCGTGTTCATCGTCAGGTCCGACAGACCCTGCGCGGCGGCCCGCGCGGCCTGCGGTACGGAGTCGGTGAGCAGCGCGGAACCGGACACCAGCCCCGCCGACCAGCCGAGCCCGAGGAGGAACAGGCCCGCCGCCGTCTGCGCGTGGCGGCCGCCCGCCGTGCCCGCCAACAGGGCCGAGACGGCGAGCAGGCCCACGCTGAGGCCGATGACACCGAGCCGCCCGAACCGGTCCGCGAGCCGCCCCATCACGGGGGAGAAGGCGTACATGCCCGCGATGTGCCCGCTGATGACCAGGCCGATCAGGTCGATGCCCGCCCCGTGGTGGCCGAGGTCGACCGGTGTCATCGACATGACGGAGACCATGGCGGTGTGCGCGACCGCGACCGTCATCAGGGCCAGCCGGGCCCGGCCGGACGCGGCGACGGCGGCGATTCCGGCGCGCAGCGAACGGCCGGCCGCCGAGGTGTCCGCGTCCGGCTCCAGGGCGCGGGCGGTCAGCAGCGGGTCGGGGCGCAGCAGCACCGCCACGACCACCGCCGAGAGCAGGAAGGCCCCGGCCGCCCACACGAACGCGCCGGACGCCTCCGGGACGCCCAGGGCCGAGACGCTGCGCCCCGCGGGCGCCGCGATGTTCGGGCCGAGGACCGCGCCGATCGTGGTGGCCCACACCACGTTCGAGATGGCCCGGGCCCGCACGGAGGGCTCGGCCAGGTCGGCGGCCGCGAACCGCGCCTGCAGGTTCGCCGAGGACGCCGCGCCGAACCCGGCCATGCCCACGAGCAGCAGCGGGAAGTTCCCGACGGCCGAGGCCACGACGACGACCACCGCGCCCGCCGCGCCGATCAGGTACGCCAGGACGAGGCCGGGACGCCGGCCCCGCGCGGTCATCAGCGCGGCCAGCGGCACCGAAAGGACGGCGGTGCCCGCGACCGTCGCGGTGGGGGCCAGACCGGACAGCGACTCGGTGCCGCTGACCTCCTTCGCCAGCACGGCGGCGAGCGCGACACCGGTGGCGACGCCGAGGCCGCCCAGGATCTGACTGGCGACGAGGACCGCGGAGACGCGGCGGCGCAGCGCGGGCAGATCGGCCACGGCGACGGGCGCGAGGCCCGCCCCCTCCACGGCGGTCACCGGCCACGCGCCGGACAGCGGTCCGACAGGCCGTCCGTCAGGTGCCCCGGGCGGCGGGACGGACGGCGCGACGGGCGCGGCGGGCGCGGGGCGTGCGGCGAGCGCGATGAGCGCCGGGCGCGCGACGGGTGCGGCGGGTGTGAGGCTATGGAGGATGCGGTCACGCGCGCAGTGTGCCAGCACCCCCTGACAGCCCTGACAGCCCTGACCCTGACAGCCCGACAGCCCCGGCTTTGAAAGCCCTGACGGCGCAGCCCCTCCATGACAGCCCTGGCAGCAGCCCCGGCCCCGACAACCTCGGCTCCCTGGTACGCGGCCTCGTCGGCGCTGCGCCCCGGCGCCCCGCCTCAGAACAGCGGCGCGGGCAGGACCCCCTCCAGCGCGAGCAGGTGCCGCTTCGTCTCCAGGCCGCCGCCGAAGCCGCCGATGCCGCCGTCGCTCTCGACCACGCGGTGGCAGGGCACCACGACCGGCAGCGGGTTGGCGCCCATCGCGACGCCCACGGCCTGGGCCGCGCCGGGCTGGCCGACGCGGCGGGCCAGGTCCCCGTACCCCACGACCGTCCCGTACGGGACGCCGGTCGCCAGCTCGCGGAGCACCTGGCGGTTGAAGCCGGAGATCAGCGACCAGTCGAGCGGCAGCTCGAAGTCGCGCCGCCCGCCCGCGAAATAGGCCTCGAACTGGCGTATGGACTCCGCGAGCAGCGGGGACGTGGGAGCCTCGACCGGCTCGGCGCCCAGGCGGGCGCCGAGCCGCTCGACGGCCTTGTCCCGCACGGCGTCCGACGCGTGGAAGACGACGTTGACCAGGCCCTTGCCGGTCGCGGCGAGCAGCAGCGGGCCGATGTCGCTGGGGACGACGGCCCACACCGGGCCCGGCTGCGCGCCCCGCTGCTGACCCTGCTCGGTGTGCCCCATGGCGTTCATGCACACCACCGTACGACCGGGCACTGACAACGCCCCCGGCACGGTCCCGCCGCCGAGGGCTTCGCGGTCAGTCGCGCAGGGCGGCCCGGACCACGTCGGGCTTGTTGGTGATGATGCCGTCCACGCCGAATCCGGCGACCCGCCGCGCCGCCGCGGCCTCGTCGACGGTCCAGGTGAAGATCTCCAGCGGCTTGCCGTGCGCTCCCTTGAGCTGGTGGATGCGGGCCACGTAGTCGGCGGTGATCGACGTGTGCGTCGAGTTGATCTGGTCGGCGAACTCCGTGTACTTGGGCAGCTCCGAGGCCGCCGGCGTGCCCAGGAAGCCCGTCTTGACGTCGGGCCGCAGGTCGTGCACCGTCCGTACGCTGTCCGCGCTGAAGCTCTGGACGACCAGCTTGTGCTTCACGTGGTGGCGGTCGAGCCAGCCGGTCTTGCGCAGCACCCGCAGTGTGTCCCGCTCGATGCCGGGGTACAGCTCGGGCTTCTTGATCTCCAGGACGAGCCGCTGGTGGTTGTGCGAGACCCGGTTCATGTACTGGGTGAGCGTCGGCACGCGCGCGCCCTTGTACGCGGGGCTGAACCAGCTCCCCGCGTCGAGCTTCGCGATCTCCTTGTAGGTGAAGTCCTTCACCTTCCAGGGCGCGCGGTCGGGGAAGACCTCCTCGACGTTCGTCGTCCGCTTCAGGTTGTCGTCGTGCACGATGACGAGCACGCCGTCCTTGGTGCGCTGCACGTCGTTCTCGACCCACCGGAAGCCCATCTCGTCGGCCTTGTCGATGGCCGCGAGGGTGTTCTCGGGGGCGTAGGCGGAGGCCCCGCGGTGGGCGACGACCAGCGGCCTGTGGTGCTGACCGGCCGCCTGTACCCCCGCCTGCGGCGCGGGCGTCGCGGCGGTGGCGGTGCCGGGCAGGACAAGGGCGCCTGCCCCCAGGAGGGCGGCGGTCGTGGCGGCGGCTGCGCGTGCGGGCACGTCTTCTCCTCGCGTCAGAACTCGGGGACGCGACGAGCGTGACAGTCCACGGCCAACGAGAAACAGGTGCAGGATGGCCACAGGTTGAACACCAGCCCCCCATGTGGGGACCCCGCGCGTGGGACCCGTGTCTCTTTGCCGGAAAATCGTTCGTACGTTCCTGGACGGGCCCTACCCTCGCCTCAGCCGACGCCCCGTCACCTGACGGCCGGCCGGGGCCGGACGGGCTGTTCCGGGGCGCTCGGGCACGACCATCCCGGGGCATTCGGGTACGACAGGCGGGAGGGCTAGCGCTCATGGAGGGCACGGTCGACGGCTTCAGCTACGGGCTCGTCACACCTGTGGTCGCGTACCTCATGGCCTGTCTCGGCGGTGCCCTCGGCCTGCGCTGCACCACGAGGTCCCTGCTCGTCGCGCACTCCTGGCGGCCGGGCTGGCTCGCCCTCGGCTCCGCCGCGATCGGCTCCGGCATATGGACCATGCACTTCATCGCCATGATGGGCTTCACCGTCCAGGAGACCCCGATCCACTACGACCGGGCGACCACCTTCGCGAGCCTCGCCGTCGCCATCGTCATGGTCGGCGTCGGGATCTTCATCGTCGGCTACCGGGGGGCCGGGGGAACCGCCCTGTTCACCGGGGGCACCCTCACCGGCCTGGGCATCGCGACGATGCACTACCTGGGGATGGCCGGTATGCGCCTTGGCGGCAGGCTGGAGTACAACACCCTCACCGTCGCCGCCTCCGTGGTGATCGCCGTCGTCGCCGCCATCGCGGCGCTCTGGGCGGCCGGGCAGGTGCGCGGCTTCCTGTGGAGCCTGGGCGCCAGCATGGTCATGGGCCTGGCCGTCAGCGGCATGCACTACACCGGCATGGCCGCCGTCAGCGTCCACCTGCACAGCACCCCGAAGACGCCCTCCGAGGGCACGTCCGCGGAGCTGCTCGCGCCCCTCATGATCGGCCCGCTGGTCTTCCTGCTGCTCGCGGGCGTGATCGTGATGTTCGACCCGCTGATGATGCTGGGCAAGGCCGACCTCAAGAAGGCCGCCGCCCGCCCGCGCCCCCACTCCTCCTTCGTGCCGCGCTCCGGCGACCGCCCGTACGCGCACGTCGGCCGCCGTGCCCCGGTGCGCCCGGGCCGGCGCGTCCGCCGCAGGCCCGGCGTCCGCGCCCCGCAGAAGTGGTGAGGGCGGCGGCGGGCGGCGCCGCGCGGAGCGGCGTTGTCAGTGCGGAGTCGTACGGTGGAACCCATGCGGCCCGTATCAAAGATCGAACGCACGGTGGCGCCCTTCGAGGTCGTCAGCCCGTACCAGCCCAGTGGCGACCAGCCCACGGCCATCGCCGACCTGGAGAAGCGCATCCGCGCAGGTGAGAAGGATGTCGTCCTGCTGGGCGCGACCGGCACCGGCAAGTCGGCCACCACCGCGTGGATGATCGAGAAGCTCCAGCGCCCCACGCTCGTCATGGCGCCGAACAAAACCCTGGCCGCCCAGCTCGCGAACGAGTTCCGCGAGCTCCTGCCGAACAACGCGGTGGAGTACTTCGTCTCGTACTACGACTACTACCAGCCCGAGGCGTACGTCCCGCAGTCCGACACCTACATCGAGAAGGACTCCTCGATCAACGAGGAGGTCGAGCGCCTGCGCCACTCGGCGACGAACTCGCTGCTCACCCGCCGTGACGTGATCGTGGTCGCCTCCGTCTCCTGCATCTACGGCCTCGGCACCCCCCAGGAGTACGTGGACCGCATGGTGCCGCTCAAGGTCGGCGACGAGATCGACCGCGACCAGCTCCTGCGCCGCTTCGTCGACATCCAGTACACGCGCAACGACCTCGCCTTCACCCGCGGCACCTTCCGCGTGCGCGGCGACACCATCGAGATCTTCCCGGTCTACGAGGAGCTCGCCGTCCGCATCGAGATGTTCGGCGACGAGATCGAGGCGCTGTCCACGCTGCACCCGCTCACCGGCGAGGTCATCAGCGACGACGAGCACCTGTACGTCTTCCCGGCGTCCCACTACGTGGCGGGCCCGGAGCGCATGGAGAAGGCGATCAACGGCATCGAAAAGGAGCTCGCCGAGCGCCTCGCGGAGCTGGAGAAGCAGGGCAAGATGCTGGAGGCCCAGCGGCTGCGCATGCGCACCACGTACGACCTGGAGATGCTCCGCCAGATCGGGTCCTGCTCCGGCGTCGAGAACTACTCGATGCACTTCGACGACCGCGCGCCGGGCACCCCGCCGCACACCCTCCTCGACTACTTCCCGGACGACTTCCTGCTCGT
This sequence comes from Streptomyces longispororuber, assembly GCF_014656095.1. GTDB lineage: Bacteria > Actinomycetota > Actinomycetes > Streptomycetales > Streptomycetaceae > Streptomyces > Streptomyces longispororuber. The sequence continues at coordinate 41,324 of NZ_BNBT01000062.1, forward strand.
CCTCGACGAGTCGCACGTCACCGTCCCGCAGATCGGCGCCATGTACGAGGGCGACGCCTCCCGCAAGCGCACCCTCGTCGACCACGGCTTCCGGCTCCCCTCGGCGCTCGACAACCGCCCCCTGAAGTGGGAGGAGTTCCTGGAGCGCATCGGCCAGACCGTCTACCTGTCGGCGACCCCGGGCCCGTACGAGCTGTCCCGCTCCGACGGGTACGTGGAGCAGATCATCCGTCCCACCGGCCTCGTCGACCCCGAGGTCGTCGTCAAGCCCACCGAGGGCCAGATCGACGACCTGGTGCACGAGATCCGCAAGCGCACCGAGAAGGACGAGCGGGTCCTCGTCACCACCCTCACCAAGAAGATGGCCGAGGACCTCACGGACTACTTCCTGGAGATGGGCATCCAGGTCCGCTATCTGCACAGCGATGTCGACACCCTGCGCCGCGTCGAGCTCCTGCGCGAGCTGCGCGCCGGTGAGTACGACGTCCTGGTCGGCATCAACCTCCTGCGCGAGGGCCTCGACCTGCCCGAGGTCTCCCTGGTGGCGATCCTCGACGCCGACAAGGAGGGCTTCCTGCGCTCCGGCACCTCCCTGATCCAGACCATCGGCCGCGCCGCGCGGAACGTCTCGGGCCAGGTCCATATGTACGCCGACAAGATCACCCCGGCGATGGAGAAGGCCATCGAGGAGACCAACCGCCGCCGGGAGAAGCAGATCGCGTACAACAAGGAGAAGGGCATCGACCCGCAGCCCCTCCGCAAGAAGATCAACGACATCGTGTCGGCGATCGCGCGCGAGGAGGTCGACACCGAGCAGCTCCTCGGGTCGAACTACCGCAAGTCCAAGGACGGCAAGGGCGCCAAGGCCCCCGTACCTTCCCTCGGGACGGCGGCCGGCGACGCCCCCGGCAAGGCGGCCAAGAAGGGCGCCAAGGCCAAGGCCGGACAGGGCACGCCCACGGACAAGCCCGCCACCGAACTGGCCGCGCAGATCGAGGACATGACCGCGCGCATGCGGGCCGCCGCCGCGGACCTCCAGTTCGAGATCGCCGCCCGGCTGCGCGACGAGGTGTCGGAGATGAAGAAGGAGCTGCGGCAGATGAAGGAGGCCGGACTGGCATAGCCCGGAACGGCCCCGGCGTCGCGGTGTGTTGCAAGACCGACACAATGTGCCCACAGGCCTGCGGCGCGCTGGACACGGCTGCATAGGGTGAACGGGCGGCCGCCGAAACGGCGGCGGTCGCCCAGGGCAGTTCGAGAAGGGGACAGCGCGTGACGGTCAACATGACCAAGGGCCAGGCCATCAGCCTGCAGAAGAACGACGGGGGCGCCCTGACCGCGGTGCGCATGGGACTGGGCTGGAAGGCCGCCCAGCGGCGCGGCCTCTTCGGCACCCGGACCCGCGAGGTGGACCTGGACGCGTCGGCCGTCCTGTTCGCCGACAAGCAGCCCGTGGACGTGGTGTTCTTCCGCCACCTCGTCAGCGACGACGGCTCCGTGCGGCACACCGGCGACAACCTGGTCGGCGGCGTCGGCCAGGGCGGCGACGACGAGGCCATCCTCGTCGACCTCCAGCGCGTCCCGGTCCACATCGACCAGATCGTCTTCACGGTGAACTCCTTCACCGGACAGACGTTCCAGGAGGTGCAGAACGCCTTCTGCCGCCTGGTCGACGAGACCAACGGCCAGGAGCTGGCCCGCTACACCCTCGACGGCGGCGGCCAGTACACCGCCCAGGTCATGGCCAAGGTGCACCGCGCGGGCTCCGGCTGGCAGATGACGGCCCTCGGCAGCCCCGCCAACGGCCGCACCTTCCAGGACCTGATGCCGGCGATCCTGCCGCACCTGTAGGAACCGCCCCGCCGCCCTGGGGGGACCGCCTGCCGCACCCGCACGGACCGGCCGCCGCACCGGCGGCCCCGTCCCGGCCTGCCGGCACGACAGCACGTACGAAGGCCCGGCGAGGGGGCCGACAAGGGGGAACGAACGCGATGACGGCCGAGCTGGTCAGGGGGCAGAACCACCCGCTTCCCGGCACCCGCGTCGAGATCCGGGTGTCGGCCGCCCAACCGGTCGTCGCGGGCGCCACGCTCAGCGACGACCAGCACAAGGTGCGCGGCGCCTCCTGGGTCGCGCACCCCGGAGCCCCCACGCTGCCGGGGCTCGAGGTGTCCCGGCAGGCGGCCGCCGACCACCGCCTGGCCGTCGACCTCGAAGCGCTGCCGGGCGAAGCCCACCGGGTCAACGTCCTGCTCGCGCTGCCCGTCGGCACCGCGGGACCGGCGAGCTTCGGCGCCGTCGCCGCGCCGTTCGTGGCCGTCACCGCCCTCGACGGCACCGAGATCGCCAGCTACACCCTCACGGACCTCAGCACCGAGTCGGCCGTCGTCGCCCTGGAGCTGTACCGCAGGCAGGACGCCTGGAAGGTGCGCGCCGTCGGCCAGGGCTACGCCGGCGGCCTCGCCGAGATGCTGCACGACCAGGGCCTGCCCCAGGCGCAGGAGCTCGCGGCGGCCGTCAACGAAGCCGTGGCCCGGGGCCTCGCACGCGCCGTGGCCCCACCGCCCCGCCCGGCCGACGGGACCCGGGTACGGGCCGCCGCCCAGGGGCAGGCCGCGCCCGTCCCGGCGGAGGGCCACCCCGTGGGACAGCACCCGCCC
>NZ_BNBT01000063.1 GCF_014656095.1 Streptomyces longispororuber
GGCACGGCACGACGGCGCACGCCCCCGCGACGGCGCACGCCCCGACGGCGCCGCACGCCCCCGCGACGGCGCACGCCCCGGCGGCGACCTCACGCCGCGGGAGCTGACCGTCCTCGGCCTGCTCGGCGACGCCCTGACCGCCGCGGTCATCGCGCGGCGCCTCGGCATCTCGGTGCACACCGTGCAGAAGCACATCCAGAGCGTGTACCGCAAACTCGGCACCCGGGACCGGGTGGCCACCGTGCTGCTGGCCCAGACCCACGGACTGATCCCTCCGGCGGCGGGAGGGCCCGGACCGCGGCGCCGCTAGCCTGCGGTCATGTTCACGACGCGCCCCACCCTCCAGGGCACCTTCGGCATGGTGTCGTCCACGCACTGGCTCGCCTCGCAGTCCGCGATGGCCGTCCTCGAGAGCGGCGGCAACGCCTACGACGCCGCCGTCGCCGCGGGCTTCGTCCTGCACGTCGTGGAGCCGCACCTGAACGGGCCCGCGGGCGAGGTGCCGATCCTGCTCGCCCCCGCGGAGGGCCCGGTGCGCGTCCTGTGCGGGCAGGGCGTCGCCCCCGCCGGGGCCACCGTCGCGCACTACCGGGACGGCCTCGGCCTCGCCCTGGTGCCCGGCACCGGCCCGCTGGCCGCCGCCGTGCCCGGGGCCTTCGACGCCTGGATGCTGCTCCTGCGGGACCACGGCACCCTGCGCCCGGCCGACGTCCTGAAGTACGCCATCGGGTACGCCGAGGACGGCCACGCGCCCGTGGAGCGCGTCGGCGCGACCGTCGCGGCGGTGCGGGAGCTGTTCGAGACGGAGTGGACGTCGTCGGCGGAGGTGTACCTGCCGGGCGGCGCGCCGCCCGCCCCGGGCGAGCTGTTCCGCAACCCCCGCCTGGCCGCCACCTGGCGGCGCCTGCTCGCCGAGGCCGAGGCGGCGGGCGGCGCCGACCGGGTCGCGCAGATCGAGGCCGCCCGCGCGGTGTGGCGCTCCGGTTTCGTCGCCGAGGCCCTGGTGCGCCAGGCCGCCCGCCCCACCCTGGACACCAGCGGGGAGCGCCACACGGGCACCCTCACGGCCGCCGACCTCGCCGGCTGGTCGGCGACGTACGAGGACCCGGTGACGTACGACTGGCGCGGCTGGACGCTGTGCAAGGCGGGGCCCTGGAGCCAGGGCCCCGTGCTCCTCCAGCAGCTCGCCCTGCTGCCGGACACCCTGCCTCCGTACGGCTCCGCGGCGTACGTGCACCTCCTCGTCGAGGGCTGCAAGCTCGCCATGGCCGACCGGGAGGCCTGGTACGGCGACGCCGCCGACGTGCCCCTGGAGGAGCTGCTCTCGGCCGCGTACAACGCCGAGCGGCGGGCCCTCGTCGGGGCCGAGGCCTCCTACGAGCTGCGGCCGGGCCGTCCGGGCGGGCGGGAGCCGCGGCTGGCCGCCCGCGCGCGGGAGGTGGCCTCGGGCGCCTCCGCGTACGACGCGCAGGGCATCCTGGCGGGCACCGGCGCCGCCGCGGGCGCCGGTGAGCCGACCGTCGCCCGGAACGGCGCCACCCAGGGCGACACCTGCCACCTGGACGTCGTCGACCGCTGGGGCAACATGGTCGCCGCCACGCCGTCCGGCGGCTGGCTCCAGGCCAACCCCGTCGTACCCGAGCTCGGCTTCCCCCTCGGTACGCGCCTGCAGATGGCCTGGCTGGAGGAGGGGCTGCCGAACACCCTCACCCCGGGCCGCCGCCCGCGCACCACGCTGACACCGTCCCTCGCGCTCCGCGACGGCGTGCCGGTGCTCGCCTTCGGCACGCCGGGCGGCGACCAGCAGGACCAGTGGCAGCTCCACTTCTTCCTGGCCGCCGCGCTCCGCGACCCGGTCCGCGGCGGGCTCGACCTCCAGGGCGCCGTCGACGCCCCGAACTGGCACAACGACGCGTTCCCCGGCTCGTTCTACCCGCGCGGCATGCGGCCCGGCAGCGTCACCCTGGAGTCCCGCGCGGACCCGGCGGTCGTCGCGGAGCTGCGCGCACGCGGACACGACGTGACCGTGGGGGAGCCCTGGTCGGAGGGCAGGCTCTGCGCGGTGGCCCGCGACCCGCGCACCGGAGTGCTCTCGGCGGCGGCGAATCCCCGGGGGATGCAGGGGTACGCGGTGGGGCGCTGAGGTGCTCGGGCCGCGGGGCGGCCGGAGGCTTCGGGAGCGCCGGGCGGATCGGGGGGATTTCATCCGGATTCCACCCGTTGTTCACCCCTCCCGCACGGGATGTCAGTGCCGCGTGCTCTCATGGAGGCATGATCGAAACGCAAGAAGTCAAGGAAAGCATCGACGACTTTCTCGCCCGCCAGGCCGCCGACGTGGAGCGCGTCATCCGTGAGGCCGCCGCCGCGGAGATCACGCCGCGGTTCCGGCAGCTCGCCGACGGCGACGTCGTCCAGAAGAGCGGCCCGCACGACCTGGTGACCGTCGCCGACCGCCTGGCGGAGGAGCACCTCACCCGCGAGCTCACCGCGCTGCTCCCCGGCTCCGTCGTCGTCGGCGAGGAGGCGGTGCACGCCGACCCGGCGGTGTACGACGCGATAGCCGAGGGCGCCCCGGTGTGGATCGTCGATCCCGTCGACGGGACACGCCAGTTCGTGCACGGCGACCCCGGCTTCTGCACCCTGGTCGCGCTCGCCCTGGACGGCGTGGTGCTCGCCTCGTGGACGTACGCCCCCGCGCTCGACACCTTCGCGGCGGCCGTCCGCGGCAGGGGAGCGACGCTGAACGGCACGCGGCTGGAGCGCGCGGGCGCCCCCGGGCCCGGCCGCCCGCTCACCGTCGCCACCTCCCACCCGGACTTCACCACCGACGACCAGAAGCGCTCGCTGCTCGGCCTGTACGCCGACGGCTTCGCCGCCCGGCCGTGCGGCTCGGCGGGCCTGGAGTACCTGGCGGTGGCCCGCGGCGAGCTGGACGCCGTGGCGTTCACCTGGGAGCTGGCCTGGGACCACGCGGCGGGCCTGCTCCTGGTGGAGGAGGCGGGCGGCGCCCACCTCACGCGCGAGGGCGTGCCCTTCGCCCTCACCGGGGGCAACGCCCTGCCCTTCACCGCGGCGCGGGACGAGGACACGGCCCGCCGGGTCGCCCGGGCGCTGGCCGAAGGGGCCTGAGCCACGGGACCGCCCGCCCAGGGCGCCCGCGGCCCCGGCGCTGCCGGTGCCCCGGCATATCCTGTGCGGCACTGGCCACCGGCTGACGAAGGAGTCCGAAGGTGTCGTCGATGCTCGATGCCGTCGTCGTGGGGGCGGGACCGAACGGTCTGACCGCCGCCGTCGAGCTGGCCCGCCGCGGTTTCTCGGTGGCCCTCTTCGAGGCCAAGGGCACGGTCGGCGGCGGTGCCCGCACCGAGGAGCTGACCCTGCCCGGCTTCCGGCACGACCCCTGCTCGGCCGCGCACCCCCTCGGCGTCAACTCCCCGGCGTTCCGCGCCCTGCCCCTGGAGCGGTACGGCCTCCAGTGGCTGCACGCCCCGCTGCCCATGGCCCACCCCTTCCCCGACGGCACCGCCGCCGTGCTCGCCCGCTCCGTGGCTCAGACCGCGGCCTCCTTCGGCCCGCGCGACGCGGGCACCTACCGCCGGCTCGTCCAGCCCTTCCTGCCCCACTGGGACACGCTGGTGCGCGACTTCATGGCGCTGCCCTCGACCGCGCTGCCGCGCGACCCGGTGCTGCTGGCCCGCTTCGGGCTCCGGGGGCTGCCGCCGTCCACGTGGCTGACGCGGCGGTTCCGCGACGACCGGGCCCGCGCGCTGTTCGCCGGTCTCGTCGCCCACGTCATCGCGCCCCTGAACGGCTTCGCGACGAGCGCCGTCGGCCTCGTCTTCGCGCTCGCCGCCCACGCGCGCGGCTGGCCCGTCGCGCGCGGCGGCTCCCAGGCCATCTCCGACGCCCTCGCGGCGTACCTCAAGGACCTCGGCGGCGGCGTCCACACCGACTACGAGGTCAAGCGCCTGGACGACCTGCCGCCCGCCCGCGCCTACGTCTTCGACACCTCGCCCGCCGCCCTCGCCCGCATCGCGGGACTCGGCCACTCCTACGACGCGTACCGGTACGGCGCCGCCGTCTTCAAGGTCGACTACGCCCTGGACGGGCCCGTGCCCTGGACCGCCGAGGCGCCCCGCCGGGCCGGCACCGTCCAGGTGGGCCCCGGCAGCCGGGACATCGGCACCGCGCTGCACGCCGTCGCGCGCGCGGGCCGCGCCCCGGACGTGCCCTTCCTCATCACGGTCCAGCCCAGCCTCGTCGACCCCACCCGCGCCCCCGAGGGCAAGCACGTCTTCTGGGCGTACGGCCACGTCCCCAACGGCTGGCGGGGCGACCTGACGGACGCCGTCGAGCGGCAACTGGAGCGGTTCGCGCCCGGCTTCCGCGACCGCGTCCTCGCCCGGGCCACCGCGGGCCCGCCCCAGCTCGCCGCGCGCAACGCCAACTACGTCGGCGGCGACATCGCCTGCGGTGCCGCCGCCGGGCTGCAACTGCTGCTGCGGCCGCGGCTCACCGCGTTCCCGTACCACACCCGGCACCCGGCCGTGTTCCTCTGCTCCTCCGCGACCCCGCCGGGGCCCGGGGTGCACGGCATGTCCGGGCACAACGCCGCCAAGGCCGTCTGGCGGCGGCTGCGGCGGGAAGGGGGGAGACGGTGACCGCCCGCGTCACCCTCGTCCAGGGCGACATCACCGCCCAGCGCGCCGACGTCCTCGTGAACGCGGCCAACTCCTCGCTGCTCGGCGGGGGCGGCGTCGACGGCGCCATCCACCGCCGGGGCGGCCCCGAAATCCTCGACGCCTGCCGCCGCCTGCGCGCCGGGCACTACGGCAAGGGGCTGCCCACCGGCCAGGCGGTGGCCACCACCGCCGGGCGGCTGGCCGCCGCGCACGTCGTCCACACCGTCGGACCCGTCTGGTCCGCCACCGAGGACCGCTCCGCGCTCCTCGCCTCCTGCTACCGCGAATCCCTGCGCGTCGCCGCCGGACTCGGCGCCCGTACGGTCGCGTTCCCGGCCATCTCGACGGGGGTGTACCGCTGGCCCGTGGAGGACGCGGCGCGCATCGCGGTCCGCGCGGTCCGGGAGGCCTCGGCGGCGCTCCCGGCGGTGGCGGAGGTGCGCTTCGTGCTCTTCGACGACGTGGCGCACCAGGCGTTCGAGCGGGCCCTGGCAGCCGAAGGCTGATGTCGGATTCCCGCCAGCCCGGGGCCCGCCGATCCCGGATGCTTGTGCCATGCCCGCCATGACGCCCGCACCCTCCGAGCCGACTCCGCCCGCCGCGCCGCCCACGGTCCCCGCGGCGGCCACCGCCCTGGTGCCGTCCCCGGCGCCCGAGCCGACCACCGCTCCGGGGGAGCCGGGGCCGGAGCCCCGGGCGGCCGGGAGCAGCGGGGCCCGCCGCACGCCGCGCCCGGCCCCGGGGACGGCCGCGCCCTTGGGGACGGCCGCGCCCGCAGGGATGCACGGCGACTTCGAGCGCTGCGTGCGCGCCGTGCAGTCCAAGGACGACCGGTTCGACGGCTGGTTCTTCACCGCCGTGCTGACCACGCGCATCTACTGCCGCCCGAGCTGCCCGGTCCTCCCGCCCAAGCCGCAGAACATGACGTTCTACCCGAGCGCCGCCGCCTGCCAGCAGGCCGGGTTCCGCGCCTGCAAGCGGTGCCGCCCCGACAGCAGCCCCGGCTCGCCCGAGTGGAACCAGCGCGCCGACCTGGTCGCCCGCGCCATGCGCCTCATCGGCGACGGCGTCGTCGACCGCGAGGGCGTGCCCGGACTCGCCGCCCGCCTCGGCTACAGCACCCGGCAGGTCGAGCGCCAGTTGCTCGCCGAGCTCGGCGCCGGGCCGCTCGCGCTCGCCCGCGCCCAGCGCGCCCAGACCGCGCGGCTCCTCATCGAGACGACCGCCCTGCCCATGGCGGAGATCGCCTTCGCCGCGGGCTTCTCCTCCATCCGCACGTTCAACGACACGGTCCGCGAGGTCTTCGCGCTCGCGCCGGGGGAGCTGCGCGCCCGCGCCGCCCGCCGGGGCCGGGGCGCACCGGCCCCCGCCGCCAACGGCACCCTCTCGCTGCGGCTGCCGTTCCGGGCACCGCTCAACCCCGACAACCTCTTCGGCCACCTCGTCGCCACCGCCGTACCGGGGGTGGAGGAGTGGCGTGACGGCTCATATCGCCGCACCCTGCGGCTGCCCTACGGCCACGGCATCGTGGCGCTCACCCCGCACCCCGACCACATCGGCTGCCGCCTCACCCTCACCGACCCGCGCGACCTGACCCTCGCCATCAGCCGCTGCCGCAGGCTCCTCGACCTGGACGCCGACCCGGTCGCCGTGGACGGCCAGCTCCGCGCCGACCCGCTGCTCGCGCCGCTCGTCGACAAGGCGCCGGGGCGGCGCGTGCCGCGCACCGTGGACGAGGCCGAGTTCGCCGTCCGGGCGGTGCTCGGTCAGCAGGTCTCCACGGCCGCCGCGCGCACCCACGCCGCGCGCCTGGTCACCGCGTACGGCGAGCCGGTCGACGACCCCGAGGGCGGCCTCACTCACCTGTTCCCGGCGCCCGAGGCGCTCGCGGCGCTCGACCCGGAGGCCCTCGCGCTCCCGCGCAGCCGCCGCACCACCCTGACCACCCTCGTGCGCCACCTCGCCGACGGCACGCTCCGGCTCGGCGTCGAGAACGACTGGGAACGGGCCCGCGCCCAGCTCGCCGCGCTGCCCGGCTTCGGGCCGTGGACGACGGAGGTCATCGCGATGCGCGCGCTCGGCGACCCGGACGCCTTCCTCCCCTCCGACCTCGGCATCCGGCGCGCCGCCCAGGCGCTCGGCCTGCCGCACACGCCCGCCGCGCTCACCGCCCGCGCCGCGGCCTGGCGCCCGTGGCGCGCGTACGCCGTGCAGTACCTGTGGGCGACGGACGACCACCCGATCAACCGCATCCCCGGCTGACCGGGTGCCCGGCTGCCCGGGCCACGGACGGGGCCCGAGGCCCGGCACCCGCTGCCCCGCCCCGTACGCCGCACCCGCTGCCCGCCCCCGTACGCCGCAGCCGGTACGCCGCCCCGTACGCTGCCGACCCCGACCCCGACCCCGACCCCGACCCCGACCCCGGCCCCTCGACCCGGACGCGACCGGCCCCGTACACCATCGACCGGAACGACCGGCCCGTACACCCGCACCCGCACACGACGACCGATCAAGGACCAAGGACCCCAGGGACCCTGATGCACCGCACCCACACCGTCATCGACAGCCCTTACGAGCCGCTCACGCTCGTCGCCACCGACGGCACCCTCAGCGGTGTCTACATGACCGGGCAGCGGCACCGCCCCGCCGAGGAGACCTTCGGGGACCGGGACCCGGAGGGCTTCGCCGAGGCGATCGAGCAGCTCGACGCGTACTTCGCGGGCGATCTCAAGGAGTTCGACCTGCCGCTGCGCCTGGACGGCACGCCCTTCCAGCGCTCCGTCTGGCAGCAGCTCCTGAGCATCCCCTACGGGCACACCCGTACGTACGGTGAGCTGGCGGCGGCCCTGGGCAAGCCCGCCGCCTCGCGTGCGGTCGGCCTCGCCAACGGCAAGAACCCCATCAGCGTCATCGTGCCGTGCCACCGCGTCATCGGCACGGGCGGCGGCCTGACCGGCTACGGCGGCGGCGTCGACCGCAAGCGGCGGCTGCTGGAGTTCGAGAGCGGCGCCGCGCTGTTCTGACCGGTTCGGCGGCCCACGTGGACGGCGTCGGCGTGGGCCGGGTCGTCGCGGTGGCCCGTGAGGTTCACGACCGTCGTACGGCTCATGGTGTCGTGCCGTCTTCCACCCGCGGTGCCGGGAAACCGTCCTCCAGCTCCACGGCGCCGCCGCCCCCGTCGAGCACGCCGAGCGCGGCGGTCACCCGGCGGGTGAGCGACGCCGACAGGTACGACGGCAGCTCCGCGCGCTCCACCAGGCGCCACGACAGCAGCTCCTCCTCCTGGAGCCGGATTTCCGCGAACCGCTCGTCGGGCAGCACCCCGCCGTCGTAGAGGAACGACACCAGCGGCGGCCGCTCGTCCGTGCCCGGCACCCAGTCGACCACCAGCAGCCCGCCGGGCCCGATGTCCAGGCCGACCTCCTCGGCGGTCTCGCGGCGCGCGCCCTGCCGCGGCGACTCGCCGTCGGCGGACTCGACGCCTCCGCCCGGAAGGGTCCACGTGTCGCGGTAGTTGGGCTCGACGATCAGGACCCGTCCCGAGGTGTCCCTGATGAGGGCGGCGGCTCCGGCGAGCACGCGGGGCAGGCTCGCGATCCAGGCGGCGTAGTCGAGTGTCGTCACGGAGGGAAGGGTAGCCCCGGCGGCCCGCCCGGGCCGGGAGCGTCCGGTGCGCGCGGAGGGTGCGCACGGGCCCGCACGGCGCACACCGGTCAGCCGTCCGCCCCGGTGGCCGCCTCGCCCGGCACCTCGTCCGACGCGGCGGCGGACGTACCGGCGGACGTACCGGCGGACGGCGCGGCCGAGGGGTCGGTGGAGGGCTCGGCGGAGGCATCGGCTGCCACCACCCCGCCGGACATACCGGCCAATTCAGTCGTCCAGGCGGCCAACTCGCTGATCCTGGCCCCGTCGTAGCCGAACACCGCGCTCCGGACCGTGTCCTCCAGCGGGTCGCGCCACCGCGCGGGGATGCCCGCGGCCCCGCACCGCACGCCCGCGAACGACCCGGCCGTCGCGCCGTTCGAGTCCGTGTCCAGGCCGCCGCGCACCGTCAGCGCGAGGGTGCGGGTGAAGTCCCCGTCGCCGTACAGGAGCCCGGCGGTGAGCACCGCGACGTTCGGCACCGCGTGGATCCAGCCGAGCCCGGCCGTCTCCCGCTCCACGGCGTCGAGCGTCTCCTCCCAGCTCAGCCGCGCCTCGTGCAGGGCCGCCACGCGGCGCACCGCCCGCGCCACGCGACAGCCCGCCGGGATCACGCCGAGCGCCCGGTCCACGGCCTCGCGCGGGGTGGCGGCGGTGAACGCGGCCGCGATCAGGGCCGCCGCCCACATCGCCGCGTACACGCCGTTGCCGGTGTGCGAGAGCACGGCGTCGCGGCGGGCCAGCGCCGCGGCCCGGCGCGGGGCGCCGGGACAGGTCCAGCCGAAGACGTCGGCGCGGATCAGCGCGCCGATCCACTCCTGGTACGGGTTGTCGTACGTCGCCGTCAGCGGCGGCCTGAGGCCGTTCACCAGGTTGCGGTACGCGGCGCGCTCCGCCGTGAACGTCTGCCGGTACGGAAGCCGGTGCAGCCACGCCTCGCCCACCTGCTCCGTGGTGAAGCGGAAGCCATGCGTCCGCAGCAGGTCCAGGCCGAGGACGGTGTAGTCCACGTCGTCGTCGCGGCAGCTCCCGTGGATCCGCCCGCGCACGCAGGAGCGCCACTCGGGCCGCAGCTCGAAGCCGGTGGCGTCGGGCGGGGGAGGGGGCAGGTAGTCGGTGAGCGGCAGCGCGTCGGTCAGCCGCAGGTAGCGGTCGATGCGGTCGCGGGTCCAGTGGTCGCCCCGCTCCACGGGCTTGCCGAGCATGTTGCCCGCGACCCGGCCGAGCCACCCCCCGAGCACGCGGTCCGCGAGCGCCGTCCCCTGTGCCGTCTGCGTCATGGGTCCGGTCTACCCGCGACGGGGCCGGAGGTACGCGCTCCGCGGCCCGGTGGGCGCGGCTCCGGTGCCCCTGGGCAGCGGGCCCCTCCTGCGGTTATGGTCGCTGCGGCGCGACTGCCTTGCCGCGAGCAAGGCCGGAAGCAAGGGATGTGCAAGGTGGCGGACGCAGTGACGTCAGCTCATGAGGGGGGCCGCGAGGCGGAGCACGGCGGGGGCCGTGGCGGCCGCGGACACGTACTGATCGCCGCGGACAAGTTCAAGGGGTCGCTCACGGCCGTGGCGGTCGCCGAGCGCGTGACGGCGGGCCTGCGCGGGGTCGTGCCGGACCTGCCGGTGCGGGCGCTGCCCGTGGCGGACGGCGGCGACGGCACGGTCGACGCGGCCGTGGCGGCCGGGTTCGAGCGCCGCGAGGTACGGGTCACGGGACCGCTCGGCACCGAGGTCGTGGCGGCGTACGCGCTGCGCGAGGGCACCGCGGTCGTGGAGATGGCGGAGGCCTCGGGGCTGCAACGCCTGCCCGACGGGGTGTTCGCGCCGCTCACCGCGACCACGTACGGCACCGGTGAGCTGATCCGCGCCGCCCTGGACGCGGGCGCGCGCACCCTCGTCTTCGGCGTGGGCGGCAGCGCCACCACGGACGGCGGCGCGGGGATGCTGGCCGCGCTCGGCGCGCGGTTCCTGGACGCGGCCGGTCAGCCCGTGGCGCCCGGCGGCGGCCCGCTGCGGGACCTGGCGTCGGCGGACCTTTCGGGGCTCGACGCGCGCCTCGCCGAGGCCGAGATCGTCCTGGCCAGCGACGTCGACAACCCACTGACCGGCCCCAAGGGCGCACCGGCGGTGTACGGCCCGCAGAAGGGCGCCTCGCCCGAGGACGTGGCGGCGCTGGACGCCGCGCTCGCCCACTACGCCCAGGTACTGGCCGGGACCGCGGGACCGCGCGCCCTGGAGTACGCCGAGGCGCCGGGGGCCGGGGCCGCGGGCGGCATCGGCTACGGCGCCCTCGTCGGCCTCGGCGCGTCCTTCCGGCCCGGGATCGAGGTCATGCTGGACGTCCTCGGCTTCGGGCCCGCGCTGGCCGGGGCGCAGCTCGTCATCACCGGCGAGGGCTCGCTGGACGAGCAGACCCTGCACGGCAAGGCGCCCGCCGGGGTGGCCGCGGCGGCCCGCGCGGCCGGCGTCGAGGTCATCGCCGTCTGCGGCCGCCTGGCGCTGCCCCCGTCCGCCCTCGGCACGGCGGGCATCCGCCGCGCGTACGCCCTGACGGACATCGAGCCGGACCCGGCCCGCTGCATCGCCGAGGCGGGCCCGCTCCTGGAACGACTGGCCGGGAACATCGCGCGGGACTACGTGACCTGACGACGTCCGCTGGGAGCCGCGCCTGCCTGCCCGCCAGTTCGCGGCGCGGCGTCAAGTGCTGACGAGGCGGCAGCGGTCCGGCGGCGCGGGCACGATCCCGTGCGGCCGGGCCGCAGCTCACGGCGGCGTACTCGGCGGCGTCCTCAGCCCGCTCAGTCGGCTCAGTCGGTGTCCGTCGCGGCCAGCACCGCAAGCCGTCGGCGCCCCGGGGAGACCGCGAGCAGGCCGATGTCCCAGGCCACGCGCTCGAACCAGGAGGTTTCGGCGTCGAAGTCGTACCAGGCGCACTCCCGTACGCGGGCCTCGACCTCCTCGGCGGGGCCGGTCTCCGCGGCGCCGGAGAGGCCGGCCAGGGATCGCCACGCGGCCAGACGGCCGTAGGCGCCCCGGACTCCGTGGTTGTACGCGCCACCCGTGGACGCGGCGGCGAACAGCACCCGCCACGCCTGGTCCGGCGGGCAGGCCGCGACCGTGACAGCGGTCTTCTTCCCCGCGCCGCACAGGCACTCGAGCCCGAGCGAGGGCAGCGCGCCCGGTACCGCCTCGGCCCCCAGGGGAGCCGCCAGGCCGAAGACGCGTGCCTCGACGCGTCCGTTGGACCCCTCGACCCAGTTCGCCACCGCCGCGCCGATGCGGTCGGCGGCGGCCGGGGTCGTCGTGTCCGCGGCAGAGGGCGCGTGCGCCGCCGCGGCGGCCCGCACCCGGCGGGTGCGTGAGGGACCGTAGGGCATCGCGTGACTGCCGCCGCGCGCGCTGTAGCCCGGCAGGTCCGGCTCCCCCTCCACGCCCGACAGCGTCAGCGGGAGCTCGCCCAGCGGATGGTGCTTCCAGTGCGGCGACGTCGCCCACCCCGCGATCCCCGGGGCCCGCGTGACGTCGACGCCCCGGAGCACCAGCTCATGGACCAGGCAGGCGCGCAGCTCCTCCGGGGCCTTGCCGGTGAACACCACCGACAGGTCCTCCGCCGACTGGCAGGAGGCCAGCAGGGAGGCCACGTACCGGGACCGCTCGCGGACAGCGGCCGCGGTGGCCCCGGCCGGGGAGATCAGGCGCAACGCCTGGGCGACGTTCCCGGGCCCGGGGGTGACTGCCAGCGACCTGAGCAGATGGTCGAAGAGGCTCTCGTACTGCCAAATCCACCCGTCGCCGGAGCGGTGAGCCGCGGTGAGCGCGAGGCTGAGGTCCGCGAGGAACACGTTGTCCCCCTGAGCGAGGCACCGGTCGGCGGTCCGCCACACGCCGGTGACGTCCTCCAACTCCGGCAGTTCCGCCACGATCTTCTGTATGCGATCGGTCACGCAGGGAGCGTACGCACCCTGGGCCCCACGCACCGAGCGCATTTCCCGGGACGCCGACGGGCCACACACCGAACGCCCAACCCAGTGCGACCGGCAGCTTCTCGTAGGTGAGCCATGGTGACGCGAAGCCGGCCCGGACTGCGGAGCGCGGGTTCACCGGCCGATCGGTCTCGCGCCGGTCGCGGCCAGGGACAGGTCCCAGAGCCGGGCCGCCGCGTCGGGGGCGACGGCGTACGCGCGGACGCCGCCGTCGTCCATGGGGGAGCCGGGGGCGGAGACGCGGGCGACGTCGCAGTCCTCCAGGTAGAGGCCGCCCCGGCCGTCGAGGAGCGGGGACGTGGCGGCCCACAGGCCGGTGGCGGCCCCCTGGGAGGGACTTTTGAAACCGTCGCCGACGACCTTGCCGCGCTCGTCCACCCAGCCGCGGTCGATCTGCTCCTGGAGTGTCATCCCCCGCTGCAGCCCGGTGATGATCTTCCCGGGGTGCAGGGCGAACGCCCGGACCCCGTCGCCGCGCCCGAGGGCGTCGAGGTGCACGGCGAACAGGGCGTTGGCCGTCTTGGCCTGGCCATAGGCCAGCCACTTGTCGTACCCGGTACGGAAGTGCGGGTCGTGCCAGCGGATGTCGGTGAGGGTGTGCCCGGCGGAGCTGTTGACGACGACGCGCGCGGCGTCCGCGGCGGCCAGGAGCGGGTACAGCTCGCAGGCGAGGGCGAAGTGCCCGAGGTGGTTCGCGGTGAACTGGCTCTCCCACCCGGGTCCGACCCGCCGCTCCGGGGTGGCCATGACCCCGGCGACAGCCATGAGGAGGTCGAGCCGGTCGAGGCGGGTGCCGAGGTACGCGGAGGCCGCGCGGACGCTGTCGATGTCGGTCAGGTCCATGGCGATGACCTCGCAGCTCCGCACCTCCCGCAGAGCGGCACGGGCGACGTCGGGGCGGCGCGCGGGAACGACGACCCGGGCCCCGGCGGCCGCCAGGGCCCGGGTGGTCTCCAGGCCGAGCCCGGAGTAGCCCCCGGTCACCACGGCCGTCCTGCCGGAGAGATCGAGGCCGGAGACGACGTCCTCGGCGGTGGCGGAAGCGGAGAAGGGCGAGCCGAGCGGCTGCTGATCAGTGAGGGACATGCCGACGACGCTACGATCTGGAGCGAGGTCTAGATCAAGTCCGGGAGCGAGCGGCATGACGACCACCGAGGCTGCCGCGCAGTCACTGAGCATCGGCGAGGTGGCCGAGCGCACCGGTCTGAGCGTGCACACCCTGCGCTTCTACGAGCGCGAGGGCCTGCTCGTCGGTCCGGTGCGACGCACCTCGGGCGGGCGGCGGCGCTACACCGCCGCCGACGTCGAGTGGCTCCTGATCTGCGTCAAGCTCCGCGAGTCCGGCATGCCGCTCGCCGACCTCAAGCACTTCGCCGCGCTGGTACGCGGCGGCCCGGGCAACGAGGCGGAACGCCTGCGCCTGCTCGACGCCCACCGACAGCGCGTCGACGCACAGATCCAGGCCCTGGAGGAGTGCCGCTCCCTCATCACCTGGAAGGTCGGCGTCTACGCCGAACACCTGGCCCGCGGCGAGGCGGACGGCCTCTGGGACCCGACGGCCTGAGGCAGGCGAGGACGACCGCGTCGCGTGCGCCGGCTGTGCCGGCGAGGTACGCCGAGCCCCGGCCCGGCGACCGCCAAAGACACGGAGCCGAGCCCGCGCCCTCCCTACGCTGAGGTGATGACCACCTGGTACGTCCTCGTCGAAGAGGACACGCGGGAGACCAAGTACGCCGAGGGTGCGGAACTGCGGCTGCACCGGTGGAGGCTGGCGGCCACGCGGAGTGTCGGGCCGGACGAGGAGCAGGCCGCCGCGGTGGCCGAGCAGCTCGCTCGCGCGTACACGCCGCCCGTGATCGCCCGGCACACCAGGCCGGGCGACGAGCCCGCCCGGAAGGCCTTCCTCACGCGGGACGGCGCGTGGGTGGTGGCGATCCGGCAGCGGCGCCGTGAGTGCCACATACGGGTGACCACCGCCCGGCTCGTGCACACGCAGGAGGAGAAGGAGGGGCCGCCCTTGAGCTGGAGGGAGAAGTTCCGGGAGGCCTTCTGAGCCGCGGGCACCGGACGCCGGACGCCCCGACGCTCGGACGGCGTACGCCGGATGCGGCGTGTGCCGTCGGCCATGGGCACCAGGTGCCCGCCCCGGCCCGACCCGAACGCCCCCGCGGAGCGCATGAGCACGGGGTGGCGGGGCAAGCGGCAGACACACCTCATCCCCAGGGAGCCCCCCATGATAGTTGTCGGCATCATCGCCGTCTGCGTCGTTCTGGCCCTCCTTGCCTTCCTCGTCCCCCGGCTGTCCAGGCACCCCGAACGCGGCACCCAGCGCACCCTGGGAGTCGGTTCCCGCGCCGGTGGCAAGGCCCCCGGCATCCTGGGCCGCATCTTCAGCAAGCCCTTCCGCAGCAGCTCCAAGGCGGTGAGCCACAGCGGCTCCGCCGGCCGCCGCGCCCGGGGCCGCCTGCCGTTCTGAACCATGGACCACCACACGCCGTGGGGAAGACAGCAGCGAGCGCCGTGCACTGGTGTGCACGGCGCTCGCTGGTGCCGTTCGTTCACTTCGGTGTGCCGGTACGGACCGGCGTTACGGAAGCTGTGCCGCCCGGGCCTCGCGGCGGTTGTCGCGGAAGTTGTTCACCCGGCGGGCCGTGGCGAAGAGCGGGATCACGGCGCCCAGGACGAGCTGGAGGGCGCACCCCGTCTGGAGCAGGAGCTGTCCGCCCGGCGCGTCGAAGGCCCACGCCGCGAGCAGCCCCATCGCGGAGACGATCCACGCCAGCATGGCGACGGCGAGCAGCCCGCGCGGCTTCGGGTACTCCACGCGGCTCACCATGAGCCACGCCGTACCGATGATCGCGAGGAGCGTGGCCTCGAAGGGCAGCTCCAGGAGCACGATGGAGACCACCGTCAGCGCCCCGAAGGGCGAGGGCATCCCCTGGAACACCCCGTCACGCAGCGTGACGCAGGAGAATCTGGCGAGCCGGAGCACCACCGCCAGGAGGACCACGATCGCGCCCACCGCCGCGACCCGCTGGTGCGCGTCGTCGGCGACCATGCCGTAGACGAGCACGAAGTACGCGGGCGCGAGCCCGAAGCTGATCAGGTCCGAGAGGTTGTCCAGCTCGGCGCCCATCGGCGACGAGCGCAGCTTGCGCGCGACGAGGCCGTCGAAGAGGTCGAAGACCGCCGCGCACAGCATGAGGATCACCGCCGTGGCCGCGCTGTGCCGGGCCATGCCGGACTGGTCACTGCCCGTGAGGTGCGGGATGAGGATGCCGGTGGTGGTGAAGTACACCGCCATGAACCCGCAGGTGGCGTTGCCGAGCGTGAGGGTGTCCGCTATCGAGAGACGCAGCGAGAGCGGCATCTCCTCGTCGGCGTCGTCCACCACGGTGTCGACGGCCTCGGGCACCCAGCCCGCCTGTGCCTCGGGATCAGTCACGGTCAATGCGAGTCACCCCAGCCACGGTCTTCTGGCCGACCTCGACATCCACCTCGACGCCCTCGGGCAGGTACAGGTCGACGCGCGAGCCGAAGCGGATCAGGCCGATCCGCTCGCCCTGCTCGACCTTCGTGCCCTGCGGCAGGTACGGCACGATGCGCCGGGCGACCGCGCCCGCGATCTGGATCATCTCGATGTCGCCGAGCTCCGTGTCGAAGTGCCAGACGACGCGCTCGTTGTTCTCGCTCTCCTTGTTGAACGCCGGGACGAAACCGCCCGGGATGTGCTCGACGGACGTCACCGTGCCGGCCAGCGGCGCGCGGTTGACGTGGACGTTCAGGGGGCTCATGAAGATGGCGACGCGAGTACGCCCGTCCTTCCAGGGCATGATGCTCTGGACGACACCGTCGGCCGGGGAGATCACCCTGCCCCGGGTGATCTCGCGCTCGGGGTCGCGGAAGAACCACAGCATGCCCGCAGCGAGAGCGGTGGTCGGTACGGCGAGGGCGGCGGCACCCTTGGACCGGCGCGCGCGGGCCAGGCTGAGTGCCGCGGTGGCGACGGTCGGCAGGAGCCACGGCGATGCTCCGCGCGCGAGGCGTACGCCGGCCAGGCTGTCGCGAGGTGCAGAGGTTTGGCTGTGGGGCATGGATGACCTTCGTAGCGGATGATGCCGCACTGCATACGGGGGGACGGCGGCTTTCCCGGGATCGTATCGGTTGCGAGCCACAACTGGGCAAGCCAGGAAGCCGAGTCGGCCGCCGCTGCGTGCTGACAGGGTGTGATCTTCTTCTCGATGGGATCTCGAAGAAACCACCCCAAGCCGGACATTCAGCCCTGGAATCGATACTCTTCGAGGAGTCGTCGGCCAATGATCATTTTCTGGATCTCGGCGGTACCTTCACCGATCAGCAGCATCGGTGCCTCGCGGTAGAGACGCTCGATCTCGTACTCCTTCGAGAAGCCGTAGCCACCGTGGATCCTGAACGCGTCCTCCACGACTTCCTTGCAGTACTCGGACGCCAGGTACTTCGCCATCCCGGCTTCCAGGTCGTTTCGCTCCCCGGAGTCCTTTTTGCGTGCCGCGTTCACCATCATGGCATGGGCGGCCTCGACCTTGGTAGCCATCTCGGCGAGCTTGAACTGAATCGCCTGGTGCTGGGCGATGGGCTTGCCGAAAGTGTGCCGTTGCTGGGCATACGCGACCCCCAGCTCGAAGGCACGCTGAGCGACGCCGCAGCCACGCGCCGCCACGTTCACGCGGCCGACCTCGACGCCGTCCATCATTTGGTAAAACCCTCGGCCGGTGGCCCCGCCGAGCACGCGATTGGCCGGAATCCGCAGGCCATCCATGATCAGCTCGGTGGTGTCGACCCCCTTGTACCCCATCTTGTCGATCTTCCCGGGGATGGTGAGGCCGGGGCGGACCTCGCCGAAGCCCGGCTCCTTCTCCACCAGGAAGGTGGTCATCGACTTGTGCGGGGCGGCGGCCGCCTCCTCGGCGGAGTGTCCTTCGTCACTTCTGACGAGGACGGCCACCAGCGTTGACGTACCGCCGTTGGTCAGCCACATCTTCTGGCCGTTCAGGACGTACTCGTCGCCGTCCTTGACCGCCTTCGACGTGATCGCCGCCACGTCCGAGCCGAGCCCCGGCTCCGACATCGAGAACGCGCCCCGCACCTCGCCGAGCGCCATCCGCGGCAGGAAGTACTCCCGCTGCTCCTGCGTGCCGTGCTGCTTGAGCATGTACGCCACGATGAAGTGGGTGTTGATGATGCCGGACACCGACATCCAGCCGCGCGCTATCTCCTCCACGCACAGCGCGTACGTCAGGAGCGACTCGCCCAGACCGCCGTACTCCTCGGGGATCATCAGGCCGAACAGGCCCAAGTCCTTGAGCCCGTCCACGATCCGCTGCGGGTACTCGTCCCGGTGCTCCAGCTCCGTCGCCACCGGAATGATCTCTTTGTCGACGAAGTCACGGACGGTGGCCAGGATTTCCCGCTGCACGTCGGTGAGGCCGTGGGTCTGGGCGAGTCGGCTCATGGCTGCTTCTCCTGCTGCTCGAGTTCCGGGCGGCCGGGCTGCTCGCCGCCGCGCGCCTTGATGTACGTCTCGGTGGGCACCATCACCTTGCGGCGGAACACGCACACCAGGGTGCCGTCCTGCTTGTAGCCCTTGGTCTCCACGTGGACGATCCCGCGGTCGTCCTTGGACTTCGAGGGCGTCTTGCCGAGGACCGTCGTCTCGCCGTAGATCGTGTCCCCGTGGAAGGTCGGCGCCACGTGCCGCAGCGACTCGATCTCCAGGTTCGCGATCGCCTTGCCGGACACGTCCGGGACGGACATGCCGAGCAGCAGCGAGTAGACGTAGTTGCCCACGACGACGTTCTTGCCGAAGTCCGTCGTGTTCTCGGCGTAGTTGCTGTCCAGGTGCAGCGGGTGGTGGTTCATGGTCAGCAGGCAGAACAGGTGGTCGTCGTACTCGGTGACCGTCTTGCCGGGCCAGTGCTTGTACACGGCGCCGACCTCGAACTCCTCGTAGGTGCGTCCGAACTGCATGGCGTCAGGCCTCCGGGGCTTCGAAGGTGGAGGTGCGCCGCATGCCCGCCGCGCGGCCCTTGCCCGCGATGACCAGCGCCATCTTCCGGCTCGCCTCGTCGATCATCTCGTCGCCGAGCATCGCCGAGCCCTTCTTGCCGCCCGCCTCGGACGTGTAGTACGCGTACGCGTCCAGGATCAGCTCGGCGTGGTCGTAGTCCTCCTGGGAGGGCGAGAACACCTCGTTGGCGGCCTCCACCTGCCCGGGGTGCAGCACCCACTTGCCGTCGAAGCCGAGCGCGGCGGCGCGCTGCGCCACCTCGCGGTAGCCGTCGACGTTCTTGATCTGGAGGAAGGGGCCGTCGATCGCCTGGAGGTCGTGCGTACGGGCGGCCATCAGGATGCGCATCAAGATGTAGTGGTACGCGTCCGCCGGGTAGCCGGGCGGCTGCATCCCCACGACGAGTGACTTCATGTTGATCGACGCCATGAAGTCGGCCGGGCCGAAGATGATCGTCTCAAGACGTGACGAGGCGCCCGCGATCTCGTCCACGTTGACCAGGCCCTTGGCGTTCTCGATCTGCGCCTCGATGCCGATGCGGCCGACCTCGAACCCCATGGTCTTCTCGATCTGCGTGAGCAGCAGGTCGAGGGCGACCACCTGCTGGGCGTCCTGCACCTTGGGCAGCATGATGCAGTCCAGGTTCGGGCCCGCGCCCTCGACGACGGTCACGACGTCGCGGTACGTCCACTGCGTCGTCCAGTCGTTGACGCGCACGACCCGGGTCTTGCCGGTCCAGTCGCCCTCGTTGAGGAA
The DNA here is from genome assembly GCF_014656095.1 of Streptomyces longispororuber. Taxonomy (GTDB): domain Bacteria; phylum Actinomycetota; class Actinomycetes; order Streptomycetales; family Streptomycetaceae; genus Streptomyces; species Streptomyces longispororuber. The sequence goes on from NZ_BNBT01000063.1 coordinate 19,100, forward strand.
CTTGACGATGGTGTGCCGCGCCTCCGGCTTGGCGAGCGGCGCGCACGCGTCCTCCAGGTCGAGGAAGACCTGGTCGGCGGGGAGGCCCTGGGCCTTCTCCAGGAAGCGGGGGTTGGAGCCGGGGACCGCGAGGCACGAGCGGCGCGGGCGGAGCCGGTCCACAGCCGGGGGCTGCTGGGTCATGCGGGGACCTCCAGGGGGTCGAGGTGGTTCGCTGTGCGGATCTCGTCGACGATACGGCCGATGATCTCCGTGATGCCGAAGTCCTTGGGGGTGAACACGGCGGCCACACCCGCCGCCTTCAGGTCCTCGGCGTCGCTGCTGGGAATGATGCCGCCGGCGATGACGGGGATGTCGTTCGCCCCGGCGGAGCGCAGCCTGGTCAGGACGTCCGGCACGAGCTGCGCGTGCGAGCCGGAGAGGATCGACAGGCCCACCGCGTGCACGTCCTCCGCGAGCGCGGCGTCCACGATCTGCTCCGGGGTGAGCCGGATGCCCTGGTAGACGACCTCGAACCCGGCGTCCCTGGCGCGCACGGCGATCTGCTCGGCGCCGTTGGAGTGCCCGTCGAGGCCCGGCTTGCCGACCAGGAAGCGGAGCTTGCCGGTGCCGAGGTCTGCGGCCGTCTTCTCGACCTTGTCGCGGACCAGGGCGAGCGGCGTGCCCGCCTCGGCGGTGACGGCCACCGGGGCCCCGGAGACGCCCGTGGGCGCCCGGAACTCGCCGAAGACCTCCCGCAGTGCCCCCGCCCACTCCCCGGTCGTCACACCGGCGCGGGCGCACTCCAGGGTGGCCTCCATGAGGTTGCCGGTGCCGGCGGCGACCTCCTTGAGCCGGTCGAGGGTCTGCTGGACGGTCGGGAAGTGGAACGGGTCGCCGCCGCCCTGCCGGTCGGAGGACTCCTGGCGCGTGGTGCGCCACTCGCGCACCGCCGCCACCACGCGCGCCTCGACCGCCGGGTCGACCGTCATGATCGCCGTGTCCAGGTCGGCGGTGAGTGGGCTGGGCTCCGTCGCCTCGAAGACGTTCACGCCCACGATCTTCTCCTCGCCGGCCTCGATCCGCGCGCGCCGCTCCGCGTGCGAGGACACGAGCTGCGACTTGAGGTACCCGGACTCCACGGCGGCCATCGCGCCGCCCATCTGCTCGATGCGGTCCATCTCCGCCTCGGCCGCCTCGACGAGCGCGTCCACCTTGGCCTCGACGACGTGCGAGCCCGCGAAGATGTCCTCGTACTCCAGCAGGTCCGACTCGTGGGCGAGCACCTGCTGGATGCGCAGCGACCACTGCTGGTCCCAGGGCCGGGGCAGGCCGAGGGCCTCGTTCCAGGCCGGGAGCTGCACGGCACGCGCGCGGGCGTCCTTGGACAGGGTGACGGCGAGCATCTCCAGGACGATGCGCTGGACGTTGTTCTCCGGCTGGGCCTCGGTCAGGCCGAGCGAGTTGACCTGCACGCCGTAGCGGAAGCGGCGCTGCTTGGGGTTCGTGACGCCGTAGCGCTCGCGCGTGACCCGGTCCCAGATGCGGCCGAACGCGCGCATCTTGCACATCTCCTCGATGAACCGGACGCCCGCGTTCACGAAGAACGAGATGCGCGCCACCACGTCACCGAACGTCTCCTCGGGCACCTGCCCGGAGGCGCGCACGGCGTCGAGCACCGCGATCGCCGTGCTCATGGCGTACGCGATCTCCTGCACCGGCGTGGCCCCGGCCTCCTGCAGGTGGTAGCTGCAGATGTTGATCGGGTTCCACTTCGGGATGTGCGCCACGGTGTACGTGATCATGTCGGTGGTCAGCCGCAGGCTCGGCCCGGGCGGGAACACGTGGGTGCCGCGGGACAGGTACTCCTTGACGATGTCGTTCTGGGTCGTGCCCTGGAGCTTGGTGATGTCGGCGCCCTGCTCCTCGGCGACGACCTGGTACAGGGCGAGCAGCCACATGGCCGTCGCGTTGATCGTCATGGAGGTGTTCATCTGCTCCAGGGGGATGTCCTGGAAGAGGCGCCGCATGTCCCCCAGGTGACAGACGGGGACCCCGACCCGGCCCACCTCCCCGCGCGCGAGGATGTGGTCCGGGTCGTAGCCGGTCTGCGTCGGCAGGTCGAAGGCGACCGAGAGGCCCGTCTGGCCCTTGGCCAGGTTGCGCCGGTAGAGCTCGTTCGACGCCTCGGCCGTGGAGTGACCGGCGTAGGTGCGCATCAGCCACGGCCGGTCCTTCTGACGTTCCGTCATGTACGTAACCTCGGAGTCCTTGTGTTCTCGGGGGGTCTCGGGGTTCTCGGCGTTCTCGGGGGCCTCGAGGGCGGGCGCGCCCTCACACGTTCCGGAAGCGGTTGATGGCGTCGATGTGCTTCGCGCGGGTCTCCGGGTCGCGCACGCCGAGCCCTTCGGAGGGTGCGAGCGCGAGGACGCCGACCTTCCCCTGGTGCAGGTTGCGGTGCACGTCGTAGGCGGCCTGGCCGGTGTCCTCCAGGGAGTACACCTTCGACAGCGTCGGGTGGATCTTGCCCTTGGCGATGAGCCGGTTGGCCTCCCAGGCCTCGCGGTAGTTGGCGAAGTGGGAGCCGATGATGCGCTTCAGGGACATCCACAGGTACCGGTTGTCGTACTCGTGCAGATAGCCCGAGGTGGAGGCGCAGGTGGTGATGGTGCCGCCCTTGCGGGTGACGTACACGGACGCGCCGAAGGTCTCGCGGCCCGGGTGCTCGAAGACGATGTCGATGTCCTCGCCGCCGGTGAGCTCGCGGATGCGCTTGCCGAAGCGCTTCCACTCCTTGGGGTCCTGGGTGCGCTCGTCCTTCCAGAACGCGTAGCCCTCGGCGTTGCGGTCGATGATCGCCTCGGCGCCCATGGCGCGGCAGATGTCGGCCTTCTGCGGGCTGCTCACCACGCAGACGGGGTTGGCGCCGCCCGCCAGCGCGAACTGCGTGGCGTACGACCCGAGTCCGCCGCTCGCGCCCCAGATCAGGACGTTGTCGCCCTGCTTCATGCCGGCGCCGTTGCGGGAGACGAGCTGCCGGTAGGCGGTGGAGTTGACCAGGCCGGGCGCGGCGGCCTCCTCCCAGCTCAGGTGGTCCGGCTTGGGCATGAGCTGGTTGGACTTGACCAGGGCGATCTCGGCGAGGCCGCCGAAGTTGGTCTCGAAGCCCCAGATGCGCTGCTCCGGGTCGAGCATGGTGTCGTTGTGCCCGTCGCTGGACTCCAGCTCCACGGACAGGCAGTGCGCGACGACCTCGTCGCCGGGCTTCCAGGCGTTGACGCCGGGGCCGGTGCGCAGCACCACGCCGGCCAGGTCGGAGCCGATGACGTGGTACGGCAGGTCGTGGCGCTTCGTCAGCTCGCTGAGCTTGCCGTACCGCTCCAGGAAGCCGAAGGTCGACAGCGGTTCGAAGATCGACGTCCACACGGAGTTGTAGTTCACGCTCGACGCCATCACGGCCACCAGGGCCTCGCCCGGGCCGAGTTCGGGCACCGGCACCTCGTCCAGGTGCAGGGACTTGCGCGGGTCCTTGTCGCGCGTGGCGAGCCCCGCGAACATCTCCGTCTCGTCCTTGTGCACGGTCACCGCGCGGTAGGACTCGGGCAGCGGCAGCGCGGCGAAGTCGGCGGCCGTGGTGTCCGGGGACTGGATCGCGTCCAGGATTTCCTGCATGGGTTGCCTCCGGCGAAGGGCGCCCCTGGCGGAGCGCTCTGAGGGGTACGTCGGGGTGGTGCTGGAAGGGTTCGCGTACGCGTCGGGGAGTACGGGAAGAGGTGCCGTCGGTTCGGCGGAGGTGGTGCTGTGGCGGCGCCGTGGTGGGGCGCGGGAGGTGCCTGTGACGCAGGCGTCCGGGCGCGCTCGCCGAGGCTTGCGGGGACAGCCGGCGCTCGGGTGGTGTCCGTGCGCCGGCCGCCCGGACAACATCAACGTATGACACCGCGTGCCAGTCGGCAAGACACTCAGTGCCAACAATTTCTCTCAGTTGTCATCGCCCGGGTTCATCTGAGCGATGATCGATCATCGCAGGTCAGAGGGGGTGCGTCTCACCGGACGCCCGCGCTCCACCACGGGTGCGCCCGCCGCACCGCCCGGCACACCGCGCCCGGCGACGCCCCCCGTGTCACTGCGTGCACCGTGCCCACGCCCTTGGTCAGGCTGACTCCCGGACGCGGGCGGGCACCCCACCGACGCCCTCGCCCCGGCGAGCTCCCGGGCGCGGAAACGCCGCCGCCCACCGGCCCTCGGACAGGGCGGGTGGGCGGGCGGTCAAAGGCGGGGTCCGGCCCCGGTCACGGGCGGGCGCGGAGGGCCTTCTCGATGGTGCGCATGATCTCGTCCAGCGGCGCGTCCGTACGGGCCACCGTCACCAGGACCTCACCGCGGTCGGAGACCGTCGCCGGGGCCCCGGAGGGCGCCGCGTCCCGCCCGGCGCCGATGCCCGTGCCGAAGGTCCGCCGCACGATCCCGAAGGCGTGGTCGAGCTGGGCCTCCACGTCCCCCTGGCCGCCGGCCCGCAGCCAGCGCCGCAGCACGTGGTTGTGGGCCGTGACGACGGCCGAGGCCGCGACCTCCGCGAGCAGCGGGTCGTCGTTGCCGTCGTGGTGCGCGTGCTCGTCGAAGTGGCCCAGGAGGTAGCGCGTGAAGAGGCGCTCGTAGCGCGCCACCGAGGCGATCTCGCGCTCCCGCAGCGTGGGCACCTCGCGCGTCAGCCGGTACCGCTCCACGGAGACCGCGGGCGAGGCCGCGTACATCTTCATGACTTCCTTGATGCCGCGGCACACCGTGTCGAGGGGGTGCTCGTGCGCGGGCGCCGCGTTGAGCACGGCCTCCGCGCGGATCAGGGTGTCGTCGTGGTCGGGGAAGATCGCCTCTTCCTTGGAGCGGAAGTGGCGGAAGAAGGTCCGGCGGGCGACGCCGGCCGCCGCCGCGATCTCGTCGACCGTCGTCGCCTCGTAGCCCTTGGACGCGAACAGCTCCATGGCCGCGGCCGCCAGCTCGCGGCGCATCTTGAGCCGCTGGGCCGCGGCGCGGCTGCCCGCGGTGCTCTCGGGGGGATCGGGCGTAGCGGGCGTACGTGTGGACTTGGCGGCCTTGGACATGCCCTGAACGTACTGCATGCGCGCAGCCGGGTGCGCCCGCGGGACGGGGCCGCCCGACGGTTCGAGCAGCCCTCCCCAGCCCGCGCGGCCGCCGCGCACGGCGTGGTGCGCCGCGGCCGCGCCGTCCGGCGACCGGTCAGCGCCGGGCATGTTCGCGGAAGCCACGGCCCGTCTTGCGGCCGAGGCAGCCCGCGGCCACCAGGTGTTCCAGGAGCGGCGCGGGTGCGAGCCCCGGCTCGCGGAACTCGCGGTGCAGGACCTTCTCGATGGCCAGGGACACGTCCAGGCCGACGACGTCCAGGAGCTCGAACGGGCCCATCGGGTAGCCGCCGCCGAGCTTCATCGCCGCGTCGATGTCGTCGAGGGACGCGTAGTGCTCCTGGACCATCTTGACCGCGTTGTTCAGGTACGGGAACAGCAGGGCGTTCACGATGAACCCGGCCCGGTCCCCGCAGTCCACCGGGTGCTTCTTGAGCGTCGCGCACACCTCGCGGGCGGTCGCGTGCACCTCGTCCGCGGTCAGCACGGTCCGCACCACCTCGACCAGCTTCATCGCGGGCGCCGGGTTGAAGAAGTGCAGCCCGATCACGTCGCCGGGCCGGGAGGTGGCCCGGGCGCAGGCGATCACCGGCAGCGAGGACGTCGTGGTGGCGAGGACGGCGCCCGGCTTGCAGACCTTGTCGAGCGTCGCGAAGAGCTGCCGCTTGACCTCCAGGTCCTCGGCGACCGCCTCCAGCGCCAGGTCCACGTCGGCGAACGCCTCGTACGAGCCGCACGGCACGATCCGGTCCAGGGTCCTGGCGGCCGCCTCCGCGGTCATGCGGCCCTTGTCGACGGAGCGCGAGAGCGACTTCGCGACCCGGGCCTTGGCGGCGACGGCCTTCTCCTCGCTGCGGCCGGCGAGCACCACGTCGTACCCGGCCTTTGCGAACACCTCGGCGATCCCGGAGGCCATCGTGCCGGAGCCGGCCACGCCCACCGCGCGCACCTCGCGCCCCCGCGCCTGCCGCGCGCCCTCGACCGGGGTCAGCGCGTCACGCACCACCTCGCCGCTGTCAGGACCGGCGTACGTGTAGAAGCCGCGGCCCGCCTTGCGCCCCGTCAGGCCCGCCTCGCTGAGCTGCTTGAGGATCGGCGCGGGCGCGTGCAGCCGGTCGTGCGACTCGGCGTACATGGCGTCGAGGACGGTGCGGGCGGTGTCGACGCCGATCAGGTCGAGCAGCGCCAGCGGCCCCATGGGCAGCCCGCAGCCGAGCCGCATCGCGGCGTCGATGTCCTCGCGGCTCGCGTACTTCGCCTCGTACATCGCCGCGGCCTGGTTGAGGTAGCCGAAGAGCAGCCCGTCGGCGACGAACCCCGGGCGGTCGCCGACGGCGACGGGCTCCTTGCCGAGGGCGGTGGCCAGCTCGGTGACGGCGGCGACGGCCCCGGGGGCGGTGAGCACGGACGACACCACCTCCACGAGCTTCATCGCGGGCGCCGGGTTGAAGAAGTGCAGGCCCAACACCCGCTCGGGCCGGGCCGAGTCGGCCGCCAGCCGCGTCACGGACAGCGCGTTGGTGCCGGTGGCGAGGATCGTGTCCGGGCGCACGATGCCGTCGAGCTCGCGGAAGATCTGCTGCTTGACCTCGTACGACTCCGGCGCGACCTCGATCACCAGGTCGGCGTCGGCCGCGGCGCTCAGGTCGGTGGCGGTGTGGAAGCGGGCGAGGGCGTCCGCGCGCTCGCCCTCGGTGAGGCGCTCGCGGCGCACGGCGCGCGCGGTGGAGGCCTCCAGGGCGGCCACGGCGTGCGCGGCGGCCTGCTCGCTGATGTCGATGCCGACGACCTCGCGGCCCGCGACGGCGAGGACCTCGGCGATGCCGGTGCCCATCGTGCCGAGACCGACGACGGCGACGGTGTTCAGGGGCGTACCGGAGGTACCGGATGTACCGGACGAACCGGCGGGGAAGGCGTCCATGCGGGGACTCCAGGAAGTGAGTGACGACTGGGGGCGCACGCGTGGGGCGCCCGGCGGGGGCGCACCGGACACGTCGGCACGCGTGCGTGGCGACCGCGCGAGCGGCGTGAAGTGGTGCACGGCGCGCGGCATGGAGCGGGGAGCGGCGCGCGGGAAGTGCGCGAGAGGGAGCCGACGGGCCCTGTCCCGGAGCCGCGTCGTCCTGCGGTACGTGCGTACCAAACCGACAGCACTCGCGACGGCTGCGTCACCAGGCCGTCAGGAGTCGTGGAACTGCTTACGGGGAGTGTGCCCCGCTCAGATGAGATTAACCGGTGAGTAACGAGCGCGCCAGCCCCCGGTGTCTGTGACCTCCGTCGCGACTAGGCTCGCCGCATGGATGCGGAGTTGCGGACGGTGACGGATCGCTTACGACGCGAGGCTGCGGCGTCGGGAGAGCTGGAGGCGTACGAGAGGCTGCTGGCGGTCGACGACCCGGACGAGCTCGCGGGGATGCTGCACGCGGCCGGGCAGCCGCTGTGGGCACGGGAGTTGGCGGCGGTGCGGCTCGGCACGGCGGGGGACAAGCGGGCCTTCGAGTCCCTGGTGCTGCTGCTCAACCACCGGGACCCGCCGCGCTGCGCCGCCGCCGCGTACGCGCTCGACCGGCTCGGCGACCCGCGCACCGCGCGCGCGGCGGCCGCCCTCGCCACCGACGAGCTGCGCGTCGCCTACGCCCTGCACCCGGTGCGGCTGCTCACCGAGTTGCGCGCCCCCGAGTCGGCGCCCGCGCTGATCGTCACCCTGCAGCGCCGCCTCACGCCGAACGACCCCTACGGCAAGGTGGCGCTCGCCTGCGTGGAGGGGCTCGGCGCGCTGGGCGACCCGCGGGCGATCCCGGTCCTGAAGGCGGCCTGCGCCCACCCCCGCCTCGCGGCGGCGGCCTCGGCGGCGCTGGCGCGGGTGTCGGCGTGAGTTAGCCGGGCGTGAGGCGGCGCAGCAGGCGCACGTACGGGCTCCAGCGCGCCGGGCGGGCCACCGTGCCGGTCAGGGCCAACTCGGCGCGGTCCAGGCTGTCTTCCAGGCAGGCGTCGTGGAAGGAGCGGAAGGCGAGCGGCCAGGTGAGGCGGGCCGGGCCGCGGGCGCGCATGGCCAGCGTGTGCCGCAGGATCGTCCGCGGGGCCCCAGTCGCGGCCGCGCCCTCGTCGCGCGCGGGGCGCGCCCCGGGCCCGGGCTCGACGGCGTGCACCGAGAACTCGTGGAACCCGTCGAAGCCGCGCGGGCCCGTGAAGGTGAAGCGCACCCACTGCCCGGGCGCGTGTGCCGCGACGGTGTAGCGCACCGGGCCGTGGCCGCCGCGGGAGCCGGGTGCGAGGCCCCGGTCGAGCACCATCCGCGGCCAGTCGGCGTGCGGCCAGAGCGGGTCGCCGGCGGTGGCCAGGGCGTCGAGGAGCGCGCCGACCTCCTCGGGGTCGGCGGCCAGGAGGCGTTCGTGGACGTTGAGGACGGCCATGGCTGCTCCAGGTCCTGAGGGCGTACGGAGGGCCGCGCTCCCGGGCAGGTCCCCGGGGGCTGTTTTGGAGAGCCCTCTCTATTTAATTGGAGAGTACTCTCCCTTACATGGCGAGGCCACCCCGGTACGACAGCGGACGCTTCCTCGACGCCGCCGTGCGGCTGGCCGCGGAGGCGGGCCCCGCCGCGGTCACGATGGCGGCCGTCGCCAAGGCCGTCGGCGCGCCCAGCGGATCGGTGTACCACCGCTTCGCATCGCGTCCCGCGCTGCTCGCGGAGGTGTGGCTGCGCACCGTCGAGGACTTCCAGGAGGGCTGGTTCGCGGCCCTGGGCGACGGCGGCCAGGGGCCCCGCGCCGCCGCCCGCGCGGCGGCCGTCCACGTCGTCGCCTGGAGCCGGGCGCAGCCGCGCGCGGCGGCCCTGCTCCTGTACGGCCCCGCCGACTTCGGGCAGGGCGGCTGGCCCGAGGAGAGCGAGGCCCGGGCGCGGGCCGGGCACGAGCGGGTGCGGACGGCGCTCGCGGAGCTGTGCGCCGACCTCGGCGAGGACGGCGCCCGGGCGGCCGAGCGGGTCGCGCTCGCGGTGGTCGACGTACCGCTGACGATCGTGCGCCGCCATCTGCGCCGCGGCGAGGACCTGCCGCCGTACGCCGAACAGCTCGCGGGCGACAGCGCGCTGGCGCTGCTCGGGGCGGGCTGAGGGCGGGCGGGCCGGGCCGCGCGGCGGGGGTCAGGCGCCCTCGGCCGCCTTCCCCGGCTCCTCCGCCACCACCGCGAGCGCCTCGATCTCCATCAGGTACTCGGGCGCCACCAGCGCCGCGACCTGGACGGCCGAGGACGCGGGGAGCCGTGCCGGGTCGAGGTGGGCGTCGCGTGCGGCGCGGACGGCGGGCAGGTGCGCCATGTCCGTGAGGAAGTACGTCAGCTTGATCACGTCGTCGAAGCCGGCGCCCGCGGCCGCCAGGCAGCGGCGGAGGTTCTCGAAGACCTGGAGGGCCTGGGCCGCGGGGTCGCCCGCGCCGACCAGCTCGCCCCGCTCGTCGAGGGGGAGCTGGCCGGAGACGGCGACCAGGCGGCCGGTGCCCGCGACGACATGGGTGTACGCCGTGGCCGGCGCGACTCCCTCGGGTGCGTGGAGGTGCGTGAGACGGTTCATGATCTCCATGGTGGACCACGGGACCGACAACGCGCCGGGCGGAGGGGCCGGTTCGGCGCCGCGCCGCCCCGCGGACCGGAGGGCTCAGCCCCGGAACCGGAGCGGCCCGGGCAGCTCGGCGCCGCGCGCCGCCCCGTCCCCGGAGCGCGCGGGCTCAGGCTCCGGCCCGGGCCGGGCCTTGCACACCGCGTCGACCTCGCCGCCGCTCCGCGGCACCTCGCCGTGGTGGAGGTACGCCGCCAGGTACCGGTCCATGCAGGCGTTCCCGCTCAGCGTGGCGCCGTGGTTGCCGCCGCCCCACTCCACCACGAGGCTCGAACCGCGCAGCTTGCGGTGCATCGTGACCGCGCCCTCGTACGGCGTGGCCGCGTCGTCCGTGCCCTGGAGGAGCAGCACCGGCGGCAGCGCCGTGTTGCGGACGTCCGCCGGGCTCAGCGAGGCCGTGGGCCAGAAGGCGCAGGGCGCGTTGTACCAGGCGTTGTTCCAGGTCATGAAGGGCGCCTTCGCGTGGGTGCGCGTGTGGTCCTCGCGCCACTGGCTCCAGGGGCGCGGCCACGGCGCGTCACGGCACTGCACGGCCGCGTACACCGAGTAGCCGTTGTCGGTCGCCGCGTCCGGGGCGCCCAGGGCCTCGTAGGCCCGCACGAGCGGTTCGGTGCTCCGGTCGTTCGCGTAGGCGGCGAACGCCTCGGCCAGCAGCGGCCAGGAGCCGTCGAAGTAGCCGCCCGGCAGATAGGTGTCCTCCAGCTCGGCGGCGCCGACCTTGCCGCCCGCGGGCTCCTTGGCGACGGCGCCGCGCATCGCGTACCACTGGGCCTCGACCTTCGCCGGATCCTTGCCGAGCGCGTACCGGGCGTGGTGCCGGGCCACCCAGGCGAGGAACGCCTTGTGGCGGGCGTCGAAGGCGAAGTCCTGCGCGAGGTTGGCCGCGTACCAGACGGCGTCCGGGTCGACCACGGAGTCCAGGGCCATGCGGCGCACCCGGTCCGGGAACAGCTTGGCGTACACCGCGCCCAGATAGGTGCCGTACGAGTAGCCGAAGTAGCTGATCCTCGGCGCGCCGAGCGCCGCCCGGATCGCGTCCAGGTCCTTGGCCGCGCTGACCGTGTCGACGTACGGCAGCACGTCCGCGTACTTCTTCGCGCACGCCTCGGCGAACGCCCGCGCCCGGTGCAGGTTGGCCCGCTCCAGGGCGGGCGTGGCGGGTACCGAGTCGGGGCGCACGGGGTCCGCGTGCCCGGGGCGGCAGGTGAGGGCCGGTGTGCTCCTGCCGACACCGCGCGGGTCGAAGCCCACGACGTCGTAGCGCGCGGCCACCCGCTCCGGCAGCGACGCCGCGACGAACCCGGCCGTGGTCAGCCCGCCGGCGCCGGGACCGCCCGGGTTGACCAGGAGGGGGCCCTGGTACGCCGGCGAGGTGTGCCGCACCCGGGACAGGGCCAGGGTGACCTGCCGCCCGTGCCGGTGGCCGTGGTCGAGCGGCACCCGCAGGGACGCGCACTCCAGGCGCGGGTACTCCGGCGTCGCGCACGCCTTCCACGCGAGGGGCTTGTGGGTGCGCGGGGCGCCGGGCGCGGTCCGCGGGTCCGCGCCCGCGGCGGGCACCGCCGCGACGAGACCGGCCAGCAGAGCGGCGGCGCCGCACAGCGAGACGGCGGTTCTTCTCATCGAGCCTCCCGGGACGCGGGGTGCGGGGCCGCGCGGCGCACGACCCCCGCCGCATGGTCCCGGAAAGCCCGCCCCGGGAGGGGTGATCCGGCGATAAATGCCCGGAAAGGAGCACCAAGTGGACACCGGTGCTCATGGCCCGCCCGTCCCGGCCGGGTCACAGGAGGGTGAGCTGCGTGGGCCCCGGCTCTGGCTCGGGCTCCGGGGCCGTGCGTATCCGGCGCGCCGCCCCCGCGCGCGTGGGGCCGATGCCGAACTCCTCGGCCAGCTCGTGCACCTGCCGGGTGATCCGGCGCTGGTACCAGGTGGGGGCGTAGGCGCCCTCCGCGTACAGGCGCTCGTACCGGCGCACCAGGTGCGGATGGTGCTGGTGCAGCCAGGACATGAACCACTCGCGGGCGCCGGGGCGCAGGTGCAGGACCAGCGGGGTCACCGACACCGCCCCGGCCTCGGCGACGGCCCGCACCGTGGCGCGGAGCTGCTCCGGCTCGTCGCCGAGGAAGGGGATCACCGGTGCCATCAGGACGCCGCAGCCGATGCCGTGCGCGGTGAGGGTGCGCACGACCTCCAGACGGCGCCCGGGCGCGGGCGTGCCCGGCTCGACGGTGCGCCACAGGGACTCGTCCAGGAAGCCGACGGACACCGAGATGCCGACGTCGGTGACGGCGGCGGCCTGCCGCAGCAGGTCGAGGTCGCGCAGGATCAGCGTGCCCTTGGTGAGGATCGAGAACGGGTTCGCGCGGTCGCGCAGCGCCTCGATGATGCCGGGCATCAGGGCGTAGCGGCCCTCCGCGCGCTGGTAGCAGTCGACGTTGGTGCCCATCGCGATGTGCTCGCCGTGCCAGCGGCGCGAGGCGAGCTGGCGGCGCAGCAGCTCCGGCGCGTTCACCTTCACGACGATCTGGCTGTCGAAGCCGAGCCCGGTGTCCAGGTCCAGGTAGCTGTGCGTCTTGCGGGCGAAGCAGTACACGCACGCGTGCGTGCAGCCGCGGTAGGGGTTGACGGTCCACTCGAAGGGCATGCGCGAGGCCCCGGGCACGCGGTTCACGATCGTTCTGGCCCGGATCTCGTGGAAGGTGATCCCGCGGAACTCCGGGGTGTCGAAGGTTCGTGTGGTGACCGCGTCCGCGCCGAACAGCGCGGCGTCGGCGGCGCCCCGGCGCGGCCCGTCGGACAGGTTCTCCCAGCGCATGGCGCCTCCTCGGTAGCACTGGCCACAGAATAGAACATCTGTTCCCATGATCGTGCGAGCGCCGTACGGGCGTGGCGGGCGGCCGGAGGGGGCCCCGATTTGGGGCGCCGCCGCACGGGGTGGTTGGGTGACCGTCGAACCCCCGAGACACCAACTGGAGGAAGTGCCATGGCGCAGGTCGAGGCGACCACGGAGCGGATCATCGCGGCACGGCCGGAGGACGTCTTCGATGCGCTGGCCGACTACAGCGGCACGCGCGAGAAGGTCCTGTCCGAGCACTTCAGCGAGTACGAGGTGCGCGAGGGCGGCGACGGCGAGGGCACCCTCGTGCACTGGAAGCTCCAGGCCACCAGCAAGCGCGTCCGCGACTGCCTGCTCGACGTGACCGAGCCCACCGACGGCGAGCTGGTCGAGAAGGACCGCAACTCCTCCATGGTCACCACCTGGCGCGTGACCCCGGCGGGCGAGGGGCAGGCGCGCGTGGTCGTCACCTCGGTGTGGAACGGCGCGGGCGGCATCGGCGGCTTCTTCGAGCGGACGTTCGCCCCGAAGGGCCTCGCCCGCATCTACGACGCGGTCCTGGAGCGGCTGGCCGCCGAGGTCGGGAAGTGACGCCGAGCGGCACTGGCCGGAAGTAACCGCCTGGGCCACGGGAGTTGGGGTCGGCGTGACACGGAACCGTGTCGTGCCGGCCCCAACTCCCGTTTACGCCATCAGGGTTGTTCGGCAGCTCACCGTTTCGAGTGGTTTTCGGCGCCCTCGGGTCGTGCGCCGTAGGGCTCCCACCGGCGCTAACGTGCGCCGGTGCACCTCTCGGGGGGACTCGTCGCGCTTGCTCGTAGTTGTCGCGTAATGCGAGAAATGGGCGGCGCAGCCGGACGAGGGGAGCAGCAGGTGGGCGGGACGACGCTGGCGATGCGGGCCGAGCACGGCGACCGGGGGGCCACCCGGAGCCCCGCCATCGACGTGGCGCAGGAGCCTGTGCCCCCCGACGGCCGGGGGCCCGCCGGGCAGGGGCTGAGCCCCGCCCGGGTCCGGATGGTCTTCTTCGGCCTGACGCTGGCCCTGCTGCTGGCCGCGCTCGAGCAGATGATCGTGGCCACGGCGCTGCCGAAGATCGTCGGTGAGCTGCACGGCCTGGACCGGATGTCCTGGGCCATCACCGCGTACCTGCTCACGGCCACCGTCGGGCTGCCGATCTACGGCAAGCTCGGGGACCTCTTCGGGCGCAAGGGCGTCTTCCAGTTCGCCATCGTCGTCTTCGTGGCGGGCTCCGCCCTCGCGGGCTGGTCGCGCACCATGGACCAGCTCATCGCCTTCCGCGCCCTGCAGGGCGTCGGCGCCGGCGGGCTGCTGATCGGGGTCCAGGCGATCATCGCGGACATCGTGCCGCCCCGCGCGCGGGCCCGCTACATGGGCATGATCGGCGCGGCCTTCGGGCTCGCGTCCGTCGCGGGGCCGCTGCTCGGCGGGTTCTTCACCGACCACGTCTCCTGGCGCTGGTGCTTCTACTTCAACGTGCCGTTCGGCCTGGTCACCCTGGTCGTGGTGGCGCTCGTCCTGAAGCTGCCCGAGCCCGTGGCGCGCGGGCGCCTGGACGTGCTCGGCGCCCTGCTGCTCACCGCCGCCTCCACCTGCCTGGTCCTGCTGACCAGTTGGGGCGGCACCGAGTACGCGTGGGGCTCACGCGTCATCCTGGGGCTCGCGGGCGGGGCCGTCGCATCGGCCGTGCTCTTCCTGCTGGTCGAGCACCGCGCGGCAGAACCGATCATTCCGCTGCGCCTCTTCCGCGACTCCGTCTTCGTCGTCACGGGCCTGGTGGGGATCGCCGTGGGCATCGCCCTGTTCGGCGCGGCCAGCTATCTGCCGACGTATCTGCAGATGGTCGACGGCGCGAGCGCCACGGAGTCCGGGCTGCTGATGCTGCCGATGATGGGCGGTGTCGTCGGCGCGTCGATCGTCGCCGGACAGCTCATCAGCGTCACCGGGCGCTACCGGGTCTACCCCGTCCTCGGCAGCGCGCTGTCCGTGGCGGGCATGTATCTGCTGTCGCGCCTGGAGGCCGACACGCCCCGGCTGCACTACAGCCTCTGGATGGCCGTCCTCGGTGCCGGTGTCGGCCTCGTCATGCCGGTGCTGATCCTCGCCGTGCAGAACGCCGTCCCGGCCGCCGACCTGGGGACCGCCACCAGCGCCAACAACTTCTTCCGGCAGATCGGCGGCAGCGTCGGTGCCGCCGTCTTCGGGACGCTCTTCGCCGCGCGGCTCACCGACGCCCTCGCCGACCGGCTGCCCGACACCGCCGGCCTGCCGGACCCCGAGTCGATCACCCCGCAGGTCGTCCACGTGATGCCCGCCCACCTGCGCGAGGGCTACATCCAGGCGTACGCGGACGCGATGCCCCGGATCTTCCTCTACCTGGTGCCGGTGCTCGTCCTCGGCCTGCTGTTCGCCTTTTTCCTCAAGGAGACCCCCCTGTTGTCCAGTGCCGCGTCCACCGACGCCTCCCTCGCCGAGCCCCCGGTCGTCCCCGAGGCCCGGTCCCCGCACGCCGGGGTGCCCGTCTGCGGCACCGTGCAGCACCCGGACGGCACCGTCGTGCCGCGCGCCGCCCTGACGCTCATCAACGTCGCGGGCCGGCAGGTCGGGCGCGGCGCCAGCGGGGACGACGGCCGGTACGCGCTGGCCACGCCCGGCGCCGGATCGTTCGTGCTGATCGCCGCGGCGGGCGGCCACCAGCCCCAGGCCGTCACCGTCACCGTGGGCGAGCGCCCCGTCGAGCTCGACGTCGTCCTCGGCGGGGCGGGGCGGCTCGCCGGGAGCGTGTGCACCGCCGACGGCACGCCCGTCCGGGACGCCGCCGTGACGCTGACCGATGTCCGCGGCGACGTCGTCGCCACCACCCGCAGCGGGCGCGAGGGCGGCTACGTGTTCACGGAGCTGGTGGCGGGCGAGTACACCCTCGCCGCGAGCGCCCCCGCGTTCCGGCCCGCCGCACTGCCGGTGAGCGTGCAGGCCGCCCGGGAGACGCGGCAGGACGTCGAGCTCGCCGGGGGAGCGGTGCTGCGCGGCACCGTGCGGGCCGGCGGTGGGCGGCCCGTCGAGGACGCGCGCGTGACCCTCCTGGACGCCGGGGGCAACGTCGTCGACACCCTGACGACCGGCGCGGACGGCACCTTCCGGTTCGTCGACCTGTCGTCCGGCGAGTACACGGTGATCGCGGCGGGCTACCCGCCGGTCGCCACGGTGCTCCAGGTCGCCGGCGGCGGCCGCACGGAGCGGGACGTGCAACTGGGGCACGAGGACCACCACTGAGGCGCGGGGGCGCTCCACGGCGGTCGGACGCGGGGGCCGCGGGCTGTGGCGGTCGGACGCGGGCACGGCGGTCGGGTGCGGGGCCACGGGTTGCGGCGGTCAGGTGCGGGGCCACGGGTTGCGGCGGTCGGGCGCGGGGGCGCGGGCGAGGCCGCCGGGGCACGGCGACCGGGGCACGGCGACCGGGCCTGACCGTTCCCGACCGGGCCTGATCGGGGCGGGCAGGGCTGACCGGGACCGACTGGTTCCGGCCGGGGTCGCCCGGGGTCGGCCGGGTCGACCTCGGCGGGGGACCGGGACCGACCGCGAGCGGTCCGGACCGACGGCGGCTGACGTGGGCCTTCAGGGAAGGGCACGGACCGGACAGGACCGGTCGGTGCGTGGTCAATTCGCGCAAGGAGCCGCACGGTAACCCGTCCCGGTCGTACGGTGGTTGGGGGCGGAGCAGATCTTGCCGCGCCGTGGGAAGGAGCCTTGGCCATGGAGCGTGGGACCCCGGACGGCGGACCGGCGGCGCGCGACGCCGTGTCCGGCCGCATCCCCCTGGCCGTGGTCGTCATCGACGGCGCCGGCCTCGTCTCCCACTGGAGCGTGGGCGCGCGGCGCCTGTTCGGCTACGCCAAGGAGGACGCGGTCGGCCACCCGGCGGGCGACCTGCTGCCCGTCTCCGGCGCGCTGCCCCCGGGCGCCGACGAGCACTACGCCGTCTACGACGACCTGGGCCCCGACCTCGGCAGCTCCCTGGACGGCCATACCTCCTACCCGGCGGCGGGCCGCGCCCGGCTGACGCCGTCGGCGGGCCGGGGCGAGCGCCTCGATGTGCTGTGGTGGGCCTATCCGCTGGTCGGGCCCGGACCGGAGCGACTGCTCGTGCTCGCTGCGGACGCGGCCCGGCTGGCCGGTGCCGACGACCACGACGGCGCGCGCGTGGAGCGCATAGCGCCGGGGTTCGCGCTGCACACCGACTTCCCCGGGGCGGACGACCTGGCCCGGCGGCTCCCGGAGATCCTGCCCAGCATGAGCGTGGCCGAGAGCGCCCGCATCGTCTCGCAGGTCCTGGAACTGGGCTATCCGGTCCTGGAGTTCAGCCAGCACGACCGGGTGCCCGTCACGCCCGACTGGGGCGTGCCGCGCCGGGCCGAGCGCCAGGCGCGCAGACGGCGCGCGGCCGAGGCGGCCGCGGCCGGGCGGGCGCCGGATGCGGAGGCCGCTGCCGAGGACGCCGAGGACGCCGAGGACCTGGAGTACGCCGCGGTCCGCGAGCGCCTGGAGTTCCTGAACGAGGTGAGCGCGCGCATCGGCTCCTCCCTGGACCTGTCCCGCACCATCCAGGAGGTCAGCAAGGCGGTCGTACCGCGCTTCACCGACGTCGCGGGCACCTATCTGCGCGAGCAGGTCGTCGCGGGCGAGGGCTTTCCCGAGGGCGTCCCGGACGAGACCACGCTGTGGCACCGCGTGGCTGTGGAGCACACCGACGAACCGGGCCGCTGGGACGACGTGGTGCCCGTGGGCGAGTCCATGCCGTTCCCCGCCCACACGCCGTTCTTCCAGTGCATGACCTCGGGCGAGCCGGTGCTCGTGCCGCGCATCACCGAGGAGATGGGCAACGCCATCGCCTCGCAGTTCGAGAAGCGCGACATCCGCCCGCTCATCAACCACCGCTCGATGCTGGTCGTGCCCCTGAAGGCGCGCAACGTCGTGCTCGGCTTCATGATCCTGCTGCGCCACCGGGAGCGGCCCGTCTTCAACGACATGGACCGGGTGACCGGCGCCGAACTGGCCGCCCGCGCGGGCCTCGTGCTGGACAACGCGCGCATGTACACGTACCAGGAGTCGGTGGCCGACACCCTCCAGGACAGCATGCTGCCGCACATAGAGTCCCAGATGTCCGGCTGCGACATCGCCACGCGCTATCTGCCGGGCACCCTGCTCGGGCGGGTCGGCGGCGACTGGTTCGACTCCGTGAAGCTGCCGGGGGCGCGGACGGCGCTCGTCGTCGGCGACGTCATGGGGCACGGCCTCAACTCCGCGGCGATGATGGGCCAGCTCCGCACGGCCGTGCAGACCATGGCCGCGCTCGACCTGCCGCCCGCCCAGCTCCTGCGGAACCTCGACGACCTGGCGCAGCGGCTCGGCGAGCACTACCTCGCGACGTGCCTGTACGCGGTGTACGACCCCATCGCGGGCGATCTGCACCTGGCGAACGCCGGGCACATCCCACCGGTCCTGGTCCGGGCCCGCTCCGGCCGCAGCGAGCTGCTCGACCTGCCGACCGGGGCGCCCATCGGCGTCGGGGGCGTGCCCTTCGAGTCGGTCCGGGTGCGGGTCGCGCCCGGCGACCGGCTGCTGATGTGCACCGACGGGCTCGTCGAGGTGCGCGGCGAGGACATCGGCGTCGGCCTCGCCACGCTGGTGGAGTCGGCCGCCCACCCCGCCGCCTCCATGGACGCGGCCTGCGACACGATCATCCGGGCGCTCAACACCCGCGGCGGGCGCAAGGACGACGTGGCCCTGCTGATGGCCCGGCTCAACGGGGTGGCCTCGGACGACGTCGGCCACTGGCGGCTCGTGTCCGACCCGAGCGAGGTCGGCAGGGCCCGCGAGCTGGTCCGCCGCCAACTGCGGGACTGGGGGCTCGGCGCCCTGGAGGACACCGCGTGCCTGCTGGTCAGCGAGCTCGTCACCAACGCCGTACGGCACGCGCGCGGCTCGCGCATCGGACTGCGCCTGGTCCGCTCGGGGCGGGTCCTGTGCGAGGTCGAGGACCAGGACCCGTCGCTGCCGACCCTGCTGAGCGCCGGGCCCGGCGACGAGTTCGGGCGCGGCCTGCGCGTCGTGACGCGGTTCGCCAAGGAGTGGGGCACGAGCAGCGGCAGCTCGGGCAAGACGGTGTGGTTCGAGCTGGAGCCGCCGCGCCGCTGACGCCTTGCGGGCGGGGCGTCGCGGGCGGGGCCGGGACCCACGGAGAGCGACGGAGGCCACCGGGGACCCTGGGGACCCACGAGGCCCCGGAGACACGGGCGGACCCCGGAGACGCGGGAGGCCTCCGGAGACGCGGGAGGCCCCGGAGACGCGGGAGGCCCCGGAGACGCGGGAGGCCCCGGGGACGGCACGGCCCGTGCGGGGCGGAGGGGGAGCGCGCTCCGTCGCGTGGGGCCGCGCGCGGGCACACGCCCGGCGAACACGTATCGAAAGCGCCGTGAAGGTGCGTGCGCGCGGCTTGTCGAGCGCCCCCGCGAGCGGTAGACCGATCTTGTCGTCGGCTTCGACGGCACCGGTCACACCGGTCACACCGGTCACACCTGGGGAGCTGGTCATGAGCGTCACGAGTCGGTACCGGGAAGCGTGGGAGGGCTTCTGGAGCGAGGCTCCCGAAACGGTGGGCGGCGTCTTCTGGGACGCCGAACCGGCCCTGACCGTGGGCCTCCACCTGGCCCTCTTCGAGCCGTACGTGACCGCGCCGGGCCTGCCCGTCGTCGACGTCGGTTGCGGCAACGGCACCCAGACCCGCTTCCTCGCCGACCGCTTCCCCCACGTCCTCGGCGTCGACCTGTCCGCCGCCGCGATCGACCACGCCCGGCGCGAGGACCCCGCCGGGCAGGCGGAGTACCGGCAGATCGACGCGGCGGAGCGCAGCGCGGCGGAGCAACTGCACGCGGAACTCGGCGACGTCAACGTGTACATGCGGGGCGTGCTGCACCAGTGCGAGCCCGCCGACCGGCAGCCACTGGTCGACTCCCTGGCGACGCTGACCGGCGAGCGCGGGCGGGCCTTCGTCGTCGAGCTGACGGAGGCCGCGCGCCCGGTCCTGGCCCGGTTGGCGCAGCGCGTGGGCGGGCCGCCGCCGAAGCTGGCGCCGGTCTTCGCCCACGGCCTCACGCCCGGCGAGGTCGCCGACGCGGCGGTGCTCGACCACGTCCGGGAGGCGGGCCTGACCGTGCTCGCCGACGGCGAACTCCCGCTCACCACGACCGAGTTCACGCCCGACGGCACCCGCATCGAACTGCCCTCGCGGTGGCTCGTGCTGGGCCCGCCGGACACGGCCACCGGCCCGGCGGCCTGAACGGGTCCACCGGCCTGAACCGGCGCACCGGCCTGAACCGGCGCACCGGCCTGTACCGGCCCGGCGTCCTGAACCGGCCCGGCGTCCTGAACCGGCCCGGCGTCCTGAACCGGCCCGGCGTCCTGAACCGGCGAACCGGCCCGAACCGGCCCCCGTTCCCGGCCGCCCGTCACAGGGCCGCGTCGGGGATCCACGAGCCGTGGATCATCGCGGGCACCCGCCGGGGGAGGCGGACCGTGGCGACCGGCGGCACGGTGAGGTCGGAGGCGTCGAGGACGAGCAGCGCGGACGCGTCGGCGTTCAGGTCGCTCACGACGGTCAGGAGGTAGCCCTCGTCCTCGCCGGTCGCGCCGTCCGCCGGGACGAACACCGCCTCGCTGGGCAGCCGCCCGGCGCCGAACGGCAGGAGCTGCCGCGCACCGGTGGAGCGGTCGTACTTCACCAGGGCGTGGTTGCCGATCCCGAGGTCGTCGGGGAACGACAGCGCGTACTGGAAGCGGTGCTCGCTGCCGGTGAAGCCGTCGTTGATCGTGGGGAACTCCACCGTCAGGTCGTCGGTCTGCTCCTCGCGTACGGTGCCCGCGGCCAGGTCGACCGTCCAGCGGCGGCCGCGGGAGCCGGAGTTGGGCTCGGCGCCGCGGTCCGGGGCGCCGACCCACCAGTTCCAGGAGCGCCGCCAGCCCTCGCGGCCCACGGCCGGGCCCTCGACGACGACGCGCCCGAGGGCGTCCTCGTAGGCGTTCGCGATGTGCATGCTGTACCCCTGGTCGATCTCGAACCAGCGGATCCGCCGCGCGCCGCCCGCCTCGCGCGGCATGACGCCGATCCGGGTGGCCTGCGCGTCGCTCCAGGCGTACGGGATCCCGGAGTGCTCGGCGGGGTCGAAGGTGACCGAGCCCTCAAGGAAGACCACGTGGTGCGCGGTGATCGCGAAGTCGTGCTTCAGCGCGGCGCTCGCGCCGGGCACCTCCTGGCTGTCGAGCACCTGCCCGTCGGCGGAGGCGACGTGGTGGATCAGGAAGGGAGGGAGCGGCGAGGAGGCGAAGAAGTGCAGCTCGCCGGTTGCCGGGTCCTCCTTGGGGTGGGCGGTCATGGCGGAGGTGAGCCTGCCGCCGAAGTCGTAGGCGCCCACCGTCTCCAGGTCGGGCGTCAGCTCGAAGGGCAGCGCCGCCTCCGAGAGGGCCAGGAGCCGGCCGCCGTGCTCGATGACGTGCGTACCGGCCGTACTGACCGTCAGGTCGGGCCCCTCGTCGGTCAGGTAGGGGGCGCCGTCCAGGGCCGGGGTGCGGACCCACCGGTTGCGGTACCACTCGGCGCGGCCCCGGTTCAGCCGGACGCCGTGCACCATGCCGCTGCCCTTGAACCAGTGGGTGGGGGTGACGCCGGGCTTGGGGTTGTGGCTGTTGCGGATTAGACGGCCGGTCAGCTCGGGCGGCAGGGCGCCGTCCACGGTCAGCTCGGTCGCGGTGATCTCGTCGGCGACGGGGGCGTAGTGACCGGTCAGGTAGGGCTTGCTGGTCATGGGGAACCTCGATTCCAGTAGGTACGGGGTAGGGGGGCTTCACCAGGAGGGTGCGGGGCAAGAATGTGTGTGGTTGAACACTCACTCCCTGGTGCGGAAAGAGGGCAGCCGCTGGGCCTGCGGGCTGCGGCTGCCGGTTCCGTGGGGGAACGGCGGGGGTGGGGGAGTGGCGGGAGCGTGCGGGGCGGTCGGGGCGGTCGGGGGCGGGTCAGTAGTGCGTGATCCCGGCGGTCAGGGTGCGGGTCCAGGGCGCGGAGACCGCCTCGGCGTCGATGGAGACCAGCAGGTGGCAGAGCATGCCGGTGGCGAAGAACCGCTGCACCTGCTCCTCGCTGCCGCCGGAGGCCCCGCGTACGTACTCGACCGTGCGGGCGTACCCCGCCCGGACCGCCTCGCGGATCGCGGGCTCGGAGACCGCGGCGGCCTGGGCGTGCAACTGCACCAGCATGAGGTCGTTGTCGCTGATCAGCCGGGCGTAGGCGTCGCCCATCGAGTCCAGCACCGCCTCGGGGGCGCTGCTCGCGGCCTCGGCCGCACCGCCTTCGAGGGCGGCCCTGACCCGGACGAAGCAGTGCTCGACGACCGCGGTGAACAGGGCTTCCTTGTTCGGGAAGAGCCGGTAGACGTACGCCTGCGAGATGCCGGCGGCCTTGGCCACCTCCGTGGTCGTGGTCCCGAAGTACCCCCGTGCGGCGAAGGCGCCGATGGCGGTGCGCAGGACCGCTTCCCGTCGTTCTTCGGCCGTGGAGAGCCGACGGCGTTCCGTCTTCATGTGAGTACTCAATCACTCACTCTCGACGGGCGTCAAGGGGGCGCCCAGGCTGCGGCTCTGGCGCCGACGGGCGTGCTGGGTGTTGACGCCTCCGTGGGTGAGTGGTTGAGTACTCACACCTGAGTGAGTGGTCGACCACACACACATGCCGCCATCACCACACCCTGGGAGGAATCCTCATGTTCGCCTTCGCCACCGCCCTCCTCGCCGCGCTGCCCCTGGCCTTCGGGAGCTCGGGCCCCGCGCCGGTGGGCATCGACGAGAAGGCCCCGGTCATCAGCCGCGACGACATCGTCATCCACGCGCCCCTGGACCGCGTGTGGCGCATCCAGACGGACGTCGAGGGCTGGCCCGCCTGGCAGCCGGGCGTCAGCTCCTCCGTCAAGCGGACCCCCGGACCGCTGCGGCCGGGCTCCTCCTGGGTCTGGTCCACCGAGGGCCTGGAGGACATCACCTCGACGGTCGAGCAGGTGCGGCCGAAGCGCCGCATCGTCTGGGGCGGGCCCGCCCAGGGCATCACCGCCGTGCACGTGTGGACCTTCACGCCGGTCAAGGGCGGCGTCCACGTCCGCACCGAGGAGTCCTGGAGCGGCGCGCCCGTCGACGCCGACACCGCGTACCTCCAGAAGGCCCTGGACGCCTCCCTGGACGCCTGGCTGCACCACCTCAAGCAGCGGGCGGAGCAGCGCCACCCCAAGTCCCCGTGCGGCGAACGCGCCTGACCCTGGTGCCGCGCGGGCGGGGCACGGCCCGGCCCCGGCACGGCTCCACGCTCTCCCGACCCGGACCCAGAGCCAGACCTAGACCCCGGCCCCAACCCCCGGCCCGCCCCCCGGTCCCGAAAGGCATCATGTCCCTCCCGACGCCCGCCCCGCCCCCGCACCGCGCGGGCCCCGTCCTGGCCCTGCTGGCCGGTGCGCAGTTCCTCGTGGTGCTCAACACCTCCGTCGTGAACGTCGCCCTGCCCGCCGTCGGCCAGGACCTCCGGCTGACACCGGCCGGCCTGGCCTGGATCGTCAACGCCTACCTCATCGCCTTCGGGGCCCTGCTGCCCGTAGGCGGCCGCCTCACCGACCTGCTCGGCCACCGCACCGCCTTCGTCGCGGGGCTCCTCCTCTTCGCCGCCGGGTCCCTCGCCGCGAGCGTCCCCTGGGGCTTCGGGCCCCTCGTCGCGGCCCGCGCGGTCCAGGGGGCCGGTGCGGCCCTGCTGTCACCGGCGGGGCTGGCGATCCTGCTGGCCCACTGGCCGCCGGGGCCCGGCCGCGGCCGGGCGCTCGGCGTCTGGGGCGCGGCCTCCGCGGCGGGCGGGGCCGCGGGCCTGGTGCGCGGCGTCGTGCTCACCGACGCCCTGGGCTGGTGGGCGGTGTTCGCCGTCAGCGCCCTCGTCGCCCTTTCGGGCCTGGTGGCCGCGCCGCTGCTCCTGGCGCGGGACGCGCGCGGGCGCGCGGCGCGCCTCGACGTGCCCGGCGCGCTGCTGGTCACGGCCGGGCTCACCCTCCTCGTCCACGGCCTGGGCGGCCAGGGCCACGCGCCGCTGCCCGGCTTCGTCGTCCCCGCGGCCGGGGTGCTGCTGCTCCTCGCGCTGGCGCCGGTCGAGCGGCGCGCGAGCGACCCCCTGCTGCCTCCGGCGCTGCTGCGCGACCGCGCGGTCGTGACGGGCAACGCCCTGATGCTGCTGCTGGGCGCCGCATGGGTCGCCACGTTCTTCTTCCTGCCGCTCTACCAGCAGAACGTCCTCGGTCACTCGCCCCTGGAGGCGGGGCTCGCCCAACTGCCGCTGGCCACCTCCCTCATGGCGGCGTCCTGGGGTGCCGGGCGGCTGCGGGGCACGCTCCTGCCGGGGCTCCTCCTGCTCGCCGCCGGACTGCTCTGGCTCGCCCGGCTGCCGGTCGACGGGCACCTCATCGGCGACCTGCTCGGCCCCTCCGTGCTGATCGGCGCCGGCCTCGGGCTCGCCTTCGTGCCCCTGACCGCGCTGGGCGTCGCCACGGCGGAACCGCGGCACGCCGGGGTCGCGGGCGGGCTCGTCAACACCTCGCGGCAGGTCGGCGGCGCCCTCGGGCTCGCGGTCCTCACCCCCCTCGCCGCGCCCGCCGGGGTCACCCCCGCCGCCCACGAGCACGGCTACCGCCGCGCCCTCGTCGCGGCGGCCCTCGTCGCGCT
>NZ_BNBT01000064.1:0-21624 GCF_014656095.1 Streptomyces longispororuber
CGGCCCCGGGCTCCGCCGCCGTGCCGGAACGCTCGCTCCGGGGGTCGGGCACCGGCGGGGCGGACCGGGCGTCAGGGGAGCCGGCCGCGGGGGCCTCCGGCGCCACCGTCCCCGCCGCCGAGGCGAACCGGTCGTCCAGGGAGTCGGCCGCGGCCGCGGGCCCCGTGTCGTCCTTCTCCTCGTCGTACAACTGCGCCCACCAGTCGGCCTCCTGGCCCGTGGGCCCGGCGGGCCTCTCCCCCTGCTGGCTCATGCCCTCATTGTCCACCGCACAGGCCGTACGAAAACGGTTCATCCGGAAAATCGAGGCCGGGTGGTGCGGGGTGGCGCGGCGGGTGCCGGGCGGTCCCACCCCCCACGGGAGGACCGCCCGGCACACGGGCCACCCTGGCAGACGGGCGGGTGGTGCGGTGATGATGTCCCTGGCGTGTTCACGCCGTGGCCGGTTTCCGCCAACCACGGCCGGACCAGCTTGAACGCGCCGCGACGACCGGGGAGGGAGGCCGCATGCTGGCCGCCGTAGGGCTGGACGAGACGCACGAGGCGGCGTACCGCGCACTGGTGTCGGTCGGAGCCGCCGACGTGCCGGACCTGGCGCGCCGGCTCACCCTCGCAGAGCCGGAGACGGAGCGCGCGCTGCGCCGCCTGGAGCGGCACGGGCTCGCGGCGCAGTCCTCGGGCCGGGCCGGGCGCTGGGTGGCGGCGCCGCCCGGCGTGGCCCTCGGCGCGCTGCTCACCCAGCGGCGGCACGAGCTGGACCGGGCGGAGCTGGCGGCGACCCTGCTCGCCGAGGAGTACCGGGCGCGGGCGGCCGAGCCCACCGTGCACGACCTGGTCGAGGTGGTGACGGGCACGGCCGCCGTCGCGCAGCGCTTCCTCCAGCTCCAGCTCGGTGCGCGCCGCGAGGTGTGCGCCCTGGTGACGGGCCGGCCGGTCGCGGTCAGCGGCGCGGAGAACGACGCGGAGGAGCAGGCCGCGCACCGGGGCGTGGCCTACCGCGTGGTCGTCGAGCGGGAGGTCCTCGCGGCGCCGACGGGGCTCGCCGACATCGCGGAGGCCATGGGCCGCGCCGAGCGGGTGCGGGTGGTGGACCGCGTACCGACGAAGCTGGTGATCGCGGACGGCGCGCTGGCGATGGTGCCGCTGACGTCGCGGGCGGCGGAGCCCGCCGCGCTCGTGGTGCACGCGAGCGGGCTGCTGGACTCGCTGGCGGGCCTGTTCGAGGCGGTGTGGCGGACGGCGCTGCCGCTGCGCCTCGGCGTGGACGGCGCGGTGCGCGAGGCCGCGGACGGGCCCGACGGCACGGACCTGGAGATCCTGTCGCTGCTGCTCGCCGGGCTGACGGACGCGAGCGTGGCGAAACAGCTCGACCTGGGGCTGCGCACGGTGCAGCGCCGGGTCAAGCGCCTGATGGAGCTGACGGGCGTGACGACGCGCCTCCAGTTGGGCTGGCACGCGTACGAACGCGGCTGGGTGGCCCGTGAGGCGGGCGCGCCCCGCGCCCCCGGGTCCCGCCGGGCCTGACCCGCCCGACCGGCCCGCACCCCCGGGCCCCGCCGGGCCTGACCTGCCCGACCTGCGACCGCGCACCCGTTCCCGCACCCTGAACAGATGGGAGCGTGGGAGCTCGCCCTGGTCGGTGTGGTGATGCTGCTCGGCCTCGGCGGGGTGCTGGTCCCCGGGGTGCCCGGCTCGTGGCTGGTGTGGGCCGGCGCCCTGTGGTGGGCGCTCCAGGACCCGCACGGGCTGGCCTGGGCCGTCCTGGTGGGCGCGACCCTGGTGCTCCTGGTGTCCCTGGTGGTGCGCTGGCAGTTGCCGCCGCGCAGGTTGCGGGAGTCCGGCGCGACGCACCGGCTGGCGGCGTACGCGGGCGCCGGGGCGCTGCTCGGGTTCTGCCTGGTGCCGGTGGTGGGGGCGGCGCCCGGGTTCGTGGGCGGGATGTACCTGGCGGAGCGGCTGCGGCTCGGCGGGCACGGCCAGGCGGCGACCTCGGTGCGGGCGGCCCTGCGGGCGGGCGGCTGGAACGTGTTCGTGGAGCTCTACGCGTGCCTGCTGATCGTGGGGGCGTGGGTGACGGCGGTCGTACTCAGGGGCTGACGCCCCGCCCGCGCACGGGAAGGCCCGGCCTCAGGGGCTGACGCCCCACCCGCGCACGGGAAGGCCCGGCCTCAGGGGCTGACGCCCCACCCGCGCACGGGAAGGCCCGGCACCGGGACGGACGGGACCGCCGGTCCGGGCCCACGCACCGGTGCGCGCCGCCCCCTCCGCGTGCCAGCCTCACCCCATGACCGAATTCAGCGCGGCCGAGCGCGCCTACCTGAAGTCCCAGCGCCTGGGCAGGCTCGCCACCGTCGACCCGCACGGCCAGCCACAGGCCAACCCGGTCGGCTTCTTCCCGCAGGACGACGGCACGATCCTCATCGGCGGCCACTCCCTGGGCACCACGAAGAAGTGGCGCAACCTCCAGGCCAACCCCAAGGTGGCGCTCGTCGTGGACGACGTCGTCAGCGAACGCCCGTGGAAGGTCCGGGGCGTGGACATCCGCGGCGAGGCGGAGCTGCTCACCGGCCCGCACGGCCTCGGCCCGCACTTCAGCGAGGAGCTGATCCGCGTCCACCCCCGGCGGATCCATAGCTGGGGCCTGGAGGAGGAGGCGGGCTGACCGGCCGCGTGGAGGCGGCGCGCCGGGCGCGTCAGACCCTCTCCCGCTCGGCGGCCCACAGATGGCGTGCCGCGTACGACCGCCACGGCCGCCACGCGTCGTCCACGGGCGCGCCGGGCGGGGCCACGTCCGGGTCGCCGAGCGCCCGCATGCGGATCAGGGCGACCGCCGCCGCGTCCACGCCGGCCACGGCGCGCAGGTGCCGCTCGGCGTCGTCGCGGTCGGCGCCCGCGTCCAGGCGTACGGTGCCGTCGGCCAGCGCGGCCGCCAGCGGCAGCCGGTCCGCGAGGGCCGCGGGCTCGGGGAAGACGTGCGTGAGCGTCCCGCACGGGCTCGGCAGCGGCGTGCCGTGCTCGGCGACCAGGCGCGCGGCGGCGGCCCGCCCCACGACCGCGCGGACGGCGAACTCCTCCGGGTCGGCGGCCCCCGGCGAGCGCAGCCCCGGCCGGGCCCGCACCAGCGGCGCCAGGCGGGGGTCGGCACCGAGGCGCTCGTCCACGGCGTACGGATCGGCGTCCAGGTCGAAGAGACCGCGCAGGCGCTGCACGGCCGTGGTCAGGTCGCGCAGGTCCGTGAGGTGCAGCCGGGCCTCGAGCCAGCCGCCCTCGCGGGTGTCGGCGCGCCGCCGCGGGCCCCGCTCCTCGACGGCGACGATGCCGCCGGCGTGCGGCAGCCGCAGCGTGCGCCGGTAGGTGCGCGCGCCGCGCTCGCCGCGTACGTCCTCGACGCCGGGCAGCGCCTCGGCGGCGAGCAGGTCGAAGACGGCGGCGGCCTGGTAGGGCCCGCGGTGGGCGAGCCGCAGCGGGATGCCCGCGGCGGGCGTGGCCCGGCCGCCGCCCCGCTTGGGCGCGGCGGCGCGCAGGCCGGTGGGCGTCAGCTCGTACACGGCGCGGATGGTGTCGTTGAACTGCCGCACGCTGGCGAAGCCCGCCGCGAAGGCGATCTCCGTGACCGGCAGGTCGGTGGTCTGGAGCAGCACGCGCGCGGTGTGCGCGCGCTGCGCCCGGGCCAGCGCGACGGGGCCGGCGCCGAGCTCGGCGGTGAGCTGGCGCTGCACCTGCCGGGCGCTGTACCCGAGCCGCGTGGCGAGCCCGCCGACGCCCTCGCGGTCCACGACGCCGTCGCCGATCATCCGCATGGCGCGGCCGACGACGTCCGCGCGTACGTTCCACTCGGCGGACCCCGGAACGGCGTCCGGGCGGCACCGCCGGCAGGCCCGGAACCCCCGGCTCTGCGCGGCGGCGGCCGTCGGGTAGAAGGACACGTTCTGCCGCTTGGGCGTCACGGCCGGACAGCTCGGCCGACAGTAGATCCCGGTGGTGGACACACCGAAGAAGAACTCCCCGTCGAACCGGGCATCACGACTGCGAACGGCTTCGTACCGCGTATCGAGATCGCTCACCTGTCCAGTGTCATCGGCCCGCCGGCCACCGGCTGGCGGATTTCGGACACGGACGTACGGCAGCCGCTCCCGGCTGTGGGCGAGGGTGGGCACAGCCCCAGGTGCCGAGCCGCCGGAAACGGGGCCGGACCAAGGGCGGAGCCCACCCGACCGGCTAGCGCATGCGCCCCCGCTTGATATCCAGCGCCGCCTTCCCCTCGGCCCCCCGCCGCTTCCACTCCTTCCGCATCTCCGCCCGCGCCCGCGCGTTCGTCTTCGCGACGATCCGCTGGTTCTCGCGGAGCAGCTTCCGGTAGCTGTCGAGCCGCCGCTCGTGCAGCGAGCCGTCCTCCACGGCGGCGAGCACGGCGCAGCCGGGCTCCGCCACGTGCGCGCAGTCGTGGAAGCGGCAGTCCCGCGCCAGTTCCTCGATCTCGGCGAAGACCTGTCCGACGCCGCTGCCGGCGTCGTAGAGGCCGACGCCGCGCAGGCCCGGCGTGTCGATGAGCACGCCGCCGCCGGGCAGCGGGATCAGGTTGCGGGTGGTGGTGGTGTGCCGCCCCTTGCCGTCGACGTCGCGGACGGCCTGGACCTCCATGACGTCGGTGCCGGCGAGCGCGTTGGCGAGGGTGGACTTGCCCGCGCCCGAGGGCCCGAGGAGGACGCAGGTGCCGCCGCCCACGACGGCGGTGACGACGTCGACCCCGTCGCCGTACGCGGCGCTGACGGGCAGCACCGGCACGCCGGGCGCGGCGGTCTCCACGTCCTGGACGAGGTGGGCGAGGGCGGTGGCGTCGGGCACGAGGTCGGCCTTGGTGAGCACGACGACGGGCTGGGCCCCGGACTCCCAGGCGAGGGCCAGGAACCGCTCGACCCGCCCCAGGTCGAGTTCGGCGGCCAGGGACACGGCGACGACCGCGTGGTCGACGTTGGCGGCGAGGATCTGCCCCTCGGACCGCTTGGAGGAGGTGGACCGCACGAACGACGTGCGCCGCGGCAGGTAGTCCCGCACGTAGCGCGGGTCGCCGCCGGGCGCGTCCACGGCGGCCCAGTCGCCGGTGCAGATGACGCGCAGCGGGTCGTGCGGGGTGACGTAGGTGGTGTCGGCCCGGATGACACCTTCCTCGGTGACGACCAGGTCGCAACTGCCCCGGTCGACCCGGACCACCCGGCCGGGCAGCAGCCCGCGCTCGGCGTACGGGGCGAACGCGGACTCCCAGCCCTCGTCCCAGCCGTAGGCGGCCAGCGGGTGCGCGCCCGGGACCGCGGAGGATGCCGAGGACGGGGAAGAGAGCGAGGAAGAAGAAGAGAACGAAGACGAAGACGACGAAGACAAGGGGAGACCCTTCACAAGGGTGGCCCCGGCACGCGCGCACGACGGCGCGGCGAAGGCGCCGGAAGGCGCCGGGAGATGAAGTCAGCCGGAGACCACGGAGGTGGAAGTGACGAACGTCAGGACGTGGGCAGCACCCGTCGCAGCGACAGCCATCGGTCACACCTCCGCATCGTGGTCGGCCGTACTCCGGCGGCACGGCGCCGCCGGGGAACGTGGAGCACTCTAGTTCGGCCCGTCGGCGGGACGCCACCTGTTTTTCCGCTCGGCTCCGCCCGCCCGTCACCCGTGTGCCGCACGCCCGGAATTCCGGGCAAGAAACCGGCTCGGCCGCGCCGGAAATAATTGAGCCGGGCCGCCTCCGCACGGTCTGATGGGGACATGGAGCTCCCCTACCACGAGGACGTGTCCCCCGGCTCCGGCGGTCTGCCGCCCCGTGCGTGGTACGCGGGGTCGGACGCCGCCGTGCTCCCGCTCAACGGGAGCTGGCGGTTCAGGCTGTCGCCGGGGGCCGACACCGAGGACGAGGCGTTCGCCGCCGACGGGTTCGACGCCGCGGCGTGGGACGAGGTCGTGGTGCCCGGGCACTGGGTGCTGCAGGGCCACGGCGCGCCCGTCTACACCAACCAGTCGTACCCCTTCCCCGTCGATCCGCCGCGGGTGCCGACCGAGAACCCGACCGGCGACCACCTGCGCTGTTTCGACCTGCCCGCCGACTGGCCCGCGGACGGCGGGGCGACGCTGCGGTTCGACGGCGTGGAGTCGTGCGCGCGGGTGTGGCTGAACGGCACGCCGCTCGGGGACTTCAAGGGGTCCCGGCTGCCGCACGAGTTCGCGGTGGGGCCGCTGCTGCGGCCGCGGGACAACGTGCTCGCCGTGCGGGTGCACCAGTGGTCGTCGGGCTCGTACCTGGAGGACCAGGACCAGTGGTGGCTGCCGGGCATCTTCCGGGACGTGACGCTGCTGCACCGGCCCGAGGGCGCCGTCGGGGACTTCTTCACGCACGCGTCGTACGACCACCGCGACGGCACCGGCACCCTGCGGGTCGACTCCGAGGTCGCCGGGCGGGTCACCGTGCCGGAGCTGGGGATCGACGTCGCCACCGGCGAGAGCGTGACCGTGGCCGTGGAGCCCTGGTCGGCGGAGCGGCCCCGGCTGTACGACGGGGTCCTCGCCACGCCGGGCGAGCGGGTGCCGCTGCGGATCGGGTTCCGTACGGTCGCCGTGGTGGACGGGCTGATCACCGTGAACGGACGGCCGGTCCTCTTCCGCGGCGTCAACCGGCACGAGTTCCACCCGGAGACCGGGCGCGCGGTCGGCCCGGACACCATGCGCGCCGACGTCCGGCTGATGAAGCTGCACAACATCAACGCGGTGCGCACCTCCCACTACCCGCCGCACCCCGCCTTCCTCGACCTCTGCGACGAGTTGGGCCTGTGGGTCATCGACGAGTGCGACCTGGAGACGCACGGGTTCACCGCGCGGGGCTGGGAGGGCAACCCCGTCGACGACGCCCGCTGGACCCCGGCGCTCCTGGACCGCGCGGAGCGCACCGTCGAGCGGGACAAGAACCACCCTTCGGTGATCGTCTGGTCGCTGGGCAACGAGTGTGGCACCGGCCGGGGCCTGACCGCGATGGCCGAGTGGATCCGCGACCGCGACCCGGGGCGGCTGCTGCACTACGAGGGCGACCCGTCCTGCGCCGACACGGACATGTACTCGCGCATGTACGCCGACCACGCCGAGGTGGAGCGGATCGGCCGCCGCGAGGACGGCGGCCCGGAGCGGCGCCGCGGCCTGCCGTTCATCCTGTGCGAGTACGCCCACGCCATGGGCAACGGGCCCGGCGGGCTCAGCGACTACCAGCGGCTGTTCGAGACGTACGAGCGGCTCCAGGGCGGCTTCGTGTGGGAGTGGGTCGACCACGGCCTGAAGCACCCGCAGCTCGGCTACGCCTACGGCGGCGACTTCGGCGAGGAGTTGCACGACGGGAACTTCGTCTGCGACGGCCTGTGCTTCCCCGACCGGATGCCGTCGCCGGGCCTGGTCGAGTACAAGCGCGTGATCCAGCCGGTGCGGTTCGCGTACGACGCGGGGACCGGCACGGTGCGGGTGACCAACCTGTACGACGTCGCGGACCTGTCGGAGCTGGCCTTCGAGTGGACGTACACGGTCGACGGCCCCGTCGGCCCGGGAGGCCCCCTCGCCCCTGGTGGCCCCCGGGGTGACACGCCGTCGGCGTCCGGGCCCCTCGACGTGCCGCCCGAGCTCGGGCCCGGCGAGAGCGTCGAGCTGAAGCTGCCCGATCCGCCCGCCGCCGCCGGGGACGCCGAGACGTGGCTGCACCTGTCGGCGATGGTCTGCGAGGAGACCAACTGGGCGCCCCTGGACCACCTGGTGGCGTGCGCCGACTTCCCCGTGACCGCGCGTCCGCCGGTGCCCGTCGCCGCCGGTGAGCGGCCGCGCCGCCGCGGCTACGACCTGACGCTCGGCCCGGGCCGCTTCGACGTCCGCACCGGTGAGCTGCGCGCCCTCGGCGACATCGCCCTGAAGTCCGCGCCGCGCCTCGACGTGTGGCGGGCGCCCACCGACAACGACGACGGCGCGCCCTGGCAGCCCGACACCCGCTACGGGCCGCTGTGGCGCACCCTCGGCCTGCACCGGATGCGCCACCGCCTCGACGGCGTGCAGGCGGACGGGGAGGCCCTGACCGTCCGCACCCGGGTGGCGCCCGCCGCCCGCGACCTGGCGCTGCGCACCGTCTACCGCTGGACGTCGGACGGCACGGCCCTGCGCCTGGCCGTGTCCGTGACGCCCGAGGGCCGCTGGGACGAGGTGCCGCTGCCCCGGCTCGGCGTACGGCTCGGGCTTCCGGCCGCGATCGACCGCGCGGACTGGTTCGGCGGTGACGGCGAGGCGTACCCGGACACCAGGGCGGCCTCCCGGATGGGCTGGTGGTCGTCGTGGGTGGAGCGGATGCAGACGCCGTACGTGCGACCGCAGGAGAACGGGGCGCGGGCCGACGTGCGCTGGGCGGAGCTGCGCGCGGGCTTCGGCGGGCCGGGCGTGCGCGTCGTGGGCGACCCGGCGTTCTGGTTCACGGCGCGGCCCTGGAGCACCGAGGAGCTCGACGCCGCCACGCACCGCACGGACCTGACGCCGGGTGACACGGTGTGGGTGCACCTCGACCACGGGCAGCGCGGCATCGGCTCCCAGTCGTGCGGGCCCGGGGTGCTGCCGCGGTACGAACTGTGGGCGGAGCCCGCGGAGTTCGCCTTCACTTTCTCGGTGGCCGAAGCGGGCCGGTGAGGCAAAACTGTAGGGTCGGTGCCCACCGCGGTGGCCGGGCCCCCGCACCCCGTGTGACCCGGAGGAACGCGGTCGCGGCCGCCTAGACTGGAAGGGACGACTCACGCGCCGCCCTGGGGGGAGGGAGCACCCGGTGTCACACCCGCGGCTCGGCCACAGGCCCGCGCGGCCGGAGCCCACGCCCCCGCCCCCGGACGACGCGCCCCCGGCGCGGTTCGTGGGCTGGCTCGGCGGCTTCGGCTGCGTCGCCGCCGGGTACGCGGTGTTCCAGTCCCTGGTGGGCGTGTTGCCGGACGCGATCTCGCCCGACGCCGCGCGGTACGGCATCGCGGCGGTCAGCGGCGTCGGCACGGGCACCGCCGCCTGGCTGTCGGCGGCGCTGCTGCGCGCCCGGTCGCGGGCGGGCGGCGCGGACGGCGCGGACGGCGCCGGCCCGGTGCCCGCGCGCGGCGCCGGGGACGCCCCGCCGTCCGCCGCACCGGGGCCCTTCCCGGCGCTGGCCGCCGCCGCGTACGCCACGCTCCGCGAGGAGCTCGCCGAGGTCGACGACCCGGAGCGGGGCCCGCTCACCGGCTGGCCGCACGCCCTGGACGAGCAGACCCGGCCGGTCCTGCCGACCCCGACCGGCACGGCGTACGGGCTGCACCTGGTGCTCGAACTGGGCGAGCGCGACGGCCGGCTGAGCCCGTCGCGGCTGGTGGAGACGTTGTGGCGGCTGCGGCTCCCGGACGGCGGCTGGGCGGCGCGCTCGCAGGGCTCGGTGTCCCGGCCGGAGGTGACGGCGCTCGTGCTGGGCGCGCTCGCGCGGGCGGGCGCTGACCCGGCGCGCCTCGCCGAGGAGGCGGCGTGCTGCGCGGCGCGCTTCACCCCGGACCTGGAGCCGTCGGGCCTGGCCCGTACGCACGTGGTGACGACGGTGCTGCGCGGCCTGCTGCGGGCGGCGCCGGACGCGCCGGCCATCGCCCGGCTGCGGGCCGAGCTGGTCGACCGCACGATCACCGACCCGGCGCGGGAGCACCGCCGCTGCTGGGGCGCGAGCCTGCGCGTGCCCGCCGGGCACGTGACGCGGCCCTCGCCGGTGCACACGGCGCAGGCCGTCGTCGCCCTGGACCGCGCGGCCCGCGTGCTCGGCGAGGACGCGAACGCCCGGGCGGCGCGCGAGGACGGCGTCCGCTGGCTGCTGTCCTGCCCGGTGCCGGCGCACGACACGTGCGCGGACCTGCGGGGCGCCCAGGAGGAGGTGCGCCGCCCGCACCCGCAGGTGGTGTGGCGCCAGGAGGTGCTGTACGTACGGCACTTCACCGCCGCCTGGATGGTGCGGGCGCTGCTCACGCCGGGCGCCTGGGAGCTCGCCGCCGACGAGGGGCGCGAGGAGGCCTGGCGGGCGCTGGTCACCAGCGCCGTCGCGGGCGTCCTGGGCCAGCAGCGCGACGGCATCTGGCACTGGGACGGCCACGACCTCGGCCGTCCGCTGTGGATGACCTATCAGGGGCTTTCGGCGCTGCGGGCCCATGCCGTATGGATGTATCAGCCGGAGGCCTGACCTCCGGCCCGGCGGCCCCGGCGGGCGGGGCCGCGCACAGGAAGGCGGAGCGACCGCGTATGGGTGGACGCCACGTCCTGCGGGCCCGGCAACTGATCGAGGGGACCCTGACGGGGCTCGACGGCGGGGACCTGGTGCGGGCGGCGCGCACGGTCGTCGCCGAACTGGGCTCCGCCGAGCGCCTCGTCCCCCTGGTGACGGAGCTGGCGTCGGGCCGCGGCGACCCGTCGGGGTGCGCGCCGCTGTCGTACCGGCACGTTCTCGGCTTCGACAAGCTGCTGCTCGTCGGCGCCGGGGCCCACCACCGGCTGCGGGCGCACGTGTGGCACCCGGGGACGGTGCGCGCGGGCCACGAGGACATCCACAACCACCGCTCCCCGCTGGCGTCGTACGTCGTGCGCGGCAGGCTCGGCATGGAGCTGTACGAGACGGCGGGCGACGGGGCGCTGACGGCGGCGCGCTACCGCGAGTCGCTGTCGGCGGACGTCAACGACTGGCTCCTGGAGCCGGCGGGCAGCGCCCGGCTGCGGCTCACGCAGACCGCGGAGTACGCGGCGGGCAGCGGCTACGCCCTGTCGCCGTACGCGCTGCACCGGGCGTGGTGCGCGGCGCCGGGCACCACGGTGACGCTGTTCCTGGAGACGGGGGTGGGCCGGCGGCGGTACACGGACGTGTTCACCGGGGCTGCGGCCGGGCGGGCGGAGCGCGCGCAGGCGTACGCGAAGGAGCCGCTGGGGGTGGCGGAGTACCTGGAGGAGCTGCGCCGTCTGGCCGAACTCGTCGGCGAGGGCGGGCGGTTGGAGCGGGCGCGGCCCGCCTGACGGGGGCGGGGTGGACCAGGCGACGACCGGTCGGCGCGGCGTGCCCGTCCCGCCTGACGGGGGCCGGGGGCCGCGGTGTCAGCGTCGCAGGCGGCTGAGGGCCTGCTGGACGACGTCCAGGTTGTAGTCGTCGATCTCGACGGTGCGCAGCTCGTCCGGGGCGAGCCAGCGGTGCTCCTGGTCGGGGTGCGGCAGCGACACGTCGAGGGTGAGGGGGCGGACGAGGAAGTTGTCCTGCCAGTTCTTCACCTCGCGGCCGCGGTAGTCGCTGACGAAGGAGGACTCGCCGACCTTGCGCACCACGTGGCCGAGCAGGCCGGTCTCCTCCTTCAGCTCGCGCAGCACGCCGTCGCGGGGGCTCTCGCCCGGTTCGAGCTTGCCGCAGGGCACCCCCCACACGCGTGGCAGGAACCGCTCGGTCTCGCTGCGGCGCACGAGCAGCACACGGCCCCGGTGGGCCACGACGGCTGCCGCCAGATGGTTCTCGCCCGGGATACCCATGCCTCCACCGTAGCGAGGTTTCGGCACCCGGGACACCGGGCCGGGTGGTGCGGGGGCGCGCGGCCGGGGCGCGGTGTCCGTTTCCTTCAAGACCGGCCGCGGAGGCGCTGCCTACGCTTCCCGCATGAACAGCGACCACACCACCCCCCGGGTCACGCCCCGGCTTGACCTGATCAGCATCGTCACCTCGGACCTGTCGGCCTCCCTCGCCTTCTACCGCCGCCTCGGGCTGGAATTCCCCGCCGGGGCCGAGGAGTTGCCACACGTGGAGACCACGCTGCCGGGCGGCACGCGCCTCGCCCTCGACACCGAGGACACCGTCCGCTCCTTCCACCCCGCGTGGCGGCCCCCGGCCGGGGGCGGGCGGATCGGGCTCGCCTTCCACTGCGGTACGCCCGCGGGCGTGGACGCGGTGTACGAGGAGCTGGTGGCCGCCGGGTACCGGGCGGAGCTCAAGCCGTTCGACGCGCCCTGGGGGCAGCGCTACGCCGTCGTGCTCGACCCGGACGGCAGCGGCGCCGACCTCTTCGCGGAGCAGGGGCGGTAGCTCCGCCCGGCGGTGTCGTCAGGCACCGCGCAGCAGGGCACCCAGCGGCTTCCCCGTCAACTCCTTGACGTCGCGCGCCAGATGGGCCTGGTCGGCGAAGCCCGCGACGGCGGCGGTCGCGGCGGGGCTCAGGCCGCCGCGGGCGAGGGCCAGCGCCCGCTGGAGCCGCAGCACGCGCGCGAGGGTCTTGGGGCCGTAGCCGAAGGCGGGCAGCGAGCGGCGGTGGAGCTGCCGGGCGCCCAAACCCACGGCGGCCGCGGTCTCGGCGCCGCCACGGCCCGCGGCCTGGGACGCCACGACGCGCGCGAGGAGCGGGTCGGGCGCCGCGTCCCGCCCGGCGCGCTCGTACGCGACGCGCTCCAGGGCGGCCGTCGGGTCGGCGGCGGCGTCCACGCGCGCGGTCAGCCTGCGGGCCTCGGCGGCGCTCCACAGGTCGGCCAGCTCGACGCGGCGGTCGCGCAGCTCGTGCGCGGGCACCCCGAGGACGGCGGGCGCCGTGCCGGGAGCGAAGCGCACGCCGACGTAGCGCCCCTGCGGTACGGTCCCCGGCGTGTACGCGCGGGTGTCCGGACCCGCGACGAACAGCCTGCCCTCGGTCCACAGCAGGTCCATGCACCCGTCGGGCAGGACCGGGGAGCCCGCGCCCGAGGGGGCGGTGGTCTTGGTCCACACGACGGCGCCGGGCAGCAGCGCGGAGGGCCGCTCGGCGTACTTGCCCGCGTCCCCCGGGCCCCCGGCCCGCTCCCGCTGCCCTGCCACGCCGCCCAGGCTACGCCGCCTTGGTGCGGTGCTCCTGGGGGCTGACGCCGTACACCCTCTTGAAGGCGCTGGAGAGCGCGAACGCGCTGCCGTAGCCGACCTCGCGGGCGATCGCCGCGATGGTCCGGTCGCTGTCGCGCAGCAGGTCCGCGGCGAGCGCGAGCCGCCAGCCCGTCAGGTACGTCATCGGCGGCTCCCCCACGAGCCCGGTGAACCGGCGGGCGAGCGCCGCGCGGGACACCCCCGCCCGGGCGGCGAGCGACGCCACCGTCCAGGGGTGCGCGGGCTCGTCCTGGAGGAGCCGCAGGACGGGCCCGACGACCGGGTCGCCGAGCGCGCGGTACCAGGCCGGGGCCTCGGCCTCCGGGCGGGAGAACCAGGCCCGCAGCGCCGCGATGAGCAGCAGGTCCAGGAGCCGGTCGAGGACGACCTCCTGGCCCGGCTCGTCCTTGCCGATCTCCTCGGCGAGGAACGGCGTGAGCGGGCAGTCCCACACCTCGGTGGGCAGCACGAGCAGCGGCGGCAGCGCGTCCAGGAGCCGCCCGGTGATCTCGCCCCGCATCTGGTACGTGCCGATCAGCATCCGCACGGGCCCGCCGGGCTGCCCCCACTCGCGCGTCCCGAAGCGGGTGTAGTGGTCCTCGGGCGCGCCGTTGAGCGGTACGCAGACCTGGCCCGGCCGGATCTCCGCGTACGGCTCCGTGTCCCGGTCGCCCGTGACGAGGTAGGGGGCCGGGCCGCGGGCGACGGCGAGGTCGCCGGGGCGGAGGAGCCGGGGTTCGGCGGCCGCGCCCCTCCCCTCCTCGGGGACGATCCAGGCGGCCTCGCCGTGCATCATGATCATGACCGACACCGGTGCCTCGTCCGCGATGCGCACGGCCCAGGGCGGCGCGAAGCACGCCCGCAGCATGAAGGCCCCCCGTGCGCGCGGGCCCTCCAACAAGCCTGCGAGTACGTCCATGCGGGCAGCGTAGACGCCCGCGTATGGAGGTGAGTTCCTGACCGATGGCCGCGGGCGCGGGGCGCGGGTTGGCTGGGGGCATGACGACGAACACGCAGTACACGAACGGCGGGACGGCCGCGGGCCCGGCCGCGTCCGACGGCCTCACCGTCCTGGTGACCGGGGCGACGGGGCGCACCGGGAGCCCCGACGGGCGGGCGGCGCGGGCCGCCGGGCTCACCGTGCGGGCGGCCTCGCGCGCCGGCTCGGGCTGCGGCGGGGTCCGCTTCGACTGGCACGACCCGGCCACGTGGGACGCCGCGCTGCGGGGCGCGGACGCCGCGTACCTCACCTACTTCCCGGACGTCGGCGCCCCGGGCGCCGCCGACGCCGTGGGCGCGCTGGCGCGCCGCGCCGCGGAGCTGGGCGTACGCCACCTCGTCCTGCTCTCCGCCCGCGGCGAGCCCCAGGCGGACGCCACGGAGCGGGCGCTCGCCGCGGCCGGGGCGCGGCGGTGGACCGTCGTACGGTCCGCGTGGTTCGCGCAGAACTTCAGCGAGGGCCCCCTTGTCGACGGCCTGCGGGCCGGGCAGCTCGTCTTCCCCGCCGGGGAGGTCCTGGAGCCCTTCGTCGACGTCCGGGACGTCGCGGACGTGGTGGTGGCGGTGCTCACCGCCGGGGACCGGTACGCCGGACAGATCATCGAGGTGAGCGGCGACCGGCTCCTGTCCTTCCGCGACGCGGTCGAGGACATAGCGGCGGCGACCGGCCGTGCACTCACTTACGTACCGGTGGAACCCCGCGCCTACGGCACCGCCCTGCGCGCATTCGGCATCCCCGAAAGCGAAGTGGAATTCCTGATCGACTTGTTCGAAACAAACCTGGACGGCCGCAACGCATACGTCTCCGACGGCGTACGGCAGATACTCGGCCGCCCCCCGAGGCTTTTCTCGACCTACACCCAGGAAACAGCAGAAACAACCACCTGGAAACAGCCCCCACCCTCCCTTGACCACTGAACGGCCCGAACTCTCCCCCACCCACGTGTGCCGCCCGGGCTGGACCCTTCTCCCACCTCGACCCCCGACGGTCAAAACTTCCCGCCGCCCCCCCCCTTACGCCGCACGGGCTGAACCCTTCTCCCACCCACCCGCCCCCCACCCGGGGCAGGTGAGCGGCAGCGGCCGCCCACCCCTGACCACGACGCCCTGGGCCGCCCCCAACCGGGGGCTGACGCGGACACCAGGCAGCGACGGACGCGACGGACGGGCAGGCAGGAGGCGTCCGCCGCGAAGCGACAAGCGGTGACGGACGGCTGACGACGAGCCCGGTAGCCGTCAGGTCAGGGCCGGGCCAGGTCGCCGGGATGGTACGAGCGGTCGGGAAAAATCGCCGCGAAGCGGCAGTGGTGACGGCCGGCCGACGACGGATAGGCAGGCCGTCGGACGGACCCGAACCAGGTCGCTGGGGTAACACTGGTGGGCTGGTGTGAGAGAGAGCACCGCGAAGCGGCAAACGCAAGCTGCCAGGCCGGGGCCGGGCCGAGTCGCCGAGGTAGTACGGGTGGGTGGTTGGCAGGGAGCCACGCAGCGGCAAGTAGTGAAGGGCGGACGACGACACGCCCGCAGCCGCCAGGCCGGGCCGGGTCAGGCCCACCGGGGAACACACCGCGAAACGGCCAACGGTGACGGACAGCCGACGGCAGAG
This sequence comes from Streptomyces longispororuber, assembly GCF_014656095.1. Classification (GTDB taxonomy): domain Bacteria; phylum Actinomycetota; class Actinomycetes; order Streptomycetales; family Streptomycetaceae; genus Streptomyces; species Streptomyces longispororuber. The sequence goes on from NZ_BNBT01000064.1 coordinate 15,504, forward strand.
CTGCAATCCCTCAGGCCGGGGCCCGGCCGAGACAGTGGGACTGTACGGGTGGACGGGTGGGAGAAAGCACCGCGAAGCGGCAGGTGGTGACGGACAGCCGACGACGCACCCGCAAGCCGCCAGGCCAAGGCCCAGCCACGTCACCGGGCAGCACGGGGGAAGCGGGCGGGAAACACGCCGCGCAGCGGCAAGCAGTGACGGACAGCCGACGACGCACCCGCAAGCCGCCAGGCCAGGGCTCGGCCGAGACGGTGGGGCTGTACGGGTGGGCGGCGGGAGAAAATCGCCGCGCAGCGGCGAGCAGTGACGGGCAGTCGACGACGCACCCGCGAGCCGCCAGGCCGGGACCCGGCCGAGACGGTGGGGCTGTACGGGTGGGCGGCGGGAGAAAATCGCCGCGCAGCGGCGAGCAGTGACGGGCAGCCGAGGGCAGAGCCGCAAGCCGCCAGGCCGGGCCCGGCCAGGTCGTGGGAAGCACGCCGCGCAGCGGCAAGCGGTGGCGGGCGGGCGGCGGTGGGGCCGGGGGCCGCCGGGGCGGGGCCGGGCCGGGCGGGCGGCGGTGGGGCCGGGGGCCGTCAGGGGGCGGGGCCCGGCCGAGACGGTGGGGGCGTACCCGGGGGGCGGGTGGGAAGGGAGAGCCCCGCTCACGCCTCAGGCGGCTCGTCCCGCCGGGCATGGTGCGCCCGAAGCCGCCCGGAAACATCCTCAGGAGGCAGAAACCGCGACCACCGCTCGGGAAACTCCGCCGGCATGTCCGGGTCGTCGGGATCCTCCGCGGCCCGCGCCGCCGCGGCCCGGGCGATGAGCTCGGCCGCCTTCGCCTCCCGCACCCGGTCCTGCGCCGCCCGCGCCGCCGCCGTCTGCACGGACGGCCAGACCCGGTCGATCGCCGCGTTGACGGCGGCGCCGACGAGGACGGCGAAGGCGGAGACGCCGATCCACAGCAGGACGGCGACCGGCGCCGCGAGGGAGCCGTAGATGGTGGGCCCCTCGACCGTGCTGGTCAGGTAGATCCGCAGCAGGAAACTGCCGAGGACCCACATGCCGAGGGCGATGAGCGCGCCCGGGATGTCCTCGGCCCACGGGGACCGTACCGGCACTGACACGTGGTACAGCGTGGTCAGGAAGACGACGGACAGCAGGATCACGACGGGCCAGTAGAGGATCTGGACGATCGTCGTGGAGCCGGGGACGAGCTTCACCACCGCGTCCGGCCCCGCCACCATCAGCGGCAGCGCCACCGAGCCGATGACGAGCGCGACGAGGAAGAGGACGAAGGCGAGCAGCCGGGTCTTGACGATGCCCCGGGCGCCGTCGAGCCCGTACATGACGGTGATGGTGTCGATGAAGACGTTGACGGCGCGCGAGCCGGACCACAGGGCGAAGAGGAACCCTATGGAGATGACGTCCGGCCGGCCGACCTTCATCACGTCCTCCAGGATCGGCTGGGCGATCTCCCGGACGCCCTTGTCGGAGAGGATCGTGCGGGACGCCTCCAGGATGTTGTTCTCGACGCTCTCGATGGTGCGGGCGCCGGTCCACCGGTCCACGTACGCGAGGAGCCCGATGAGGCTGAGGAGCAGCGGCGGCACGGACAGCAGCGTGAAGAACGCCGCCTCCGCCGCGAGACCGAGGATGCGGTACTCGATGCAGGAGTTGACGGTGTCCTTCAGAAGCAGCCAGGCGGTCCTGCGCTTGGATACGTTGCGGTAAAGAGCGCGGGCCCGGTTCCAGCGGCCCGGTGCCCGCCCGGGTGTTTCTTTTGCCTGGTGCACCTCCTTACCGTAGCGGCATGGCAGCCACCACCCACACAGTGACCAACCAGGCTCCGCCCCTGGTGGGATATGACGTCTTCACGTGCGACCGGGCGCTCGTGGAGGCGGTCGAGCGGCATCTGGACCCGGCCCTGCTTCCGGACGCGCGCGCGGACCTCTCGCTGCTCGGCCGTACCGCCGGTTCGTCCCAGGCGCAGGAGTGGGGGGCGCTCGCCAACGAGAACCCGCCCGTGCTGCACACCCACGACCGGTACGGGAACCGGGTCGACGAGGTCGCCTTCCACCCGGCCTGGCACCGGCTGCTCGGCAAGGCCGTGGGGGCGGGTCTGACGGCGGCCTGGAGCAGGCCGGGCGGGCACGTGCGGCGCGCGGCCGGGTTCCTGGTGTGGACGCAGGCCGAGGCGGGGCACGGGTGCCCGGTGTCGATGACGCACGCGGCCGTCCCCGCGCTGCGCGCCGACCCGGCGCTGGCCGCCGAGTGGGAGCCGCGGCTGACGTCCATCGTGTACGACGCGGGGCTGCGGCCCGCCGCGCAGAAGGCGGGCGTCCTCTTCGGCATGGGAATGACGGAGAAGCAGGGCGGCAGCGACGTACGGGCGAACACGACGCGTGCCACGCCGCTCTCCGAGGACGGCGCGTACACGCTCGTCGGGCACAAATGGTTCTGTTCCGCGCCCATGTCCGACGCGTTTCTCGTGCTGGCGCAAGCGGAATCCGGGCTGACGTGTTTTCTGGTGCCCCGGGTACTGGACGACGGTACGCGGAACGTATTCGCCCTGCAGCGGCTGAAGAACAAAGTGGGGAACCGGTCGAACGCCTCCGGGGAGGTCGAGTTCGACGGGACGTGGGCGCGGCGGGTCGGGGACGAGGGGCGCGGGGTGCGCACCATCATCGAGATGGTGGCGGCCACCCGGCTGGACTGCGTGATCGGCTCCGCGGCGCTGATGCGGCAGGCCGTCGCGCAGGCCGTGCACCACGCGACGTACCGGGAGGCGTTCGGTGGCCGGCTCGTCGACAAGCCGCTCATGCGCAACGTCCTGGCGGACCTGGCCCTGGAGTCGGAGGCGGCGACGACGCTCGCGCTGCGGCTCGCCGCGGCGTACGACGACGGGGGCGAGCGGGAGCAGGCGTTCCTGCGGCTCGCGGTGCCGGCGGCGAAGTACTGGGTGACGAAGCGCTGCACGCCCCTGGTCGCGGAGGCCCTGGAGTGCCTGGGCGGCAACGGCTACGTGGAGGACTCGGGGATGCCGCGGCTGCTGCGCGAGTCGCCGCTGAACTCGATCTGGGAGGGCTCGGGCAACGTCCAGGCCCTCGACGTGCTGCGGGCGCTCCAGCGGGAGCCGCTGGCTCTCAACGCCTTCCTGGAGGAGGTGGGCGCGGCCCGCGGCGCCGACCACCGCCTGGACGCGGCGATCAAGGACCTGCTGACGGAGCTGGCCGACCTGGCGGGCGCGGAGGCCCGGGCGCGCCGGTTCGTCGAGCGCATGGCGCTGGTGCTCCAGGGCTCGCTCCTGGTCCGGTACGCGCCGGCGCCGGTGGCGGACGCGTTCTGCGCGTCCCGGCTCGGCGGCGACTGGGGCGCGGCATTCGGCACGCTGCCGCACAGCCTGGACCTGGGCGCCGTGGTGGACCGGGCGGCCGTGCACCGGTGAGGTGAGCGGGGCGCGGCCGGGCGCCGGCACGACGCGCCGGGGCGGCCGCCGTACCGCCGTACGCGGGGGGGGCGAGGACGGGCGCGCGCTCGCGGGCGCGCGCCCCGGGGGAGGCCCGGCGTGCCCCGTGCGGGGCGCCGGTAGGTGCCCGAGGGGCCGGACGGCACCGCCGGACGGCAGTGCTGTCACGGGGGTGGTGCTGCGCCGACACGGCACCACCCCCGGTTTTCAGGCCCCGTCGGGACGGGCGCCGCACGCGGCGGCGCGCTGCCAAGTTTTGGACACCGTACGACTGTTCGCCAGAGTTGCAGGGGGTTGCAACATCCGGCTTTCAACGACCGGCCGAGGCATGTCCCTCGGCCCGCCCGGAAGGGCACGATGAGTACATGACCCCGCTGTGGGCCTGCTCGGGGAGCGGGAGGAAACCGGTGATGGACACGCGCGCCACGTTCGACCTCGAACGGCTCACGGCGGTGAACGCCGCGCAGGCCGCGCGGCTGCTCCTGGAGATGCGGGACGCCAGGATCACCGGGCAGCGCGCCCGGTTCGGGCCGCGGCCGGTGATCGGCGCGTCCTGGGACCGGATGCTGGCGTGCGGCGTCGACCCCGAGCGGGACATCCGCGCGGGGGTGCTGTCCACCGACGAGGTGGAGCGGCGGCGGCAGGCCTCACCGCTGCGGGCCGTGCTGCCGGTGCTGCGCGAGGGGCTGCTCTCGGTGGCGGACGTGGCGCAGCACATCATGGTCGTCGCGGACGCCGACGGGCGGCTGCTGTGGCGCGAGGGCAACAAGTCGGTGCTCAGGATGGCCGACGGGCACGGCTTCGAGGTCGGCGCGGACTGGCGCGAGAGCGTCGTCGGCACCAACGGCGTGGGCACGTCGATCGTCACCCGCCGCCCCGTGCAGGTGTTCTCGGCCGAGCACTTCGTCCGCTCGCACCACGACTGGACGTGCACGGGCGCGCCCATCAGCGATCCGCGCGACGGGCGGCTGCTCGGCGTCGTCGACATCAGCGGGCCGCTCGACACGCTGCACCCGGCGACGCTGGCCCTCGTCGGCTCGGTCGCCAAGCTCGCCGAGGCCCGGCTGCGCGAGGAGCACCTGACGGCCCTCGACCGGCTGCGCGCGGTGGCCGCGCCCCTGCTGGCTCGGCTCGACGGGCGCGCTGTCGCGGTGGACACGCACGGCTGGACGGCGGCGGTCACGGGCATGCCGCCGGTGGACCGGGTCACGCTGCCGAAGTCCCTCGCGGCCGGCCGGACCTGGCTGCCCTCGCTCGGCCGGTGCGCGGTGGCGCCGCTGCCCGGCGGCTGGCTGCTGCGGGTCGAGGACGAGGCGGACCCGGCGTCCGCCGGTGCCCGGGTGGTGGTGGACGTCAGCGGGCCGCGCCGCTGGACGGTGACCGTCACCGGCAGCGCGGGCTGCTGGACGCACGACCTCTCGCCGCGCCACGCGGAGTTGCTGTACCTCCTGGCCACGCACCGGGCCGGGCGCAGCGCGGCGGGCCTGGCCGCGGACCTGTTCGGCGACCCGGGGCGCACGGTCACGGTCCGGGCCGAGCTGTCCCGGGTCCGCCGCTATCTGGGCGGGCTCGTGGCGCACCGCCCGTACCGCTTCCACGAGGACGCGGACGTCGACCTGGTGCTGCCCGAGGATCCGGCGCGGCTCCTGCCCTACTCCCTGGCCCCGGCGGTGATCAGGGCCCGGGCGGACGCGGTGCCGTGACGCCGGGCGTCCGCCTCGCGCCGCGCCCCGGGGCCGGCTGACACGAGTCAGGCCGGGGCTCGGTGGCCGGGCCGCGCCCGCCCGTGGTTCCCTGGCCGCCATGAGCATCACTGTCACCACCTGGTCCCTGGAGCAGACCGCTCCGACCGACCTGCTGCCGGCCCCGGCGCCCGAGGGCGATGTGCGGATCGTGCGGGCCGAGGTGCCCTCGCCCGAGTTCAGCCGGTTCCTGTACTCCGCCGTCGGCGGCGACATCCACTGGGTGGACCGCCTCTCGCTCAGCTACGCGCAGTGGCAGGAGCACCTGACGCGGCCGGGCGTGGAGACGTGGGTGGCGTACGAGCGGGGCACGCCCGCCGGGTACGTGGAGCTTGACCCGCAGGACGACGGCGCCGTGGAGATCGTCTACTTCGGCCTGATCCCGGCCTTCCGGGGCCGCGGGATCGGCGGCCACCTGCTGTCGTACGGCACCGCCCGCGCCTGGGACCTGGCCGAGCGCTGGCCGGGGCGTGCGCCCACGAAGCGGGTGTGGCTGCACACGTGCAGCCTGGACGGTGAGCACGCGATGGACAACTATCTGCGGCGGGGGTTCACGCTCTTCCACACGGAGGTCTCGCAGGAGCGGCAGCGGGACACGCCCGGGCCCTGGCCCGGGGCCGGGGTCTGATCGCGCTCCGCGCTCGTCCTCAATCGCCGGACGGGCTGATCCTTCCGCGTCCCGCCGTCGTCGCCTCCCGGTGATCCCCCGCTCCGCGGCGGATGTTCCCCCACCCACCCGCCCTCCCATCGGCCTGCCGGCCTCGTCCTCAAACGCCGGACGGGCTGAAACCGTCCGCCGAGCACCGTCGTCGGCTGTCCGACGGACACCCGACGACGGCGGCAGGAGGAGCTATCAGCCCGTCCGGCCGACGACGGCGAGACGGGAACTTCCAGCCCGTCCGGCCGACGACGGCGAGACGGGAACTTCCAG
>NZ_BNBT01000064.1:21722-43206 GCF_014656095.1 Streptomyces longispororuber
CCGGCCGACGACGGCGAGACGGGAACTTCCAGCCCGTCCGGCCGACGACGGCGAGACGGGAACTTCCAGCCCGTCCGGCGTTTGAGGACGAGGCGCGAAGCGCCGATGACGGGGGAAAGGGGCGGAGCCCCAGACGGAAACGGCGGGGACCCGGGATCTCCAGCCCGTCCGGCGTTTGAGGACGAGGCGCGGAGCGCCAATGAAGGGGGAAAGGGGCGGAGCCCCAGACGAACAGGGCGGGGGGCCGGGGGCGGCAGCCCCTGGTTTCGGGGAGGGGTGGGACTGGGGCGCACCCGCGAGGGGCATCCCGGCATGCGAGACGGAAGCGTCCAGCATGCGGATAACGGTGGACTGCGTATCGCGCCCCATGCCAGGCTTTCGGCATGTCTCGAGCTGGAATCGCCTTGGTGAGTCGACGTCACGTCGACCTCGTCCGCGTGTCCAGCGCCATGTGTCCGGCGAGCTGAGAGACCCAGCACCGCCGCTTCCCCCGTACTGACCCCTCCCCGCGCCCCGCCGCGCCTTCTGCGCGAGTGCGCAGGTCAGAGCCGCTCTCAGCCCGCTGTGAAGGACGTACCCATGGCCGCAACCCCGGATCGAACCGTGCCCGCCGCACCCCGTCGCAGGACGGGCCGCCACCGCGGCGAGGGCCAGTGGGCCGCCGGACACTTCACGCCGCTGAACGGGAACGAGCAGTTCAAGAAGGACGACGACGGTCTCAATGTGCGGACACGCATTGAGACGATCTACTCCAAGCGCGGCTTCGACTCCATCGACCCGAACGACCTGCGCGGCCGGATGCGCTGGTGGGGCCTGTACACCCAGCGCAAGCCCGGCATCGACGGCGGCAAGACGGCGGTCCTGGCGCCGGAGGAGCTGGACGACGAGCACTTCATGCTCCGGGTCCGCATCGACGGCGGCCGGCTCACCACCGACCAGCTCCGGGTCGTCGGCGAGATCTCGCAGGAGTTCGCCCGCGGCACCGCCGACATCACCGACCGGCAGAACATCCAGTACCACTGGATCCGCATCGAGGACGTGCCGGAGATCTGGCGCCGCCTGGAGGCCGTGGGCCTGTCCACGACCGAGGCCTGCGGCGACACCCCGCGCGTCATCCTCGGCTCCCCCGTCGCCGGGATCGCGGAGGACGAGATCATCGACGGCACGCCCGCCGTCGAGGAGATCCACCGCCGCGTCATCGGCAACCCGGCCTTCTCGAACCTGCCGCGCAAGTTCAAGTCCGCGATCTCCGGCTCGCCGCTGCTCGACGTGGCGCACGAGATCAACGACGTCGCCTTCGTGGGCGTGCGCCACCCCGAGTACGGGCCCGGCTTCGACCTGTGGGTCGGCGGCGGCCTGTCCACCAACCCCAAGATCGGGCAGCGGCTCGGCGCCTGGGTGCCGCTGGAGGACGTGCCCGACGTCTTCGAGGGCGTCATCTCCATCTTCCGCGACTACGGCTACCGGCGGCTGCGCAACCGCGCCCGGCTGAAGTTCCTCGTCGCCGACTGGGGCGTGGAGAAGTTCCGCCGGGTCCTGGAGGACGAGTACCTGCTGCGCACGCTCGCCGACGGGCCCGCGCCCGAGCAGCCCGTACAGCGCTGGCGCGACCACGTCGGCGTGCACCGGCAGCGGGACGGCCGCTACTACGTCGGCTTCGCCCCGCGCGTCGGCCGCGTCGACGGCACCGTCCTGACGAAGATCGCCGACCTCGCCGCCGCCCACGGCTCGGGCCGCCTGCGCACCACCGTCGAGCAGAAGATGATCGTGCTCGACGTCGCGGAGGACCAGGTCGACTCCCTGGTCGAGGGCCTTGAGGCGCTCGACCTGACCGTGCGCCCCTCGCCGTTCCGGCGCGGCACCATGGCCTGCACCGGGATCGAGTTCTGCAAGCTCGCCATCGTCGAGACGAAGGCGCGCGGCGCCTCGCTCATCGACGAACTGGAGCGGCGCGTCCCGGACTTCGACGAGCCGCTCACCATCAACATCAACGGCTGCCCGAACGCCTGCGCCCGCATCCAGGTCGCCGACATCGGCCTCAAGGGCCAGCTCGTCCTCGACGAGAACGGCGACCAGGTCGAGGGCTACCAGGTGCACCTGGGCGGCGCGCTCGGCCTGGAGGCCGGGTTCGGCCGCAAGGTGCGCGGCCTGAAGGTCACCGCCGCCGAGCTGCCGGACTACGTGGAGCGGGTCCTCAGGCGCTACCAGGCGGAGCGCGAGGACGGCGAGCGGTTCGCCACCTGGGCGGCCCGCGCCTCCGAGGAGGCCCTGGCATGAGCGTGGCGAGCGAAGCGAAGGACACGGCATGAGCGAGCGCGCGGCCCCCTTCTACTGCCCGTACTGCGGCGACGAGGACCTGCGTCCGGGCGAGCAGGGCCACGGCGCCTGGGAATGCGCGGCGTGCAACCGCGCCTTCCAGGTGAAGTTCCTCGGGCTGCTCGCCCGGGGGCTTCGACGCGACGACGGTGGAGGGGCAGAGATATGACGAGCACTCAGCAGGTGTCGGCCGACACCCCGGCCGACGAGCTCAAGGCGCTCGCCGAGCGCGCCGGGCGCGACTTGGAGGACGCCTCCGCCCTGGAGATCCTCACCTGGGCCGCCGGCACCTTCGGCGCCCGCTTCTGCGTGACCTCCTCCATGGAGGACGCCGTGGTGGCCCACCTCGCCGCGCGCGCCCGGCCCGGCGTGGACGTGGTGTTCCTGGACACCGGCTACCACTTCCCCGAGACCATCGGCACCCGCGACGCCGTGGCGGCCGTGATGGACGTCGACGTCATCACGCTCACGCCCCGGCAGACCGTGGCCGAGCAGGACGCCGAGTACGGCCCGCGGCTGCACGACCGCGACCCCGACCTGTGCTGCGCCCTGCGCAAGGTCAAGCCCCTGGAGGAGGGCCTGGCCGGGTACCTGGCTTGGGCCACGGGCCTGCGCCGCGACGAGTCGCCGACCCGCGCGCACACCCCCGTCGTCGGCTGGGACGACAGGCGCCGCAAGGTGAAGGTCTCCCCCATCGCCCGCTGGACGCAGGACGACGTGGACGCCTACGTCGCCGAGCACGGCGTGCTCACCAACCCGCTCCTCATGGACGGCTACGGCTCCGTGGGCTGCGCCCCGTGCACCCGGCGCCTCCTGGAGGGCGAGGACGCGCGCGCGGGCCGCTGGGCCGGGCGCGCCAAGACCGAGTGCGGGCTGCACGGATGACGGCCGCCCCGCACACCCCCCGGCCGACGACCCCCCACACCGTTCAGGAGACCCACGTGACCGGAGCCACCGTCTGGCTCACGGGCCTGCCCAGCGCGGGCAAGACCACCATCGCCCACGAGCTGGCGCGGACGCTGCGCGCGCGGGGCCGCGCGGTCGAGGTGCTCGACGGCGACGAGATCCGCGAGTTCCTCTCCGCGGGCCTCGGCTTCAGCCGCGAGGACCGGCACACCAACGTGCAGCGCATCGGCTTCGTCGCCGAGCTGCTCGCCCGCAACGGCGTGCTCGCGCTCGTGCCCGTCATCGCCCCGTTCGCCGACAGCCGCGACGCGGTGCGCAAGCGCCACCAGACGGCCGGCACCCCGTACCTGGAGGTGCACGTCGCCACGCCGGTGGAGGTGTGCTCCGTCCGTGACGTGAAGGGCCTGTACGCCAAGCAGGCGGCGGGCGAGCTGACCGGTCTGACGGGCGTCGACGACCCGTACGAGGAGCCGGAGTCGCCCGACCTGCGCCTGGAGTCGCAGCACCAGACCGTGCCCGAGTCGGCGGCGGCCGTGCTGGCGCTGCTGCGGGAGAGGGGCGTCCTGTGAGCGACGTCCCCGCGGCCCTCCCGCCGCGGACGACCACGGGGTTCGAAGCGAACGACAGGCGAATCGACAGGCGAAAGGGACGCACCATGACCACCGCCGCGGCCGTGTCCGAGGACTCCGCGCACCCCGGGCGCGCGGCGGGCGACGACAGCCCGTACGCGCTCAGCCACCTGGACGCCCTGGAGTCCGAGGCCGTGCACATCTTCCGGGAGGTGGCGGGCGAGTTCGAGCGGCCGGTGATCCTGTTCTCCGGCGGCAAGGACTCCATCGTCATGCTGCACCTGGCGCTGAAGGCGTTCGCCCCGGCGGCGGTCCCCTTCGCGCTGCTGCACGTCGACACCGGGCACAACTTCCCCGAGGTCATCGACTACCGCGACCGCGTCGTGGCACGCCACCGGCTGCGGCTGCACGTGGCGTCCGTACAGGACTACATCGACCGGGGCGTGCTCAAGGAGCGGCCGGACGGCACCCGCAACCCGCTGCAGACGCTGCCGCTGACGGAGAAGATCCAGAGCGAGCGGTTCGACGCCGTCTTCGGCGGCGGGCGCAGGGACGAGGAGAAGGCCCGCGCCAAGGAGCGGGTGTTCTCGCTGCGCGACGAGTTCTCGCAGTGGGACCCGCGCCGCCAGCGGCCCGAGCTGTGGCAGCTCTACAACGGCCGGCACGCGCCGGGCGAGCACGTGCGCGTCTTCCCGCTGTCCAACTGGACCGAGCTGGACGTGTGGCAGTACATCGCCCGCGAGGGGATCGAGCTGCCGGAGATCTACTTCGCCCACGAGCGCGAGGTGTTCCGGCGCGACGGGATGTGGCTGACCGCCGGGGACTGGGGCGGCCCCAAGGACGGCGAGGACGTGGAGAAGCGGCTGGTGCGCTACCGCACGGTCGGCGACATGTCCTGCACCGGGGCCGTCGACTCCGACGCCACCACCCTGGAGGCCGTGATCACCGAGATCGCGGCGTCCCGGCTCACCGAGCGCGGCGCCACCCGGGCCGACGACAAGCTCTCCGAGGCCGCGATGGAAGACCGCAAGCGCGAGGGGTACTTCTAGCCATGACGACACCCACCACCGCCGTCGCCGCCGATCAGCTCGGCGCGACGACCCTGCTGCGGTTCGCCACCGCCGGGTCCGTCGACGACGGCAAGTCCACGCTCGTGGGCCGGCTCCTGCACGACTCCAAGTCGGTCCTGGCCGACCAGTTGGAGGCCGTGGAGCACGCCTCGCGCAGCCGCGGCGCCGAGGGGCCCGACCTCGCGCTGCTCACCGACGGCCTGCGGGCCGAGCGCGAGCAGGGCATCACCATCGACGTGGCGTACCGCTACTTCGCGACCGCCCGGCGCCGGTTCATCCTCGCCGACACCCCCGGCCACGTGCAGTACACCCGCAACATGGTCACCGGCGCCTCCACGGCCGAGCTCACGGTCGTCCTGGTCGACGCCCGCAACGGCGTGGTCGAGCAGACCCGCAGGCACGCCGCCATCGCCGCGCTCCTGCGGGTGCCGCACGTGGTGCTCGCGGTGAACAAGATGGACCTCGTCGGCTACGCGGAGCCGGTCTTCGCGAAGATCGCCGAGGAGTTCACCGCGTACGCCACCGAGCTGGGCGTCCCCGAGGTCACCTCGATCCCGATCTCGGCGCTCGCCGGGGACAACGTGGTCGAGCCGTCCTCGACCATGGACTGGTACGGCGGCCCGACCGTCCTGGAGCACCTGGAGACGGTGCCGGTCAGCCACGACCTGACGAGCTGCCACGCCCGGCTGCCGGTGCAGTACGTGATCCGGCCGCAGACGGCGGAGCACCCCGACTACCGCGGGTACGCGGGGCAGATCGCGGCGGGCACCTTCCGCGTCGGCGACGAGGTCACCGTGCTGCCCTCGGGCCGCTCGTCGCGGATCGCGGGCATCGACCTGCTCGGCGAGCCGGTGGACGTGGCGTGGACGCCGCAGTCCGTGACCGTGCTCCTGGAGGACGACCTGGACGTCTCACGAGGTGACATGCTCGTCCCGAGCAGTGATACGCCGCCGACGACCCAGGACATCGCGGCCACCGTCTGCCACGTCGCGGACCAGCCGCTGACCGTGGGCCGGCGGGTGCTGCTCAAGCACACCACGCGCACGGTCAAGGCGATCGTGAAGCAGATCCCGTCCCGGCTCACCCTGGACGACCTCTCGCAGCACCCGAACCCCGGGCACCTCGTCGCCAACGACATCGGCCGCGTCCTGGTGCGCACCGCCGAGCCGCTCGCGCTCGACGCGTACGCCGACTCGCGCCGTACCGGCTCCTTCCTCCTCATCGACCCGGCGGACGGCACCACGCTGGCCGCCGGCATGGCGGGCGAGGCCTTCGCGCGGGCCGAGGCGCCCGCGCCCGCCGCGGACGACGACGGATGGGACTTCTGACCATGGCCTTCCCCGATGTCTTCTCGACCTTCGCGAAGGAGGGCGGCCGCGTGGGCAGCGGCGCCCTCGGCGCGGGTTCGGGCGGCGTGACGCGATGTGTGGCGTGACGCCTTCCGCGAGCGGCGCGTCCGCGTGCCGCTCGCGCGCCCACACCCCCCGCCGTCCCTTCGCACGCAGACGAAGATCCGCCGACATCCGCCCGGCCGCACCCTGATCCGTGCGTCGAGCCGGGCCAACGAGAGGAACGCCTCCCGTGCCAGCCATCCGCATCCCCGGTCCCCGCCCCTCCCGTGCGACACGCTCCGGCCGCCTGGCCGCCGTCGCCCTCCCCCTGCTCGCGCTCACCCTCTCCGCCTGCGGATACGGCTCGGACTCCGACAAGGACGACGGCGGCAAGGCCCGCATCGCCGCCGGTGCGAAGAAGATCGACGGCCTGGACACCGTGAGGATCGGCTACTTCCCGAACCTCACCCACGGCACGGCGCTCGTCGGCGCCCACGAGGGCCTGTTCCAGAAGGAACTGGGTGCCACCAAGGCCTCGTACGCGGAGTTCAACGCGGGCCCCTCGGAGATCGAGGCGCTGAACTCGAAGTCCATCGACATCGGCTGGATCGGCCCGTCGCCCGCCATCAACGGCTACACCAAGTCCGGCGGCAAGAACCTGCGCATCATCGGCGGCTCGGCCTCCGGCGGCGTGAAGCTCGTGGTCAACCCCGAGAAGATCAGGTCCTTGAACGACGTCAAGGGCAAGAAGATCGCCACCCCGCAGCTCGGCAACACCCAGGACGTGGCGTTCCTCCACTGGATCTCCGAGAAGGGGTGGAAGGTCGACGCGCAGAGCGGCAAGGGCGACGTGTCGGTGGTCCGCACCGACAACAAGATCACCCCGGACGCCTACAAGTCCGGCTCGATCGACGGCGCCTGGGTGCCGGAGCCGACCGCGTCCAAGCTGGTCTCCGAGGGCGCGAAGGTGCTGCTCGACGAGGCCGACCTGTGGCCGGACAAGAAGTTCGTGATCACGAACATCATCGTGCGCCAGGACTTCCTGGCGAAGCATCCGAAGGTGGTCGAGGCCGTCCTGCGGGGCGCGGTGAAGACCAACCAGTTCATCAAGGACAACCCGGAGAAGGCCAAGGCCGCCGCCAACGCCAAGCTGAAGCAGCACTCCGGCAAGGCCCTGCCCGCCAAGATCCTCGACCCGGCCTGGAAGTCCATCCAGTTCACCAACGACCCGCTGGCGGCGACGCTCGACACCGAGGCCGACCACGCCGTGCGGGCGGGCCTCCTGGAGAAGCCCGACCTGAAGGGCATCTACGACCTCGAGCCGCTCAACAAGGTCCTGAAGGCGGCGGGCGAACCCGCGGTCGACGACGCCGGCCTCGGCGCCGAGTAGCCGTACCCGCCCATCAGTTCAGGTTCTCAGGAGGGGACGACCATGGCCGCGACACTCGCCAAGGAAGCAGGAAGCGCCACCCGGGCCGCGGACGCGCTCGACGTCGCCGCGCGCGTCGAGCACGTCTCGAAGTCCTTCACCACGCCCGCCGGACAGCAGCTCGTCCTCGACGACATCACGCTGGACGTCAACCAGGGCGAGTTCGTCACGCTCCTGGGAGCCTCCGGGTGCGGCAAGTCGACGCTGCTCAACCTCGTCGCCGGGCTCGACCGGCCGAGCGCGGGCAGCATCGGCACCGACGGCCGCCCGGCCCTGATGTTCCAGGAGCACGCGCTGTTCCCGTGGCTGACCGCGGGCCGGAACATCGAGCTGGCGCTGCGGCTGCGCGGGCTGCCCAAGGCCGAACGCCGCCCGCGCGCCGAGGAGTTGCTCGAGCTCGTCCGGCTGCGGGGCGCGTACGGCAAGCGCGTGCACGAGCTGTCCGGCGGCATGCGCCAGCGGGTCGCGCTGGCCCGCGCCCTGGCCCAGGACAGCAAGCTGCTCCTGATGGACGAGCCGTTCGCCGCGCTCGACGCGATCACCCGGGACGTGCTGCACGACGAGCTGACCCGGATCTGGCGCGAGACGCGGGTGTCGGTCCTGTTCGTCACGCACAACGTCCGCGAGGCGGTACGGCTCGCCCAGCGCGTGGTCCTGCTGTCCTCGCGGCCCGGCCGCGTCGCGCGCGAGTGGACCGTCGACATCGAGCAGCCGCGCCGCATCGAGGACGCGGCGGTGGCGGAGCTGTCCGCCGAGATCACTGAAGAACTGCGTGGGGAGATCCGCCGCCATGGGCAGCACTGAGACGACCGCGTCCGCGACGGGCGAGGACGGCCGGCGGTCCGCGCCGGAGCGGGACGGCCGGCGGGACACCCACGACCTCGCCGGCCTGGAGGCGGGCCTGGACGCGCTGGACACCGTGCAGACGCGGCGCGCCCCGCTGCGCGAGACCCTGGTCCAGAAGGTCCTGCCGCCCGTGACGGCGGTCCTGCTGGTCCTGGTGGTCTGGCAGGTCCTCGTCTGGGCGGAGGTGACCGACAGCTACAAGCTGCCGTCGCCGGGCGCCGTGTGGCAGGAGGTCGAGAACGCCTGGCTGCAGGGCACCCTCGTCGACTACATCTGGACGTCCGTCTCGCGCGGCATGTTCGGGTTCCTGCTGGCTCTGCTCATCGGCACCCCGCTCGGCCTGGTGGTGGCCCGGGTCCGCTTCGTGCGGGCGGCCATCGGCCCGGTCCTGTCGGGCCTGCAGTCGCTGCCGTCGGTGGCGTGGGTGCCCCCGGCGGTGATCTGGCTGGGCCTCAACGACAAGATGATGTACGCGGTGATCCTGCTCGGCGCCGTGCCGTCCATCGCCAACGGCCTGGTCTCCGGCGTGGACCAGGTGCCGCCGCTGTTCCTGCGGGCGGGCCGCACCCTGGGCGCGACCGGCCTGCGCGGCACCTGGCACATCGTCATGCCCGCCGCCCTGCCCGGCTACCTGGCGGGGCTGAAGCAGGGCTGGGCCTTCTCCTGGCGGTCCCTGATGGCCGCCGAGATCATCGCCCAGTCGCCGGACCTGGGCATGGGCCTCGGCCAGCTCCTGGAGGCGGGGCGCACCAACAGCAGCATGTCGCAGGTGTTCCTCGCGATCCTGCTGATCCTCGTCGTCGGCATCGCCATCGACCTGCTGATCTTCAGTCCGCTGGAGCGGTGGGTGCTGCGCAGCCGCGGCCTGCTGGTGAAGTGAGCACGATGCGCCCGCCCCTGAACCCCGCTCCGCCGGTCCTGCTGGTCATCGCCCACGGCAGCCGGGACCCCCGGCACGCCGCCACGGTGCGGGCCCTGGTGCGGCGCGTGCGCGCGCTGCGCCCGGGGCAGCGGGTGGAGGCCGCCTTCCTGGACTTCAACGCGCCCTCCGTGCCCCGGGCGCTGGAGTCCCTGGCCGGTCAGGGCGTCCGGGACGTCGTCGCCCTGCCGCTGCTGCTGACCCGCGCCTTCCACGCGAAGGCCGACATCCCGGCCGCCCTGCGGGAGGCCCCCGCGGGGCTGCGGGTGCGCGGGGCCGGGGTGCTCGGCCCCTCGCCGCTGCTGCTCGCCGCGCTGGAGCAGCGGCTGTACGAGGCGGGGCTCGACCCCGCCGACAAGGCCGTGACCGGGGTGGTCCTCGCCTCGGCCGGCTCCACGGACCCGGAGGCGATCGCAGTGATCGCTGACATCGCGCGGGAGTGGCGGCGTACCGGTTGGTGCGCCGTGCGGCCTGCGTTCGCCTCCGCGGGACTGCCCCCCACCGAGGGGGCCGTCCAGGCCTTGCGGCACGTGCCCGGGGTGCGGCGGGTGGCCGTCGCCCCGTACGTCCTGGCCCCCGGGTTCCTGCCCGACCGGATCGCCCGGGGGGCCGCCGGGGCCGATGTGCTCGGCGGGGTGCTCGGGGACTCCCCGCTCGTCGCCCGGGTGCTGCTGGAGCGGTTCGACGCGTGCCGCCGCTTCCCGGCGGACCGCCGCCCCGGGCACCTCGCGGCGGCGAGCGGCCCGGGCCTCCTGGACCTGCCCGCCGCGGGGTGACGCGCCCGGGTCCGGCGCACCGCGGGCCCCGCCGACGCTGGACTCTGCCCCAGGGGCAGACCGCACCCTGCCGGGCATGGACACCCCTTATCTGACCCAGACCCCGTACAGCACCCCGGGCCCGCACCTCGACGCCCTGCTCGGCGGTGTGCCGCTGCCGCGCGACCCCGCCGCGCTCGCGTCGATGGTGCACGGGGTGCTGCTGCACCGGCAGGAGACCTGGCGGTTCGGCTACGACGTGCCGGACGAACGGCTGCACGGGGACGCGGAGTCCCGGTACGTGGCGGAGATCCTGCGCATCCTGCGCGAGCGCGGGGACACCTCGCTCGGGGAGCGCCGCGAGCCCGCCGCCCGGTTCGTCGCCACCTGCCGGGACTACGCGCTGCTGCTGTGCGCGCTGCTGCGGGCCACCGGCACCCCGGCGCGCGTCCGCGCCGGCTACGCGACGTACTTCGAGCCGGGCTTCCACGACAACCACTGGGTGACGGAGTACTGGGTGGCAGGGCGGGGCTGGGTGCTCGCCGACGCGCAGTTGGTGGGCGGGTTCTACGCCACCGCGTTCGACGCCCTGGACGTGCCGCGCACGGCGTACGTGGTCGCCGGTGACGCGTGGCGGGCGTGCCGCGAGGGCCGCGCGGACCCGGACACGTACGGCGTGAGCAGCGTGCCCGCGATCAGGGGTCTTGACCTCGTCCGGGCCGACGTGGTGGCCGACCTGGCCGCGCTCGGCGGGGTGGAGCTGCTGCCCTGGGACGGCTGGGGGCTGATGGACAAGGCCGCCGCGGAGGTCACCGACGCCGACCTCGCCCTGCTCGACGCGGTGGCCGCCGCCACGTCGGCGGCCGGGCACGCGCCGGACGCGGGGCGGCCCGAGGCGGTGCGGGCCCTCCTGGCCGACCCGCGGCTCGCCGTCCCCGAGCGGGTCGTCTCGCACACCACGTACCGCGGGGACCGCGTGGTGGCGCTGGCGCCCGCCGTCTGAGCGCGGGCACGCCATCGGGGGCGGCGGCCGTCCTCAGTCCTCCTCGGGCTCGGGCTCGGGCGGCGTGAAGGGCGTGCCCTGGTGGAACCAGAGCAGCCAGCGGTCCCCGGTGCGCCGCCACAGCGAACTGCGGTGCGCCAGGCGGCCGTTGCTGTCGGTGTCGAAGGTGAGGTGCACCAGGTCGTCGGCGAGCTGGACGCCCCGCATGCCGGACGTGGTGATGGGGCGGCCGCCGGGCTCGGGCCGCGCGGCGAGGACCCGCAGGATCGACGCGCGGTCCCAGCGCGCGCCCGAGGCGCCGAACTCGGTGAACTCCGGGTGCAGCAGCTTCTCGAACAGCTCGGGCGTGGAGCGCACCTCCGGGTCGAGCAGGCGCAGCTCGTTCTCGATGGCGGCCTCGACGGCGGGCGAGCGGTCGGTCATCGGTGGTCTCCCCCGGTCAGCTCCGCGAGCTTGGTGACGGTGTTCCAGTTGCGGCTGGTGGCGACGGTGCCCCGGGTCAGGGCGGGGCGGCTCAGGGCGTCGGCGAGCTTGGAGCGCCCGAGTCCGTCGGGCGCGTACAGGTACAGGGCCCGGTCGCCGAGCC
This sequence comes from Streptomyces longispororuber, assembly GCF_014656095.1. GTDB lineage: Bacteria > Actinomycetota > Actinomycetes > Streptomycetales > Streptomycetaceae > Streptomyces > Streptomyces longispororuber. The sequence goes on from NZ_BNBT01000064.1 coordinate 33,453, forward strand.
GGAACTCCTCCGGCAGGTACGCGGCCCGGTCCAGCGCGGCGTAGCGGCCGGGGTCCACGGGCTCGGAGAAGTACGTGACGTGCAGTTGCCTGCCCTCGAGGCCGGCGGCGGGGAACGGGCAGCGGTCGACGACGGCCCGCAGGTACGCGCCGTCGCGCACCAGCAGCTCCACGCCGAAGCCGAACTCCTCCTCCAGGGCGGCGCCCAGCTCCGCAGCGAGCGAGTCCTCGTCGCCGCGGTCGGTGGTGAACACCGCGTTCCCGCTCTGCAGATACGTTTGTACGCCGCCGTGTCCGAGTTCTTCCAGGAGGGTGCGCAGCCGGGCCATCGGCACCTTCCTGCCGCCGCCCACGTTCACGCCGCGCAGCAGCGCCGCGTAGATCTTCGTCGCCATGCGCACACGATAAGGCGGCCGCCGCGCCCCGTGGGGGTGGGCACGGCGGCCGCCGGTCCGAAGGGGGGCCGCCGCACGCGGTGCGGCGGCCCGTCGCCGCTACTCGACGACCTTCAGGAGCTTGTTGGGCGTGCCCGCGCTCGGGTGGGAGATCTTGTCCGGGGTGGCGCCGCCGGTCAGCGCCTCGGCGACGTCCGCGGGCGTGGCGTCCGGGTGCCCGGCCAGGTAGACCGCGGCGGCGCCGACGACGTGCGGGGTCGCCATCGACGTACCGGAGATGGTCTTGGTGGCGTCGTCGCCGGTGTTCCAGGAGGACGTGATGTCCGAGCCCGGGGCGTAGAGGTCCACGACGGAGCCGAAGTTGGAGAAGTCGGACTGCTGGTCGTCCTTCGTGGAGGAGGCGACCGTGATGGCCTCCTGCACGCGCGCCGGGGAGCTCTGGCCCGCGTCGCTCGACTCGTTGCCCGCGGCCACCGCGTAGGTGACGCCGGAGGCGATGGACTTGCGGACGGCCTCGTCGAGGGCCTCGTCGGCGCCGCCGCCGAGGCTCATGTTGGCGACGGACGGGCCCTGGTGGTTCTTGGTGACCCAGTCGATGCCGGCGACGACCTGCTCGGTGGTGCCGGAGCCCTGGTCGTCCAGGACGCGCACGCCGACGATCTTCGCCTTCTTGGCCACGCCGTGCGCGTCGCCCGCGATGGTGCCCGCGACGTGGGTGCCGTGGCCGTTGCCGTCGTCGGCGCTGTCGTCGTTGTCGACGGCGTCGAAGCCGGAGACGGCGCGGCCGCCGAAGTCCTTGTGGCTGACGCGGACGCCGGTGTCGATGACGTACGCGGTCACGCCCTCGCCGCCCTTGTCCGGGTAGGTGTACTTGCCGTCGCCCGCGGTGTCGGCCTGGTCGACGCGGTCCAGGCCCCAGGACGGCGGGTTCTCCTGGGTGGCCTTGATGGAGAACTTCTTGTTCTGCACGACCTTGCCGACGGCCGGGTCGGCGGCGAGGCGCTTGGCCTCGGTCTCGCTGAGGCCCTTGGCGGAGAAGCCGTTCACGTCCGAGGAGTAGTTGCGGTTGAGGGAGCCGCCGTACTCCTCGGCGAGGTCCGCCTTGGCGTCCTTGGTGGCCTTCTCGTCGAGCAGCACGATGTAGCTGCCGGCGACGGCGCCCTTGGCGTCCGTGCCGTAGACCTTGCCCTCGGCGGGCGTCGAGGCGCCGGCGAAGGTGCCGGCGAAGACGGTCACTCCCACCGCGGTGGCGGCGGTGGCTATGGCCGCGGTGAGCTTCATCGTGCGAGCGCGCTTGTGAGCTGCCATGAAGAGGGGTCTCCTCGTGGGGTGTGTGGGGGGATGTGGGGGGATGTGGGAGGTGTCGAGCTTTCGCTGCGGCGCCCGGGGTGCCCCGAAGGAACGGAAGATCACCGGGCGTTGGGACGAAACCTTGTCTGAATGGCGCGCGCAGATCAATAGCTACAGGCGGCTGTGACTTGTTCAACAAGGTTCTGTAACAACAAACCGCCCGGCCTGCGACGTTTCGGGCACACCCGCCCTCGCCCTCCCCGCCGGGAGGCTACGCCGCCGTCGTGACCGGCCGTTCCTCGAACGACTCGATCGTCCGCGTGAAGTCCCGTGTCGACAGCAACAGCTTGTAGACGATGGCGAGTTCGAAGACCAGCAGCAGCGCGCCGGAGACGACGGTCGCCGCGATCACCTGGTCGAGGAGCGGGCCGACGATGAAGACACCCATCTGGAACTCGACCCCGCTGACGAGGTGCGTACGGATGCGGTGCCGCAGCAGGAAGGAGCGCGCCCGCAGGTAGGTGGGGAACCGGTGCCGGAACTCCTGGTGCAGGTCGATGACTTGCTTGGGGCGGCCGCCCGGCGTGGGGGGCGCGCCCGGCGCAGCGGGCCCCGTGGACAACGAGGTCTCCTCCGGCGCAGCAGGCCCTGTGGACACGGACGGCCCCTCCGGCGCAGCAGGCCCCGTGGACACGGACGGCCCCTCCGGCGCAGCGATCCCCTCCGGTACGGAGGTCGCGGTCGCCCCCAGGGCCCGGTCGCGCTCGACGTCCGCCTCCGGGTTGGCCCGCAGCAGGTCCTCCATGAAGGCGAGTTCGGCCGCGTTCTCGGCGCGCCGGGCCGCCCGCACCCGGGCCTTGATCTGCTTGCGCATGGTGTGGCGGACCTTGAAGATCTCCAGGGAGTTGATGTAGCGCAGCGTGTCGAGCCCGACCACCGCGAGCGCGAGCCACACGTACACCACCTCACCGGTCCGCTCGTACTGGCCGCCCATGAGGGCGACCCCGCACACCATCACCCGGATCCGGTCGAAGACGAAGTCGAGCCACGCGCCGAACACCGACCCCTGGCCGGTCAGCCGCGCGACCTTGCCGTCCATGCAGTCCAGGACGAAGCTCAGGTGGTAGACCACCGCGCCGAGCACCAGCCACCGCCAGTCCCCGAAGGCGAAGCAGACCGCGGAGCCGAGGCCCAGCAGGAACGCGCCCCAGGTGATCTGGTTCGGGGTGATCCGCGTGCGCAGCGCGGTCTGGCGGACGAGCGGCGTGGCGACGGGGTCGACGAGCAGCACGGTCCACCAGGCGTCGCGCTTCTTCTGGGTGACGCGGCGGACCTCGGCGAGGGACGGTATCTCCCGCCCCCCGCCTCCGATCTCCGGCGCAGCGGGCGTGTCTCGTCGCGTGGGCTGTCGTGACATGGGTCAACTTCCTGGCGTTCGAGTGCGGTTCACCTCACGCTAGGAAAGCGTTTACCGGGGCCACAAGAAGCGGCGCGGGCAACCTTTGGCGGGGGGTATCGGTCCCACCAAGGGACCGGGTCGACGCCCTTGTCAGGACGCCCGGGCGCCCTTCACACCGCCGTCACGCCGCCCACGCGCGATCTCCTCCTCGATGAGGTCGGCCGCCCGCCGCGTGCCGCCCTCGCCCGCCATCCCGGCGCGCACCTCCTCCAGCCTGCGCGCCACCTCCGGGTCGTCGACGAGCGCGAGCACCGCCGCGCGCAGCGCCGCCGCGTCGGCCTCCTCCATCGGCAGGTGGCGGGCGACGCCGAGCGCCTGGAGCATGTCGGCGTTGCCGAACTGGTCGACGGCCTGCGGCACCGCCACCATCGGGGTCCCGGTGGCGAGGCCCTCCTGGCTGCCGCCCGCGCCCGCGTGCGTGATGAACGCGTCGGCCTTCTTCAGGACCGCCAGTTGCGGCACCCACGAGCGCACCTCGACGTTGGCCGGTACGTCCCCGAGCTCGCCCGCGTCGACGTGCTTGCCGACCTGGAGGACCACGTGCCAGCCCGGCAGGTCGCCGAAGGCCTTGACGCACTCGCAGTAGAAGTCGGGCCGCTTGGTGAAGGCGGAGCCGAGGGACACCAGGAGTACCTTCTCGGCGCCGGCGGGACGCTCCCAGTCGCCCTGCGCGGCGCGGTCGCCCTGGCAGGCGCCGACGAAGGTGTGCACGGTCTCGTCGACCCGGTCGGCGTGCGGCTGGAGCGCCTTGGGGATGAGCACGAGCGAGCGGGGCGGGCGGCCGACGAAGGGGTCGGGGTGTTGCGTGATCCCGTTCTCCTTCAGCCAGGCCTCGAAGCGCGCATAGTAGGCCTGGCCGCGCTCGGTGCTCCTCGGCTCCTTCCACATCGGCTCGGCGACCTCCTCCTCGTACCCCTCCCAGGCCACCAGGTTCGGCGACAGGGAGACCTCGGGCACGCCCCAGCGGCGGGCGAGGACGCGCGCGGGGTACGAGGTGATGTCGTACAGGACGATGTCCGGCTCGTCGCCCTCGTAGGCCCGCGCGAGCTGCGGCAGCGCCTGGATCGCGTCGGCCAGGAACGGCTCGACGTTGTCGAGCAGGGTCTCGCCCCAGGCCGACGGGTCGTCGTCCGGGCCGGGGAGCGCGCTGCGGTAGAGCACGGGTTCGGCGCCGGTCTCGGCGACCTTCTCCGCGAAGGCCTCCGGGATCGCGTACGTGACGCGGTGGCCGCGGGCGACGAGCTCCCGGATCACTTCCAGGCTCGGGTTCACGTGCCCGTGGGCGGCGATGGAGAACATGGCGACGTGGGCACGCTGGGGTGTGGTCATGCGAGGACCTTACGCGAGACGATACGTCTCGTGCAAGGGTTTCCCGGCACCTCACCCCGCCGGACGCGACGGCTGGCCGTCAGGGCACGCAGCGCCTCAGGGCGCGCGGCCTTCCAGGGCGCGCAGCCAGCCCCAGGGCGCGCAACCCCTCAGGCCACCGGACGTCAAGGCCCCTCGTCGGAAGCGCCCGCGTTGTAGCGCAGCAGATACTCCGCGAAGCGCTCCAGGTCCGGCCCGCTCCAGCCCGCGAGGCGCTCCCGGAAGGCGATCCTGCGGCTGTCGGTGACCTGCGCGAGCACCCCGACCCCCCGCTCGGTCAGGTGCAGCACGTGTACGCGGTGGTCGGCCGGGTCCTGGCGCCGCTCCACCAGGCCCGCCTTCTCCAGGGCCGCGACCTGCCTGCTGATCGTCGACTTGTCCAGGGTGTAGTGCGCCGCGAGGTCCGTGGCGCGGCAGCCCTGGCGGTCCTCCAGGTGGCTGAGCAGCGTGAAGGAGACGAGCGAGAGCTCGGGGTGCATCCGCGCGGCCGTGGCGCGGGCGCGCCGCGCGAACACCGTCATCTCCCGCTGGATGACCTCGATCGACTCACCGCGGTCGGCCACGGCCCCCGCCTCCTCGCGTCCACATCGCCCGGCCCTCCGCACGGCCGCGGAACCGGTGTACAGGGCTCCGCTTCCCTCCCGGAGCTAATGGTTGTACAGTACAACATGACGTAAGAGTTGCATATGCCAACTACCTTCCCGCCATCCACCCGCCCTGTCCGCCGCCGGCGCCCGACGCCCGCACACGACGCCGCACACGACGCCAGGAAGCGGACGGCACGGATCGGACGGCATGGACAGAGATCTGGAGAGCCCCGTATGACGGCGCCCGACCGCGGCCCCTTGCGCCACGTCCTTCTGCACCTGCTGACCCCGCTCCTCATGTGCCTGGGCATGGGCCTGGCGTACATGAGCGCGTTCGTCACGCCGGAGCCGCACGACCTGCCGGTGGCCGTGGTCGGCACCGACGCCCGCGCGCAGCACTTCGCCCAGGCCGTCCAGGAGAAGGCGGGCGACGCCCTGGACGTGCGCACCCTGGCCACGCGCGCCCAGGCCGTCGACGAGCTGAAGTCCCTCGACATCTCCGGCGCCTACCTCCCGGACACCAGGACCCCTGAGCTGCTCGTGGCCTCCGCGGGCTCCGACATGAGCGCGCTGGCCGTCCAGAAGGTGTTCACGCCGGTCGCGGCCGAGCAGGGCGCGCCCCTGAAGGTCACCGACGTGGCCCGCCCGGTCGCCGACGACCCGACGGGGCAGGGCCTGTTCTTCCTGCTGGTGGCGGTGAGCATCGGTTCGTACGCCTCCGTCGCGGCGCTCGGCGCGGCGGGCGCGGCCCTGCGGATGCGGGCACGCGCCGGGCTCGCCGTCGGCGTCGCCTTCGCCGTGAGCCTGATCGGCGCGGCGCTCGCCGGGCCCGTCTTCCACCTGGCGCACCACGGCCTGTGGGGCGTGTGGGCACTGTCCTGGCTGTACTCGGCGGGCATCCTGCTCATCGGCGTCGGCCTGCACACGTTCCTCAAGCGCTGGACGACGCTCGCGATGATGGTCCTCTTCGTGATGCTGAACTTCACCAGCTCCGGCGGCCTCTTCCGCCCCGAACTCCAGGACGGCTTCTTCGGCGCGCTGCACGGCTTCTGGAACGGCGCGGGCTTCGTCGAGGGCGTCCGCGCCCACCTCTACTTCGACAACCACGACCTCGGCACCCACGTGGTCACCCTGCTCGCCTGGCTGGCGGTGGGCGCCCTGATCACGGCGGTCGCGGCCCTGGCGGAACGGCACCGCAAGGCAACCCCGGCCACGCCTGGCCCCGCCGGGCGGACCGACGAGGCCGAGGAGCTGGAAGAGGAGATGGAGGAGTCGGTCGGCGTCTGAGCCGAACGCCGACGACGACCACCGCGACAACCGCCACAGGCACACTGCCGCGGGTACGGCGCCGCACACCAGGGCGGGGACCTCCGGGACACCGGGCGGCCCCCGCCCGGTGTCGTACCCGGCTCCGGGGCAACGGCACGGCCGCGGTCCCGGCGAGTGGCGTCAGCGCTCGACGCCGGGGCTCACCCGGCCGACCGCCTCGACGGTGACGGCCCAGCGCTCGTGGTCCCGCGTGGTGGCGCAGGCCGCGGTTCCTGAGGGTGGGTGCCCGGTGCGCTGTGAACCGGTGTGTGGTGAAAAGGGAGTGCGGTGCGAGCGGGCCGTCCATCAGGATGAGGGGCATGAGTGGTGAGACGCACCTGGGGAAGCGGCAGGGCCGGGCGGGGCGGCCGTTGGCCCTCGTTACGGGGGCCGGGCGGTCCGTGGGGATTGGGGCGGCCGTGGTGCTGGGGCTGGCGCGGGCCGGGTGGGACGTGGCCTTTTCGTACTGGACGCCGTACGACGCGCGGATGGAGTGGGGCGTGGAGGCCGGGGCCGCCGAGGAGTTGCGGGAGCGGGCGGCGGGGCTGGGGGCGCGGACGCACGCGGTCGAGGCGGACCTGAGCGACCCGGCGGTACCGGCGCGGCTCTTCGACGACGTCGAGCGCGAGCTGGGGAACGTCACCGCGCTGGTGCTCTGCCACTGCGAGTCGGTCGACTCCGGCCTGCTCGACACCACGGTGGAGAGCTTCGACCTGCACTACGCCGTCAACGCGCGGGCGACCTGGCTGCTGATCCGGGAGTACGGGCTGCGGTTCCGCGGGCCGCACGGCAGCGGGCGCGTCGTCAGCCTGACCAGCGACCACACCGCCGGCAACCTGCCCTACGGGGCGAGCAAGGGGGCCATGGACCGGATCACGCTGGCGGCCGCCCAGGAACTCGCCCACCTGGGAGTCACCTGCAACGCCGTCAACCCCGGGCCGACCGACACCGGTTGGATGACCGAGGAGCTGAAGGCGGACCTGGTGCACGCCACACCCCTGGGGCGCCTCGGTGTGCCGCGGGACTGCGCGCATCTCGTCACGTTCCTTTGCTCTGCGGAGGGCGGGTGGATCAACGGGCAGCTCCTGCAGAGCAACGGCGGGATCCAGTAGCCGGGCCGGGCGTACGGCGGCCCCGCGCCCGTCCGGGGCCGGGCCGCTCACCGGCGCCTCCGGCCGGAGGGCCTCAGCGCTGGTACCGCTTGAGCACCAGGTTCCCGTCCTCCACCAGGCGCTCGCGCAGCTCGTCCAGGTCGATCGCGCCGCTGTAGTACTCCTGGAGCGCGGGGGTGGCGATCTTGTCCGACCACTCCGGGTAGCCGCGTACCGCCTGGGCGGGGGCGGGGCGCAGGTGGCGGGCCAGGGCCGTGCCCGTTGCCCAGTCGTGCTTCCTCGTGTGCAGCGCGGGGTCCTTGAGGGCCGTGCGGCCGGTGGGGAGCATCCAGTCGCCGCGCGCGAGGCGCACCATGTTGGCGGGGCGCAGGAAGAAGTCGATGAAGGCCGCCGCCTCCTTCTTGTGCGGGCTGTCCTCGGCGACCGACAGGGTCTGCGGGCTCACGCCCTGCGCGAGCCCGTCCGCCCCTGCGGGCGCGGGCAGGACCCGCCAGTCGAAGCCCTCGGGCGCCTGCTGCGCGACCTGCTGACGGTACGAGAAGCCGAGCGGCACCATCGCGTACTTGCCGCCGAAGAAGCCCGGCAGGGTGTCGGAGCCACCCATGCCGAGGGTGGCGCCGGACGCGCTGCGGTCCACGTTGACCTGGTCGTGGACGGTGCGCGGCACCACCGCGTCGGCGTCGTCGAAGCGGATCTCGGCCTTGCCGTCCGCGCGCCGGTGGAACAGCTTCCCGCCCGCCGACAGGGAGAGGTTGAGCGTCGCCGACACCGGCTCCTTGAGCGGCCAGGCGACGCCGTACTTCCCCTTGCCGTCGCTCAGTTGCCGCGTCACGGACCGGAACTCCGGCCAGCTCCACGGCTTGTCGGGGGTGGGGATGCGTACCCCCGACTTCTTGAGCCACGTGGCGTTGGCGATCAGTACGCGCGGCTCCTGCAGGAACGGCACGCCGTACACCGTGCCGCCGAAGGTGGCCGTGTCCCAGGCACTCCGGGGGATGTCGTCGCGCAGCCGCTTCGGCAGCAGTCTCCCGAGGTCGGCGAGGTAGCCGCCGTACGCGAAGTCCGCGAGGTCGTCGGACGCGTCGTGGATGACGTCCGGGGCCTCGCCGCCCTCGAACGAGGTGAGGAGCTGGTCGTGGATGCTCGTCCAGCTCCCCTGGACGTACTCGACCCGGACGTCGGGGTGGCGGGCGTTCCACTCCGCCACCAGCTCCTTGTTGGCCTCGACGGACTCCTTCTGCCAGGCCAGCGACTGGAAGCGCAGGGTGATCCGGCCGTCGGCGTCGTCGCCCCCGCCGTCCGCGCAGCCGGACAGCAGCAGCGCCAGGGCGGCCGCGACCGTCGCGAGCCTGCGGGGCGCGCGCATCAGCTCTTCACCGCCCCGGCCAGCATGCCGCTCGTGATCCGCCTCTGGATGAGCGCGAACACGACGAGGGAGGGCAGCGTCGCGAGGAACGCGGCGGCGGCGAGCGGCCCGAGGTCGGCCGCGCCCTCCGCGCCGAGGAAGTGGGTGAGGACGACCGGCAACGTCTGCTTCTCCGGGGTCTTGAGGAGGACGAGCGCGAAGAAGAACTCGTTCCACGCCGTGATGAAGGCGAACAGCGCCGTCGCCCCGATGCCCGGCGCGAGCAGCGGCGCGGTGACCGACACCAGCGTCCGCAGCCGTCCCGCGCCGTCCACCGCGGCGGCCTCCTCCAGCTCGGCCGGCACCGCGCGCACGTACCCCACGAGCATCCACAGCGCGAACGGCAGCGCCCACACCACGTAGACCGCGATGAGGCCGGGCAGCGAGTTGATCAGGTGCAGGTTCTTCAGGACGAGGAACAGCGGGATGATCACCAGGACGAAGGGGAAGGCCTGGCTGACCACGACCCAGCCGGTGGCCGCCCGCGCGAGCCGGGTGCGGTGGCGCGCCATCACGTACGCCATGGGGGTCGCGACGGCGACGGCGAGGACGGCCGCGCTGAGGGCCGCGACGAGCGAGTTGCCCGCGGCCCGGAGCAGCGGCTGCTCGTCGAAGGCCTGGCGGTAGTTGGCGAGGGTCGGGTCCTTCGGGATCCAGGTGGGGTGCAGGCTGCCGAGCTCCCGGGCCGGTTTGAACGACGTGGAGACGAGCCACAGGAACGGCAGGACGAGGAAGGCGAGGTACGCGAGGAGCGCCGCGTACTGCCCGGCCCAGGCGGCGCGCCGCCCGCGCCGCGGTCGCCGTACGGTTCCGCGCGGGGCCGGGGCCGGG
>NZ_BNBT01000065.1 GCF_014656095.1 Streptomyces longispororuber
ACCATCTACCTCGCCGGACTCCACATCGCGGCCATCTTCATCTGGTCGGCACGATGATCCGAAGGAAACGGCCTAGCCCGTCCGGAACGTAGCACCTCCACGCACCAGGCCCCGAGAACCACCCGACAGCCTGGCACCACACGGGACACGGCCCTGGAAGCAGGCGAGACCGACGGACCGGTCCGCAGCGGGCCCGCGCGGAACAATCGTCCAAGACACCGGCGCGCGGCGACGGCACGGTGAGTTCATGAGCAGCCTCATCGAGAACGCCTTCCGGACGCTCGCCGGCCGTGACGCCGACAGGATCTCCGCGGTCCTCACCGAGGACGCCGAATGGCTGTCACCCCCTGGCAACGCCACCGCCCAGGCCCTCCGGGTGACTCACCACCTGGTGGGCCGGGACACGATCGCGCGCTTCTTCGCCGAGGACCTCCCCCACTTGTTCGAGCGGACGTCCGCGTCGCCCTCCACGGGATCCACACCGACGGCGAGCGGGCGGCCGTGGAGGCGACCATGACGGCGACGCTCGCCGACGGAAGCCCCTACAGCAACGACTACTGCTTCGTCGTGGAGCTGCGGAACGGGCTGATCCACCGGGTCCGTGAGTACGTGGACACCGCCCGCGGGCACCGCCTGGTCTTCGGCCCGGCCCCGGCGCGCGATGTCACGAGGTGACCGGGGCACCTCCCCGGGGGTGCGCTCGGGAGGCCATCTATACGGCTCCGTATAGATGGCTGCTAGGGTCCCTCTATACGGAGCCGTACAGATGTGGCCGCCCGGGCGGAGCCGTGTGGAGGGCGAGCTTCGCCGGTGGCCCTTCGGGACGGTCGCGCGTGTCCCATCGCGGCGGGCGCCGCGCGTCGAGGGAACGAGCACGTCGAGCTGGAGGTACGGGACATGGTCCGCACGGTGGCCCCTGTGGTGCTGACGATCACCCTCGCGGGGATCGGCCTGCTGCACTTCGTCTGGGCGTTCTCGCCCTGGCCCATGAAGGACGCCCTCACGTTCACCAGGACGATCGGCGGCAGCGACGACGGCGTGATGCCGTCGGCCTCCAGCACGATGCTGGTGGGGCTGGCCCTGCTGGGCGGCGCCGTGCTCACCCTCATGGTGAACGGGACGATCCCGGCGATCGGCCCGAAGTGGCTGCGCCTTGCGGGCATGTACGGCTTGACGCTGGTGCTGCTGGCCCGTGGCCTGGGCGGATACTTCATGAACTCCGGTGCCGCCGAGGCGTTCCAGCGGTGGAACACGGTGTTGTACTCCCCGCTGTGCGTGGCACTCGCCGTCTTGGGCGGCACTGTCGCGACAGCCGCCGGTCGGCGTTAGTCCCGCTGCACGAGTACAAGGCTCCGCGTCACCGCTTGCCGGAGGGGCGCCGCCCTTCCGGGGCGGCCTCTTCCGGGGCGCTCCGGCCGGAGCGGCCCGAGCGCAGTGCCGCCGTGTGCAGGGAGCGCAGGGCGAGCAGCAGGACGCCGATGTCGTCCAGGTAGACGGGGTCCGGGAGCAGGTCCACCGGGGAGATCACATAGATCAGGGCGCCCCAGAAGGCCAGCTTGTTCTCGACCGGGACACCCGCGTCGCGCAGCAGGCGCCGGGCCCGCAGGAGCCGCAGGAACAGCACGAGCGCGACACCCGCGGCCACCACGAGCACCAGTGCCACGATCACGATCAGCGCCACCGGCCAGTTCTGGTCACTCATGGTTCGCCTCCGGCTGTCGGGCCCGGGTGCCCCGTGGCGCAGGGCTGCTGGTCGCGGGACGGGTACCCCGGCGGCTCGTGCCGTACGCGAGGGGGCGGGCCATGCCGTCGTCCGGCGGGCACCGCGGTACGGCCACTCCTCCTGGCAGCGCCCACGCCACTAGAGCCACAGACGCAGGACCAGGCGGGGGACCCGGCGGGTGAGCCAGGCGCTGGCGAGGCCGAGGACGGCGCCCGCGGTGACGTCGCTGGGGTAGTGGGCGCCGGACTGGACGCGCTCGACGGCCACCATGGCGGCGGGGATCGCGCAGAGGCCCCCGGGCAGCGGCCAGGTCGGGGCGACGGCGGCGGTGAAGGCGACGGCGGCCGCGGTGTGCCCGGAGGGGAAGGAGGGGGAATCGGGGCGGTCCTCGACCTCGTCGTGGGGGATCCAGTCCTTGGGCGGCCGACGGCGGTCGACGAGCTGCTTGCACACGCCGTTGGAGACGAGCTGGGCGACGGCCACGGAGGCCAGGCCCGCCGCGGCGGCGGTACGGCCGCGGCGACCGCCCGTCCAGGCCATCACCGCGGCCGCACAGCACCACAGCTTGGTGCCCTCCGCCAGCTCCTCCACGGCCGACAGCGTGCGGTGCACGCGGGGCGAGGCACCGGCGGCGACCCGCTGGGTCAGCCGCCGGTCCGCCTGATGAATCTGCGCCAGCAAGCTCATGAGCTGCATGTATCCCGCGGTGTGCCGGTGCATGCCTCACCATCGGCCACGTCGTTCGATCAGCCTCCGTACCGCCCGTCGCCACGACCTGTCCGGCGGAGGCCCGCGTACGCACCGGACGCGGGCGTCGTCGGTGCCGTGCGCCGGACCCACGTCCCGGTGAACGGCACGGCGGGTGGGGAGGGTTGTGTCCGTGCGCCGGCGACGGGGCACATCCGCCTCATTTCGAACGTGGCGTTCACCGATTGGGGTACAGCGTTCGAGTATGTGGCCCACTTTCCACGGGCGCCGATGTATGCAATGACCCAACAGGGAACAGCGGGCCGGGGCGTGCGCCACCGGTCCGGACGGTCCGCGTCACGGTGGTGGGCAGCCGCCGCGGTGACAACGGCTCAAGAGACGCTGGAAGGACGCACCATGGCGGTGGAGAGTGGCACGCAGGAGACCGAGCGCGTCGTGGGGCGGGTGTGGACGGTGCGCCTGGACCCCCATGGCCGCCTTGCCGCAGGTGCGGTGAGACTGTCCTGCTCCCGTCCGGCCTGCGCCGATCAGCACTTCCCCGACGGTGCCGCCGCGGCCCGGAAGGCCGCGATCGCGCACGTGAACGCGCATCTGGCGCACGTCCGCGAGGAAGGCGGGCCGCGGGGCGACGCCTGGTGCGCCTGCCGCGCCGTCGACTGCGCGTGGCACACCTCCGGCTCCGGCTCCGGCGGGCCGCGCCCGGCGGCGGGGCGGTGCGGCGGGCCCGTGGTGCTGACCGTGTACGCGGACCGCGCCGGAAGGCTCTGGCGCGTCGCGGAGACGTGCGCGCGCTGCGCGGCCGCCACCGCCGACTGCCGCGTCCTGGACACCGCCCCGCCCCCGTCCCACGGCGCTCACGCCGGGGCGGACCGGGCGGCGCGGAAGGCGGAGGAGCAGGCGGCGCCGGGGAACGGAGCGGGGGCGGGCGGCATGGCGGCCCTGTTCTCCGACTGCGGCGCCTCCCCCGTCGGCGCCTCCCCTGCCACGCCCGTCTCCGCCGAGGCTCCGGCACGCGTCCCCCAGGCCCGCGCCGTCCCCCAGGCCCGCGCCGTCCCGCAGGCCTCCCCGTCCCGGCGGCCCAAACGGCGAGGGAAGATCGCGCAGCGCGTCGTGCCCGACGACCTCGAACCCGAGACCCTGCGCCAAGAACTCACCGAACTCGGCGACGCCTTCCGCGCCTACCAGAAGCGCCCCGAACCCGACCTCGCCCTCCTCGCCGCCCTCCACGAGCGCAAGGCCCGCGCGTTCGCCCTCTGGGCCGACGTGAGCGGCGACGAGACCCTGCGCGAGGAGGCGGAGCGCGCCGAGAAGGCGATCGGCGCCACGCGGGAGATGCACGAGAACCGCACCGGCCAGCCCGCCGACGCGCCGGACGACGCGCCCGTGGTGGAGCGGCTCCTGACCCGCACCCAGGCCGCGCACGCCCGCGCCGTCCTTGACCACGTCACCGCCCATACCCCGTGCCCGGGGCCCGAGGCGCGCCTCGCGGTGCTCATGCTCACGCTGCGGGCCGCGCGCGCCGGCACCGGGAACGTCACCGGCCAGGACCTGTCCGGCTGGCTCCACAAGGACGCCGAGCGGGTACTGGAGCAGTTGGTCGCGGCCGACTGGCTGCGGCTGTCCGAGGACGTCGCCGACGCGCTGGACTCCCGGCCCGAGGACCCCACGCTCATCACCGTTCCCGCGCTGCTGCCCGACCGGCCCCGCCCGTTCGGCTTCGGCAAGACCACCCGCGCGAGGCTCTCCGGCTGGGCCCAGAAGGTCGTGGGCGACCGGAAGATCCGCAAGAAGAAGGGCGGGCCCGCCACCCGGCTCGTCGCCCTGTACACCGCCGCCCACACCGGCTTCGACGGCCGCCTCGGCCACGCCGAGGACGGCGGGCTCGACCTGGACAGGGTGGCCGCGTTCTGCGCCCTGCCGCCCGACCGGGTCGCCGAGCAGGTGGAACTCCTGCTGGCCGCCGACTGGTTCGCCGAGGCCGAGATCTCCGCGGGCCGGTTGCGCGGACGGCTCAGCGAGCGCGTCCTGCCGCTCGGAGGGCTGCTGTAGCCCGGCGGCACGGGTGCACGGCGGCATGGATGTGCGGCGGCACGGGTGCGCGCGGCGGCCTCCGGGCACTTCGGTCGGCCGCCTGCCGCGCCCGGTGCCGGACGGGGCAGGGCGGGGTGGAGCACCGCCGAGGAGCGGGGGCGGGTCAAGCGGCGGACGGCTCGATCTCTCCCGCGAAGACGATGATCTGGTCGATGAGGTTCCGCCGCAGGTGGACGACGTCCGTGCCCGTCAGGCGGGGGCCGTCGTCCGGGGTGGTGAAGACCCACTGGTACCGCGCCCACTCGTCCGGCATGTCCACCGCCGAGCAGCGCGCCATCGTGCCGGTCCCCGCCGGGTGGCGCCGGATGTCCCGTACGAAACGCTCGACCGCCTCGACGCCCTCACTGCGGCCCAACGGTCCCCAGAAGACCACGTCCGAGGTCAGGGCCTGGGAGAGCAGCGCCGGGACATAACTGTCGTCCGAGGTGTTGAACGCGGAGATGAACATGTCGATCGCTGCGCGTGCGGTCTCTTCCTGCATGCACCAGTCATATCAGTGTCCCCGCCGCCTGGCGCCGGAGGCCGCTCCGGGCGCGTCCGGGGCTCGTTCGTGTGCTGCCGCGGTGGAGAAACGCCGTACGTGACGGGAGCGGGTGAACCGGGCCCGACGCGGTCCCGACCTGCTTGAGGTGCCTTCGAGCCCTCACGGGGACACTGCGGGGAGACGACGTACGCCTCCCCCGCCCGTGAGGTACCCCCGCCGCCGTCGGGACGGGACATGGAACAGTGAGGTACGTCACGGCGCATGCCCGGCGGCGGGCGGGGTAACAGGGGGCACGTGAACGGGGAGTGGGGGCGAAGCCGATGGGATCGCGTGCCGAAGCGCACGGCTGTACGGCGGCGGATGAGCAACTGATGCGTGCCGGGCTCGCCCTGGCCGGCGACGACGGGTGCATCGCGAGCGCCCGCCACCGCGCCGCCGCCTTCCTCGACGAGGCGGACGCCGCCCACCGTCTGCCCATATCGGCACGCGCCAGGGAGCTCGTGCCGTTGGTGGTCAGCGAGTTGGTGACCAACGCGCGCAAGTACGCCCCCGGCCCCGTCCTGATGGAGCTGCGCCTCACCGCCCGGGCCGTGGACGTCGTGGTGTGGGACAGCGACCCGGCCGTACCCACGGCCCGGGCCGTCGATCCCGGGCGCATCGGCCAGCACGGCCTGGAGATCGTCAAGGCCGTCGCCGAGAGCCTCTTCGTGGAGCAGGAGCCGGTCGGCAAGCGCATCACGGCCAGGATCGCCCTCTCCGAGCACCCCTGCGAGGGCACGCGGCCCACCACCTGACCCGGCGGCCACCACCCACGGTCCGCCCGTCCGGTCCGCCCGTCCGGTCCGCCCGTCCGGTCCGCCCGTCCGGTCCGCCCGTCGGTGTGCCGCCGTCGCGTACGGCGGCACACCGACGGCCGGGCGTCACACGACCTGGATGCCGATCAGACAGGTGTCGTCGTCGGTGTCGGACTTGCTGTGGGTGAGCAGGCCTTCGAGGCGCTGCTCCAGCGTGGTGGTGGGCAGCCGGGCCTTGGTGAGGAGTTGGGCCAGGGAGTCCTCCACCGACTCCCCCCTGCGCTCCACCAGGCCGTCGGTGTACATCAGCAGGGTGTCGTCGGGCTCCATGACCAGCTCCTCCTCCTCGTAGGCCGCCTCGGAGACGGCGCCGAGGAGGATGCCGCTGACGGCCCGGAGCTCCGTCGCCTTCTGCCCCCGGATCAGGACGGGCGGCAGGTGGCCCGCCCGCGCCCAGCGCAGCGTGCGCCGCTCCGGGTCGTACAGTCCGCAGACGGCCGTGGCGGTGACGCGGTCGGTCAGGTAGTGCGCCACGGTGTTCAGCCAGGACAGCAGTTGGGCGGGGCCCGCGCCGGTGACGGCCAGGCCGCGCATGGCGTTGCGCAGCACCACCATGCTGGTGGCGGCCTCGATGCCGTGGCCCGCGACGTCACCCACGCACAGCAGGATCTGCTGTGAGGGCAGGACGACGGCGTCGTACCAGTCACCGCCGACCATGGACTCGGACTCCGCCGGGCGGTAGCGCACGGCGACCCGCAGGTCGGCGCTGTCCAGCGGGGCCTGCGCGGGCGGCATGATGGCGTGCTGGAGCTGCAGGGTCAGGCGGTTGCGCTCGGCCGCCTGCTGCTCGGTGTGGGCCAGTTGGTCGCGGGTCGCGGCCAGAGCGACCTCCGTCCAGTGCTGCGCGGAGATGTCCTGGTAGGCGCCGCGCACGGCCTGGAGCTTGTGCTCGGCGTCGAGGACGGGCTCGGCGATGACGCGCATGTGCCGGGTGACGCCGTCGGGCCGTGCCAGCCGGAAGGCCGCCGAGGCCGGACGGCGGTGGTGCAGCACGGTGCGCAGGAAGCGGCGGACGGTGGCGGCGTCGTCCGGGTGCGTGTGCGACGTCAGCGCCTCCAGCGGTACGGGGCTGGTGTGGCGGGGGCTGCCGTACAGGTCGAAGAGCTGGTCGTTCCAGACGATCTCGCCCGTGACGGTGTTCTCCTCGAACCCCCCGATCTGGCCGAGGCGTTGGGCGTGCTGCAGGAGGTTGGCCAGGCGCGCCGTCTCGTCCTCGACGCGCCAGATGAGCAGGACGCTGCTGCCGTGGCGGCTGACGCTGATGTCGGCGGTGGTGTCCAGGGGCACCTGGCCGACCAGGGAGGTGAGGGTGAAGCGCCGAGCGCGGAACGGTTCGCCGGTCGCGTAGACATGCGCGATCTTGTCGAAGAGGTCGCCGCCGCCGACCGCCATGGGGTACGCCTCCAGCAGCATGGCCCCGGCGACGGCGCTGCGGGGGCGCCCCGCGGGGTCGATGAAGTGGCTGTTGACGTGGTGGATGCGGAAGTCGGCGAGCTCCCCGTCGGCCCTGACGAACGGGGTGAGCACCAGGGCGGGGTCGTAGAGCCCCTCCGCCAGGTTCACCAGCTCGGAGTCGGCGGGCTCGGTCGACCAGGTCCGCGCCGCGAGCGAGGCCCCCGGCGCCGGGCGGTTGTCGAGGGTGTGCGCGCACAGCTCCGCCAAGGCGTCGATCTGGCGCATGATCTGGGGTGGCTGCGGCTCCAGGGGGTCGGCCCAGCAGATCTCCAGGATGCCGTGGATGCGGCCGCCCGTACCCGCGGGCACCGCCACCCGGCCGCCGTCGAGGTGGAGCGCCCCGCCGATGGACGGCAGCCCCGCCGAGGCCAGCGACGTGACCCGTACGGCCTGGCGTTCGCCGAGGGCCTGCCGGGCCAGGGTGGACACGCCCGGCGGGACGTAGTGCCAGCGCCCGGCCTCGTCCGGCGGGAAGCCCGCGTGTCCGGCCAGGGTCAGCGAGGCGTCGGGACCGGCCGTCCAGACGGCGACGGCCACGGCGCCCAGGGGCTCCAGGGCGTGTTCCAGGAGGGACTCGGCGACCGCCTGGGTGTCCCGGGAGGCCAGCGCGCCGCTCTCGGCGGTACGCAGGCGCACGGCGACCGGTGTGTCGTCCGCCGCGGCCCTCGCGTCGCCGCTGGTCCTGCGGACGAACTCCTCGGTGACCTCGGCGACCTGGTCGTGGGCCGCCTGGTTGATGATGTCGGCCGCCAGCTCCAGCTCCGAGACGCCGGACTCGGCGGCCAGGCTGGCCAGTTGCTGCGCGGCCGCGGTCGGGCCGCACTGGAGCCGCTCGATGAGCACGCCCTTGGCGAGCTCGATCAGGGCGCGGCCGTCGGCGGCCGCCTGCGCGGCGCGGATCTCGGCGTGCAGCCGCTCCACGGTGGCGGCCAGACGGCCGAGGCCGGAGGTGTCCCGGGGCCCGGCCGCGGGCGCCGGTGGAGCCTGTGCCGGTACGACGTCCGCCGACTCGGCGGACGGCTCCGGCGACGACGGCTCCGGCGACGACGGCTCCGGGACGGCGAGCTCCCCCGGGCCCTGCCCGGCGGCCCCCGCGGCGTGGTCCCCCGGCCGGGGGTGCGGCAGACCGGCGGTCTCCGTACCGCGTGGTGTCGGCAGGCGCCGGGGGCCGGTGGTCCCGGCGGCGTCGTGCGGCGCGGGGTTCCGCGTATCGCTCGACGCGGGGTCCGGCGCGTCGCTCGGCGCGGAGCCCTTCGGCAGGTCAGGAGTGCTCACAGCCGCTGACCTCGGTCCGTGGCCAGCCAGCGGCCGATGCAGGCGACCAGGTCGTTGGCGTCCACGGGCTTGGTGACGTAGTCGCTCGCCCCCGAGGTCAGGCTCTTCTCCCGGTCGCCGGGCATGGCCTTGGCCGTCACCGCGATGATGGGCAGGTGGGCGTGTGCCGGGTCCTGCCTGATCGCGGACGTGGCGGCGTAGCCGTCCATCTCCGGCATCATCACGTCCATCAGGATCAGGTCGATGTCCGCGTGCTCGCGGAGCATGTCGAGGGCCTTGCGGCCGTTGTCGGCGTGCAGGACCTTCATGCCGTGCATCTCCAGGATGCCGCTGATCGCGTACAGGTTGCGGGCGTCGTCGTCCACCACGAGCACGGTGTGGCCCGCGAGGCTGCCGTCGACGGACTGCGGCGGCTGCTGGCGTGCTTCTTCGGGGCGCACCAGGGGCAGGGCGTCCCCGGGCTTCTCGGCGGACAGGTGCAGGGCAATGCGCTCGCGCAGCTCGTCCAGGCTGCTGATCAGCTCCAGCGGCCGGGTGCTGGCCATGGACTGCAGTTGTCTCTCCTGGGCGCGGTCGAGGCGGCGGCTGTTGTGGGCGAGGACCGGCACGGTCGTGCCTGCGGCGTCACCGTCCATGGCGGCGAGGAAGCGCAGGGCCTCGTCCTCGGGCATGTCCAGTTCGAGGACCACGCAGTGGAACGGGCCCTCGGCCAGGCTCTCGGCCGCCTCCTGGGCGCCCACGGCGGTGATGATCTCGATGTCGGCCGTGCGCAGGGGCAGGTCCTGGTTGCCCGAGACGTCGGCGCCCGCGTTCTCGGCCACGAGGGACAGCAGGCCGCGGGAGCGTTCCTCGACGACGAGCAGCCGGCGCTTCGGCCGGGCCGTGAGGGCCGGGCGGTCGGCCGTCTGGCCGCTGCTCACGAGGGCGACGGTACGGCCCGGTGCGGCCGGGGCGAGCGGTTCGTCCGCGGTGACGGCGTACGGGCTCGCCCCCGCCACCGGCAGGTACAGGGTGAACGTGCTGCCCTGGCCCGGTGTGCTCTCGGCCGTGACCGCGCCGCCCAGCAGGTGCGCGATCTCCCGGCTGATGGAGAGCCCGAGGCCGGTGCCGCCGTACTTGCGGCTGGTGGTGCCGTCGGCCTGCTGGAAGGCGCCGAAGATCGCCTCCAGGTGCTGCTCGGCGATGCCGATGCCGGTGTCCTTGACGCGGAAGGCCAGCACCGCGTCGACGCGGCCCATGGAGGGCGGCAGCTCCGCTTCGCTGGCCTTCTCGACGCGCAGTTCGACGCTGCCCCGGTCGGTGAACTTGACCGCGTTGGACAGCAGGTTGCGCAGCACCTGCCGCAGCCGCGAGTCGTCGGTCAGCAGGTCCGTCGGCACACCGGGAGCGGTGCTGATGGTGAAGTCGAGGTTCTTCTGCGTGGTCAGCGGCCGGAAGGTGGCCTCCACGTAGTCCACGAGCTGCCGCAGGGCGACCGGTTCGAGGTTGACGTCCATCTTGCCGGCCTCGACCTTGGACAGGTCCAGGATGTCGTTGATGAGCTGGAGCAGGTCGGAACCGGCGGAGTGGATGATGCCCGCGTACTCGACCTGCTTCGCGGTGAGGTTGCGCGTGGGGTTCTGGGCCAGGAGCTGCGCCAGGATGAGCAGGCTGTTCAGCGGAGTGCGCAGCTCGTGGCTCATGTTGGCGAGGAACTCGGACTTGTACTTGGACGCCAGCGCCAACTGCTGCGCGCGGGCCTCCAGTTCCTGGCGCGCCTGGTCGATCTCCAGGTTCTTGGTCTCGATGTCGCGGTTCTGGGCGACCAGCAGGGCGGCCTTCTCCTCCAGTTCGGCGTTGGAGCGCTGGAGTTCGTCCTGCTGGACCTGCAACTCCTCGGAGCGGGCCTGGAGTTCGGAGGTGAGCCGCTGCGACTCGTCCAGGAGCTCGTCGGTGCGCGCGTTGGCGACGATGGTGTTGACGTTGACGCCGAGCGTCTC
Source organism: Streptomyces longispororuber (assembly GCF_014656095.1). Classification (GTDB taxonomy): domain Bacteria; phylum Actinomycetota; class Actinomycetes; order Streptomycetales; family Streptomycetaceae; genus Streptomyces; species Streptomyces longispororuber. The sequence goes on from NZ_BNBT01000065.1 coordinate 10,570, forward strand.
CATCAACTGCTCGAGGAAGTCGCGGTGCACCGCCGTGAAGGGGGTGAAGGAGGCCAGCTCGATCACGCCGAGGACCTGTTCCTCGACGACGATGGGCAGCACCACGAGGCTGTTGGGCGCGCACTGCCCGAGCCCGGAGGAGATGCTGACGTAGTCACTGGGCACGTGGTCGGCGGCGATCGTCCGCCGGCTGCGGGCGGCCTGGCCCACCAGGGACTCGCCGAGCTTGAAGCGGCCGTGGCCGGTGAAGTCGGCCGGGCGGCCGTAGGAGCCGACCAGGGTCAGCTCGGTGCCGTCGCGGGTCTCCTCGGCGAGGTAGAAGGCCCCGTACTGGGCGGAGACCAGCGGGGTCAGCTCGTCCATCACCAGTTCGGCCACGACGGCGAGGTCCCGGTGCCCCTGCATGAGGCTGGAGATCCGCGCCAGGTTGGACTTCAGCCAGTCCTGTTCCTGGTTGGCCCTGGTCGTCTCGCGGAGCGACTCGACCATGGTGTTGATGTTGTCCTTGAGCTCGGCGACCTCGCCGGAGGCGTCCACGGTGATGGAGCGGGTGAGGTCGCCCTCGGCGACGGCGCTCGCGACCTCGGCGATGGCGCGGACCTGGCGGGTCAGGTTGCCGGCCAGCTCGTTGACGTTCTCGGTCAGGCGCTTCCAGGTGCCGGAGACGCCCTCGACCTCGGCCTGGCCGCCCAGCCGTCCCTCGCTGCCGACCTCGCGGGCGACGCGGGTCACCTCGCGGGCGAACGAGGAGAGCTGGTCGACCATCGTGTTGATCGTCGTCTTCAGCTCCAGGATCTCGCCGCGCGCGTCCACGTCGATCTTCTTCGACAGGTCGCCGTTGGCGACGGCCGTGGTGACGAGGGCGATGTTGCGCACCTGGCCGGTCAGGTTGTTCGCCATGGAGTTGACGTTGTCGGTCAGGTCCTTCCAGGTGCCGGCGACGTTGGCGACCCGTGCCTGCCCGCCGAGCTGGCCCTCGGTGCCGACCTCGCGCGCCACGCGCGTGACCTCGTCGGCGAACGCCGAGAGGGTGTCCACCATGGTGTTGATGACACCGGCGAGCGCGGCGACCTCGCCCTTCGCCTCGACGGTGATCTTCTGGGAGAGGTCGCCGCGCGCCACCGCGGTGGCGACCTGCGCGATGGAACGCACCTGGCCCGTGAGGTTGGAGGCCATGACGTTGACGTTGTCGGTCAGGTCCTTCCAGGTGCCGGAGACGCCGCGGACGGTCGCCTGGCCGCCGAGGTTGCCCTCGGTGCCGACCTCGCGGGCGACGCGGGTGACCTCGTCGGCGAAGGCGGAGAGCTGGTCCACCATCGTGTTGATGGTGTTCTTCAGCTCCGAGATCTCGCCGCGCGCGTCCACGCGGATCTTCTGCGAGAGGTCGCCCTCGGCGACCGCGGTGGCCACCTGCGCGATGGACCGGACCTGGGCCGTGAGGTTGCCGGCCATGAAGTTCACCGAGTCGGTCAGGTCCCGCCAGGTGCCCGACACTCCCTTGACGTCCGCCTGGCCGCCGAGTCTTCCCTCGGTGCCCACTTCCCGGGCGACGCGGGTCACCTCGTCGGCGAACGCGGAGAGCTGGTCCACCATCGTGTTGATGGTGTTCTTCAGCTCCAGGATCTCGCCGCGGGCGGTCACTGTGATCTTCTGCGACAGGTCGCCCTTGGCCACTGCCGTCGTGACCTGCGCGATGTTGCGGACCTGGGCGGTGAGGTTGCCCGCCATGAAGTTCACGGAGTCGGTCAGGTCCCGCCAGACGCCGCCGACGCCCGGCACCTCGGCCTGGCCGCCCAACTGCCCCTCGCTGCCCACCTCGCGGGCCACGCGCGTGACCTCGTCGGCGAAGGCGGAGAGCTGGTCCACCATCGTGTTGACGGTCTCCTTCAGCTCCAGGATCTCGCCGCGCGCGTCCACGTCGATCTTCTGCGACAGGTCGCCCTTGGCGACGGCCGTGGCCACCTGCGCGATGTCGCGGACCTGCGTCGTGAGGTTGCCCGCCATGGCGTTGACCGAGTCGGTGAGGTCGGCCCACGTGCCGGAGACGCCCGGCACCTCCGCCTGGCCGCCGAGCGTGCCCTCGGTGCCGACCTCCCGTGCGACGCGCGTCACTTCGGACGTGAACAGTGACAGTTGGTCCACCATGCCGTTGAAGACGGTGGCGATCTCGCCGATCAGCCCGTCGCCCTCGTCCGGCAGCCGGGTGCCGAAGTCCCCGTCGCGTACCGCCGTCAAACCGGCCAGAAGCTGCCGCAGTTCCGCTTCGCCCACCTTGGTGCCCCGGGTAGACCGCGCCCGCGGTACCGCATTCGAACCGCCAACCGGCGCCTCAGCCATGTCCAGCCTCGTTCCACTCAGATCCGACAACGAAGAACGCATCAGCGGGCACGCCCGGGGACAGGCGGTCCTGCGTGGTTGTCTCAATGTTGAACCATTGCCGTGTGGCAATAGGCCCAAGACTAGTCCGTCCGGCGGGGAGATAATCGAATCTTGGAATCGCACCGCGCGTCAACGCCGCTCCGCTCCCGGCGCGTGCAAGGGGGCGCGCCGTCCGGCGACTTGTGGGTGGGCGCCCGGCGACGGGCGTGGGCGGCTCGCGGCGAGCGCCCCGGCGGCTTGAGGGACACGGCCCGTGCTGGGTGTCCGGCGGCTCGCGGAACGCGGGGCCCGGTTTCCGGCCACGTATCCCGGAGGGCGATCCCAGACGTACCAGGGGGGCGGCGCGCAGCGGGTAAACGGTGCCTCAAGGGTGCGAAAGATCACCCCCGGCCCGCCCTGCCGGGGTGCCGTACAGTCGTCGCCAGTCGTCGTACTGGTGAGCGAGCGAGGCGCGGCCGGAGGGCCGGGAGACGGGGTGGGCATGTCGAAGGTCAGTCGCCGGGGGCTGTTGCGCGGCGGGGCGGCGGCCGGTGCCGCCACGGTCCTGTGGGGCGCGGCGTCGCCCGCGCGGGCCGGCGCGGCGGGCGTGAACCCGTCCGTCGCGGGCGAGGCCGCCCACGTCCGGGCGCTGCGCAGGGCCCTGGACGACGCGGCGGCCGGCATCGCGGGCCCGCACGGCGTCGACGGCAAGGGCCGGGTCATCGTGAAGGCCGGGTACGAGGGCGTTCCCACCTACACCCTGCTCGACACCCTGGTGATCGGCGGCAACACCGTGCTGGACGCGTCCGGCGCCCGGTTCGTCGCCAAGTTCGGCACCACCACCCGTACGTACACGCTGGACCGGAAGAACCAGCACTCGCCCACGCCCGTGTACGAGGCCGACGCCCAGGGCGCGTTCACCGCGCCCGCCGTCAGCGGGGCAAAGGCCGCCACCATGCTCGTCAACCACGTCCCCGGCCCCGCCACGAAGGGCTACGCGGCCCCCGGGAACATCATGGTCAAGGGCGGCGAGTGGGACCCCGTCTCGGCCTGGGTCTGGCAGGACTCGGGCCCGGCCAGGGCCCGCGCCGACAAGGCCCCGCCGATGAACGTGCTGACCTTCGTCCACACCCAGGACGTCGAGGTCGCGGACGTGACGGTGTGGAACGTCAAGTGGTGGCACGCGGTGGAGCTCAACGCCGTGCGCCGGGGCGTGGTCCGGGACTGCTTCTTCAAGGGCTGGGTGGAGGACCCGACGCAGGGTCTCTGGCACGGCGAGGCGATCCAGCTCGACCTGCCCCTGGCCGGCAACACCTGGGCCGGCGCGAGCGACGGCACACCGACCGTGGACGTACGGGTGCTGCGCAACCACGCGGGCCCGTCCGGCTCCCAGCCCTCCTGGGCGAAGCTGGTCGGCTCGCACACGGGTGGCGAGAAGGTCGGCCAGGTGCACGCGCGCGTCCTCATCGAGGGCAACGTCGTCGACGGCGCCAAGTGGGACGCCGTCGGCGTGATGAACACCACCGCCGTCACCGTGCGCGGCAACACGGTCAACGACAGTGTCGGCGGCGTCTACGTCAGCTCCCTGACGGCGCGGACGACCGACCGGCCGCCGGTCCCGGTCGGCCCGAACCCCGTCTCGGGGGTCGACATCGTCGACAACCGCGTCACGGTGGCGGCGGGCGCTTCCGGCGCCCGGCGCAACGCGGTGCGGGTGAACGCGGACACGGCCGGGTTCGTCTCACCGGTCAGCGACGTCGCGGTCACCGGCAACACGGTCGGCGGCGCGGGCTTCTCCTACGGCGCGCACGTGACGTTCCGGCCCGGCACCACACCACAGCGCTGAGGGCGGCGCCCCGCAGACCGGTCCCGGCAGGGGGGTGCCATCCGTCGGGGACCGGCACCGCCCGTCGGGAGCCGGGTCCCTCGGGAGCGGGCGCGGTGCCGAACATGGCCGCGGCCGTACACCTTGCCCGGTGAATCCGGCGGCTCGGGCAGGGCCGAACGGGTGGAGATGCGCCCGGAGGGGGTGGCAGGCGTCACTACGATCCGAGGCCATGACCTCTTCCACCGCCGTGAAGCCAGAGCAGCGGGGCTCCCTCCTGGGCACCCTCATCGTCATTCCCTGGGCCAACGAGCCCGCGCCCGACTCCGGCGACGCCGTGACGCCGTTCCTGCTGGTGTGCTCCCGCGGGGACGGCCGCGACGGGCCCGAGGCGGGCGCGGAGGCGCTGCGCGCCGAGCTGGAGAAGGCCGGTCTCACGGTCGGCTCGGGCGGCACGGACCTGACCCGCGTCGGCCGGTCCCCCATCACGCTGCTGGTCGAGGCCGGCCAGGCGGCGCTGAACATGCCCTTCCTCCAGGTGCAGTGCCCGGTGTCCCCGCAGTGGCAGCAGGCGGCTCAGGAGAGCGGCCGGGCCCACCTGATCTGCACGGTACGTCCGTTCCCCGAGGCCGTGCAGGGCGAGCCGGTCGGCGCCGAGGAGCTGCGTGCCTTCGTCTCGGACGAGCGGATGGTGCCGACCAGCGCCCGCTGCCTGCTGCCGGTGCGCAGGGTCCGTACCTGAGGTCCGTACCTGATACGCACGACCGGTCTCACACGCCCCGGGGGCGCGGACGGACACCCGTCCGCGCCCCCGGGGCGCTGTCGCGCCGGGGCGCTTGCCCGTCGGCGCCGGGCGCGGGGCGGGGGTCAGCGGCATTCCTGGATGCGGACCAGGTTGCCCGCGGGGTCGCGGAAGGCGCAGTCGCGCACGCCGTACGGCTGGTCGGTGGGCTCCTGGGCCACGTCGGCGCCGCCGGCCCGCACCCGCGCGAAGCAGGCGTCGAGGTCGTCGGTGGCCAGCACGATGGTGGCGTAGGTGCCCTTGGCCATCATCTCGGCGATGGTGCGGCGCTCGTCCGGGGTCACGCCGGGGTCCGTGCCCGGCGGTTCCAGGACGATGTGGGTGCCGGGCTGGTCGGCGGGGCCGACCGTGATCCAGCGGTCGCCGTCGATGGCCACGTCGCTACGGACCTCGAAGCCGAGGGAGTCGCGGTAGAAGGCCAGGGAGGCGTCCGGGTCGGAGTGCGGCAGGAAGCTCGCGTGGATGGTGACGTCCATGACGTGCACGCTAGGCACGGCGGTGCGACCCGCGCTTCTTCGATCCTGACCGGTTCGACCCTGGCCGCGGTCTCAACGGGCGCGCCGCGGGAAGATGTCGGCCTTGCCGTCCGTGTCGCCGGGGACGACGTCGGCGGCCGGGCTGTCGAAGACGAGGCGGCCCTTGTCCGCGAGCGCGCCGGGCACGCCCCGGGCGTGGGCGTGGACGACGGTCTCGTGGCCGCTCGGGAGGCGGAGCAGGCGCAGATCGGAGGCCGTCGGCGCTGAAGGCGGGGTCCTGGAGGGATTCCCTGATCCGCCGCACCTCGCCGGTGGCGTTGTCGCGGATGTGCACGGAGCCCGGCGGGCGGGGTGTGTGCTCGGGGGTGAGGTTGGTGGCGCCGCTGTGGACGAGGGTGTACGCGCCGTTGCGCGACAGGGTGGCGTGACTGGACGCCCCGTCGGCCTGGGTGCCCTCGGCGGCGACGGAGACGCGTTCCACGGGCGGCGCGGGTGGCGCGGGTGGCGCGGGGGCCTGCGAGGCCGTCGCGGCAGGGCGGTCGCGGGCAGGGCGGCGGTGGCGGCGACGGCGCCCGGGGCGAAGGACACTACGGCGGTCAGGCGCAGGCGTGCGGCGGCACGGGGGCGCGCGGCGGCACGGGGGCGCGCTGTCGAGGTCGGGCGCGCGGTCGGGCGCAGGCGTAACGCGCGCGTACGGACCCGTGCGGTCGAGGACATGGTTCCCCCCAAGGCGTGTGATCCCCGGCCCGACACCGAGGGCTCCCGCGGAGACGAGCCCACCACCCACCACACGGCGATCGCCCAGAAGGCGTACGACCTGGACGGCGCCGCGGCCCCGTCCCTGGTGGCGCGCACGCGCGGGCCCCACGGCCGGACATCCGGCGGCCCTTTACGCCGGTCGTCCTGGTGCCCGCCCCGGTGCGGGGCTCCGGTCGTCCTGGTGCCCGCCTCGATACGGGCCCGGGTCGGGGCGGCGGCCGCACCCGTGCGTCACGCCCTCGGCGAGATCGCGCGCGGTGACCTGTGAGACTGGCTCCTTCCGGCCGCCGCGTTCCCGGCGGCGCCGACGACGAGGAGTTCGTGTGGACGTACAGGACCGTTCCCGGCCGGTCAGCCCGGCACCCGCCGACGTGTGGATGCTGGTGGTGCAGCACCCCACCGCGCTGCGCAGGTCCACCCGCGAACTCGCCACCGCGCTGGCCGCCGCCCACGGCAGCCGCTTCGCGGTGTGGCACACCGACGAGCTGCTCTTCGGCGTCGAGGGCGGGCGGCTGGTGCTGCGCACCCTGGGCGGCGTCGAGCTGCCCGCGCCCGAGGTGGTGTGCGTGCGCCAGGTCGCCGGGCCGATGCGCGACGACCGCGAGGTGACGCTGCTGCGGCACCTGGAGCGCATGGGCAGCACGCTGGTCAACTCCGTCGACGCCCAGCTCAACAGCCGCAACAAGGTCTGGCAGCTCCAGGAACTGGCCCTGGCGGGGCTGCCGGTGCCGGACACGCTGTCGTACGCGACCGCGCCGCTGGAAGGCGTCGTACGCAGCAACCACCTGCGGACGCCGTGCGTGGTGAAGTCCGTGCGCGGCTCCCGGGGCGGGCAGGTCTTCCTCGCGCCCGACGCCCGGCTGCTGCGCCAGGTGGCCGGGAGCCTCCAGCGGGAGGCGCCGTTCCTCTTCCAGGAGCTGGTGGCGTCCTCGCACGGCCGCTGTCTGCGCGTGGTCGTGGTGGACGGCGAGCCCGTGGACACGGTGCTGCACACCTCCGGCGGGGACGCCCTCACCGCCAACATCGCCCAGGGCGGCTCCGCCACCCCGTGCCCGGGCCGCTACCCGCGGGCGGAGGAGCTCGCGGTGCGCGCCGCCGCGGCCGTGGGCCTGGACATCGCCGGGGTGGACCTGCTGTTCGCGGGCGAGGACGCCTACACCGTCTGCGAGGTGAACGCCGTCCCCGGCTGGCGCCCCTTCATGACCGCGGTCGCCCCGGCCATCACCGCGTGCCTCGCGCGCCGTCTCGCCGACCGCGAGCGCTCGGGCCGCCGCGCTCCGGCGGCGCACGGAGCGGGGCAGCTCGCCCGGGAAGCGTGACGTCAGGCCGGTCGAGCCCGGTCCCAGTCTTCGCGGCCCTGCCCTGCGTGCGGCGGCGTCCGCCGCACGGCGGTGTTCTGTTGAGTGGAACTGTCCTGGCCCGCGTGCGGCGGCGCTCGGCATAGTCGACGGGCCCGCGCCGGGTGTGCGCGGGCGCTGTGACGAGGTCGCGGAGCCGAGGAGGAACGATGCGGGAGTCAGGGACGGGCACGTCACTCAGCCGTCGCCGCTTACTGGGCCTGGGGGCGGCGGCCGTCGCCGCGGCGGGGGTCCACGGGTTCGCCGCTCCCCCGGCCCCCGGGGCGGAGCGCTCCGGGCGGGGGAGAACGAGCGTCAGCGACGGCAGCACCTTCATGGCCTGGCGGGGTCTGGGCGAGGACCGGCGGGTCTGGTGGAACGGCCTGCGCGGCGACGGCGGCTGGACCGGGCCCCAGCCCGTGCCGGGCGCACTGAGCAGCGCGGGTGTCGCTCTGGCCGGGCCGTCCGGCGGGCCGTTGCACATGGCCTGGAAAGGCGTCGAGGGCGACGAGCGGATCTGGTGGAACCGGTTCGACGGCGCGACCTGGTCCGGGGCCGAGCCGGTGCCGGGCGCCCTCACGAGCGTGGGCCCGGCACTCGCCCCGTACGCGGGTGTCCTCATGGCGTGGAAGGGCGTCTCGGGGGACCAACGCGTCTTCTGGAACAGCCGCTTCGGCGGGTGGACGGGGCCGCAGGTCGTCCCCGGCGCCCTCACCAGCTTCACGCCCGCCGTGGCCGTCGACCACATCGGCACGTACGGCCTACCCCGCATGGCCTGGAAGGGCGTCGAGGGGGACGAGCGGATCTGGTGGAACACCTACCGCGGCGGCAGCACCGGGGCCAACGACTGGTCCGGCGCACAGGTGGTGTCCGGCGCCCTGACCAGCGGTGGCGTCGCGCTGGCGGGCCCGCCCGGAGGCGGCCTGCACCTGGCCTGGAAGGGCGTCGGGAACGACCAGCGCGTCTTCTGGAGCCGCCTGTACCCGAACTCGGCCTCCTGGACGGCACCGCGGCCGGTGCCCGGCGCGCTCACCAGCGTCGGGCCGGCCCTCGCGGTGTACAGCGGCTCCGTCTACATGACCTGGAAGGGCGCCGGCGGTGACGAGCGCATCTGGTGCAGCAGGTTCCCCCTGCCCGGTGACACGTGGACGGTTCCCCAGCCGGTCGACGGCGCCCTCACCGCGTTCCGCCCGGCACTGGCCACGATCGGACTCTGAGCGAGCGGAGTACGGCGAGCGGAGTACCGGGCCCGTCCGGCGGCGACCGGACGGGACCCGGTGCCGGTCCGCCGAGGCCGCTGAGTGCGGCGCGTCACAGCCGGGCCGGGCGGTGCGACGCCAGCGCGAGGCCCTGCACCGTCAGCCACACCGTCGCCGCGCTCCAGGCGAGGGGGAGCGCGACGGCCGTGGGCGCGGGGTGGGTCACCGTGGCGGTGACGCGCAGGGTGGCGGTGGCGTACATGCCGACGGGGAAGACAACGCACCACAGGGCGGGCTCGTAGGACAGGGGCACGCGGTGGTGCAGGTGGCGCCAGCAGCCGGTGGCGAGCAGCGGCGGGATGAGCGTGCTCGCCCAGCTCCACAGGGTGACCACGGCGAGCGTCAGGGGGCCGTGCACTGCGTGGGGCCGGAAGCGGTCCTGGTCGAGGAGTTGGGTGCCCGCGAGGGTGCTGATGGCCGCGGCTCCCATCGTGATCCAGTACGCCGGGGTGCAGCGGTCGGCCTCGGGCGGGTGGCGTATTAGCCGCCGGGTGACCACGGCAAGGGTGAGGGCGTACAACAGGACGCCGCACCACCACAGGGCGAGGGCCGGCGCCAGGAACACGCGCCGGGGCGGCAGGGCGGTGAGGCACAGGACGAGCGACTGGAGGCCGACGGTGGCCAGGAACCAGGTGCCGTCGGCCTGCCGGGCGGCCGCCCGTGCGGTGGCACGCGGGAGGCGGGTGAGGGCGGTGGTCAGCGCCGTCCACACGGCGGCGGCCAGCGCGAGGAGGGCGTACGAGACGCCCCGCGCGGGCCCGTGGCCCAGGCGGGTGGCGAGGACGCCGGAGGCCGCGACGAAGGTGTAGTGCCCGAACAGGCGGGCCGGGTCGGTCAGTTCGGCCCGCAGATGGGCGCGGTGGCACAGGGCCTTGACGGCGCTCGCCGCGAGGAGGAGCGCGTAGGTGGCGCAGGCGAGGGCGAGGAGCAGCGCCGAGGCGGTACGGGCCCCGGCCTCGGCCAGGGCCCGCGAGACGATGCCGGTGGCCATGACCGGGGCGAAGCACGCCGGGGGCAGGGCCCGGCACCGGTCGCGGAGCGCCTGGCGGCTCACCGGCGCGCGGTGCCGTTCCGTACCGCGGGCCGGGCGCCGCGGGAGCGGTAGACGATGTAGGGGCGGGCCAGGTAGCCGAGCGGCGCGGTGAAGGCGTGGACGAGGCGGCTGAAGGGCCACAGCGCGAACAGGGCGAGGCCGAGCAGGACGTGGGCCTGGTACACGAAGGGGGCGGCGGACATGGCCGCTACGTCCGGGGCGAGGGCGAACAGGGAGCGGAACCACACGGAGACGCCGAGGCGGTAGTCGTAGTGGTGGGGTGGGACGGTGGTGGCGGTCGCGGCGAGCCCGGCCAGGAGCACCGCGGCGAGGACCGGGTAGACGGCGCGATCGCCGCGGCTGGTGGCGGCGCGCACGGCGGGCACGCGCAGCCGGCGGTGGAGCAGGACGGCGAGTCCGGCCAGCGTGGCGAGGCCCGCGGCGCCGCCGACGAGCAGCGCGTTGGCGTGGTACAGCCACTCGTGGACGTGGACGCGTTCGGTGACGGCCTCGGGGACGAGCAGGCCGATGACGTGTCCGACGACGACGAAGAGCAGGCCGTAGTGGAACAGGGGGCCGCCAATCCGCAGCAGCCGGTGTTCGTGGAGCTGACTGGAGCGGGTGGTGAAGCCGAACCGGTCGTAGCGGTAGCGCCACGCGGTGCCGGTGACCAGGACGGTGGCGACGAGGTAGGGCAGCACGCCCCACAGGGCGGTGTGCAGGTGGTTCACGGGGCGGTCGCCTCCTCGTGCGGGCTCGGCGCGGTGCGCCCGGGGAACGGCGGGAGCCCGACCGTCTCGGTGGGCGGGCCGGTGCGGGCCAGGCGCATGGCCGCCGCGCGGTCGGCGGGCGAGGTGCCGGGCAGGGTGGCGCAGACGGCTTCGAGGACGTCGGCGTAGGGGCTGCGGTGGTCGCGCAGGGCGAGGCGCAGGAGCTCCAGGGCGGCGCGGTGCTCCTGCAGGGCGGTGCGGCCCGGGCCGGGGCAGCGGGCGGCGAACTCCAGGGCCAGGGGGAGGAAGTCGGGCAGTTCGTCGGCGGGCGGCTGCCAGCCGTGGGCGCGGTAGAGGTGCTGCCAGCGCAGCAGGGACCGGCCGCGGCGGCGGGTGTCGCCGTCGGTGTAGTAGGTCAGGTGCAGGGTGCGGCGGCGGCTGCGGTCGAAGGTGGCGACGTAGCGGGCGGACAGGGTGAGGGCGGGCGTGCCGGTGACGGTGGCGCAGAACCGGCGCAGGGGCGCGGCGTGGGGGCTCGGCGCGCGGGTGAGGGCGTCGGTGACGGCCCGCAGCCGCCGCGGCCAGTCGTCGTCGGGGTGGCGCAGGAGCAGGGACGCCGCTTGGTGGAGCAGGGCGGTGGTGTTCATGTGGTGTGTCCGTCGCGGCGGGGGAAGAGGCCCGCGGGGCGGCCTCGTCCGTTCCAGTTGAGGAGGTTGACGCGGCCGCGCAGGGACGTCCCCGCGGCCGTGGGCTCGGATTCGGACTCGGACTCGGACTCGGACAGCGGGGCGTGGAAGGCGCCGGCGTCGTACATGCCGGGGCCGTGGTCGTGGTCGAGGCTGCACCCGTCGGGTTCGTCACCGATGGCGGTGGTGTGGTAGCCGGTGGGGATGACGTAGCGCTCGTCGTACTTGGCGAGGGCGAGCAGCCGGTACATGGCTTCGATGTCGGTGGTGTCCATGCCGACGGCGCGGGCGACGGCCGGGTCCCGCTCCTCGCCGAGGTTGACGCGCCGCATGTGGGTGCGCATCGCGGCGAGGCGGCACAGGGCGGCCTCGACGGGTGCCGGATCGCCAGCGGTGAAGAGCCCGGCGAGGTAGTCCAGGGGGATGCGCAGGGAGTCGATGGCGGCGAAGAGCGTGGCGGGGTCCTCGCCGTCGTGGCCGGTGGCGGTGAGGGACTCCACGACCGGTGACAGCGGCGGGACGTACCAGACCATGGGCAGGGTGCGGTACTCCGGGTGCAGTGGCAGGGCCACCCGGTAGCGGCTGATCAGCGCGTGCACCGGGGAGCGGCGGGCGGCGGTGATCCAGTCGTGCGGGATGCCGGCCGCCTCGGCCGCGGCCACGACGCCGGGGTCGGCCGGGTCGAGAAAGCAGTCGAGCTGCGCCTGGTAGAGGTCCTTCTCGTCCGGGGTGGCGGCGGCCTCGCCCGCCTTGTCGGCGTCGTACAGGATCACGCCGAGGTAGCGCAGGCGGCCGACGCAGGTCTCGGAGCAGACGGTGGGCTGCCCGGCCTCGATGCGCGGGTAGCACAGGGTGCACTTCTCGGCCTTGCCGGTGGTGTGGTTGAAGTAGACCTTCTTGTACGGGCAGCCGGTGACGCACATGCGCCAGCCGCGGCAGCGGTCCTGGTCGACGAGGATGATGCCGTCCTCGATGCGCTTGTACAGCGCGCCGGAGGGGCACACGGCGACGCAGGACGGGTTGAGGCAGTGCTCACAGATGCGCGGCAGGTAGAACATGAACGCCTGCTCGTACTCCAGGCGCACCTGGTCGTTCATCTTCTTGAGGACGGGGTCGCCCGCGAGGTGCCGGGGGCCGCCGCCGAGGTCGTCGTCCCAGTTGGGACCCCAGGTGACCGCGGTGGAGCGGCCGTCGACCTGGGAGCGGGGCACCGCCGTGGGCACGTCGTCGCCGAGGGGCGCGCTGATGAGGTTCTCGTAGTCGTACGTCCAGGGCTCGTAGTAGTCGTCGAGCGCGGGCAGTTCGGGGTTGGCGAAGAGCCGGGCCAGGCGGCGGGCGCGGCCGCCGCTGCGCGGGACGAGGCGGCCGTGCTTGAGCTGCCAGCCGCCCTTCCAGCGGTCCTGGTCCTCGTAGGCGCGGGGGTAGCCCTGGCCGGGGCGGGTCTCGACGTTGTTGAACCAGGCGTACTCGGTGCCCGAGCGGTTGGTCCAGGTCTGTTTGCAGGTGACCGAGCAGGTGTGGCAGCCGATGCACTTGTCGAGGTTCATGACCATCGCGACCTGTGCCATGCACCGTCCGATGGAGCCGTTGCCGCGGGGCATCAGTACGTGACCTCCTGGGAGCGGCGGCGGATGACGGTGACCGCGTCGCGCTGGTTGCCGGTGGGGCCGTAGTAGTTGGGGGCGAAGGAGAGCTGGGCGTGGCCGCCGATGAGGTGGGTGGGTTTGACGAGCAGCCGGGTCAGGGCGTTGTGGACGCCGCCGCGCCGCCCGGTCCGCTCCGACTTGGGGACGTTCACCAGGCGTTCCTGCACGTGGTACATGAACACCGTGCCGGGCGGCATGCGGTGGGAGACGACGGCGCGGGCGACGACCACGCCGTTGGGGTTGACGGCCTCGATCCAGTCGTTGTCCGCCACGCCGATCGTCTCGGCGTCGGGCACGCTGATCCAGATGACGGGTCCGCCGCGGGCGAGGGTCTGCATGAGCAGGTTCTCCTGGTACTCGGAGTGGATGGACCACTTCGAGTGCGGGGTCAGGTAGCGCACGGTGACCGAGGCGCCGTCGGCGTCGGCGGACGGCGCCTCGCCGAGGACGGCCAGGTCCAGGGGCGGGCGGTAGACGGGCAGTTGTTCGCCGAACTCGGCGATCCAGGGGTGGTCGAGGTAGAAGTGCTGGCGGCCGGTGAAGGTGTGCCAGGGCTTGCGGTGCTCGGTGTTGACGGTGAAGGGCGCGTAGCGGCGGTCGGGGGCCTCCTTGCCGGACCACTCGAAGCTCGCGCCGACCTGGACGGGGCGGGCCTGGGTGTCGGAGAAGACGATGCGGCGCTCGGCGACCGAGGCGGCGAGGTCCCCCAGGCCGCTGTCGCCCCCGCAGCGCTCGGCGAGCCGGCGCAGTCCCTCCGCGGCGACGCGGCCGTTGGTGGTGCCGGACAGGGCGAGGATGGCTTCGCACAGCTTGACGTCGGTGTCGAGCAGGGGGCGGCCGCGGGCCGGTCCTTCGGCGGCGGTGCCGCAGCGGTCCTTCAGCCAGCGGCTCTCGGCGGTGGTGCGCACGGTGACGCCCTTGACCTGCATGCCCTGTTCGTCGGGGAGCGGGCCGAGCGCGGCGAGCCGGTCGGCGAGGGCTCGGTAGTCGCGCTCGACGACGGCGTACCGCGGCCCGGTGGGTCCCGGTGGCGGTGCCTCGTCCGGGGTGTCGTGCTGGAGGGCGGTGGCGACCAGGTCGTACGCCACGTCGAGGCGGCCGCGGGCGAGGCGGGACACCTCGGCGGCGAGGCCGTGGAAGATCTCGAAGTCGGTGCGGGCCTGCCAGGGCGGGTCGATGGCCGGGGAGAAGGCGTGCACGTAGGGGTGCATGTCGGTGGAGGACAGGTCGTGCTTCTCGTACCAGGTCGCCGCGGGCAGGACGAGGTCGGCGAAGAGCGTGGTGGAGGTCATGCGGAAGTCGAGGGCGAGCAGCAGGTCGAGCTTGCCGCGCGGTGCCTGGTCGCGCCAGGTGACGTCCCGGGGCCTCTCGCCGGGCGGGGTCTCCTCGGCGGTGGCGTTGTCGGCGGTGCCCAGCAGGTGCCGCAGGAAGAACTCGTTGCCCTTGGCGGAGGAGCCGATCAGTTTGGCCCGCCACACGGTGAGCACACGGGGCCAGTTGGCGGGGTCGTCGGGGTCCTCGACGGCGTGGGGCAGGCGGCCCGCGGCCTGTTCGGCGGCCACCCAGGCGGTGGGGTCGGCCGCCTCGTCGCGGATGCGCCGCCCGAGGGTCAGCGGGTTGGCGCCGAAGGTGGGGTAGGCGGGCATCCAGCCCCGCCGGGCCGCGTGGGCGACGAGGTCCGCGGTGTGCATCCCGCTGAGGGCGCCACGCGCGGTGGGCGAGGCCAGGGCGTCGGCGGTGGTGCGGTCGTAGCGCCACTGGTCGGTGTGCGTGTACCAGTACGGCGTGCCGGCCATCTGCCGGGAGGGGCGTGCCCAGTCGGCGCCGGTGGCGAGCTGCTGCCAGCCGGCGTAGGGGCGGACCTTCTCCTGGCCGACGTAGTGCGCCCAGCCGCCGCCGTTGACGCCCTGGCAGCCGGTGAGCAGCAGCAGGGTGAGGAAGGAGCGGTAGATGGTGTCGGAGTGGAACCAGTGGTTGGTGCCGGCCCCCATCACGATCATGCAGCGGCCCTGGGTCTGCTCGGCGGTGCGGGCGAACTCCCGGGCGGCGCGCACCGCCGCCCGGGCGGGTACCGAGGTGATGGCCTCCTGCCAGGCGGGGGTGCAGGGCGTGGCGGCGTCCTCGTAGGGGACGGGTTCGCCGAGGCCCGTGCGGGCCACCCCGTACTGGGCGAGGAGCAGGTCGAAGACGGTGGTGACCAGGCGGTCGCCGACGCGTGTGGTGGGGACCGTGCGCCGGAGGGTCCCGCCCGGCTCGTCGAAGCGGGGCAGCGTGACGGGCGCGGTCGCCGTGCCCGGGTGGCCGTGCAGGCTCAGCAGGGGGTCGAGGTCGCCGAGGTCCAGGTTCCAGCGGCCGGCGCCGCCCTTGCTCCACCGGTCCCCCAGGGTGCCGTTGGGGACGACCGTTTCGCCGGTGACGGCGTCGACGAAGACCGGCATCCACCGCCGTGTCTCCGGCTGCGCGTCGCGGGCCAGGCCGGCGTCCGCGGCGGTGACAAAGGCGCCCGGGGTGTACGTGCCCCCGTCCCGCGCCTCCAGTGTGACCAGGAAGGGCAGGTCGGTGAAGCGTTTGACGTAGTCGGTGAAGTACGGCACCTGCCGGTCGGCGAAGCACTCGCGCAGGATCACGTGGCCCATGGCCTGGGCGAGCGCGCCGTCGGTGCCGGGGTGCGGGTGCAGCCACTCGTCGGCGAACTTGGTGGAGTCCGCGTAGTCCGGGGAGACCACCACGACCTTCTGACCGCGATAGCGGGCCTCGGCCATCCAGTGGGCGTCCGGGGTCCGCGTCACCGGCACGTTCGAGCCCCACAGCATCAGATAGGCGGCGTCCCACCAGTCGCCGGACTCCGGTACGTCGGTCTGGTCGCCGAAGACCTGCGGAGAGGCCACCGGCAGGTCCGCGTACCAGTCGTAGAAGGACAGCATGGGCGCACCGATCAGCGCGTGGAAGCGGGCGCCGACGGCGTGCGAGGCCATGGACATCGCCGGGATGGGCGAGAACCCGGCGATCCGGTCGGGCCCGTGGGCGCCGAGGGTGTGGACGTAGGCCGCCGCGGCGATCTCCAGCGCCTCCTGCCAGCCGATGCGCACCAGGCCGCCGCGGCCGCGCGCCGACTGGTAGCGGCGCCGCGTCTCCGGGTCCCCGGTGATCTCCGCCCAGGCCGCGACCGGGTCGCCCAGGCGCTGCTTGGCGGCGCGGTACAGCTCCACCAGGACGCCGCGTGCGAGGGGGTAGCGGATGCGCGTGGGCGAGTAGGTGTACCAGGAGAAGGCCGCCCCGCGCGGACAGCCGCGGGGCTCGTAGTCCGGCCGGTCGGGACCGGTCGAGGGGTAGTCGGTGGCCTGGGTCTCCCAGGTGATCAGCCCGTCCTTGACGTACACCTGCCAGGAGCATGAGCCCGTGCAGTTCACGCCGTGGGTGGAGCGCACGACCTTGTCGTGGGCCCAGCGGTCCCGGTACGGCTGGTCGTTGACCGCCTCCCGGGTCCGGAAGACCGCGCGGCCCTCCGGTGTCGTGGGCGCGTGCTGGAGTAATCGGCCCATCTCGAGCAGTCGTTCCGCGGCGTCCGCCACGGCCCGCCGCGCCTGCGCCCTACCGCGTAGCCTGCCCATGCCCGGGCTCCCCTCGCGCGTCGCGGTGCCCGCCGTGCCGCACCGGCCACGCGGGCACGCACCTCGTCGATCGGAGGTCAGAGTGCCTCTGCTCCGGCCCTGGTACAGACCTGTTTTCGGCCAGTTGGGTGTACCTAGAACTTACTTTACTTCCACTTTGCAATGGTCGCCGGATTCTTTGCCCGGGCTCTACTTCCCGTGCGTGGCCATGCGTTTGACCTGCCAGCGAGCGAGAAACCCTCCAGCGCATTGCGGAAGCGAAGAGAGAGGGTGCGCTATGCGGACGTGGCACCCCGCTGACGCCGCCGACCGGGGTGACGGGTCCGAGCGTCATACGAGGCGACACGCCCACGGGGAGCCACCTCCGCAGGTCGGCCTTCAACTCTGCCCACCGCTGCCCACCCTTGGGGGAAGGGTTGCCTTAGAGGCAATTCCGGCGCCCCTTTCCGCGCCGGGACAAGGGGGTGGTCATAGACGCACGGCATATCCACGGCGACGACCTCGCCCACCAGGGGAAACTCCGCTTTGCGTCGTGCGACGTCCCGGAGGGGCGGTGCTCCCGCAAACCGTGCCGCCTGACGAAAGGCGTCGTGGGTGCCGCCCTGCTCGGAGGACGCGGCGGGCGGCCCGACGGGACCACGGGACCCAAGATCACGGCGAGGTATTAAGGTACTGCGGACGCCTCACCGCATTACCGTACGAACACGGAGCAAGCCCACGTGCCCCCCTCCCTCCAGCCCGTCCTGGACCGCATCGCCGCCGAGGTCCAGGCTCTGCCGGGCCGCGGCCGGCCGGCCGACTACATCCCGGCGCTGGCGTCGGCGGACCCGCTGCGGTTCGGGATGGCCGTGGCCGAACTCGACGGCACGGTGTACGGCGTCGGGGACTGGCAGCACCCCTTCTCCACCCAGTCCATCACCAAGGTCTTCACCCTCGCCCTCGACCTCTCCCTGGAGGGCGAGCTGCTGTGGGAGCACGTGGGGCGCGAACCGTCGGGCAACCCGTTCAACTCCCTGGTGCAGCTCGAGTACGAGCACGGCATCCCCCGCAACCCGTTCATCAACGCCGGGGCGCTCGTCGTCACCGACCGTCTGCACGCCCTGACCGGTGACGCGGCCGGAACGCTGCGGGACTTCCTGCGGGCCGAGTCCGGCAACCAGGACCTCACCTTCGACGAGAACGTCGCCGCCAGCGAGACCGCGCACGGCGACCGCAACGCCGCCCTGGCCCATTTCATGGCGTCGTACGGCAACATCGCCAACCCGGTGCCCGCGCTCCTGGAGCAGTACTTCCGCCAGTGCTCCGTCGAGGCGTCCTGCGCGGACCTGGCGCTGGCCGCGGGGTTCCTGGCCCGCCACGGCATACGGGCCGACGGCTCGACCCTGCTCAGCCGCAGCCAGGCCAAGCAGGTCAACGCCGTCATGCTGACCTGCGGCACCTACGACGCCGCAGGGGACTTCGCCTACCGCGTGGGCCTGCCCGGCAAGAGCGGCGTGGGCGGTGGCATCATCGCGGTCGTGCCCGGGCGCTGCACCCTGTGCGTGTGGAGCCCGGGGCTCGACCAGCGGGGCAACTCCGTGGCGGGCGTCGCGGCCCTCGACCGCTTCACCACGCTCACGGGGATGTCGGTGTTCTGAGGTGCTGACGCGCTCGCGTGCTGACGTATCGACGTACTGACGAGTCGACGTACTGGCGAGTCGACGTACTGGCGTACTGACGAGTCGACGTACTGACGTGCTGACGCGGGCGTGCCCGGCGCCCGGCGCGGCACCGCCGTGCCGGGGCGGGCGCTTCGCGCGTCGGGGCCGGGCCGTCGCCGGTCGGCGCCGGTCAGCCGGGGCCGGGGCGTCCGCGGTCGGCGCCCGTCAGCCGTAGCTGGACCTCCACCTCCTGGTCGCCGGAGGCCTTGCCCTGCACCGACACGTCGAAGGCCGACTCCAGGGTCGCGCGGACGTGCCCGACGGCCTGCGGTCCGCCCTGCAGATCGGCGGTCACGGGGCCCGAGAGCAGGACGCCGGAGACGGAGTCCGGGGTGCGCGAGGCGCGGAAGGCGCCGGTCCACACCGCGGGACGGCGCTCCGCCTCGGTCTCGTCGGTCTGGTGCGGCGCGTCGCCGCCGCGGTCGGAGTCGAAGTGCTCGCGCAGCACGCCGAAGACCGCGTCCGCGTCGGCGGGCGAGCACTCGCCGAGCACCACCTGGACCAGGTCCGGGGACGGGGACTCGGCGTCGCCGGGCACGGTGTCCTGTGTGTCGTTCATGTTGTCCTCCCAGAGGTCGCGAGGGGCCGGCCGGTCGTCACAGTTCGCGCAGGGCGGGCAGGAGCTCGCGCTCGGCCCAGTCGATGAACGGCATCTGGTGGTCGCCGCCGACCTGGACGAGGGCGATCTCCGTGAAGCCCGCCTCGGCGTAGGGACGCACGGCCTCGACGAAGTCGTCCACGTTGTCGCCGCACGGGATCTGCTGCGCCACGTCCTCCCGCGTGACGAACTGCGTGGCACCGGCGAACCCGGACGGCCCCGGCAGCTCGGAGTTGACCGGCCAGCCGCCGGCGAACCAGCGGAACTGGTCGTGGGCGCGGGCGACCGCCGCGTCCTTGTCGGTGTCGTAGCAGACCGGAAGCTGGCCCACCCGGGGCTTGCCGCGGCCGCCGTGCCGGTCGAAGGCCTCCAGCAGCTCCGCCTTGGGCTCGGTGGCGATGACCAGGTCGGCGAGGCGGCCCGCGAGCGCGCAGGAGCGTCCGCCGGAGACGGCCACCCCGACGGGCGGCGGCTCGTCGGGCAGGTCCCACAGCCGGGCGTTCGCCACGTCGAAGTGGGTGCCCTGGTGGTTGACGTTGTCCCCCTTGAAGAGCGCGCGGATGATCTGGACCGCTTCCTCCAGCATCTCGATGCGGACCTGCGGCGACGGCCAGCCGGCGCCGACCACGTGCTCGTTCAGGTTCTCGCCGCTGCCGAGGCCGAGCCGGAAGCGCCCCTCGGAGAGCAACTGCATCGTGGCGGCCTTCTGGGCCACCACCGCGGGGTGGTAGCGGACCGTCGGACAGGTCACGTACGTCATCAGGGGGATCCGCGAGGTCGCCTGCGCGGCGGCGCCGAGGACGCCCCACGCGTAGGGCGCGTGCCCCTGGGACTCGAGCCACGGGAAGTAGTGGTCGGAGGTCACCGAGAAGTCGAAGCCGGCGCGCTCCGCGGCCACCACATGCTCGACGAGGGAAAGGGGACCCGCCTGCTCGGTCATCATCGTGTAGCCGATTTGCACCATAGGGTACGCATTTGCCTTCCTGCGGGGACTCAAACGTGTGACGGTAAGCACGGGCCGGAACGGCTGTACCCGCCATGTCGGGGTACCGGGTACCCCCGGGGCGCCACACTCCCCGGAAAAGACAGCCCAGAAAGGCGGCATCACGTGCGTACCGTTGGCGTTGAGGAAGAACTGCTCCTGCTCGACCATGCGAGTGGTGAGCCCAAGGCGCTGGCCACCGCCGTCGTGGCACGGGCCGCCAGGGACTCCGCCCAGAGCCCGGGATCCGACGGCGACG
This sequence comes from Streptomyces longispororuber, assembly GCF_014656095.1. GTDB lineage: Bacteria > Actinomycetota > Actinomycetes > Streptomycetales > Streptomycetaceae > Streptomyces > Streptomyces longispororuber. The sequence goes on from NZ_BNBT01000065.1 coordinate 30,611, forward strand.
GCGGGCAGGACGCCGAGGACGAGACGTTCGAGAAGGAGCTGCACGCCCACCAGATCGAGTTCGCCACGCAGCCCCAGTCCGACATGGGCAGACTCGCCGCCGAGATCGTCCGGTGGCGCGCGGAGGCGGCCCGGCACGCGGGCGACCTGGGCGCCTCGGTGGCCGCCCTCGCCACCTCGCCGCTGCCCGCGAGCCCCTCGGTCAACGTGGGCGGGCGCTACCAGTGGATGGAGGAGCAGTTCGGCCTCACCACCCAGGAGCAGCTCACCTGCGGCTGCCACGTCCACGTCTCGGTCGAGTCCGACGAGGAGGGCGTGGCGGTCGTGGACCGGATCCGGCCCTGGCTCGCCGTCCTGGTCGCGCTGAGCGCCAACTCCCCGTTCTGGCAGGGCAAGGACAGCCAGTACGCCAGCTACCGCAGCCGGGTGTGGGGGCGCTGGCCCATGGCGGGCCCCACCGAGGTGTTCGGCTCCGCCGAGCGGTACGAGCAGCAGGTCAGCGACATGGTGTCCACCGGGGTGCTGCACGACCGGGGCATGGTCTACTTCGACGCCCGGCTCTCCCACCGCTACCCCACCGTCGAGATCCGCGTCGCGGACGTCTGCCTGGACGCCTCCACGACCGTCCTCATCGCGACGCTCGCGCGGGCGCTGGTCGAGACGGCCGCGCGGGAGTGGCGCGCGGGCCGGCCCCCGGTCGGCCACGGTGTCAGCCTGCTGCGGCTCGCCGCCTGGCGGGCCGCGCGCTCCGGCCTCGACGACGTCCTCCTGCACCCGCTGACGATGCGGCCCACGCCGAGCGACGAGGTGGTGCACGCCCTGCTCGACCACGTGTCCGAGGCCCTGGAGGACAGCGGCGACCTGGCGGCGGCGCGCGAGCAGACGGCGCGGCTGCTGAAGCAGGGCACGGGGGCCCGTTTCCAGCGGGACCTGCTGGAGAAGACGGGCAGCCTGAGCGCGGTCGTCGCGGAGTGCGTCCGCCGCACCCAGGCCTGAGGGCCTGAGGGCCTGAGGGCCCCCGCCTCCCGAGACGCCGTACGGGGCCGACGCCGTACGGGGCCGGGAGGCGGGGGCGCGAGAGGTGCCTGGTGGCGGGGCGGCGGGCAGGGCGGCTCAGCGGGGACCCCGCCGCGTGGGGCGGGGTGAGCCGTGCGGCGGCACGCGCAGGGGTGGCGGACCGCGGCGCCCCGCTCACCGCATGATCACCTCCGGGTCAACGGGACGTCATCCGCGGCGTCTTGGATGACGGGCGCCGGTGCGTCCCACCGGCCCGTCCCCGCCCCGCCCCCACAGGGAGAACCCCCGTGTCCCACTCCACGCCGCGTGCCCGTCTGGGCGTCTGTGCCGCCGTGGCCCTCGCCACGACGGCCGCGCTGACCGCGACGGCCCCGAGCGCGACGGCCGCCGACGCGCCCCGCCTGAAGGTGCTCTCGTACAACGCGTTCTTGTTCAGCAAGAGCCTTTACCCGAACTGGGGGCAGGACCACCGCGCCAAGGCGATACCCGCCGCCGGCTTCTTCCGCGGCAACGACGTCGTCGTGCTCCAGGAGGCGTTCGACAACTCCTCCTCCGAGGCCCTCCGGAAGAACGCCGCCTCCCTCTACCCGCACCAGACGCCGGTGCTGGGCCGCGGCACGTCCGGGTGGGACGCCACCGGCGGCGCCTACTCCGCGCTGACCCCGGAGGACGGCGGCGTCGCGGTCCTGAGCAAGTGGCCCGTCGTGCGCAAGGAGCAGTACGTCTACAAGGACGCCTGCGGCTCCGACTCCTACTCCAACAAGGGGTTCGTGTACGCCGTCCTCGACGTCAGGGGCACCAGGGTGCACGTGGTGGGTACGCACGCCCAGTCCACCGACCCGGGCTGCGCGGCGGGCGAGGCCGCGGCGACGCGCGCGCGGCAGTTCAAGGAGCTCGACGCGTTCCTGGACGCCAAGCGCATCCCGGCGTCCGAGCAGGTCCTCGTGGCGGGCGACCTCAACGTGGACCGGCACAGCGGCGAGTACGCCTCGATGCTCGCCGACGCGGGGCTCGCCGCTCCCGACGCCCGGACCGGGCACCCGTACTCCTTCGACACGCGGGACAACTCGATCGCCGCCGAGCGCTACCCCGACGACCCCCGCGAGGACCTCGACCACGTCCTGCACCGCGCGGGGCACGTCCGCCCCGCGTCCTGGACGAACGAGGTCATCAAGGAGCGCAGCGCCCCCTGGACGGTGTCGAGCTGGGGCAAGGAGTACACGTACACCAATCTCTCGGACCACTACCCGGTGGTGGGCGGCTGACGGCACCACCCTCCGGGGCCCGGGCCCCGCTCCCCCGCCACAACGGGCGGTTGTGCGGCTAGGGTCTCCGGTGTGGACCTCAACGCCGTACGCACCTTCGTCGCCGTCGCGGAGTCCGGGCAGTTCCAAAAGGCCGCCGCCGACCTGTCGCTCACGCAGCAGGCGGTCTCCAAGCGCGTCGCCGCGCTGGAGGACGACCTCGGGGTGCGGCTCTTCGCCCGCACCCCGCGCGGGGCCCGGCTCACCATCGACGGGCAGGCGTTCCTGCCGCACGCCCGGGCGCTGCTCCTGGCCGAGGAGCGCGCGGCGGCTTCCGTGCGCCCGGGCCGGCGGGCCCTGCGCGTCGACGTGGTCGGCCGGCGCGCCGCGACCGCGGGCCTGGTGCGTGACTTCCACCGCGCGCACCCGGACGTCGAGCTGGACGTCGTCACGCTGTACGGCGCCGACGCGGCCGTGGAGGCGCTCGCGGCGGGCACCATCGACGCGTCGTTCCGCGCCGTGACGATGCCCGGGCGGCAGCTCCCGGAGGACATCAGGGCGCTGCCCGTCCTGGACGAGCCGCTGCGGCTGTTCACCGGGCCCGGCCATCCGTTCGCCGCCGCCGAGGCGATCGCGCTCGCCGATCTTGCCGGGCACCGCATCTGGATGCCGAGCAACGCGCCGGGCACGGAGTGGGCCGCGTACTACGACGCGCTCGCCGCGGCCTTCGGCCTGAGCATCGACACCATCGGGCCGGACTTCGGCGTCGAGGCCCTGCTCGACACGATCGCGGACTCCGCGACCCTCGCGACGTTCCTCAGCGAACGCACGCCCCTCGTCTGGCCCGTCGGCCACGACATGCGGCTCATCCCGCTGCGCGACCCCACGCCGGTGTACCCGCACTGCCTGCTGTGGCACGCCGACAACCCGCACCCGGCCCTGGCCGCGCTGCGCGACCACCTCGCACCGGCACGGCCCGGGGAGCGGGGTGCCGGCACCTGGCGGCCGGAGTGGGCACGCTGACGTGCCGGGCCCGGCCGGTCCCCGGGGGCCGGGGCGCGGCCCGGCGGCCTACGATCGAGCCATGGCGCGCTTCCGCATCGTCCGTACGACGCCCCTCGGCCCCGACGAGGCGTGGCGGCGGCTGACGGACTGGGAGCGGCACGGCCGCACCATCCCCCTGACCACGGTCACGGTCCGGCGCGCCGCCCCGCGCGGCCGGGGCGATGTGGTGACGGCGCGTACGGGGCTCGGGCCGCTGGCCTTCGACGACCCGATGGAGGTCGTGGCCTGGCGGGCGCCGGACGGTGGCCGCGGATCGTGCCGCCTGGCCAAGCGCGGTGCGGTCGTCCTCGGGTGGGCCGAGATCGAGGTGGGACCGGCGGCCGGCGGGGGCACGCACGTGGTGTGGCGGGAGGAGCTGCGGGTGCGGTGGCTGCCGCGCCCGCTCGACCCGCTGGTGGGGCGGGCGGCGGCGTGGCTGTTCGGACGGACGGTCGACAGGCTCCTGGCCGGGCGGTGAGAGCCCGCGGCGGAACCGCCGCCGGTTCGGTCAGGCGTCCGTCTTCTCCCACACCGAGACGTGCCGGGTGCTCTCGCTCGTGAACGGCGCCCGGTTCCAGTCCTGCCAGCGGTCGCGCAGCCGAAGTCCGGCGAGGCGCGCCATCAGGTCCAGTTCCGCGGGCCACACGTACCGGAACGGGATGGAGCGGTGCTCGGCGCGGCCGTCGGTGAGGGTGACGTAGTGCGAGCTCATCGCCTGCGTGGCCACGTCGTAGGTGTCGAACGCCCACCCCGTGGCGCTGATGTGGAACGGCACCGCGCTCTGGCCGGGCGGCAGCCGGCGCAGGTCGGGCACGCCGACCTCGACGGCGAAGGTGCCACCGGGGCGCAGATGGGCGGCGGCGTTGCGGAAGCAGGCGACCTGGGCGTCCTGGGTGGTGAGGTTGTTGATGGTGTTGAAGACGAGGTAGACGACGGCGTACGTGCCCGCGACGCGGGTGGTGGCGAAGTCGCCGATGGTCACGCCGATGCCGTCGCCGCCCGGCTTCTCCCGCAGCCGGGCCGTCATGGCGCGGGACAGGTCGATGCCGTGCACCGGGACGCCGCACCGGGCCAGCGGCAGCGCGACGCGTCCCGTGCCGATGCCGAACTCCAGGGCGGGCCCGTCACCCGCGAGCTCCGCCAGGACGTCGACCGCGGGGTCCAGCACGTCCGGCCGGAACATGTCCGCCGCTGACACGTCGTATGTCGCGGCGACGTCCTCCGCGAAGAATCCGTCTTCCTCAGGGGGCATGCCCGGACGGTAACGGGCGGGGCGGGGGCGCCGCACGGGATTTTCCGGCGCACGGACTCCCCGGCGCACGGGATGCGGATCGGGCGGGGCGCGGTGAACCTGGAGTCAGGGGCGACACAGCGAGGAGACAGCCCATGTCTGTGATGGACAAGCTCAAGCAGATGCTGAAGGGCCACGAGGACAAGGCCGGCCAGGGCATCGACAAGGCGGGTGACTTCGTCGACCAGAAGACACAGGGGAAGTACAGCGGCCAGGTCGACACCGCGCAGGACAAGCTGCGGCAGCAGTTCGGCTCGGACAGGGAGCAGGGCAAGGGCCAGGACAGCCCCCCGCAGGCCTGAACGGCGCCCGGGCGGTCCGGGCCTGACCCCGGCCCGGACCGCCACCGGCCCCGCGCACGCGGGCCTCGGCGGCGCGGCGCTAGTCGCCGCCCGGCAGGGTCCGCGTGTGCGCGCTCCGGGCGAGCTTCGGGCCCAGCCAGCGCTTGAACTGGCGCAACACCTTCACCTGGCCGGCGACCTTGTCCAGGCCGTAGTAGAGCTGGGGCGGGACGTAGGGCAGCAGCGGCGAGTGGCGCTGGCCGAGGAGGGCGAACATGCGGTGCGGGGGCAGGTCGATGTAGCGGGGCAGGTTCTCGTACCACTGGGCGCTGTAGCGGGCCGCGCTCTGCGTCGACAGCAGGGCGGTCTTGCGTTCGTCCTGGTAGGCGGCGAGGGCGCGCGGGAGCTCGGTGTGGCGGCGCAGGGCGGTGGCGAGGGCGATGGCGTCCTCCAGGGCGAGGGTGGTGCCCGCCCCGATCGAGTAGTGCGTGGTGTGCGCGGCGTCGCCGAGGAGGACGACGTTGTCGCGGTACCAGTGGTGGTTGGTGAGGGTCTGGAAGGTCAGCCACGGGGATCTGCCGTCGGCCGTGGGGCGGCCCATGAGGGGGTGCCCGTCCAGGACGTGGGCGAAGAGCTTCTCCAGCAGCGTGAGGCCCTCGGCGTCGTCGGCGCGGTCGAGGCCGAGCCCGGTCCACGTCCCGGGGGCGCACTCGATGACACAGGTGCTGCCCTCGGGGCCGTAACCGTAGCCGTAGCACCAGATCCAGCCGTGCTCGGTCTTCACGAAGGCGAAGGTGAACGCGTCGAAGACCTTGGTGGTGCCGAGCCAGATGTAGCGGTTGCGCCCCGCGGCGACGCGGGTGCCGTGGTGGTCGGCGCGCGCGCCGCGCAGGGCGCTGTGCAGACCGTCGCCCGCGACCACCAGGTCGGCGTCGAGGGGCAGGTCGGCGGCGGTGATCTCGCGGCCGAACTCCAGCCGGACGCCGAGCTCCCGCGCCCGTGCGGCGAGGAGTTCGAGGAGCCGGTGGCGGCCGATGCCGAAGCCCTCGTCGCCGCGGTGCCGCGCCGTCATGTCCCCGACGTGGGCGACGCCGTCGCGCCAGCGGACGGAGTGCTCCTCGACGGCGCGCGCGGACTCGGGGTCGTGTGCCCGGAGCTTGTCGAGCAGTCCCCGCCAGTACGTGACGCCCCAGCCGTAGGTGCACCCCTCCGGGTTGCGCTCGTACACGGTGACATCGGCGGCCGGGTCCTGCCGCTTCACCAGGATGGACAGATACAGTCCGGCGGGCCCACCGCCGACGCAGGCGACCTTCACGTACACCTCTGCAAGTTTGCTCATGATGACGGAGTGACCACAGAGAGTAGCAGGAGGGCGGGCAAATGTGACTAATGACCACGGGTGGGACGGCCGTTCGGACGGTGCGCCGGGGCCGGCGTCTAGGCTCGGTGGCATGAGCCAGCCCCTCGTCGCCCTGCTCAGCGGAGCCGGGATCTCCACGGACTCCGGCATACCCGACTACCGCGGGCCGAACGGCCTGTGGCGGCGGGATCCGGAGGCCGAGAAGCTCGTGACGTACGAGTACTACATGAACGATCCGGAGATCCGGCGCCGGTCGTGGCGGATGCGGCGGGAGAACCGCGCGCTGCACGCGCGTCCCAACGCGGCCCACCACGCGGTGGTCGACCTGGAGCGCTCCGGGGTGCCGGTGCGGGTGATCACGCAGAACGTGGACGGGCTGCACCAGGCGGCCGGGATGCCGGAGCGCAAGGTGCTCGAACTGCACGGCTCCGCGCGGTCGGTGGTGTGCACGGCGTGTCACGCGCGGGGGCCGATGGAGGAGGCGCTCGCCCGGGTCGACGCGGGCGAGGCGGACCCGCCGTGCACGGCCTGCGGCGGCATCCTGAAGTCCGCGACGGTGATGTTCGGCGAGAGCCTCGACCCGGCGGTGCTCGGTGACGCCGTGGCGATCACGAAGGCGTGCGACGTGTTCGTCGCGGTCGGCACCAGCCTCCAGGTGCAGCCCGCGGCGGGCCTCGCGGGCATGGCCGCCGACTACGGGGCGCGCCTCGTCATCGTCAACGCCGAGCCGACCCCGTACGACGACCGGGCCGACGAGGTGGTGCGCGAGCCGATCGGGACGGCGCTGCCCGCGCTGCTGCGGGGGCTGGCGGCGGCCTGAGAGCGCCGCGGGGGCACCGCCCGGTCCCCACCCCGCCCCGGCCCGGTGCCCGGTGCCGCGCTCAGGGACGGCGTCCCGGGCCCGGTGTCACCCGCACCTCCACCACCGTCCGGCGCTCCGCCCGCACCCGCACGCGGCTCGCCTCCCCCGGCGGGACGCCGTCCGCGTCGGCGCCCGCGCCGCGCCCGGAGATCTCGACGCGCCAGCCCCGGGCCGTCGGCGGCAGGGACAGCTCCGTGGTGCCGGGACGGCCCGTGGCCCGGTACGTGAGGCGGTACGTGCCGGTGACCGGGTCGTAGGCGTCGTGGCGTACGGCTCCGGCGACGGCGGGCGCGTAGGGCGTGGCCGTGCGCTCCTTCGGCGGGCGGAAGCGGCCCTCGCGGTCGAGCGCGCAGTAGCCGCCGCCGTAGCACCACACGTAGCCCGCCCAGCCGGAGGAGTAGCGGTTCAGCGAGGCGAGGGCGTCGTCGTAGAAGCGGGGCATGTTCGGCAGGCCGCTGTTCAGGGGGCCCCACTCCCCCACCACGACGGGCAGGCCGTACCGGCGCGGGTAGGCGGTGACGGCCCGCTCGTACGCCTCGATCCAGCCCGCCGCCGGGTCGTAGTCGGCGCCCGCCTCCATCGCGGTGTTGTAGAAGTGCGGCGCGTACACGACCCGCTCGTCGTCGACGCGGCCGAGGCCGGTGGGGACGCCTTCGCCGACGATCGGGGTCGGCTCGACGAACAGCCAGGTGGAGCGGTCCCGGCTGCGGACGGCCTCGGCGAGGCGCCGGTACAGGGGTGTGAGCTGGGTGGCCTCGATGCGGCGGGCGGCGGTGGCCAGGTCCTCGCCGGGGCGCAGCTCGCCCATCGGCTCGTTGATCAGGTCGTAGCCGAGCACCGCGGGGTGGCCGCCGAAGCGGTCGGCGAGCAGGCGCCACATGCGGGCCTGCGCGGCCCGCAGGTCCTTGTCCTCGTAGAGGTGGGTGAAGGCACGCTGGACGGCGGGCTCGAAGTACTCGGCGAACCAGTCGTCGGGGTGCGGGGTGAAGGGCAGGCCGTCGGTGCGCGTCGCCCACCGGGGAATCCCGCGGTGGCCGAAGGCCGGGCCGAAGACGTCCTGGTGGGCGTCCAGCACGACGTGGATCCCGTGCCGGTGCGCCCAGTCGAGGACGCGCCGGATCTTGCGCAGGTACGAGGTGCTGTAGTGGCCGCGCCGGGGCTCCAGGTCGTCCCAGAAGACCAGCAGGCGGGCGAAGTTGAAGCCCTGGGCGCGCAGGTCCTTGAAGTGGCGTTCGGTGATCGCGCTGAGCGCCTCGTCACCCTGGTGGACCTTGTCCTCGACGTTCCAGCCGCGCAGGGTGAGGGCGCGGCCGCGGCGGTCGGTGAGGCGCGGGATGCCGGTGGCGGACGGGGCGGGCGCGGTGCGAGCCGTGGCGGGTCCGGCGTCCGTCACCGGCCTGCCCCGCGCCTGCGTGTCCGTGGGCCGGGCCTCGGCCGTGGGGGTGAGCGCGCCGCACAGGAGGGCGGCGGCGAGGAGCACGGCGGGGGCGAGGCGGTGCGCGCGGCGCGGGGCCATGGGCGGACCTCCGGTGGTCGACAGGGACGCCGTGGGTGTCCAGCGTGGTCCGCGCCATCCAACCCGCCGCCTGACGAACCATCAAGAGGCGTGCGGCGGACGGCTGTCCGGCGCGGCGGCGCGCAGCACGCGCCTGGCCCGGTCGAACGCGGAGTCGCGGTTCCGGGCGAACTCCTCGTCGGTGAAGACCGGTTCGCTCAGGTGGGGCGGGATGCCGGTGCCGTCGAAGGTGCGGCCCGCGCGGGTGAGGAACTCCTCGTTCGGCAGCCACACGGACATGCCGTTGGGCAGGTCGCGGGCCAGGACGTCGGAGAAGACTCCTTGTGTCGGCTGTCCTACGCGTACGGTCCTGCCCGGGCGGTCCATCAGGGCCTGGGTGAAGGTCTCCCCCGCGCTGACCGTGGAGCCACCGGTCAGGAGCGCGATCGGCCCGGTGTAGCGGGGCGCGTCGGCGGGGCGGACACGGAGGGGCTCGGGGCGGGTGTGCCGGGTGGGGTCGGCGGGGTCGTTGCGGGCGCGCTTGGCGTACGCGACGTAGGGCGTCTCGGTGAGGCGCTCGGCGATGCGCAGGCCCAGGGCGTCGGAGCCGCCGCCGTTGACGCGCAGGTCGATGATCAGGCCCCGCAGGCGCCGGACGCGGTCCTTGGTGAGGACGGTGTCGAGCACCCGGTCGAGCTCGGCCCGGTGCGCGGCGAACGGGCCGTCGGGCACGTAGCCGGCGAAGCCGGAGATCCGCAGGTAGCCCTGGCCGCCGGGCAGGTCGGCGTAGGTGATCCGGCCCTGGGCGAAGTCCTGACGGTGGGTGGCGTCCTTCAGGTCGCGCCGTTCGACGAACTCCTTGACCTTGGTGTCCAGTTCCTGTGAGGGCATGACGGTGCCCGGGCGCACCCGGGCGAAGACGCGGTCGCCGTCCCGCACGGCGACGTGGGCGTCGTACAGGGGCTCCACCATCTCGCTGAAGACGGCGAAGAGTTCGTCCCGTGTGGTGTCCCGGTGCACCCGGGGCCGGCACCGGTCCCGTACGGCGTCCCAGTCGATGCCCTTGGCCGCGAAGAACGGGTAGTTCTCGGCGAAGGACTGCCAGAAGACGTCGAAGGCGGCCCGCGGACCCTTGGGCGCGGGGCGCGCGCACGCGGCGGGCAGCGCCGGGACGCGCCGCAGTGCGCGGTGGCCCACACTGCTGTCGGCGCTCATGGACGCGTGGTCCTTGTCCTGCCGGGTACGGACGGTCAGGACGGTGCCGTCGGGCGTGGTGTAGCGGCCGGGGCCCGTACGCCGGGCGGTGTCGCCCTTGAGACAGCTCACGGAGGTGGTCTGGTACTCGCGCAGGGTGCCGTCGTGGAGCGACAGGACGGTGCCGTAGCCGTCGGTGCGCCAGAAACCGTCGGCGACCGGCTGCTCCTCGGCCCTGTCCGTCCGTCCCTCGGCCCTGTCCGTCCGTCCCTCTGTCGTGTCCGTGCGTCCTTCGGCCGTGTCCGGCTGCCCCGCGGCCGCGGCGGGGTGCCTCTCCGCGGTGGGCCGCTGCCGGTCGCCGGTGCTCGGGGCGGCTGCCGCCGCTCCCGCGGCGAGGGCCAGGACGACTGCGGTGGCGGTGGCGGTGGCGGTGGCAGGGGCGAGGCGCACGGTCAGGCCTTCCGGTCGGTGGGGCGATCGCTGTGCGCACCACGTTTCCGGACGCGGTACGGGGACTGCCATCCGGCTGCCCGGTGGGCCGGGGGTGGGGGTGGCCCCCGCCGGGAGGGGGCCACCGGCCGGTGCGGGCTGGAGCAAGAGCCGGGGCGGGGCCGGGGCTGGAGCCGGAAGGGAGGGCGTGCGGCCGACGTGAGTCAGATCTCAAAGTGATCCGCGCTGTTTCTGTTATCCGCCCCCGCCCCGCAGGATCTCCAAGGCAGTGGGCGTACCCAGCACCACGTACCGATCAGGACAGGAGATGTGTCGTGCAGCACGATCAGTGGGAGCCGCAGCAAGGGGACGGCGCCGGGCTGACGGCTCTGGTCGTCGCGGGCCGCGCCGGGGACCCGCGGGCCCAGGACCGGCTGGTGGCCGCCTGTCTGCCGCTCGTGTACAACATCGTCGGCCGGGCCCTGCGCGGCCACGCCGACGTCGACGACCTGGTGCAGGACATCATGGTGCGGATGCTGCGCGGGCTGCCCGGCCTGCGCGACCCGGCCTCGTTCCGCTCCTGGCTCGTCGCCGTCACGATGAACGAGACCCGGCGCCACCAGCGGTCGGCGCCCGTCGCCGGCAGTCTGCAGGACGCGTACGACGTCCCGGCCCCGGGCGGGGACTTCACGGACGTCACGATCCTCAGGCTCGGCCTGTCCGGGGAGCGCAAGGAGGTCGCGCAGGCCACCCGCTGGATGGACGACGACCACCGGGAGCTGCTCGCGCTGTGGTGGCTGGAAGCCGCCGGTGAGCTGTCCCGCGACGAGGTGGCCCGGGCGCTGGAGCTGACCCCGGAGCACACCGCTGTGCGCGTGCAGCGCATGAAGGCCCAGCTCGAGGCGGCGCGGGTCGTCGTCCGCGCGCTCGCCGCCGAGCCGCGCTGCCCCGAGCTGGCCGCCCTGACCGCGCCCTGGGACGGGGCGCCGTCCGCGCTGTGGCGCAAGCGGCTCGTCCGGCACACCCGGGACTGCGCGGCCTGCTCGGGCCTCGGCGCACGCCTGACGCCCGCGGAGGGGCTGCTCGCCGGGATCGCGCTGGTGCCGCCGCTGCTGGCCATGGGGGCGGGGCAGTTCCCGGGCGCCGGGGCCGAGGCCGGTTTCGGGTCGGCGGCCGGGCCCGGCGACCTGACGGCCACGGCGTACGCGCCGCACGGCGAGCCCGCCACGCAGGCGCTGCCCGCGTACGGCCAGGCCTCCTCCGGCGGCGGCACGGGCGCGCTGGCCGCGGCCCCCGGCGACGGCGCCGACCAGGTGACGGCGATCT